>NZ_JBVJKR010000017.1:0-198734 GCF_055585125.1 Nonomuraea sp. NPDC054003
TGATGCAAGTGTGACTAATAGTGCTATTGCTGCTTAAATAGGATTTAGATCGCAGAGTGGTTGAACCTCATACACCACGATCTTGGACGCGGCCGTACTCCTGGTCCAAGTCCAGGACATGCGCGTGGACGGTGATCTCGGAGTGCGTGATCCGGTACGGCTCGGCCTCGGTCGTGCCTCCGGCATAGACCAGGTGTCCATCACGCAGACCAAGGGCGGTGCAGTAGGCGATGAGCTGATAGAGGTGCTCGGTCGGTGGGGAGCCGTTCAGCGAAAGATATTTGGCGTCGATGACCATGGCGGGCCGCCCTCCGCCATACCCGATGATGTCCGGCCGGAAGGGCACGCGTCCTTGCCGGTCGAGACGGTGTTGCTGCTGGGCTTCGCAGCGCAGCCCGTACGGCTTGAACGCGGTAGCGAGCCGCCTCGTGAGGAAGCGTTCGAAGACCTGGGCCATGTTGAGAATGAACCCATCCATTTGAACGGCTCCTGTCCCCCTCTGCTGCAGTGACGCTCCGGAGAGCAGCAGTTCGGACAGGCGCAGTGCGGGGACGTAGCGCTCGTTCAACCTGGTGGGCCGCCATGCTGGGAGGGGCATGCCGGGGCGGACCGGGGTGACGTCCATCAGGCGGGCACCGAGATGACGGAGCAGTTGCCTGGTCCGGCCGCCGACGTTCGGCAGAGACCCGGCCAGGTCGAGCGCACCCAGCAGGATCTGGTTCTCGGGGATCTCGGCTGTGTGGTCGTCGTACGCGACCTCGAGAGGCATGGGCAGTCCGACGCGTCGGCTGATGTGAGCGCTGGTACGGATCCGACCGCGGACCATGGTCAAGGCGTCCTCGTGGTGCACGTACCCATGGAGGACACCGCCGCGAAGGGTCCGGTCGGCGACGCGGGCCAGGAGGTCGGCCAGCGCGGGGACGAGCAGGTCATCGCGGGCAGCTGTGACCTGCTGAGGCTGCCAGATGTCCGATGCGTCAAGCAGCGCCAGCAGTCTGCGGATCGGCAACTTAGGGTGGATCCGCAGCTCCACCATCCCCTCGCCGGCGCCCAGCCGTACCGTGCCGACCCGCTGCCGTCCGGCCAGCCGCCACAGGCCCGCGCCGGCAGGAGTTACGGTCACCAGCTCCGGTACCGCGGCGAGGGTGGCGACCTGCGCGGGTGTGAGGGGCCGGACTGGCGCAGTGGCGGCTTCGCCGAGCTCCAGACATAAGGTCACGAGAGCTCAAGCCCCAGTGCGGAGAGCAGGACGGGCAGGCCGAATTCGGCCTCGATGTCATCGACATTCCCGTAAAGCTGATCTTCAAGCAAAGGCAGGATCTCCGCGGTCCAGATGAGCTCAAGTCCCCGCCGCGTGGCGACGTTCCGGGTCATCAGGTACGAGGGGCCCACTGCCCGGTCCGGGTCGTCCAGTCGGCGGTTAACCTCCTCCAGGAGGAGGGCCGGTAGCTCGGGCAGGCGCTCACGGTGCAGCCAGCGGCGGAGCAGTCCGTCGATCGGTGGCCGGTTCGGGGCGAGCGCGCGGAAGACGAAGCGGCGCCGCATGGCCGCGTCGACCAGGGCGACAGAGCGGTCGACCGTGTTCATCGTGCCGATGATGAACAAGTTCTTCGGCAGGCTGAACGGCTCCGTGGGGGAATACTGCAGGGTGATCTCCCGCGCCCGGTATTCGAGCAGGAAGTACAGCTCGCCGAAGACCTTGGCCAGGTTGGCACGGTTGATCTCGTCGATGACCAGGACGTATGGCCGATCGGGCTCCTGCTCGGCGATGGCGACGGCGTTCTTGAGCGGGCCGGGAACGAGGTCGAACCCGATCGTCCCACCTGCCTCCAGGCGGGGACGGAATCCTTCGATGAAGTCTTCATACCCGTACGAAGGATGAAACTGGATCAGGCTGGTGCGGTCGGGGCCGGCCAACGCCTCACCGAGTTTGGTCGCCAGGTAGGTCTTGCCGGTGCCCGGCGGGCCGTACATGATCATCTGCCGTTTCATGGTCAGCAGGTCGGCGGTCTCCTGAAGCCACTCACGCGGCAGCAGCAGCTTGTCCGCGAACTCCTGACTCAGCTGAGGGACGATGAACTCCTGGGTTTCGTCCTGGTCGACGAGCTCCGGGGTGAGCTGCTCCTCTATGCCGGCGTCGGTGGCGAGGGCAGCCATCACGGGCGTCAGGTCGGATATCGTCGTCACGGCCTTGAGCTTCGCCTGCGCCTCCTCCGGGAGGGACTTGCGGCTCAGCGGCTCGCGATTCCAGTCCACCCGGCGACGCCGGGCGATCGGCCTGCCTTCTGTGGTGTCGTAGTACGCGTCGCTGGTGATGACCCCGACGTAGACAGCGTCCCCGTCGACGGTCGCGACCAGATCACCGGGCTGGAAGTCGCTCAGGAACCGCCACAGTTGACTGACCGCGGAGTCCTTCGTGCCCTGTTTGGCATCCGGCATTGCGGCCTCGACCGCCTCTCTGACGATCTGCCGTGACGCACCACTCGGGATCTCGCCGATGTCGGCCCAGGAGACCGAGCAGTAGCCTTCGTCCAGCCAACGGGGAATCGCGTTGGTGCCACGGACATTGGCTCCTCGCACCAGCCAACCCTTCTGCGACCGAGGCGAAGCTGGTGGTTCCCATTGGGAGCGCCAGCACTCGTCGTAGAAATCGACCGGTTCACCGCTCTCACGCTCGAGCGACTGGCGGATGGCGAAGATGTCCCGATCGATATCGCCGGTCGGCTCGGACAAGCGATCGGCGAAGGTGTCACGGATCCGCTTCTTGTTCCCGGCCACCGAGACGGGCGCGAACACGTCGGGAAACATCAAGAACAGCAGGACGTGCAGCTGTGCCTGGGCGCGGAACTTGCCGTCGTAATCGGCGAGCACCTCCTGCGCCAACTCGCGGAAGCGCCATGGATCGCGGAGAGCGGCTTCGCGTTCATCATGTGGCAGGCCGATCAGGAGTCTGGCCAGCCGGATCAGCAAGGCCAGTTGCGCCCACCGGTAGCTCTTGAACGCCGTTCCGCCCTTCATGTAGCCCGGAGACGCCGCAGCCGCCAGATCCTGGGGGATGTCCACGGCTTGCGAGGCCCACGACAACACGGTGCGTACGATCTCGAGCTTGCGTTCGGCGCCAATCGTGTCGGAAGTGAGCGGCAGCATATTGAGGAAAAGCAACTCGGCGGCGAGCACGATCGCCTCATCCGAGCCCTCGGAGATCTGCCGTTTCAGCTTGACCAGGAACGCGTCGGAGGATGCGTCGAAATTCATCACGAATCGCTCGTACAGCTCATCAGCTGCCTTTGGTGTCCAGGATTGCAGTCCTGGAGCAAACGAGGACATTCCGGTTAAGACGCCCTTGTCTATCACCTGCCGTGCCGCACGGCTTACGATCACACCTTGTTCTTGGTCCATGGTGATCCCCTCAGGAGGCGTCATCAGCGGCCTCCGGCAGTTGGGTCGCCTCCTCGAACAGCTTCGGCAGCCGAGCTGCCCGATATCCGCGTCGTCAAGCACGCTCGTGTTCGGGAGCTCGCCCTTCTGAAAATGATGTCCGGAATCTATCCTGTCGCGTACGTGCTGCCCCGACGACCTCCGATTCGAACTCCCTGAGGTGGCAGAACGCGGACAGGCCAGGGGCGTCGAAGGTAGCGTGGGCACGTCGAGGTCCTCCGTCGGACGGTGAGCGTAGGAACTCCCGTCCTAGAAGACCTCGACACCACCCCCGCGATCGCCCCACGCATCCCGACTCCCCCTCGACTGCGAAAAGCCCCTTTCCCTGCCCATCTTTCAGGAGCCGGTGATGGATAACGGTATTCAACTGATCAGTGACGGCGACGGCCTGGCGGTCATCGGGAATCCGACCGCTGTCGAACGCTTCCTGAACTCCGAGGGACTGCCGTCGAAAGACCTCGGAGTGCAACGGCTCGGATCTGTTCTCAGTAGCGGAGCCGGAGCCGTGCGGGCAGGTTCTGAGATTGCCGCCAACTCAGGTCGCTGGGTGAAACTGACCAAGGAGTCCGCGCAGCTTGTCAAGAAATTCGGGCTGATGGAAAGCAAGACCCCAGGCGTCAGCCACGCAATGGTGGGGCAGCCAGGCTCGATCAAATCATGGCTCCAGATCACGAAGGGGTCCGGATCTGTGGTGCCCAACCCGACGCTTCTGGCTGGTGCTGCAGTGATCATGGCACAGGTTGCGATGCAGGTGACCATGAACGAGATCACCGACTATCTCGTCACCATCGAAGAGAAGGTCGACGATGTGCTGCGCGCCCAGAAGGACGCCGTGTTGGCCCGCATGATCGGAGTGGGCTTCGTCATCGAGGAGGCCATGACCATCCGGGAGACGAGGGGCCGGGTCGACGAAATCACGTGGTCGAAGGTACAGACCGCGCCGGCGACGATCGCAGAAACCCAGGCGTATGCATTGCGTCAACTCGACGCGCTCGCGGAAAAGCTGGAGGGCGAGACCAAGATCGTTGATCTCGCCAAGGCAGCCAAGGAAGCAGAGTCCAAGGGACAGGAGTGGCTCGCTGTGCTGGCTCGCTGCTTCCAGTTGCAGGACGCGATCGCTGTGCTCGAACTCGACCGGGTGCTGGACGCGTCTCCGGGGGAACTGGACGGGCATCGTCTCGGATTGAGGGCTGCCCGGAAGGACCGGCTGGAACTCATCTCACGGAGCACCGAACGCCTGATGGCCCGCATGGATGCGGCTGCCGGCACGGCCAACGCCAAGGTGCTGATGCATCCGGCCAAGGCCCCGGCTGTAGTGCAGTCGAGCAACCATGTCTCGCGCGCCGTCATCGACTTCCACGGGCGGCTCGGGATCGAGCGCGTTCGGAAGTCATCGGAGGCGAGACGATGGGCGGACGCGGCCAAGGAGGTGAAGGACAAGGCGCTCGAGACAGGAGCAGACGGTATCGATGCCGCCAGGCGCCTCGGCAACGAGACCCTTGACCGGGCCAGATCGGTGACGGGCAAGCTCTCCAGCGGGATCGCCGAGCGCGCGCTCCGTCAGCGCGGTGACGACAAGGAAGCCTGAGTGGGCGCCTATCGTCAACCGCCTGGGCTCTCCATGGCACTGGACCAGTGAGTCTCGCGAAACGCGCTGAACCAGCGCCCGAACGGAGATGCGTCCTACGTCCGGCCGGTCAGTCCCTTCACCGGCCAACGAATCGGACTATCGATGCGATCAGGGACGCGGACAGGGCGGCGGAAACCGTACGGAAAGATCGTCGGCCTTCACCGCAAAGGGTTCACATCGAACTCACCGGTCTTGACGCAACGGCGCCCATCAGGCCCGTGAGGCAGCACGCGGCGGTCATGAACGGTCTCCGAGACCGTCGTCCACCGCGACGTCCTCCGGCTTGAGATCCAGCCCCGAGGCTGCCGCCTGCAGGTCGAGCAGGATGGCGAAGTCCTCGGCCACCCGGCCGGTGCCGACGCTGGCCTGGACGAGCTGGGCGGTGAGGGCGGTGACCGGCATCGGCACGTCCAGGGCGCGGGCGGCGGCCAGGCCCAGGTCGAAGTCCTTGCGCAGCAGGGGCGGCGTGAAGGTCGGCGTGTAGTCGAGGTGCACGAACGCCGGGGACTTGTAGCGGGTGAACGCCGAGCCCATGACGCTGTCGTTGAGGAACGCCAGGAAGGCGTGCCGCGGGACGCCGCCCTTCTCCGCCAGTACGGTGATCTCCGCCAGCGTCTGGGTCACCACGCCCAGCATCAGGTTGTGCGCGATCTTCACCAGCCGGGCGGTGTCGCCCTCCCCCACGTAGGTGACGGACCTGCCGAGCGACTGCAGCAGGTGGGCGACCTGGTCATAGGTCTCCCGGGGACCGGACACCACCAGGCTGAGCGCGCCGGCCCGCGCCACCTTGGGGTTGCCGCTGACCGGCGCGGCCAGGTAGGCGACACCCTTCGCCTCACAAGCCCGGCGCACCTCGGCCGACGACTCCACGGACACGGTCGAGGAGTCGACCACTACTCCCGGCGCCGCGTCGCCCGTGAGCAGCCCGTCGTCGCCGAACAGCACCTGTTCGAGGACGGACGACGTGGAGACCGTGGTGAACACCACGTCCCGGTCGCGCAACGCGGCGAGCGACTCCGCGACCGACGCGCCGTGCTCCTTGAGCGGCTCAGCCTTGGCGATGGTGCGGTTCCAGGCGGTCACGTCCACACCGGCGTCGGCGAGCCGCGCGGCCATGGCGACTCCCATGCGACCGGTCCCGATCCAGCCGACCCGCGGCCTGGACCGGTTCGTCGTCGAGTCGGTCATCGAAACTCCTTGAGCGACTGTGGGTCCGGCCGTCCGCCGAGGCGATCGCGCGGACTTCCTCGGCATCCGCGCTCACCTGGAACTTCTCCCAGGTCAGCGCAGGTAAACCGTCTCGACAGCCGCCCCGAAGCGGACTCGTCAGCGCGGCCGTTACCGTAAGTCGTACTGCCGCGTGAGGGCCAGCGCCTGCTTCTCGTCCACTTGGCGCGGCAGACCGGCCATCTTCTCGCGTATGTCCTCCAGAATGTCGGCACCGGCGCGGACCACGCGGGAGCGGTGGAGTTCTAGCTGGGCGTCGAAGAGCTTGGCCGTCGGGCCCACCCAGATTCGGCCGGAGTGGAACTCCTTGTAGGACTGCTCGATCGCCCGGGTCGCGTTCTCGATGAGCGGGGTGATCTTCTGCTCTGCTTCGCGTAATGCTTCGTAGAGCGGGTTGGGCACCATGTCCGTCATCAGGTCAGCCATTCTCGTCGGTGCCGGCGGCCGGGATGAGTTTGGGGGCGATGAGCTTCATGAGGGCGACGACGTCGGCGGCGTTGTCGCGCCCCTTGACGCCCTTCACGAGTTCGATCGACAAACGCGCCTTGCCTTTCACCATCATCGCGCCCGCCCGGGTTTCCTCATTCGGGTCCACTGTGTAGAAGCCGAAGCCGTCGGGGACGATTTCCGGTAGTTGCTTGGAGACTCCGTCGCGCAACTGATTCTCTATCTGGCCACGACTTCCGCCGGTGTCAAGCATGATGCGGAGTACTGCCCGACGCTCGCCGGTCGGCTCGAAGGCAGAGCAAGCGCCCACGACGGGGCGGTCCTCACTCGGGAGAGGGAGAGAACCGGTAACGAGTGGATCGACGACTCCGGTCACCCGCTCGACCGCCACTTTGGGAACATGATCGCATATGTAGGGTGGGGCATAAACCGTGGGCAGCGGGGTGGCGTCGACCTTGCTGGTTCCGCCCATGCAAGCGGAAGTACTGATGAGGGCGCATCCCAGGATGGCCATCCGACTGACTTTGATCACTGATACCGCACGAATCCGGTGGTGTAACCGTCGTCGAGAGCGGTTTGAACTCCGAGTGTTTTCCACGGGTTGTCCTCAGGACGTTTATAGAGCCAGGTGTGGTAGGCGTCGTAGCGTCGACCATCGCCGGCGCTCATCTCGTCGAACGACATCAGCGTCTTGCCGTCTGGCTTGAGGAAGTTGTTCGGTGCGCTGCGCGGATCGTCACCGGGTTCGACGTCGCTGAGTGACGCCCATGGGTGAGTCTTCGCGGGTGGGTCGGCCGCTCCGAAAAGACCATGGTCGAACATGGCCTGAGCAGTGAGTTGATGGACGAGGAACCGAGTCTGTTCGACGGTGCTGTTGGCGGCGAATACGGCTTCCTTTCGCGCGTTGCCCTGAACAGCGTCTTCGATCATGCCGGTCCACGCGCCCGTCACACTCGCCCCGATGGGCCATGACCCTGCTTGCGGGATAGCCAGACCGGTGTTGACCACGGCCATGAGGATCTTCATGTTCCGTTTCTGGGTCTCGTCGAGCTCGTGCCCCTTCTCGATACGGGCGAGACCGGCCGCGTCGGTGATCAGGCCGAATCCCGCACCGATCTCCAGCCCTGCGGTGTTCAAGCTGTCGGCGCCCTGACCTGCGGCCACCTGACCGGCGCCATGGTTGAGGAGTCTGTCGCTCCATGCCGTTTGAGCCGAGGTCACCACTCCGAATGCCTTCTCGTCCTCCTTGAACGCCTCCTGCATCACGGCGCGGAGTTCGCCTTTGTTGAACCGTGCTCCCCAGTCCTCCCGCCCTGGGAGGTTCGGATAGTCCTCCATGAACACGCCTGGTTGTTCGAGGCCGACAAAAGCAACCCGGTTCACGTCGGATATGTACGCCGCCAGAATCCGCCCGATGGACCCGGCAGCCACCAAGGAAGGGCGCTCGTCCGCCTTGATCCGTTCAAATTGGAGATGCACGAGGTCGGAGGCGAGTCCGGCCGAGAGGTAGCCGCGCGACGGGTCCAGGGCGGTGCCCGCATGGTCGCGGTACGTCATCGTGGCCGCCTCCAGCGCCCGGCCCAGCGCCACACCACCGTCCTTCAGCGGCTTCTCCATCACGTAGAACCTCAGCGCCGACCTGTCGTAGGCGAAGAATTCCTGGGCCGCTTTCGGATGCCGACCCAGCGCCTCGAAAACGTCCTTCATCGCGGACTGGTACATCGCCTCGCGCAAAGGCGTTCTCACCTGCCGGCCCGCGAACCACGGATCCTTTTCGGCCCGCGACGCTGAATCCACTTTCCTGGCCACGTACAACAGAAAGCCGTGGTCGAACGTCCCATGTTTGAGCGCCCGCGCGAGCGCGAAATACTCCTCCCGATCGAGGTCGGCCGTCAAGCTTTTCCGCCAGTCGGCGCCCAGGCGGGGACTCGCCGCGCCGAGAGCCTTGCTCAGAGCGGCTTCAAGGCGCTTCTCATCCCTTTGAGACACCGTCCTGCGCATGAGCGCCAGGTAAGTCTCCGGGCCGAGGGCATGCATGAGCTTCGTGGCGAACTCCGGGTCCTGCGCTCGCTTTTCCAGCGCAGCGAGGGCGGAGTCGCTGATCTTGCCGTCGGCGGAAAGGTGGCTGACAGCGGCGTAGACATCGGGATCGTTGAAGGCCTTGCTGTAGCGGGCCTCGTCGAACGCGACCATCCCATTGACAGCCTGGCCGGGAGCACCCCAGTCCGCCTTTTCGGCGGAGATGGTCTCCTTGCGCCGGCGTAATTCAGGACGCTTCGCGCTGATCCAGTTGGCGGCTTCCCTGAACGCGGTCAGATATGAGGTATCCAGGTCGAACTGCTGAAGGGTACGCCTGATCTGCGGTTCACTGCTTTCGATGGTCGCGCCCGTACGGCCGAGAGCCGGCTCGAAAAGGTCCATCAAGCCGGGGTCGATGCCGGAGTAATCCCCGCCCAGATGAGGGCGTGGATCCGGAGAGCTCATGCGGGCCTCCAGCACGAACGGCGGGATGCACACTGACGGCAGGGCCAGCGTACTCCTGGGTCGGCCGCTCGTTGGATTCTCCGGTCACGACCGATATGGCCTTACTGCGGATCCGTCAGCCGATGGTACGTGAGCGAAGGCTCTGAAAGTTCAAGCGTATGAGAATCGAATACAGGGCCGGTCACGCCCTGACCGGCCGGTACCGTACACCCAGCTCGGCCGTGGGGTCATCGACGCCGAGGCGGTGGAGGTAGTGCGGCCGGCCACCGGGGAGGTCCAGCAGCCGGATGCCGTCGCCGAGCAGCACGGGCGCGATGTGCAGGTCGATCTCGTCGAGCAGCCCGCGTTCGAGAAGCTGGCCGCCGATCGTCGGCGAATGCACCTCGACGTTTTTCCCGCCGGCCGCCGCCAGCGCGATCCGTACCGCCTCGGCCACGTCACAGTCCAGGAAGGTGACGCCGTCGGCGGGCTTGGCGTCCTCGGGATGGTGGGTGAGCACGAAGATGGGGCCGGTCCAGGCGCCGCCGTAGACCATGCCGGGATCCGGGAAGGCGTCCCAGCCGCGCCGGCCGCCCAGGATCGCGCCGGTGGTCGCGACGTACTCCTCGATCGCGCCCGGCTGGGGTGAGATGCCGGTCATCATCCAGTCCATCTCGTGGTTCGGCCCGGCCACGAACCCGTCCAGGGACATGGTGAAGTGCCAGAGCACCTTGCCGTTCGCGGTCTGCTGTTCGATGTCGTCCACTGCTGTCTCCTCTGCCGGCTGCTTGGCTCGTACGTATGGAGACCGCCTCCACCGCAGAACCTCATCGGTCCATACGGAGGGCATCGTCCCCGCGTCGACAACCACACCTACGACCGGAGCCTTACGCCTGCTTCACTGGGGACCCGCCGGGTGTTCGGCCCGTAGCGCGGCGCAGGTCTCGCTGACGATGTCCAGGAGCTCCTCGACCCGGTCGCGGTGGGTGCGGTGGCTGACGACGCACACCCGGATCATGTACCGGCCGTCGATCCGCGTACTGGACAGCAGCGCACCGCCCCGGGCCGTCACGCGGCGCAGCAGCTCGGCGTTGAAGGCGTCGGCGTCGCCTTCCTCGGGCACCCAGCGGAAGGCGACGGCGGTCAGGCTCGGTCGCCACGGGACCTCGAAGCCGTTCTTGCGCAGCGTGTCGTGCACCAGTTCGGCCAGGTCGAGCTTCTCGTCCAGAGCCTGGCGGAAGGCGTCAAGGCCGTGCAGTTTGATCGGCAGCCACAGCCGCAGGCCGCGGAAGTCGCGGGTCAGCTCAGGGGAGTATTCGGTGAAGTTGGGGATGTCGTCCTCGTCGCCGAGATCCTGCAGGTAGGCGGCGTCCATGTGGTGGGCCTGGCGCAGCAGGGCGCCGTCGCGCACCAGCAGCGCGCCGGTCCCGTACGGCAGGAACAGGGCCTTGTGCGGATCCAGGGTGATCGAATCGGCCAGTTCGATGCCGCGCAGCCGGGCGCGTCCGCGCTCGGTGAGCTGGAACGGGCCACCGTAAGCGGCGTCGACGTGGAACCACGCCCCGGCCTTTCTCGCGACGGCGGCGAGCTCGGCGAGCGGGTCGATCGCTCCGGTGTTCGTCGTTCCCGCGCTGCCGATCACGAGGAAGGGCCGCAGCCCGGCCCGCCGGTCGTCCGCGATCATCCGGGCCAGCGCGTCCGGGGCCATCCCCAGGTCCGTGCCCGCCGGCACGGCCCGTACGTGCGCGCGCGGGAGGCCCGCCAGCAGGGCCGCCTTGGCGCAGGAGGCGTGGGTCTGGTCGGTGACGTAGACGGTGCCGTCGAGGAAGCTTTCGCCGAGCCGGGCGACGCGGGCGGTCACGATGGCCGAGAAGTTGGCCATGGAGCCGCCTGAGGTGAGGATGCCGCGCGCCTCCTCGGGGTAGCCGAACAGGTCGCAGAGCCAGCGGACGGCCGTGGCCTCGATCTGCGCGCAGGCCGGGGCCAGTTGCCAGACGGTGACGTACTTGTTCATGGCCGCGGTCAGGAAGTCGGCGAGCGCGGCGGCGTACAGGCCACCGCCCGGCACGTAGGCGAGATAGCCGGGCCCGGCGCTGGCGGCGCCGTCGCGGGCCGCCGTGTGCAGCGTGGACAGCAGGCCGGACAGCGGGCTGCCCAGCTCAGGGGCGGGCTCCCGCAGCGCCCCCGCCAGGGCGGCGGAGCGAGCCGGGTCGAAGGCGGGCAGCTCCGGCAGGTCGCGCAGGAAGTCCTCGACGAAGGCCAGCACGGCCTCGCCCATCAGGCGCACCTGCTCCGGGCCCGGTTCCAGGGGGTACTGCGTGGCATCTGACATGGTCCGTATCCTTACATCGCGCTTGTACCGGCCGAGCCCGCCGGACCGTGTCCGTACTGGGCGACCTGTCCACCGGCACTGTTGCCCGCCAGTTGGTCTCGCGGACGTCCCGGGTGGTGGTGTGCACGGCGTTGATCGCCGCGAGGATCCGGCAGCGTCTCAGGATGGCGAGGCACGACTGAGGAAACAAGCAAAAAGCCAGGTCAGACGGCATCTGACCTGGCTGATCGTGTGTGCCCCCGGTCAGTCGTCCCAGCCGGGCGGGGGGCCGAGCGGCGCCTCGTCGCTGTCCACGAGCGTGCAGGCGGCGACGGGCCCGTTGGAGATGTTCGCCCAGATGCCGGCGGTCTTCTCGTCGGCGGAGACGCTGAACTCCAGCACCGCCGTCTGCCCGGGCTTGATCGCGGCCGGGTCGATGCGGAACCCCGGTTCGTCCATGTTGGGCGGCCAGATGTGGAACGGCCTGCCGTCGGCCGGGTTCTGCGCTTCCTGCCGGGACAGGAAGCTCGTGCTACGCGGCTGCGGCGAGCATCGCTTCCCTCCCGGGATGTAGTCGACGACCGCGTTCACTCCCATGCCTCGGAGCGTGGCCTCCAGCGGCTTGGGGTCCTTGGCCTGGTTGATGGTGATGGTGAGCGTCCCATCAGCGTTCTTCGACACCGCGTACGCGGGTGTCCCACCGCCGAGGAGAGCCGGGACGCCCACGGCCACCGCGACACCCAGGGCCAGTGCGGGGGCCAGGAGGGCGGGACGGACCAGGCGCCGCCGAGGGGCCGACCTGCGGATTTCCACCATGACGAACTCCTTGAGTAGACGCTGCCGGCCGTTCGGGAGTTGCGGTTCCGCCTCGAACGGCAGCAACCCGGCCAGGGACTCGCGCTCGGCCTTGTTCATCGGTTCTCCTCCCGTACGGACCGGACCACGCTGTCGTGGTCACCCTTTACCTGTCGCGACCCGGAGGCCTGTTGCCGTTCCGCGGCGAGTTTCTCCAGCTTCTTGCGAGCCCTGGACAGGCGGGACCTGACAGTCCCCACGGCGACGCCCAGCGCCTGGGCCGCCTCGGCGTGATCAAGCCCCGACCACACGCAGAGCGCGAACACCTCCTGCTCCTGGCGGCGCAGCGAGCCGTAGGCCTGCTGGATCGCGGCCAGTTGCTCGGCAGCGTCGATGCGGCCGATGATCTGGTCGGCGAAGTCCGGGATGGGGTCGCCTCTGGGCATCCTGGCCAGCGCGTCGTCGTACCGCCTCGCCGCCCGGCGCAGATTCCGCGCCACGTTGGTCGCGATCCCCAGCACCCACGGCCGCAGGGACCCGCCGTCGGCGTCGATCCGATGCCGCAGCCGCCACGCCTCAAGAAAGGTCAGCGAGAGCACGTCCTCGGCGGCCGACCAGTTCCCGGTCAATCGGAAGGCGTGACTGAACACCGGCCGGGCCATCTCCTCGAAGAGCACCTCGAACGCCTCGGCATCCCCGTCACGTATCCGGGCGCGCAGTGACATGTCCATACACAAGCACTGTCCGACCGGCCACCCTCATTCCCGCCAGGTTTCCGCCACCGAGGAGGACGGCGCCGCGATCTGTCCGAGGGCCGTCCGCGAGCGACTCACGGCGGTCAAACGACAGTACGATCCCGCCCGCCTGTTCGCCGGCAACCACGACATCCGGCCTTCGCAGGGACGAGCGCCCTTCCCACGATGGCAGGCGGCGTGACCGTCAAGCCGGCCGTGTCACCGCCGCCCTGCGCCACCGGCGGTCATGGACGATCGCCATGAAGCCGATGACGAACAGCGCGACCGAGCCGGCCAGGGAGACGAAGAGCCCGTCGCTGACCCATCGGAGAACAGCCTCGTCAGAGTTCCGGACGGTGAGGAGCCAACTGGATCCGCAGAGAATCAAGCCGACCGCCCCCGGCACGACCTCGGCCTCGTTCGTCGTCTTGCCCGCGGTCAGTGCCGCGACCGCGAACATGGCACCGAGCCACGCGACGAAAAGCGGCGCCACGCCGGCATCCTCGAACCCGGTCACCTCCTCGATCGCCGAACCGCGCACCCATCTTGCTCCACGGCAGGAAAGCGCCGATCGCGATCACGACTGAGGAGATCCAGAGCGGAACCGGCGAGCGCCCGGTTGACGGGCGGAGCAGGGGGCGGCATCGGCCGGCTGTGGGGATGAAACGGGGAATAGTGCGGACCAGGAACCTGCATGATCGCGATGGTAGCCAGGCGTCCTATGCATTCCCTATCACCGCGCTCAGGCTGGCGATATCCGGTTGGGTCACCGCCGGGCGGGACCCTAGGCTCGACCGCCATGAGCGAGATCGACTACCTGGCCGTCAATCGCGCCAACTGGGACGAACGCGTGGCCATCCACGTGGCCAGCGACTTCTACGACGTCCCCGGATTCAAGGCGGGCGGCGACCCGCTGCGGGACTTCGAGATCGAAGAGGTCGGCGACGTCGCCGGCAAGTCGCTGGCGCATCTGCAATGCCACTTCGGGCTCGACACCCTCGCCTGGGCGAGGAGAGGCGCCCAGGTCTGCGGGCTCGACCTGTCGGAGAAGGCCATCGAGACCGCCACCGCCCTGGCCGAGGAGTGCGGCCTGAAAGCCCGCTTCGTGGCCGCGGACGTCTACGACGCCCCCGCCGCGCTGGGCGGCGCCTACGACATCGTCTACACCGGGATCGGCGCGCTCGTCTGGCTCCCCGACATGCGGCGCTGGGCCGAGGTGGTGGCCACCCTGCTCAACCCGGGCGGATTCCTGTACCTGTCGGAGTTCCACCCCTTCACCGACATGCTGGACGACGCCGAGGGGTCGACCGTCACGTTCGACTACTTCAGGAGCGATCCGCAGATCTGGGACGAGCCGTACACCTACACCGGCTCCGAAGAACTGGCCAACACCACGTCCGTCCAGTTCCAGCACACCCTGGGCGAGGTGATCTCCGCACTGGCCTGGGCCGGGCTGCGCATCGACTTCCTGCACGAGCACGACCACACGCTCTTCAGGCGCTTCGGCAACCTGGAGGCCTACGGCCCGGTTTACCGGCTGCCGGAGGGCCGGCCGCGCATCCCGCTGATGTTCTCCATCAAGGCGAGCCGACAGGGATCGGCGCCATGACCCGTCAGGACCTGCCCTTCCAGGCCGCCGTGTTGAGCCCGGAAGAACTGCCAGTGGTTCGCGAGGAAGTAATCTCAGTGCTTGCGGCCCTATCGGCCGTCATGGCGATCCGGATGTGGCCGACGCTGCCGGCCAGGGCGGCACACGATGTCACCGGCGAGAGCACGGAGCAGGCCGTGACCGACGCCTCGTCGTGACGGGTCATGACACACCTGTGAGCCTGCCGGACATGACCTAGACATGAACGTCACCGACACGGGGCCGCCGCGCACCCAGCGCTTCGCCCACCTCTACGAGCAGACGTATGCCGCGTTGCTGCGGTTCGTCGAGCGTCGCGTCCACCCCTCCCACGCCGAGGACGTGGTCGCTGATGTGTTCCTCGTCGCCTGGCGGCGCCTAGATGACGTGCCGCCGGCGGCGGAGGAGGCGCGGGCCTGGCTGTTCGGCGTGGCGCACCTCACTCTGCGCAATGGGCTGCGGGCCGACCAGCGGCGGCAGGCGCTCACCGTTCGCATCGCCGACAGCCAGCTGACCGGCGCCGCGGCGGCCCGGCTGGACCCCGAGTCGGTGGCACGCCGGCTCGACCTCGTCCAGGCGTGGCGGCGGCTCAGTCCGCTCCACCAGGAGGCGCTCGCCTTGGCCGTGTGGGACGGCCTCACAGCCCCACAGGCCGCGCGGGTGCTCGGCATTTCTCCCGTCGCGTTCCGGCTTCGGCTCACCCGGGCCCGGCGTGCTCTGCGCCGCCACGCCGACGCGGCCCCCGCCACTACAACCCAGCCCGTGGCAACCGCCACCGTGGACTCCCGGAGCATGCGATGAACGACACCCTCGACCACGCCCTGCGCGACTTCGACCCGGCCGTCACTCCCGCTGACCTGGATACCAACATCGACCCTAAGGCTCGGGCCCTGCTGGCCCGGGTGGTGGCCACCGACCCGATGGAGGCACCCGTACCGACGACCAGCAGCCCGCGCCTGCTCACCACCAGGCGCCTCACCGCTGTCGGCGCAGGGGTGGCCGTCGGCATCACGGCAGCGCTGCTGCTGCCCGGCGTGTTCGGCGGCGGCTCGGCGATGGCAGCGTGGACCGCGACGCCGCACACGGTGAGCGGTGACCGGGCCGCCGACGCCCAGGAGAAGTGCCTCGACAACGCCCGAGACACCGCCAAGCGCACAACCGGGCGCGAGCTCGGCTTCCGGCCCGTGGTGACCGAGGGCCGGGGGCCGTGGACGCTCGTCTACGTCAACGACGACAGCAGTTACCTGGCCGAGATCACTTGCCTGCTCCACGATGGCGACCTCGTCGGCTCGCACGGCAGCACACCGGGGCCCGACGCACAACCGCTTCCGCCGGTTCCCGCGGAGTCGGCGCGGGCCGCCCTCGGCGCGGTCATGAGCACGAGTGAGGAGAGCGTGCGTACCGTGACCGGCAGGGTCGGTGCCGACGTGGTGGGTCTGGAGCTCTCCACGGAGGCGAAAGGCAGTGTGACCGCGACCGTCACCGGCGGCTACTTCGCGGCCTGGTGGCCGGACGCGCCGACGACGGAGCAGCGCGAGAGAGTTTCACCTCGTGGCGGTGTCAAGAGCGTCACGGCAATCCTTCAGGACGGGTCACGGCACAGCGTCTCCCTCGAGGAGCTCACCGGCCGGACGAGCGCGCAGCTGAATACGTCTGCCACAGGCGGCTCCACACGCGACTGACCTGGCCACCCGCGGCGGCGCCGGCCTCACAATCCGGCGTCGCCGACGGGTGGAGCTTCGTTTCCCGGTTATCTGGCAACCTGGCGAATCAGGGCAAGCCAACGTCGCCTCCAACTCGCCGCCAGCGGTCCACAAGCTCAACGATGGTCGGCACGACCTGCGCCGACTCCTGTCGGTGTGCCCGCGGCTCAGGTAGCCCAAGGGCCGGCACAGCGTGGAGGTGCTGCAGCGGCTCTACCACCGTTGCATGGCCGCCTACGACGAAGTGTCGATCGAGCGGATGGACCGCGCCCGAGAGGACGACCGATGATCAAGGAATCGCTCCATGACTCGCGCATCTCGTCTCACGGTGTCGCAGGATGGCAAGGTCACATGGATACGGAAACAAAGCAAAAAGCCAGGTCAGACAATGTCCGGCCCGGCTGATCGTGAGTGCCCCCTGTAGGATTCGAACCTACGCACCCGGCTCCGGAGGCCGGTGCTCTATCCCCTGAGCTAAGGGGGCTCAACGAGAACCAAGGCTACCAGTATCCCGCACCCACTCCGCACCAGATAACCGTCCGCCAACACATCCACAGAAAACCCCACGTGACCGCCCCGCTACCGCTAGCTTGACCGCCGTGGGTGACGTTCTTGGCAAAGTTCTGGTCGTAGACGATGACGAGGTCATTCGTCAGCTCATCGCCGTCAATCTCAACCTTGAGGGGTTCGAGGTGGAGACGGCCACCGATGGGCAGGATTGCCTGGATCGGGTGCTGGAGGTGCGGCCGGATCTGATCACGCTCGACGTGATGATGCCGATGCTCGACGGGTGGACGACGGCGGCGCGGCTGCGGAACGACGAGGCGACGCGGCACATCAAGGTGGTGCTGATCACGGCCAGGGCGCAGGACGACGACAAGCGCCGGGGCAGGGAGATCGGGGTCGACGCCTATCTGACGAAGCCGTTCGATCCGGCCGAGCTGATCCAGGTGGTGCGGGACCTCGTCACGGGATGAGGCCGTCGCGGCGGGCGATGGCCGCGGCCTGGGTGCGGGTGGAGACGTCGAGTTTGGCGAGGATGTTGGAGACGTGGACGCTGACCGTCTTCTGCGCGATGAAAAGCCGGGCGGCGATCTCCTTGTTGGTCAGCCCTTCGGCGACGAGACCGAGCACCTCGTGCTCGCGGGCGGTGAGCAGGCCGTCCGTGCCCCCGCCGCCGAAGCGGGCGCGGCGGGCCAGGTCGGCGAGGGCGCGGCGCAGGGGCTCGGCGCGCAGGCGGGTGGCGGTCGCGTCGGCTCGGGACCATTCGGCCTCGGCGGCGTCGCGGTCGCCTGAGGCGAGGAGGGCTTCGGCGAGGCGCCAGCGGGCGCGGGCTTCCTCGTAAGGGAAGAAGGAGAAGGCGCCGGCGACCTGGCGCCACAGCTCGGGGTCGGGGCGGCCGTGGACGCGGTGCCATTCGGCCTCGGCGCGCAGCGCCCACGCCTGGCCCTCGGGGCCCATCTGGACGCGTTCGCCGACGATGCCGGACTCGACGGCGTGGCGGGCGGTGGCGAGGAGGTCGTCGGCGCCGTCGGTGGTGCCGAGCTCGGCGAGGGCCCAGAGGCCGACGGCGGCGATGCGGATGCTGGCGGCGTCGCCGGCGAGCAGGGCGTCGAGGGCGGCGCGTACGTGGTCGAGGGCGGCGGCCGGGTCGCCCTTCCAGAGGGCGTGCTCGGCGGCCAGGCCGCGGAACATGTAGGCGATGAACTGGTCGTGCCGGAACGGGCTCAGCCACTCCAGGCGGCTCTCCACGGCGGGGCTGCCTCGGCCGACCTCGATGAACAGGGCGAACGACGACAGCGTGGCCTCCGGGATGGTGCCGACGCGGGCGGCGAAGCCGGACGCGACCGCCTCGGCCTGGTCCCAGTCGCCGGAGGCGTAGTGGATGAGGAAGCGGAGGAAGCGCAGCTCGGTGCCGTAGGTGCTCCAGTTGAGGCCGGTCTCGTAGGCGAGGCGGATGCCGGCGTCGGCGACCTCGGCCGCCTCGGCCATGAGGCCCTGGTCGTAGTGGATGCGGGCGTGGTGGAAGCGGGCGCGCAGGTCCATCGCCAGGTCGCCGGTGCGCTCGGTGGTGACGAGCCGCACCAGGTCGTGGGCCTTGGTGAGGCCGTGGTGGAGCTCGGTGTAGATGGCGAGGATGATCTGGGCGCTCGTCTCTGCGTCCTTGGCGCCGGCGAGGCGGGCGGTGTCGAGGGCGCGGTGGGCGAGCTCTTCGACCTCGGCGTGGCGTGGGGTCCACAGGAGGGCGCGGGCGTGCGTGGCCAGGGCTCTGGCCAGCGCGACCTGGTCGGACGCGGTCGCGACCGCGTGTTCGGCGGCCACCACGGCGGCGTCGAGGTGGTCGATCTCGGCGAGGTAGTAGGCGAGCCGTTCGCTCACCTCGGAGGTCTGCGGCAGGGCGCGCAGGGCGGTGACGGCGCGGTGGTTGTCGCCGCTGTCGGCGGCGGCGACGGCGCTGCGGAGGGCGATCGTCTCGCGGGTCTCGCCGGCCAGCTCCTCGGCGCGGTCGACGCGATCCCACAGGCCGAGCGCGCGGTCGTAGTGGTTGTGGGCCTCGGCGGGGGCGCCGAGGCGCTCGGCCTGGCGGCCGGCTTCGGCGGAGGCGGCCAGCGCGCCGGCCAGGTCGTGGCCGGCGAGGTGGTGGTGGGCCAGCTCGGCGGGCGAGGTGAGCAGGCGGGCGAAGGCGGCGTGGAGCCGGGTGCGCTCGCCGGGCAGCAGGTCGTTGTAGACCGCCTCCTGCAGCAGGGCGTGGCGGAACGCGTAACCCTGGCCGTGGACGCGGAGCAGCCCGCGCGAGACGATCTCCCGCACCGCCTCCTCGAACTCCGGCAGCGGCAGCCCGGAGACCTCGCGCAGCAGCTCGTCCTCGACGCGGCGGCCGGCGACGGCGGCGGCGCGCAGCACCCGCTGGCCGGGCTCGGAGAGCACCTCGACCCGGGACATCAGCAAACTTGCCAGGCCGTCGGGCAGGTCGTCGCCCTCGGCCAGGGCGGCGAACAGCTCCTCGGCGTAGAACGGGTTGCCGTCGGCACGGCTGATGATCAGGCCGAGGTCGCGGGCGGCGACGGAGCCGAGCGTGGACACGTAGTCGGACATCTCGCCGGCGCCGAGCGGGCCCAGCTCGACGCTGGTGACGGTCGGCAGGCGCTTGAGCTCGGCCAGGACCGAGCGGAGCGGGTGGCGGCGGTGGATGTCGTCGGTGCGGTAGGTGCCGGCGACGCAGACCCGCTCGGTCTGCACCATGCGGCTGAGGAACACGAGCAGGTCGCGGGTGGACCGGTCGGCCCAGTGGAGGTCCTCGATCACGAACAGCACCGGCTGGACCTCGTTGAGCAGGCCGAGCAGCGAGCCGAACAGCCGCTGCTGGGTGAGGCCGGCCTGCGGGGCGGTCTCGGTGCCGGGCAGGAGCTGGCCGAGCAGCGGGTGGGCGGCGGCGGCCGCGGCCACCGCGGGCTCGGCGCCGCGCAGGGCGTCGGCCAGCGGAAGGTAGGGCAGCGTGTCGCCGAGCTCGGCGCACTGGCCGACGAGCACGCGGAAGCCGCGCTCGCGGGCCTCGGCCACCAGCTCGGTGGTGAGGCGGGTCTTGCCGATGCCGGCGTCGCCGCCGACGAGCGCGACCCCGGCGGTGCCGGCCGCGGCCGCTTCGAGCACGCGGACGAGCCGGGAAAGCTCGGTCGCTCGCCCGACGAGAGAACCGTTCACGCCGTCACTATGCCATGCGGGGCCGACAATCGATTGGCCCACCTCAAGCGGGGCGGATTGGCCCTTATATGGGGACCAAACGTGCTCGTACAGTCAGCGCATGGTCTCCCTCACGACGTTCCTGCTGTTCGCCACCGCTTCGCTCGCCCTGGTGCTGGTCCCGGGGCCCAACCACCTCTACATCACCGCCAGGGGGCTGGCCCAGGGCCGGTCGGCGGGGCTGGCGAGCGCGCTCGGGGTGGAGGCGGGCACGCTGGTGCACATCGCCGCGGCGGCGCTGGGGCTGTCGTACGTGATCTCGCAGTCGGCGACGCTGTTCGCGATCGTGAAGTGGGCAGGCGTCGCTTACCTCGTCTATCTGGCGATCAGGGCGTTCACCGCGAAGGACGACGAGACGACGCGGGAGCCGCCCCGGCAGCCGCTGCGGCAGGTGTTCCTGGAGGGCGTGCTGGTCAACGTGCTGAACCCCAAGGTGACGCTGTTCTTCCTGGCGTTCCTGCCGCAGTTCGTGGACCCGTCGGCGGGGTCGCCGGCGCTGCAGGTGGTGGTGCTCGGCCTCACGCTGCTGCTGCTCGGGCTGATCTCGGATGTCGTGTACGCGGTCGCGGCGGGCGCTCTGGGCGGCCGGCTCGCCCGCAGGGCCAGGACCTTGAGGTACGTGAGCGGTGTCGTCTATCTCGGTCTTGGCGTGGCCACCGCGTTCGCCGGGAGAAAATGATCGCATGGCGCCGAGGAAGCAGCAGGAGATCTTCGACGCGACGCTGCGTCTGGTGGCCGAGAAGGGCTACGCGGGGCTGACCGTCGAGGGCGTGGCGGAGCGGTCCGGGGTGAACAAGACGACGATCTACCGGTGGTGGCCGTCGAAGGCGGCGCTGCTGGGCGCGGCGCTGGTCGAGGCCGACCTGCTGGGGTTCACGGCGCCCGACACGGGAAGCCTGCGCGGCGATCTGGTCGCACTGGTGGAGGGGGTGGTGCGGCTCCTGTCGGAGCCGCCGGCCGCGGATGTCGCGGTGGCCGCGCTGGGCGCGGCGGTGGAGCATCCGGAGCTGGACGCGCGGCGGTTCTTCGCCGACCGGTTCGCCAGGGAACGCGAGATCTTCGAGCGTGCGGTACGGCGGGGCGAGCTGAAGGAGTCGGTCGACCCGATGCTCGTGGTCGACCTGCTGGCCGGGGCGGTGTGGGTCAGGTCGGTGTTCCGGGGGATACCCCTGCCTGACGGGTTCGCGCGGGACGCGGTCGCGGCGGTGCTGGACGGGGTCGGCTGAAGGCCGCGTACGACGGGAGCGTGCCGTACGTCAGGTCAGCGGATCTCCGAGAGGGCGGCCGGGATGCGGTCGAGCACCGGGTGCGGCATGAGGCCGTAGGCGTAGAAGTCGACCGCCGACGCGCCCGCCGCCTTGGCCGCGCGGGCCTTGGCGACCAGCCGGTCGGCGGAGTCGGTGTCGGGGTAGCCGGGCCGCAGCACCGCGCGCACCTCGCGGTCCTTGCCGACCGAGCGCAGGTAGGCGCCGACGTCGTCGGCCACCCTGGCGGCGTCGCGCGCGTACGCGAGCACGGCGAAGGCGGGCACCAGGTCGCCGAGCGCCACCAGGTCGACGCCGAGCTGCCAGGCGTCGTGGGCGGCCAGCCCGGGGGTGGGCAGCCCGTCGCGGTAGCCCTTGACGCCGCCGGTCGCGTCGGCGAACACCAGTCTCGACCCCTCGTCGCCGACGGCCGACGCCACTTCGGAGACGAGGGTGGTGACGGTCTCGGAGCGGGCGCGGGCGTAGGCGACGACGTCGGGTCCGGCGTACGCGGTGAGCGCGGCCCTGGTCACCTCGCCCTGCGCGGGCGGGTCGCCGTCGAGTACGCCGCCGAGGATCCTGGCGCACTCCTCGCGCGCCACCTCGGCGTCCACGCCCAGGTCGGCGGCGCGGCGCATGCAGTAGTCGCAGAAGCAGAGCCCGAACATGTAGGCGTCCATCGGCCCGAGCGGCACGAACGAGCGCTCCGCCCGCAGCGGCCTGAAGTGCAGCGACTCGGCCACCACGGAGTCGACGCCGAGCCTGGCCACCGCCCTGGCGAGGGCGACGGCGTACGCGCGCGCGTCAGGATGGGCGGGGCACAGGTCGGCGGGCGAGCCGCGGTCGCCGAAGCAGTCGCGCACAGTCACGTCGGGGTGCGCCTCGCCGAGCGTGGCGTTGCGCAGGAACACGGTCCAGCCGTGCAGCCGCAGGCCGCGCTCGCCGCACGCCTCGCGCAGCCCGTCGAAGGCGTCCTGGTGTCCGGCCGGCGGCCGCAGCCGCAGGCCGGAGAACAGGTCGCCGGGCGGGGGGAAGTGGGCCCCGTCGCGGCGCACGGTCAGCCGGGACAGCCCGTGCGGGGTGACGTCGCGGGCGGCGTGGTGGACGGCGCCGACCGTGACGCCGGCCGCGCCGTACCCGCTGATCCTGTCGAGCACCCGCTCGACGCCCTCGCCGCGCAGGTCCTCGACGAAGGCGAACACCGAACTGTCCACGACGGGCGTCCCTCAGGCGCTCTTGTGCGCGACGAAGTCGATCTCCACCAGGATGTCGAGCAGCTGCGACCCGACGGTGGTGCGTACGGGGTAGGGCTGGGTGAAGTAGGACTGGTAGACCTCGTTGTAGGCGGCGAAGTCGCGCTTGAGGTGCTGGAGGTGGACGGTCGCCTTGACGACGTCGTCGAAGCCGAGGCCGTGGGCGGCCAGGATGGCGCCGAGGTTGCGCATCACCTGGTGGGTCTGGGTGACGATGTCGTCGCCGGCGAGCTCGCCGGTCTGGGGGTCGAGCGGGCCCATGCCGGAGGTGTAGACGAAGTCGCCCACGACGAGCCCCTGCGAGTAGGCGCCGATGGGGGCGGCGCCCTCGGTCGTTCTCAGCTCTTTCTTCACGGCTGCTCCTGGAAACGGGTGGTGATGGTGCCGGCAACCCGGTAGTCGCCGTTGACCAGGGGCAGTTCGCGCCACTTGTCGAAGGCGGTGCACGGGTGGGAGATGCCGAACGCGAGCAGGTCGCCGGGCTTGAGCCCGTCGGCGCGCACGATCGTGTGCTGGTCCTGCATCTTGACGACGGTGACGCCGCCTCGCCTGGGCACGGGCAGCCCCTCGTCGTACGGGGCGTCGCGCTTGCCCATGCCCACCACCGCGAGGCCGGGTTCGGGGGTCGACAGGACGTGCGCCCACACCTCCAGTGCGGGGCGCAGCTCGCCGTCGATCCGGTTGTACGGGGTGCGCTCGCGGTAGTAGCCGTCGTCGTGGGTGACGTAGGCGCCGCTGCGCAGGATGACCCTGGCATGGGTGGCGACCAGGTGGCGGCCGATCACGTCGAACCACTGGCTGCCGCCGACGGTGAGGATGGGGGTGCGGAGGCGGAGGTGTTCGACGGCTTCCTGCAACAGATCCAGATATTTCCGGACTTCTTGCGCCGTGCCGAGCGATCCTTCGTACCCGGCGACCCCCACCAGCTCGACCCCGTCGGTCCGCTGGACGTGCGCGGCCAGCGTCAGCAGGTCGTCGAGCGTACGGCACCCCGCCCTGCCGCCCGGGTGGCCCAGCTCGGCCAGCACCTGGAACGGCCGCGAGCCGGCGGCGGCGGCCAGGAGGTCGGCTCCCGCCGGGGAGTCGACGAAGGACATCAGCGTGAACCCGGGGTCCGCGTCGAGCTCGGCGGCCGCCCAGCGCAGCCCCGCGGGGTCCACGACCTGGTTGGCCACCATGATCCGGCTGACCCCGAACCCGCGCACCGTCCGCGCCTGCGCGGGCGTGGCCACGGTCAGCCCCCACGCGCCCGCGTCGAGCTGGCGGGCGGAGATCTCGGGTGACATGTGGGTCTTGGCGTGCGGGGCGAGCTCCATGCCGTGGTCGCGGGCGAAGGCGGCCATGGTGGCGATGTTGTGGTGCAGCGCGTCGCGGTGCACGACCATCAGCGGGAAGCCCAGCTCCCCGCCGAACACCGAACGCCCCAGCATCTCCGGCACGCACTCCCCCTCTGCCCGGTTCTGACCTTATCCTGCGGATCTTGGCCGGAGGGCCCTGCCGGGAGTGGCCCCGGTCAGCTCGCCGTCCGCCAGCACCCGCTCCCCCGACACCAGCACGTCGCCGATCCCGGCGGCGAGCGTGCGCGGCGCCTCGTACGTGGCTCTGTCGGCGACGGTGCGCGGGTCCAGCACCACCACGTCGGCGGCGAACCCGGGACGCAGCAGCCCCCGGTCCGCCAGCCCGAACCGCCGCGCCGGGTGGGACGACAGGTGGACCACGGCCTGCTCCCACGTCCAGTCGCCGAGCTCGCGGACATGACGGCCGAGGAAGCGGGCGAACGCCCCGAAGCCGCGCGGGTGCGGATGGCCGCCCACGTAGATGCCGTCGGAGCCGCCGGTGTGCGACGGGTGGCGCAGCACGCGGCGCACCGACTCCTCCCCCGCCGGGCCCTCGTCGGGGCGGGCCGACACGCAGCCGGCCTCCAGGCGGGTCTCGACGAGCAGGCGGCGGCAGAACTCGGCCGGCTCCACCCCCGCGCGCTCCGCCGCGGCGACCATGGTCATGCCCTCGGACCATTCCAGGCCGGGCGCGTGCGAGACCGTCAGCCGCGGCCAGGTCCGCTCCAGCTCCGGCCACCAGGAGTCGAGCTCGCCGGAGCGGAGCATCTCCAGGGCCCTCTCGGTGTCGGCGGCGGGCACCTGGGGCGGCAGCGCCACCATGGCCAGGATCGTGCTGCTGCGCAGGTAGGGGTAGGTGTCGAAGGTGAGGTCGACGCTCCCGGCCTGCGCCCGGTCGAGCAGCGGCAGCAGCAGGTCGGCCGGGCCGTGCAGGTGGGAGACGTGCACGGCCGCGCCGGACCGGGTGGCGATCTCCACCACCTCACTGATGCCGGTCTCGGCCCTGGCGCCGTAGGCGCGCATGTGGGTGACGTACGGGAGACCGCCGAGCGGGCGGCAGAGCTCGGCCAGCTCGTCGGCGCCCGCGTAACGTCCCGGTAGGTACTCCAGGCCGCTCGACAGCCCCACGGCGCCCTCGGACAGGCCGCGCTCGACCGCCGCCAGCATGAGCGCCAGGTCGTCGCGGGAGGCGTGGGCGGGCGAGGCGCCCATCACGTCGTAGCGGATCGTGCCGTGCGGCAGCAGGTAGGCGGTGTTCAGCGCGACCGCGCGGTCGTAGCCGCCGAGCAGCTCGGCCACGGTCAGCGGGCCCTCGCCGAGCGGGCCGTTCACGGCCGCGAAGTAGCGGGACGCGTACGCCACGGTCTCGGCCGAGCCGGGCGCGAACGACAGCCCGTCCTGGCCGAGCACGAACGTGGTCACGCCCTGCCGGAGCGCCGCGAGCTGCACCGACCGGTCGAACACCACCGCGTCGCCGTGCACGTGGCAGTCGACGAACCCAGGAGCCACCAGCCGCCCGGCCGCGTCGATCTCGGCGGCCGCCCCGGCGCCGTCGAGCCGGCCGACCGCCGTGACCCGGTCACCGGTGATCCCCACGTCCGCCCGGTACGGGGGAGCCCCGGTGCCGTCGAGCACCCGCCCGCCGCTGATGACTACGTCGAACATCACCCCAAGATTCAACCACCAGGAGCCTGTACGAAACACGACCCGTCAGAACGCGTCAGCGTCGGGTCCGAGAGATCCTTGCCGATGATCGGGCGTTCGGCGAGGAGGGCGCGGGCCGCGGTCCTGTCCAGGTTCCAGCCGTTCCACGAGTCGGGCCGGTCCAGCCCGTTCGCCGCCACGACGTCGGCCAGCACGCAGCTGCGCAGCGGCTCCGGCAGCCGGTCCAGCGCCGGGACCGCCTCGGCCCCGAGGTCGCCGAGGTAGTCCGAGTCCAGCTTCTGCACGCCGCGCACCGCCACCTGGGACTCCGCCACCCGCAGGTCCGGGTTCACCACCGCGAAGGCGCCCAGGGCCAGCCCGGTCACCAGGACGATGGTGCGCGGCAGCCACCCCGAGCCGCGCCCGGCGAGCCGCCCCGCCCCGGCCAGCAGCACCAGCGCGAACAGCGCGCCCAGCCAGTAGACCGTCGCCTCCACCGACAGCCGCAGCCGGGACAGCCCGTACGCGTCGGTGTAGAGGTCCATCCGGTGCAGCGCGGAGAACAGCACCACCATGGTCAGCCCGCAGAGCACGCCGAGCTGCCCGGCGAGCACCCACCGCTCCCGCCGCTCGGTCTTGATCACGCCGGCGGCCACCGCGACGATGCCCAGCACGGCCAGGCTGACCACGACGAGCTGGAAGAAGCCCTGCCTGGCGTACTCGGCGTAGGTGAGGCCCGCCGTCTTCAGCACCCACGCGTCGCCGCCGAACAGCGCGGTGATCTGCACCGCGACGAACGCCGCGAACAGCAGGTTGACCGCGGTGAGCGGCACCAGCCAGATGGACCTGCTCACCGGCATCTTGATGTCCGGGCCCACCGGGTCGGCGACCGGCCGGAGCGCCACCAGCACCACCGCCGCCAGCAGCGCCGCGAACACGGCGAACAGCACGATCCGCGCCGGCAGCGACTCCGCCCAGTCGGGCGTGGTGGTCAGCCGCTCCACGTAGGAGGCGAACACCGGGTCGGCCGAGGAGAACAGGAGCCCGAACACCACCAGCAGCACCGCCGTGATGCCGAGCCCGGTCAGCGTCGGCAGGATCCGCCGCCTGGCCGCCAGGCCCTTCAGCGGCGCGGCCAGGAACCAGGGCAGCGGGCCGAACGCGAGCAGGATGGAGGCGCCTCCCCTGATGACGCCCAGCCATCCGAGCCCCGCACCCGACACGGCCAGCGCCGCCAGCCCCGCCCCCGCCAGGAGCAGGATCGTCACCAGCCAGTCGGCGTCCCTGACGGCCGCCATCGCGATCAGCCAGTACGAGGTGAGTCCGAACGCGATCGTCCACGGCGTCATCCGCCGTACGACGGCCGGGAGCGCGGCGGCCCCGAGCACCACGCACACCAGCACGATCCCCAGCCCGATCTGGGCATCGGGCAGCGCGATCGCCGCGAACACCCCCGCCCCTCCGGCCGTGGGCAACAGCCACCGAGGCGTCTCGGGCAGCTCCGGCCGCGGGAAAAGCGGCGGCGGCGTATAAACCGGCGGCGGCCCGTACGCACCGCCTGATCCCAGTCCGTACTGACCCGCCGATCCCGATCCGTGCTGCCCTACAGACGCCGCCCCGTACTGTCCTACGGACCTCGCCCCATGCTGTCCTGCGGATCCCGACCCGAGCTGCCCTGCAGCTCCTGTGTCGCGCTGTCCAGCGGACGCCGGCCCGCCTGGTGGCACCTGTCCGCTTGAACTGACCGGGCCGTGCCCCTGCACACCCGCACCGGCTGCCGCGTACGTCTGCCCGCCCGTACCCGCTTGCGCACGCCTGCCCGGCCCGGCCTCCCCGCCCGGACCAGCCGATCCGTACGCCTGCGCGACCGGCCCGTACGTCGCGACCAGGTGAGCGTGCTCGGCGGCGCGGCGGGCCGCGTTGGCGCCCAGCGACGCTCCGATGGCCCCGAACAACGCGGTGACGCACACGAGCGTGACCACCGCGGCCGAGTCCCCGAAGATCACGCTCGCGAAAGCGGCGGCGAGCAGCCCGGCCACGAACCCCACGGCCAGCCCGACGATCCCCCCAGCCGCGATCTTGACCAGCCCCTTGATCGGCGAGTCATCCCCCGGCACCGGCGGCACGCCCCCCACCACCCCGGAGCCACCCCGCCCCGCCGAAGGAAGCCCCGGATCCCCACCGACACCCACCACGTCACCCCGCCCGGCCCCCACCCGCACGGCCGCCGCAGAACCCACACCCGAAGGGTCGCCCCCAGCACCCTCGAGCGCGGAACCGGCGCGTAGAGCATCCCCTCCCGGCACGGAGCCGACCCGCCCGGACGACGCGTGCGCGAGACCAGACCCGGCACCCGGCGCGCTGACCCGTCCAGAGTCACCCAGCGCGGATCCCGCCCGCGCGGAATCGGACCCCCCGGAACTAGGCAGCACCGAGTCCGCCTGCCCGGCATCCGCCGCAGGCGCATCAACGCCCCCCGAACTCGCCGCCAGAGCGCCAGCCAACCCGGGCGCGTGTGTGAGATCTGACCCGGCACGCGACGCGTCAGACCATCCGGAGCCACCCAGCGCGGAGCCCGCCCCAGCAGGGCCGGGCCGCCCGGAACTCGCCGAGTCCTCCTGCCCGGCCTCCACCGCGAGCGCATCAACGCCCCCCGAACGCGCCGCCATGGGGCCGACCGACCCGGACGCGTGCGCGAGACCGGACCCGGCACGCGACGCGTCAGACCGCCCCGAGCCGACGTACTCCGAACCGGCCCGCGTGGGCGGCGCGGGGTCGGCATCCGAAGCCTCGGCACGTCCAGCGGTCGTGAGCGTGGAGTCGACGCGCAGGGCATCGACGCCGTCGGACCTCGCAGGCACGGCCCGAGCCGACACAGCGCCGGCCGGTTCGGAGTTGGCGGTGGCTGGATCTGTCGAGGTGGAGGCGGATGCCGTGATGGGGGAAGGCGCGGGATCTTGGGAACGTGGCGGGCGGGCCTCTCCGGGCGCCATCGCAGTCCTCCCTGGTAGGTCGACGAGCATGCGGCATCCCGCGCAGTCGTCGATGCGGATCGAACCGCCGTGCAGTTCGACGATCTCCTTGACGATGGCCAGGCCCAGCCCGGCGCCCCCGCCGTCGGCGGTGCGCCCCGCGTCGAGTCTGGAGAAGCGTTCGAAGACGCGCGCCCTGGCCGGCGCCGGGATGCCCGGCCCCCGGTCGGCGACGGAGAGACACACACCGGCCCCGGAAGGCGAGGCGGTCACGGTGACCGTGCCGTCCGGCGGGCTGTGCCGTACCGCGTTGTCGAGCAGGTTGGCCAGGACCTGCGCCAGCAGGTCGGGGTCGGCGAGGACCACGAGCCCGGCGGGGACCGAGGTGGCGAGCCGGACGTCCTCGCGCGCCAGCGCCGCCTCCAGGACGGCCTGCTCCACCAGGGGCCGGAGCTCGACCGCCTCCGGTTCGATGAGCCGCGCGCCGGAGTCGAGCCGGGACAGGTCGAGGAGCTGGGCGACCAGCCGGCCGAGCCGTTCCGTCTGGGCGAGCGCGGTGCGCATGGTGACGGGGTCGGGCGCGGACACGCCGTCCACGACGTTCTCCAGGACGGCGCGCAGGCCGGTGATGGGCGTGCGCAGCTCGTGGCTGACGTTGGCGACCAGCTCGCGGCGCTGCCGGTCGACCTCGCCGAGGTCGGCGGCCATCGCGTTGAAGGCCCGCGCCAGCTCGCCCACCTCGTCGCGCGAGGTGGCCTGGACGCGCAGCGAGTAGCGGCCCTTGGCGATGGTCTGGGCGGCCCTGGCCATCTCGCGCAGCGGCCTGGTCATGCCCATGGCGAGCAGTTGCACCATGATGAGGGCGAGCGCCACGGCCACGCCGATGCGCACCTCGCGCGAGAGCCCCGAGTTGATGCCGACCTCGTTCACCACGAACGCGGTGGCGACGGCCAGCACGATGACGATGCCGAGCTTGACCTTGATCCGGCCCAGGAAGTCGAGCGGTCTCATGGCCGCACCAGCGCGTAGCCGACGCCGTGCACGGTGCGGACCACGTCGGAGCCGAGCTTGCGGCGCAGCGCCCGCACATGGCTGTCGACCGTCCGGGTGGCGGCCGCCTCGGAGAACCCCCACACGTCCGACAGCAGCCGTTCCCGCTCGAACACCTGGCCCGGCCGCTCGGCGAGGCGGCGCAGCAGGTCGAACTCGGTGCGGGTGAGCTGGGCCTCGGCGCCGCGGACGAAGACCCGGCGGGCGGCGGTGTCGATGCGCACCTCCCCCACCTTGATCACGGTGTCCTCGGCGGCGAGCTGTCCGGCCCGCTCCACCCGGCGCAGCAGCGCGTGGATCCTGGCCACCAGCTCGCGCATGCTGAACGGCTTGGCCAGGTAGTCGTCGGCGCCCACGCCCAGCCCGACCAGCACGTCGGTCTCCTCGCCGAGCGCGGTCAGCATGAGGACGGGCACCGGCCGGGCGGCCTGCATCCTGCGGCACACCTCCAGCCCGTCGAGCCCGGGCAGCAGCCGGTCCAGGATCACCAGGTCGGGCTCGGCCCGGTCGAACTCGGCGAGCCCGGTCTGCCCGTCGGCGGCCGTCCTGACCTGGAACCCCTCGGCGGCCAGCCGGTCGCGTACGGCCAGCGCGATCGTCTGGTCGTCTTCCACCACGAGAATGCGTCGCCGCTGCGTCACAATCGAGAGCCTAGAAGCGGGGTGTGCAGACGGCACTCCCCAATTCGTGCACATCCGGTGCAGACTTGGGCAGTGGACATCCCTGGATACTTGCGCCGTCTCGGCCTGCCCGGACTGGAGCACGCCGCGCCCTCCGCCGCCGCCCTGCGCGCCCTGCACACCGCGCACGTGGAACGGGTCGCGTACGAGGTGCTGGAGATCTGGCTGGGCAGGCCCACGACGGTGGATCCGCTGGAGTCGGCGGGCCGGATCCTCGGCGGCCGGGGCGGCTACTGCTACCACCTGAACGGCGCGTTCTCCGAGCTGCTGGCGAAGCTCGGCTACGCGGTGACGCGGCACGTGGGCGGGGCGCAGGGCCGGGGCGAGGAGCCGGGGATCACCGGCAACCACCTGGTGCTGACCGTGTCAGGGCTGCCGGACGAGACCAACCCGGGTGGCGCGTGGCTGGCGGACGTGGGGCTGGGCGACGGGCTGCACGAGCCGCTCCCGCTGGTCGCCGGCGTCTACCGTCAGGGCCCGCACGAGTACGGGTTGCGCCCGTCGGACATGGCGCCCGGCGGGTGGCGGCTGGACCACGACCCGAGCGGCTCGTTCATCCGCATGGACTTCGGCATGGAACCGGCCAAGATGGCGGACTTCGCGGCCAAGCACGAGCACCTGACCACGTCGCCGGAGTCGGGGTTCGTGCGCGTCGCGGTGGTGCAGCGGCGGGACGCGCGGGGAATCGACAGCCTGCGCGGGCTGGTGCTGTCGCGGCTCGGCGTGGGGGCCGACAGGGTGACGCTGGACAGCGCCCGCGACTACTTCGCCGCGCTGGCCGACGTCTTCTCCCTGCCGCTGGACGACGTGAGCGGCAGGGAGAAGGAGAAGCTGTGGGGCAGGTTGCACGCCGCGCATGAGGCGTGGCTTGCCTGACGGGGTACACAGCTCGTCGGGAGGCGTATCGCTGGTGCACGTGGCCATGGGAGACACCGGGAAGCTCGCGGGGCGCTATCGGCTGCTGAACCCCCTGGGCGGGGGTGAGCTGTTGCTGGCCTTCGACGAGGTGGAGCACCGTGACGTGGTGGTGCGGCGGCTGCGCGCCCCCGCGGGGAGCCTGGACACGGCGGTGCGGGAGGCGCGCCGGACGGTGGGGTTCGTGCATCCGGCGATAGCGCCGCTGCTCGACGTGCCGGTGGAGGGCGGCGAGCCGTGGCTGGTGACGGCGTTCGCGGAGGGCTCGTCGCTGGAGCAGACGGTGCGCGGGCGAGGGCCGCTGCCGGTGCGGCAGGCGGCCCGGGTGGGCGTGTACGTGCTGTCGGCGCTGACGGCGGCGCACGCGGCCGGGATCGTGCACGGGCGGGTGCAGCCGGGCAACGTGCTGCTGTCGCCGACCGGGCGGGCGTTGCTGACCGGGTTCGGGCTGCCCGCGATGGGGATGCGGCCGGGCGCCGATCTGTGGTCGCTGGCCGCCACGCTGCACTTCGCGGTCGAGGGCAGGCCGCCCGGCCAGGCGCCGGCCGAGGCCTCGGACCCGCTGCGGGCGCTGATCAGGGCGATGCTCACGCCGGCCATGCCGCCGGTGGACGCGCTGGAGTGGACGCTGCGGCGGCTCGCGTCGGACCGCTCCCTGGAGCAGGTGGTCGCGGCCGACGGGCCGCTGCCGCCCGCGCGGGTGGCGGCCGTGGGGCTGGCGGTGCTCGACCGGCTCGCCGCGTGGCACGGGCGCGGCGAGCACCACGGCGGGGTGCAGCCGGGCAGCGTGCTGATCGACGCCGAGGGCCGGGCCGCGCTGATCCCGCCGCCGGTGCCGGCGCCGCCGCCCGCCTACCTGCCGCCGGAGGGCGTGCCGGGCCCGGCGGGCGACCTGTGGGCGCTCGGGGCCACGTTGTTCCTGGCCGTGGAGGGCAGGCCGCCCGCTCCCGGCGCGTCGCTGATGCGCGCGGGGCCGCTGGCGCCGTATCTGGTCGGATTGCTATCAGGGCCGCCGGCCGGGCGGCCCACACCGGAGGCGCTGCGGCGGCAGTTGCTCGACGTAGTGGCCCGTTGCGATATATCGTGATCGGGGAACCCCGGCGGTGGGCTCGCTCGTTGTCCGCACGACGCAGAATGTGGGAGAGGCGGGGCGTGCGCTCCGCGTTCGGAGGATGTTGAGTATGTCGCCAATCCAGAAGTACGCCATCGGTGCCGGCGTGGCAGTCCTGTTCTCGTGGATCTTCCTTCCGGGCTGGCTGACCCTGCTCGTCGTCCTCGGCGTGGTCGCCGCCCCGGTGGTCGGCTACTTCATGCTCGACCCGTCGCAGCGCGAGCGGCTCAAGAGGGCCCGCCGGCGCGGCATCGGCCGCTGAGGCGATCCGGCGGGGGCCCTCAGGCCTCCGCCGCCGTCGCCACCCGCTGGGTGACCCGGCGCTCGACGTAGAACGACAGGAACGGCACGGTGCCGCCGAGCATGACGCCCAGCATGTAGGGCCACGCCCAGCGGGCCTTCATGCCCAGGTTCATCACCGCGACCAGGTAGAGCATGTAGAGGCCGCCGTGGATGGGCGAGATCACCTTCGACGGGCCGGGGATGTCGAAGCCGTAGCGCAGCACCATGCCGCCGCAGAGCACGAGCAGCATGACGCCGACGATGTAGGCGAGCACCCGGAAGGGCTTGAGAGCCGATTCCACCGTTAACCTTCCAGAACCATCTCGGGGGACTCTTCACGGTCCCGATCCGCTCGTACGGCGTCGCGTACGAAGTGGAACCACATGAACACGGCGAACCCCGCGAAGATCCACCAGTTGGCGGCGTAGGCGAGGTTGCGCCAGGTGACCTCGCCGCCGGCCATCGGCGGCGGCGAGACGACCTGGGTGAGCGCCCCGGAGGGCGGCTCGGCCACGACGTAGCCGTTGCGCACCTGCTCGCCCTGCCACAGGTTGACCAGCTCGCCGGTCGCCACCGTCTGCACCTGGCCGGGGGGCAGCCCTTCCTGCCTGCGCTGGACGGTGTCGCTGCCCTGCTGCGGGCGCAGTCTGCCCGGCACGCTCATCCGGCCCGCCGGCACGGCCGTGGCCGCGGGGTCGGCGGCGTCGGCCACCCAGCCGCGCACCACCGGCATCAGCGTGCCGTCGTCGAGCCTGATCGGGGTCAGCACCCAGTAGCCGTGGTCGCGCGAGACCTTGCCGCCGGGCGCGTCGACGTCGGGCCGCCGGTCGGCGACCAGGAGCTGGCGGCCCGCCTCGTAGACGCCTTCGACGGTGACCTTGCGGGCGACGGAGGTGCCCTGCATCTGCGCGCCGAGGGGGGCCAGCTCCGTGACGGGAACCGGGGCGGGGTCGGTGGTCACCACCGGCTTCCCCGAGTCCTCGAACACGCCGAGCTGCCAGCGGCCCAGCATGATGAACGCGATCACGACCCCGATCGTGAGCAGGTGCAGCCCAAGCAGGCGCGGCGAGAGCAGGGTCTTGAGCATGGATTAAAAGTATCCGCCCACGTGACCGGTCTCGTAATCAGCCCGCCGCAGGGAAGGCGATAAAACGCGCAAATGCGGCAGGCGATCACGCTAGGCTGCTGGCCATGTCTGACCAGCATATCGATCCCGCGGGCAACACCCAGCAGTTCCGCGCGTTCGCGCAGCGGTCCGAGCAGGAGTCTGCCGCCTCCGCTGCCAAGAAGTCGCCGGTTCTGCCGATCATCGCGGTGGTCGTCGTCGTCGCCGTCATCGGTGTGGCGGCGTTCCTCCTGCTGCGGTAGACCTCCCTTCACCTGACGGGGGGGCTCACCCGCCACGGACCGTGGCGGGTTTTCGTCATGCCCGCGGCTCAGCGGCGCTGGTGGACCACCAGGGCGCTGCCGCCGCCGCGCCTGGACGGCTCGGCGACCGCCTGGACGCGGTCCCCGCGGAGGAACTCCAGCGCGGTGGCCGCGCCGATCTCCGGGTTCAGCACCAGGTCGTGCCCCCTGGCCTCCAGCTCCTGCTCGTAGCGGTCGAGGAAGCCCTGCTCGGCCTGCGTCTGCGCGGTGTTGCGCTGCGTCGCCCTGGGCGCGGCCAGCGCCTCGGGCAGCGACATGCCGAACTCGTACCGGTTGACCAGGATCTGCAGCACGGTCGTGATGATCGTGGAACCGCCCGGAGAGCCGAGCGCCATCACCGGCCTGCCGTGGTCGAACACCAGCGTCGGCGCCATCGACGAGCGCGGCCGCTTGCCGGGGGCGGGCAGGTTCGGGTCCCCCGGCGCCGGGCCGAAGGTGAAGTCGGTCAGCTCGTTGTTGAGCAGGAAGCCGCGGCCCGGCACCACGATGCCGTTGCCGCCGGTGGACTCGATCGTCAGGTTGTACGCGACCACGTTGCCCCACCGGTCGGCCACCACCAGATGCGTGGTCTCCGGGCCTTCGGCCGTGGTCTCCGCGGCGGTGCCCCGCGGCGCCGGGCAGGTCTCGTACGAGCCGTCGGGGCTGCCGGGAGCGGCCGGGTGCGCGATGGCGCGGTCGCCGACCAGGCAGGCGCGTTCCTTGGCGAAGCCGTCGGACAGCAGCTCCTTCAGCGGCACGCCAGGCACGTCGCCGACGTAGGCGTTGCGGTCGGCGAAGGCCAGCCTGGACGCCTCCAGATACTCGTGCACCCCGGTCCCGGGCAGCGCGTCCAGGATGTTGAGCGCCTCCCCCACGGTCGAGCCGCCCGACGACGGCGGCGCCATGCCGTACACCGTCAGGCCCTTGTAGCCGGACCTGGTCGGATCGCGCAGCAGCGCGCGGTAGTCGCGCAGGTCGCGCAGCTCCATCAGGCCGGGCCTGACGTTCCTGGTGGCTCCGGGGGCGATCGGCGGGCGTTTGACCGTGGCCACGACCTCCTTGCCGAGCTCTCCCCCGTACAGCCAGCCGGTGCCGCGCCGGCCCAGCTCGCGGTAGGTGGCGGCCAGCTCGGGGTTCCTGAAGACGGAGCCGACGGGCGGCGGCGCGCCGTTCGGCAGGTAGAGCTTCGCCGTGGAGGTGAAGTCCTTGAAGCGGGCGGCGTTCTGCGCGGTCTGGTCGTGGAACGTCTGGTCGACCACGAATCCCTTGGACGCGACCGTGACGGCCGGCTGGAGCGCCTGCTTCAGCGACATCGTGCCGAACCGGCGTAAGGCCAGGTCCCACTGCGCGACCGCGCCAGGCACGCCGGCCGACAGGCCGCTGGTGACCGCCTCCTCGAAGGGGATGCCCTCCAGTGAGGTGGCTGTCATGGCCCGGGGCGCGGCCTCGCGGCCGTCGATGGTGTGCACCTTCCGGCGCTGGGCGTCGTAGTAGACGATGAAGCCGCCGCCGGCCAGACCGGCGGAGTAGGGCTCGGTGACGCCCAGCACCGCGCCTGCGGCCACGGCGGCGTCGATGGCGTTGCCGCCTCTCTTGAGCACGTCGACGGCCGCCTTGGAGGCGTCGAGGTCGACGGTCGCGACCGCGCCTCCGTACCCCTCGGCGACCGGGACCTTCTGCGGTTGGTGATGTGGTCCGGCCAACGCCGGGGCGGCGGGGGCCAGGGTGACGAGGACTGCTGCTGCGGGAACGATCACGTGGCGCATGGACTCCACGATGACCTAGGTACGCCCCGGGCGGTAGGGCCCCCTGCGACACCCGGGGGATGCGCCGGCCGACACCCGGGCCTAGCGTGGTGGTCGTGCGCAAGAAGTCAGTGCTGGACCCGTACAACGCGCTGGTGGTGGCGGCCGCCCAGCTCGTGCTCTCGTACGGCGCGTACTGGGGGCAGCGCGACTTCCGCGAGCCGCTGGACTGGCTGGCGGTCGCGCTGCTGCTGGTGGGGCCGGTGGGCGTGCTGCTCCGGCGGCGCTATCCGGTCGGGACCGCCGTCGTCGCGCTCGCGGCCACCTACGCCTACACCTGGTCCGGATACCCGTACGGGCCCGTCTACCTGTCGCCGATCATCCTGCTGTTCTCCCTCGTCACTCTGGGGCAGCGGGTCAAGGCATGGGTGATGGCCGGGGTGACCATCGTGGTCTTCATCACCTACGGCTACATCCGGTCGGGCGAGCCGACGGGGCTCTTCCACGACCTGGCGGTGACCGCGTTCGTCCTGCTCCTCATGGTGGTGGCGGAGCTGACCAGGATCGTCAGGGAGCGGCGCGCCCAGCAGCAGCGGGCGGCCGAGGAGGAGAACAGGCGGCAGGCCAGCGAGGAGCGGCTGACCATGGCGCAGGAGCTGCACGACGTGCTGGCGCACAACATCTCGCTCATCCACGTGCAGGCCTCGACCGCGCTGCACCTCATCGACGACAACCCCCAGCAGGCCCGGACCGCGCTGGCCACGATCAAGACCGCCTCCAAGGAGGTGCTCGGCGAGATGCGCTCGGTGCTGAACGTGCTGCGCGACGGCGCGCCCCGCTCCCCCACCGCCGGGCTGGACCGCCTCGACGAGCTGCTCGAGCGCTCCGGCCTGGACGTGACGCTGGAACGCGCCGGCTCGCGCGCGCTGCCGCCGCAGGTCGAGCGGGCCGCCTACCGGATCGTCCAGGAGTCGCTCACCAACGCCGCCAGGCACGCCCCCGGCGCGGCGGTGACGGTCCTCCTCGCGTACGGAGCCCGCGAGCTGGTCATCGAGGTCACCGACGGCGGCTCCACCACACCCCCCGTGCTGGCCGGAGAGGGCAGCGGCAACGGCATCCCCGGCATGCGCGAGCGGGCCGTCGCGCTGGGCGGGACGCTGGCGGCCGGTCCATCAGGCCGCGGCTTCCGGGTCTCGGCCCGCCTGCCCCTTCCCGAGGAGAAAGCATGATCAAGGTGTTGCTCGCCGACGACCAGGCGCTGGTGCGGGCGGGCTTCAAGGCCCTGCTCGACGCCCAGCCGGACATGGGCGTGGTCGCCGAGGCGGCCGACGGCGCGGAGGCCATCCGGCTGGCCCGCGAGCACGGGCCCGACGTGGTGCTCATGGACATCCGCATGCCGGGCATGGACGGGCTCACCGCCACCCGGCAGATGCCGGAGGGGCCGCACATCATCATCCTGACCACGTTCGAGCTGGACGAGTACGTCTTCGAGGCGTTGCGCGGCGGAGCCAGCGGGTTCCTGGTCAAGGACACCGAGCCGGCCGAGCTCATCCAGGCGGTGCGGGTGGTCGCGGCCGGCGAGGCGCTCCTGTCGCCGAGCGTGACCCGCCGCCTGATCGCCGAGTACGCGTCGCGCGCCAAGGAACCGCTGGCCGCCGAGAACCTGGACCAGCTCACCGACCGCGAGCGCGAGGTGCTCACCCTGGTCGGCGGCGGCATGACCAACGACGAGATCGCGGCGAAGCTGTTCATGTCCCCGGCCACGGCCAAGACGCATGTGAGCCGGGCGATGATGAAGCTGCACGCCCGGGATCGGGCGCAGCTGGTGGTGATCGCGTACGAGTCGGGCCTGGTGAAACCGGGCTGGCTGTGACCCGGTCGCGCTCCTCGAACCAGTCGCGGATCAGCGGCACCAGGCCGGACAGGTTTTCGTCAGGCTAGGTTGACAGCCGTGGAATGTCAGCCTAGCCTGACAGCGTGGACATGGGAGAACTCTCTGAGCGCATCAGGTCCAATGACCCCGCCGTAGGGCTGAGGGCCGTCGGCGCCCTGCACCGGCTGGCCGAGCAGGTCGAGGCCGTCTCCGTGGTGCTCGCCCGCGAGCAGGGCTGGACGTGGGAGCAGATCGGCGACGCGCTCGGCATGTCACGCCAGTCGGTGCACGCCAAGTACGGGAAGTGAGGCCAGGCATGTTCGGCATAGAGAAGAGCCCGTTCGCGGTGGCCGTCAAGGCCGCCATGGAAGAGGCCAGGCGGCGCGGCGACCGGCGGATGGGCACCGAGCACCTGCTGCTCGGCGTGCTGCGCGACCCGTCGGGGCCGCCGGCCGGCGCGCTCGGGGTCCGCGCGGAGGCGGCCAGGACCGCGCTGGACGAGCTGGACCGGGCGGCGCTGCGGGCCATCGGCGTCGACCCCGGTTCGGTGGCGGACGCCAGGCCGCGCAGGCACCCGTCGCTGCCGGGCACCGCGCTGACGTCGAGCGCCCGCGCCGTCATCAACCAGGCCGTCAAGGCCACGTCCCGCAAGACCAGGGACCGCACCGGGCCGAGCGCCCTCCTGCTCGCCCTCCTCGACCAGCGCCACCCGGACCCGGTGGCGGAGCTGATCGACCACCTCGGCGTCGACCGCGCCGCCGTCCGCTCCCGCCTGGAGCAGGCCGCCTGATGGCCGGACTGCGTGACGTGGTGGTCGACTGCGCGCACCCCGCCTCCCTCGCCCGGTTCTGGGCCGCCGCACTCGACGGCTACGAGGTGGCTCCGTACGACGACGCCGAGCTGGCCAGGCTGCGCGCCCAGGGGATCGACGACCCCGAGGACGACCCCACGGTCCTGGTGGAGGGCGGGCCTCCGCGGCTGTGGTTCCAGCGGGTCCCGGAGCACAAGGCGGGCAAGAACCGCCTCCATCTCGACCTTCAGGCCGAGGACCGGGAGGCCGAGGTCGGAAGGCTCGCCGGGCTCGGGGCGACCGTGCTGGACCGGCGCGAGGAGTGGACGGTGCTGGCCGACCCCGAGGGCAACGAGTTCTGCGTCTTCTGAACCCTCACGGCCCGAAGGTGAACATGCGCTCGCCCGGCGGCAAGGGTTCGGGGCTCCCCGTGAAGCGGTGCGCGCCCACGCCGAACCCCGCCTCCGGGTCCGACAGCCAGGAGAGCTCGAAGCCGCGCTCGCCGAACCATTCGCAGATCAGCGGCACCAGGTCGGGCGGGGTGCGGTGCCGGGTCCAGATGACGGTGCCGCCGGTGGCGCAGAGCCGCGCGCAGTAGCCGACGGTGCGCCGGACGTCCTCGTCGGTGATGTTGCCGAACAGCCCGCAGGCGAGCACCAGATCGGCGGGCGCCATGCCCTCGTAGCAGTCGGTGCGGGCGGCGTCGGCCGTCACCACCTCGACCTGGTCCAGGCCCGCCGCCGCGGCCGCCCGCCGGGCGATCGCGGCGTTGCCCGGGTCCAGCTCCACCAGGCGCGCCCGTACGTCGGCACGGCGGGGATGACCGGCCAGCACGCCGAGGACGTCACGGCCCTGGCCGGCGCACAGGCTGATCGCCTTCACCGGGCCGGGGACGCAGGCGTCCAGCGCCGCCCCGACCCGCTCCTGGACGGCCCGCAGCCGCCGCGCCAGCCACGAACCAGGGAGGTCGTACGCGTCGTGCCAGGTCTGCCAGTCCATGACGCACATCCTCGGGCGTACGGGACGGCGAACGGAAGCAAAGGAGGTAAACGGCACGGAGGGTGAAAGAACTGTCACTGGCCGCGTCCGGGCCAGGGCCGTTACGTTCGGAGGAGACCTTCGGCGGAGGGGACGATGATGCAGGCGGCGGCCCTGTTCGGCAGTGGTCTCGTCGCCGGTCTGGTGGCGGGGACCGCGTCGTGCACGGCCGTGCAGGGCGGCCTGCTCGTCGGGCTGACCGGGGAGCGCGACCGGGTGGTGCTGGGGTGGTTCCTAACGGGCCGGCTGCTGTCCTACACGGCGGCGGGCGCGCTGCTCGGGCTCGCGGGCTCGGCGGTGAAGCCGCCGCCGCAGGCGCGGGCGGTGCTTCTGGTGGCGGCGGGCCTCATGGTGATCGCGTTCGCGGTCAGGCTCTACCGCCGCCCCGGTTGCCGGCCGCCGCGCCGCGCGTTCGGCGGGCTGGGCCCGCCGCTGCTCGGAGCCGCCACGATCCTGGTGCCGTGCGGGGTGACGATCGGCATGGAGCTGGTCGCGATCACCAGCGGCTCGGCGCTGTCGGGGGCCGCCGTGATGGCCGGGTTCGTCCTCGGCACCGCGCCCGCGCTGGCGCTGCTGGGCTGGCTGCTGCGGCGCGTCACCCGTACGAGACTGGCGAGGGCGGCGGCGGTGCTGGCCGTCGCGGCGGGGCTGTGGACGGTCGGCACGGGCGTCAACCTCGGGGGCTGGCTGCCCGCCACCGCGACCACGACCGGCACGCGGAGCCCTGTCGTGACCATCTGGGCGCTGCGCGACGGCTACCGTCCGGCGGCGGTGGAGGCGCCCGCCGGGGTGCCGGTCGAGGTGGTGTTCAAGCTGGTCGACCGGGGCTGCACGGAGACCGTGGCGTTCGCCGGGCGGGACCTGGCGCTGCCCGCGACCGTGCGGCTGCCGCCACAGCCGCCGGGCACGCTCCGCTACGCCTGCGGCATGGGCATGTTCACCGGGATAATCAAGTTCTCCTGAGGCGCTCGGCGATTACGGTTCGCAATCGGGCGATCACATGCCACCCTTCTGGCATGCTCTGGCAAGGTGATGCGACGAGGCCGGCCGTCCCGGCGCCGCGCGTGGGTGACGAGGCGGAGCTGCTGATGGCCGCGCAGCGGGGCGACGCCCAGGCCGCGCACCGGCTCGGCAGGCTCTACGCCCAGCGCGGCGACCGCGGCGCGGCCCGCCACTGGTGGGAGTCCGCGGCCGGGGCCGGGAACGTCGACAGCGCCTACAACCTGGGCCTGTGGCACGAGAAGCACGGCACGCTCGACGAGGCGCTCGGCTGGTACGAACGCGCGGCGGCGGCGGGTGACGCCGAGGCGGCGGTCAACCTGGCGACGCTGCTGCAGGAGCAGCGCGGCGACCCCGGCAGGGCCAGGATCTGGTTCGAGCGCGCGGCTCAGGCGGGCAGCCGGACGGCGGCGCGCAGGCTGGCGCTGATCTGCGAAGACACCGGCGAGCTCGTGGCGGCGCGTGACTGGCACCGGCAGGCGGCGGCGGGCGGCGACGCCGCGTCCGCGCACGACCTGGGTTTCCTGGCCTACTCGGCGGGCGAGGACGCCGAGACCGTGCGCTGGTGGGAGACCGCCTGCCGGGCCGGTCATGCCGGCGCGGCCTACTGCCTGGGCCTGCTCCTGCAGGCCGGGCGCGACCCGGAGGGCGCCGAGGCCTACTACCGGCTGGCCGCCAAGAGCGAGCATCCCGGCGCGGCGGTCCAGCTCGGCGCCATCGCGCTGTCGCGCCGCGACCTGCGCACCGCCAGGGGCTGGTACGAGCAGGCGGCGTACGCGGGGCGGCTGGAGGGCCAGCGGATGGCCGGGTTCGTCTGCGTGGAGCTGGGCGACGCGAAGGGCGCCAGCCACTGGTTCGGCAGGGGCGCGGCGGCCGGAGACCCGGAGTCGGCGTTCAACTTCGGGCTGCTGCTGATCGCCGAGTTCGGCGACCTGAAGGGCGGTCGCCACTGGTTCCGGCAGGCGGCGCTGGCCGGCCACCACCGGGCGGCGCTGGAGCTGGCCGGGCTGCTGTCGGCGGCGGGCCGGGGCGCCGAGGCCGAGGAGTGGCTGACCGACCCGCCGCCGCCCGTCTGGGACCGGACGGCCGAGCCGGAGCTGGCCGCCAGGGCCGAGCTGGCGGCGCTGGCGACCGATCGCCGTGGCGGCGTGGCCCTTGAGGTGGCGGAGCTGAACGAGATCCTCGGCACCTGGGACCTGGTGACGAGGCCGCTGCTCGACCACGGCGAGGTGATCGCCTGGCTGGTGGCGCGGAGCGGGCTGCACGCGAGCGCGGTCGAGCACCTCGCGTCGGTGCGCGGCACGCTGCTGCGCCCGGGCAGCGCCCCGTGGCCCAGCCCGGTGGAGGTCGCCCACGTGCTGTCGACGGCGCGCGAGCTGCGCGGCAGGCTCGGGCTGTCCGGCGCCGCCCGTGACGGCGCCGACGCCCGCATGCCCGGGTTCTAGGCCGCCAGGACGTCGGCGACTTTGGTGTGCGGCAGGTGCAGGGCCTGGGCGACGGGCTCGTTGGTGAGGGCGCCGTCGTGGGTGTTGAGGCCGCCCGCGAGGCCCGCGTCCTCCCTGAGCGCGTCCTTCCAGCCCAGGTCGGCCAGCTTGAGCGCGTACGGGAGCGTAGCGTTGGTGAGCGCGTAGGTCGAGGTGTTGGGCACCGAGCCCGGCATGTTGGCCACGCAGTAGAAGACCGAGCCGTGCACCCGGTAGGTGGGCTCGGCGTGCGTCGTCGGCCGCGAGTCGGCGAAGCAGCCGCCCTGGTCGATGGCGATGTCGACGAGCACCGAGCCCGGCTTCATGCGGGCGACCAGCTCGTTGGTGACCAGCGTCGGGGCCTTCGCGCCGGGGATGAGCACCGCGCCGATGACCAGGTCGGCGGCCAGGACCTCCCGCTCGATCGCGTACGCGGTCGACACCAGCGTCTTGAGCCTGCCCTGGTAGACGGCGTCGATGAAGCGCAGCCGGTCGACGTTGGTGTCGAGCACGGTGACGTCCGCGCCCATGCCGACGGCGATCTGCGCGGCGTTCAGCCCGGAGACGCCGCCGCCGATGACGACGATCTTCGCGGGGGCCACGCCCGGCACGCCGCCGGGCAGCACGCCGCGGCCGCCGTTGAACCGCATCAGGTTGTACGCGCCCACCTGCGGCGCCAGCCTGCCCGCCACCTCCGACATGGGCGCTAGCAGCGGCAGCGCCCCGTTGACCTGCACGGTCTCGTACGCGATGGCGGTGGTGCGGGCGGCCAGCAGCGCGTCGGTGCACGGCCGTGAGGCGGCCAGGTGCAGGTAGGTGAAGATCACCAGGCCCTCGCGCAGCCGGTGGTACTCCTCGGCGATCGGCTCCTTGACCTTGAGCACCAGGTCGGCCTCGGCCCACACCTGGTCGGCGCTGTCGCGGATCTTCGCTCCGGCGGCGAGATACTCCTCGTCGGTGATGTGCGAGCCCTCGCCCGCGCCGCGCTGGACGGTCACGTCGTGGCCGCGCTCGACCAGCTCGTGCACCCCGGCCGGGGTGGCGGCGACGCGGTATTCGTGGTTCTTGACCTCGGCAGGTACGCCGATCTTCATGGGCTGTCTGTCCTTTCGGAGAAAAAAATATCCGGTACGGGATCCCGTACCGGATATTTTGTCGATCAGAGGCGCGCCCACGCCTCCTTCAGCACACTTCGTAGAATTCCGCCGATCTCCTCGAACTCCTGCGGCCCGGCGATCAACGGCGGCGCGAGCTGGATGACGGGGTCGCCGCGGTCGTCGGCACGGCAGTAGAGGCCGGCGTCGAACAGCGCCTGCGACAGGAACCCGCGCAGCAGCCGCTCGGACTCCTCGGCGTTGAACGTCTCCTTGGTGTCACGGTCCTTGACCAGCTCGATGCCCCAGAAGTAGCCGGAGCCGCGGACGTCTCCGACGATGGGCAGGTCGTCCTTCAGGCTCTCCAGCGTAGCCCTGAACAGCGGCTCGTTCCTGGTGACGTGGCCGAGCAGGTCCTCGCGCTCGAAGATGTCGAGGTTGGCCAGCGCCACGGCGGCCGAGACGGGGTGGCCGCCGAAGGTGTAGCCGTGGGCGAAGATCTCGTCGCCGTTCTTGAACGGCTCGAACAGGCGGTCGTGCGCGATCATCGCGCCGATCGGCGAGTAGCCGCTGGTCATGCCCTTGGCGCAGGTGATGATGTCGGGGACGTAGTCGAACTTCTCGCCGCCGAACATGGTGCCGAGGCGGCCGAAGGCGCAGATGACCTCGTCGGAGACGAGCAGCACGTCGTACTCGTCGCAGATCTCGCGCAGCCGCTGCCAGTAGCCGGGCGGTGGCGGGAAGCAGCCGCCGGCGTTCTGCACCGGCTCGGCGAAGACGGCGGCCACCGTGTCGGGGCCCTCCATCTCGATGGCGCGGGCCACCCGCTCGGCCGCCCAGTAGCCGTACTCCTCGGGCGTCATGCCGGGGACGCCGGTGGTCTCGTCGGCGCGGTAGTGGTTGGTGTTCGGCACCCGCACGGAACCGGGCACGAGCGGCTCGAACATCTGCTTGAACGCCGGGATGCCGGTGATCGACAGGGCGCCCTGCGTGGTGCCGTGGTAGGCGATCTGGCGGCTGATGACCTTGTGCTTGAGCGGCTTGCCGATGAGCTTGTAGTACTGCTTGGCGAGCTTCCACGCGCTCTCGACGGCCTCGCTGCCGCTGGTGGTGAAGAACACGCGGTTGAGGTCGCCGGGCGTCAGGCTCGCCAGGCGCTGGGCCAGCTCCGCGGCCTTGGGGTGCGCGTACGACCAGAGCGGGAAGAACGCCAGCTCCTGCGCCTGCTTGGCGGCGGCCTCGGCCAGCTCGCCGCGTCCGTGGCCCGCCTGGACGACGAAGAGCCCCGCCAGACCGTCGAGGTAGCGCTTGCCGTGGATGTCGTAGATGTAGGAGCCCTCACCGCGGACGATGGTGGGCACCTCGGACTTCTGGTAGGAGCTGTGCCTGGTGAAGTGCAACCACAGGTTGTCCTGCGCGGCCTTCAGGACGTCGTGTTCCGGCTGCGTCATGTGTATCTTCCCTCGTTCGATCTGCACACCAGTGTGCAACCTCACCAGCCACTTTGCCAAGGGATTGCGTCGCTACTCCAGTGACGTGAACCGAGATCCGCAGAACTTTTCGGTAACAACTACGAAATCCGCAGGTACCCTGGCGCAGTGGTCACACCCTTTCACCTGCTGTGAGCGGTGGTGTGATCCAATGGAACGCCCGACCATCGAGAAGACCCCCGGGGGACCGTCCCGTGACTCCTGAGCAGATCGAGAGCGCCGTTGCGGCTGCGATGCCGCAGACCGTCGAGGAGCTCAAGCGGCTGGCCGCCATCCCGTCGGTCGCCTTCCCCGGCCACCCCGAGGAGCCCGTGCACGCCGCCGCGGCGGCGGTGGAGGAGCTGCTGCGCAGCACCGGCCTGCCGCGCGTGCAGCGCGTCCCGGTCGACAACAGCTTCCCCGCCGTGTTCGCCGAGGCTCCCGCGCCGCCCGGCGCGCCGACCGTCCTGCTGTACGCCCACTACGACGTGCAGCCCGCGGGCGACCCGGCCTCCTGGCGCACGCCGCCGTTCGAGCCCACGCTGATCGACGGCAAGCTGTACGGCCGCGGCGTGGCCGACGACAAGTCCGGCGTCATGTCGCACGTCGCCGCGCTCCGCGTCTTCCAGGGCCGCTTCCCGGTCGGCGTCAAGGTCATCATCGAGGGCCAGGAGGAATACGCCGGCGAGCGGCTGGAGGCGTTCGTCGAGCGCAACCCCGACCTGCTGCGGGCCGACGCGGTGGTGGTGGCCGACACCGGCAACCCGCGCGTCGGCGACCCGGCGGTGACGACCTCGCTGCGCGGCATGGCGGCCTTCACCATGGAGGTGCGCACGCTCCGCGAGCCGCTCCACAGCGGCTCGTTCGGCGGCGCCGCTCCTGACGCGCTGGCGGCGCTGATGCGCATGTGCGCCGCGCTGCACGACGAGAACGGCGACGTCCGGGTGCCCGGCCTGCCCCGTGGCAGCTTCCTGGGTCAGGGGCCGACGGAGGAGGAGTTCCGCAAGACCGCGGGCGTGGCCGACGGCGTGTCCCTGGTCGGCTCCGGCTCGCTGGCCGACCGGCTGTGGGCCTCGTACGCGATCACCGTGACCGGGCTCGACGTGCCGTCGGTCTCGGGTGCGGTCAACGCCGTGCAGCCGGTGGCGCGGGCCAGGGTGACGGTGCGGGTGCCGCCGGCGGGCGACCCGAAGACCACGGTCAACGCGGTGGTGGAGTTCCTGCAGCAGGTGGCGCCGTGGGGCGTGCGGGTGTCGTTCGGCGACCTCACGGTCGGCTCGGGCTTCCAGGCCGACTCGGGCGGCACGGCGCGCGCCGCGCTCAACAGAGCGATGGAGCGGGCCTTCGGCAGGCCGCCGCGCGACGTGGGGGCGGGCGGCTCGATCCCGCTGGTCAACACGCTGCTCAAGCAGTTCCCCGCGGCGGAGATCCTGCTGTTCGGCGCCGAGGACGAGGACGCCGCCTGCCACGCGCCGAACGAGCGGGTCGACCTGGAGGAGCTGCGCCGGGTGGTGACCACCGAGGCGCTCTTCCTGCAGGAGCTGGCGCAGCCGTAGTCAGAAGCGCCAGCGGGTCTGCGCGTAGTCGCCCTTGCGGAAGCCGAAGGCTCGCGCGGGGGCGACCTCGAACACCAGGGCCCGCCCGCCCGCGCTGTTGTGGAAGGCCCCGTCGTGGACGTCGAAGTGCCAGTCGGGGCCGTACTTCGCCTCCCAGGCGTCCGCCAGCGCCTTCAGCCCGCCCTCGTCGGTGACCTGCTCGGCTACGCCCTCCACGACCAGGTCCAGGCCCTGTCTCAGGGTGTTGGCGCCGGTGGTGAGCGCGACCTGCCGGTTGGCTTCCAGGTTTCTGGCCTTCTGCTCCTCCGGGCCGGTGCAGAAGTGGAGCGCGCCGTCCTGCCAGACGGCCAGCAAGGGCGTGACGTGCGGGCGGCCGTCGCGGCGTACGGTCGACAGCCACCAGACCTCGGCGCGTTCCAGCAGCTCGGCGGCCTCCTCCCAGGTGGTGGCGGCGGCGCCGCCCGCGCTGAAGCGGGCGTCGAGCTCGGTGATCGGTTTCATGGGTGGTTCCTCCTTCGCGAGGAGTGGACCCGGCGGACGTCAGGAACTCATCGGCGGGCGCGGGAAGAGCGTGACGAACCGCTCAGCCACCTGCCGGTCCCCCTCCACCTCGGACTCTTCCAGGTTCCGGCCGGCGAACACCACGCTCCTGATCGTCTCGGCGTCGGCGCGCAGCACGGCGTCTCCTCCCGCGCCGTCCCTGGCGAAGGTGAGCTGCCCGGCCGAGACCGTCGCCAGGATGCTCTCCTCGCCGAGCCGCAGCTCGACGCTGCCCTCGAAGCCGTCCGCCGCCCCGGGGTCGAACGTCGACTTCAGGGCGTACAGGAGCGCGTCGACGCTCAGCGGCCCGGTCGAGGTCAGCGGCATCCGGCTGCCCCACTGGGCCAGCGCCAGCACCACCGGCTCCAGCTCGCTCCCCCGTTGCGTCAGCTCGTACACCCGGCTCGCGGCGGGCGGCGGCAGCTTGCGGCGGCGCAGCACGCCGGACTCCTCCAGCTCGCGCAGCCGCTGGGAGAGCACGTTCTGGCTCGCGCCGGGCAGGCCGGCGCGCAGGTCGGTGAAGCGTTTGGGGCCCAGCAGCAGCTCGCGCACGATCAGCAGCGCCCACCGCTCCCCGACGTGGTCGAGGGCACGGGCGACGCCGCAGGGGTCGTCGTAGGTTCGCATCGAAAATCCTTGCGAATTCGTACGTTTTAGTCCTAGTTTAGGACCAACACGTGATTGGAGCCATGACATGAACGCTCTGGACACCCTTCCACAGGGAGATGTCCGGCTATTGGAGCATCCGACCGCACGCAGGCTGCTCGTCTCGAAGGAACTCGCCCGGGTGGCGTACGTCGCCGCCGACGGGACGCCACGCGTCTACCCGACGCTGTTCCACTGGAACGGCGAGGAAGTCGTCATGGCCACGTTCGCCGGCGCGGTCAAGATCAACGCGCTGCGGGCCAGGCCCGAGGTCGCCATCACCATCGACACCACGGCCACCCCGCCGGAGGTGCTGCTCATCCGCGGCCGGGCCGAGGTGACCGACGTCGACGGCATCGTGCCGGAGTACGCGCTCGCCCACCACCGCTACGCGGGCCCCGAGCAGGGCGCCAGGAACGTGGCCGAGGCCGACCGGCCGGGAGTCCGCATGGCCCGCATCGCCGTCCGGCCTACGTGGGCCGGGGTGCTGGACTTCCAGACCCGCCTGCCCGGCCAGATGCCCACGGGGGCGTGATGGCGACGTTCGCGCTGATCCACGGGGGCGGCGGCACCTCCTGGCCGTGGCGCCCGCTGGAGACCTGCCTGCGCGGGCGGGGGCACCGCACGGTGGCCGTGGACCTGCCGCTGGACGATCCGGACGCCGGGCTCACCGACCACGCCGACCATGTGATCGCCGAGGTGCGGAAGGCCGTGGGACACCTGGACGGCCTCGTCGTCGTCGCGCACTCATGGGGCGGGTTCGTCGCCCCGATCGTCTGCGACCGGGCGAAGGCCGACCTGCTGGTGCTGCTGGCGGGCATGGTGCCGGCGCCCGGTGAGCCGCCCGCCGACTGGTGGGAGAAGAGCGGCTTCGGCGACAAGGACATCGACGACCCGGTCGCGCTGTTCATGCACGACGTGCCCGCCGACCTCGCGGCCGAGGCGCTGCGGCACGGGCGGGGGCACGCTGAGAAGGCGCTCGTGGAGCCGTGGCCGCTGGACAAGTGGCCGGACGTGCCGACCCGCTACCTGCTCTGCCGCGACGACCGGTGGTTCCCGCCCGAGTTCGTCCGGCCGATGGTGCGCGAGCGGCTGGGCATCGAACCGGACGAGATCGGCGGCAGCCACAGCGTCATGCTGTCGCGGCCGGAGGAGCTGGCCGACCGGCTCGCCGGCTACCTCTGAACGACCGGCAGCTCGTACACGCGGCGGACGCTGCTGCCCAGCCTGCCGATGTCGGCCCCGTACACGTGGATCGACACCCCCGTCTCGGAGCTGGTGTTGCGCACCAGGTGGATGTCGCCGGGCGGGGCGAAGCCGCTGACGTCGCCGGGCCGGTTGTCGGCGCGGCCGATCTCCACCAGATGGTCGCCCTCGTCCCGGTAGAGGGTCTCGTGCTCGTTGCCGCTGAGCACGGCGAACGCGCACCACGAGATGTGGTCGTGGATGGCGGTCTCCTGGCCGGGCCGCCAGACCACGGCCACGATCGAGAAGTCGTCCTGCGCGTGCAGGGGCCATGACACGTACGTCTCGGGCGAGCCCAGCCGCTCCTGTGCGGTCAGGATGTCCAGGCTCGGCAGCCGGTCGCGCATCAGGTCAGCGACGGCGAGTGCGGTGTCGCGGGCGGGAAGGCGGCGCGCGGTCAGCGCGCCGACGCCCGCCACCAGCTCGGCCAGGCCGGGCCGTACGGTCGTGACGGTGTCCATGCATCCTCCCGAGGTCGTGCGGCTTCCTCTTCCTACGGTCTCGCGCCGACCATCGATAGGTCCAACAGAAGTATTCGAGCCGACCTATAGATACGATTGATGAATGCTGGATGTCACCCGGCTCCGCGTCCTGCTCGCGGTCGCCCGTACCGGCTCGCTCACCGCGGCCGCACGGGAGCTGCACTACGCGCAGCCGTCCGTCAGCCACCACCTCGCCCGGCTGGAGGCCGAGACCGGCGCCAAGCTGATCCAGCGGGCCGGGCGCGGCATCCGGCTGACCGAGGCCGGCAGGCTGCTGGCCGAGCGGGCGAGCGACATCGTCGGACGGCTCGATGCCGCCGCCGAGGAGCTGGCCGCGCACGTCGGGCTGCAGACGGGGCGGGTGCGGCTGGCGGCGTTCCCCTCGGCGCTCGGCACGTTCATCCCCGAGGCGGCTGCCCTGCTGCGGAAGTCGCACCCGGGGCTGCGGCTCGAACTCACCGAGACCGAGCCGCCGGAGGCGCTGCGGCTGCTGCGGGCCGGGCGGGTGGACGTCGCGGTCATGTTCCGGTACGACGACACGGCGCCGGAGGCTCCCGGGCTGCAGCTGATCCACCTGTGGGACGAGCCGAGCTACCTGATCACCCCGGGCCCGGTGTCCGTGGATGCCGGTTCGCCGGAGGCCGATCTGGGGGCTTTCACGGACGCGGCGTGGATCGCGGGGTGTGACCGGTGCCGGAGCCATCTGTTCGACCTGTGCGACAAGGCGGGGTTCGAGCCGCGCATCTCGTTCACCAGCGACGATATCGTGGCCGTGCAGGCGCTGGTGGCCGCCGGGATAGGCGTCACCGTGCTGCCGGCGCTCGCGCTGCGCGCGCACCGCCATCCGGACGTGACCGCGCGCCGCGTCCCGGGCTCCACCCGGCACGTGTTCGCCGCCGTCTACGGCCACCCGCCGCACCCGTCGGCCACCGAGGTGCTGGTCGCGGCCCTGCGCGACAGCCTTTAACCCCGTTGACGGGCTCCATAGGATGACGACATGCCGGATCTCTCCACACTTGCCCTCTTCTGCGCGGCCACCCTGGCGATTCTGCTCGTGCCGGGCCCGGCGGTGATCTTCATCGTCACGCGCAGCGTCGCCCAGGGCCGGGCGGCGGGGCTGGTCTCGGTCCTCGGCGTGCACGCCGGGTCGGTGGTCCACGTGGTCGCCGCCGCCCTCGGCGTCAGCGCCCTGCTCGCCGCGTCGGCGACCGCCTTCACGATCGTCAAGTACGCGGGCGTCGCCTACCTCGTCTGGCTCGGGCTCCGCAAGCTGCTGGCCCGGGGAACCGCTGAGGAGACGGTCGAGCTGCCGGAGCAGTCCAAGCGGCGGATGTTCTGGGAGGGGTTCGTGGTCAACGTGCTCAACCCGAAGACCGCGATCTTCTTCATGGCGTTCCTGCCGCAGTTCGCCGACCCCGCCGCCGGGGCGGTCGCGCCGCAGATGCTGGTGCTCGGCCTGCTCTGGATGGCGCTGGGCATGGCCTCCGACGGCACGTACGCGCTGCTGTCGTCGGCGCTGGCCACCCGCGTGCGGCGCTCGGTGCGGGCCCGGCGGCGGATCGACATCGGCAGCGGGCTGGTCTACTTGGGGCTGGCGGCCTGGCTCACAGGTGAGAAGGCCTGACAAGCCCGGAAATTTCGGTGCCGTAGTGCGATAGTGAGCGGGTGGCGGAATTCTCCCTGAGCCGGGGCGACATCGACGCCGGGCAGGGCATTCCAGGACACGGCGCCATGGACAGGCCACCACGCGACTCCGGATCCGCACGCGTCGCCTCAGAGCGGGTCGTCCAGGTGCACTCCGGCCACGACGACCTCACGGGCGTGACCGGCTCCGGGTACGTGGTCGCCCCCGGCCTGATCCTGACCTCCGCCCAGGTGATCGACCCCGCCGCCCCCTGCCACGTACGCGGCACCGGCCCCTGGACCCGGGCCCAGCCTGTCTGGCACGGCCACGGCCCCCTCGCCGCGGCCCTGCTCCACATCCCTGAGGTCCCCACCACCCCACCGGCACCCTCACCGGCCCCGTCCGGGCGGAACCCCGGCTCGTCGGGCCCGTCCCGGCTTTCGGTGGGTGGGGCGCCTGGAGGGAGTGGTGGCGCGGCCCGCCCGTCCCCAGCGCGGGGAGCGGGCGGGGGCGGAGGGGATCCCGGCTCGCCGGACCCGTCGGGGTCGGACGCTTCGGGGATGCCCTGGGAGGGGTCCTTGGGGCCGGTTCGGTGGGGGCGGGTGACCGGGGACGGGGTGCGGTGCGTCGTCCGGGGTTTCGCCCGAGTGGATTCGCGGGGCGAGCCGCTGGTTTCGGTGGTGGCGGCCGCCGGTGCCGGGACGGTGCCCGCTTCTCTGGGGGTCGAGTTCTCCGGCTCGCCGCCGGGTGCCTTCAGGCTCGGTTTCTCGGGCGCGGCCCTCTTGGCGGAGCCGACGGGTCAGCTCGTGGGGGTGGTCGTCTCCTGGTACGAGGCCGGGCACGCGGATGTCGTACCGGTGGAGGCGCTGCTCCTGGACGACACCTTTCGCGCGTGGGTGGAAGGTGACGCCCTTCCCGCGTCGGGGCTGCTGGAGGACGTGTCCGGGGACGAGCGGGTCGCCCTGCTCCCCGACCTGCTGGAACCGGCCACGGGAGAGCCTCCGGAGAACTGCCCGGACTGGTCGTTGCCGGTGGCGCGGCACGCGGTGGTGCCGTTCGTCGGCAGGAAGGCGGAGCTGACGGCGCTGCGGAACTGGGCCGCCGGGCCCGAGCCGCTGTCGGCCGCGCTGATCACCGGGCCGGGCGGGTCCGGGAAGAGCAGGCTGGCGGTGGAGCTGTGCGCGGAGCTGTCGGCGGCCGGGTGGGACGCCGGGCTCCTGCCGGCGACGGCTCTCGTGGGACCGCTGACGAATCCCGCCGTCCGGCTCGACGCGCCGCGGCCCACCCTGCTCGTGCTCGACTTCCCCGAGCCGTCGGCCGCCCTGGTGGCCGAGCTGGTGCGCGGCCTGGCCGCCCACCGGCACAACCCGCGTATCCGTCTCCTGCTGGTGGCCCGTACCTCCGTGGGTGCCGCCCCGCCTCCGGCCGCCTGGTGGCGTCGGCTCGACACCGCCGCCGGCGGCCGTCTCAAGCGCCTCATCCGCGCGACCGTCCGCCTGGAGGACCATCCCCTGACCCTTCCGGAACGCGCCGGACACGCCGCCGCCGCCATCCGCGCCTTCGCCACGCGGCCCGGGGCAGGTGATGGACTCGACCGGATCCGCCCGTTTCCGCTCGACGACCCCTTGTACGCGGTCCCGCTGCGGGTCCATCTGGCGGCCCTCATGCGGGTGCGCGGCCATGAGGCGGGGCCAGGCAACGAGCTGGTCCACCGCTTCCTGAACCGCGAACGCGAGCGGTGGTCGGCGTCGCCGGGAGCGCCGGACGACGGCGTGGCGGGCGCGGCGGTGGCGGTGGCCATGCTGTTCGCGCCGTCGCCGAGGGAACTGCGGGCCCTGCTGTCCGTCGTACCCGGCCTGGAGGAGGACCGGAGGGCCGAGGTCGCGGCGTGGGTCGCGGGGCTGTTCCCGCCGGACGTACGGGGTGGGCGGCCCTCCGAACAGCGGGTTCCCGCCGTACAGAGCGGGTGGCCCCCCGAGCAACAGGCCTCCGCCGTACAGAACGAGCGGCCCTCCGAACAGCAGGTTCCCGCCGTACAGAACGAGCGGCTCGCCCAGCAGCAGACCCCTGACGCGCAGGGCAGCCGGGTCCCCGACGTGCGGGGTGGGTGGTTCTCCAGCGGGCGGCTTGCCTCTGATGGGCAGCGGCTGTCCGGCGGGCTGGTGATCGATGTGCCTGACGTGGTGGTCGGGCAGGTGCTGGAGGAGGCGGCGGGGCTGGAGTCGCTGGTGACCGCCGTACACGATCATCCGGGGCGGACGGCGGCGCACCTGGCGCGGATGCTCGACGTGCTGCGGGTCTGCGCGGATCACGGGCGGGTACGGGTCGCGCTGCGGTCGCTGGTCGTGCACCGGCTGGACAGGATGTTGTGCGAGGCCGCCTTGGGGCCGGGCGAGCAGCTCGGCGACCGGCTCAACGCGGTGCTGCAACTGCTGCGGGATGAGCCGGAGGTGGCCGGGGCGGTCGCGGCGCTGCCGCCGTGGCAGGCGGGGCATCCCGGGGTGCGGGCGCTGAGGGTGACGCTGGCCGAGATGCTGGTGGAGCGGCTCAGGGGCGGGAAACGGGCCGACGTCGCCACGGCGCTGTCCACGGCGTCGGCCTGGCTGGCGGCGGCGGGGAGGTTGCCCGAGGCGGTGGCCGCGGCGGGTGAGGCGGCCGAGATCTTCGCGGCCGCTCCCCCGTACGAGCAGGCGGAGGGGCAGGCGGAGGCGCTGTTCAACCAGGCGGCGTGCCTGCTGCTTTCGGGGGTGCCGGAGCTCGCGGTCAGGCCCGCGCGGGAGGCTGCGGCGCGGTTCAGGATCCTGGTGGAGGAGGATCCGCGGTACGCGGCGCACGCGGAGCGGGCCCAGTACAACCTGGCGTGCGCGCTGGCGGGGACGGGGCGGCTGCGGGAGGCGGTGTCGGCGTTCCTGGCCGCGGGCGGGGATGTGCTGCTCGCCGGGGACATGGAAGCGGTCCTCTCCGTGCTGCCCGACCCGGCCGGGGTCTCTCCCGGCCTTTCCTACGAGACCTCGTCGTACGGAGAAGCTGCGGGGGTACGTGAAGGCGCCCCACCGAACGGTCCCTCGCCATACGACAGAGCTCCTGGGGTTCGTGATAGCGCCCCGACCGATCTCCCGCCATACGACGGAACTCCGGGGGTGCGCGAAGGTGCCCCATCAACCGGTACCCCGTCGTACGGAGGAACTCCAGGGGTACGTGAAGGCGCCCCACCGACCGGTCCCCCGCCAGACGACGGAACTCCGGGGGTGCGTGAAGGTGCCTCACCGAGTGGCCCTCCGCCGTACGGGAGGGCTGCGAGGGTGTATCTGGACGATGGCGCACCGTACGTGAGTGCTCGAAGGGCTGGTGTGCCGTTGGGTGTGGGGGAGGATGCACCGCCCGTGGGTGGGGAGGGCTTGTCGGGTGGTTCCTCGCCGTATGGAGGGGTGCGTCCGGGGGGTGACGGGTCGTTGGGGGGTTCCGCGCCTGGCTCTCGTGAGGGGTGGGCGTTGGTGGGGGGTGGGGTGCTGGGGCCGCTGGATGAGTTGGACGAGGAGCGGCTGGTCGGGCTGGGGGCCGGGCTGGCGGTGGAGGTCGTCGAGGCCGTGCGGGGGGTGGCGGTCACCGATCTGGAGGTGTGCCGGCGGCTCGACCGGCTGGGGTCGCGGCTGGACCGGCAAGGGCGGGGAGAGGCGGCCGTGGTGGTCGCCGGTGAGGCGGTCGTGCGGCTGCGCGGGATCGCGGCGGAGGAGCCGGGGTTGCGTGCGGTGCTGGCCGGGGCGGCCGGGCTGGTGTCGCGGGTGCACGGGGAACGGGGGGATCTCCAGGCCGCGGTGCGGAGTGCCGGGGAGGCGGTGGAGAACCTGCGGGCGCTGGCCGTCCTGGAACCGGGGCGGCACGGGCGGGACCTGGCCGAGCGGCTGCGGGACCTGGGCGAGTACCTGCTGCTCCGCCGGTTGCCTGAGGAGGCGCTGGACTCGCTGCGGGAGGCCGTGTGGGTGGCCGACGGGCTCGGTGACGGGCATGACCGGTTGTTGGCCGGATGCCGGCGGCTGCTCGGGATGTGCTTGGTGGAGCTGGATCGGCCCGCCGACGGGCTGGCGCAGTTCGAGACGGCGGCCGGGTTGCTGCGGGAACTGGGCGACGAGGATCGACTGCGGCGGGATGTGGCGGGATGGGTCCGCCGCTCGCGCGCGCTCCTGGGACGTGCCCTGCCACTCGCCGAATCTGTGCTCCCGGACGAGGAATTCCCCACAGACTCCGTACGGACGCGTCACCGGACGATCGCCGACGACGGGCAGGCGTCGGCGGCGGACTCCTCGCAGGCACCGTACGGAGCAGCCGAGGACGGACGGGCCAGAAACAGGCCACCTGCGGAGGACTTCCGACAAGCACGACACGCGACACCTGCAGAGGACTTCGGGCCGACACTTCGCGGGACACCCGCCGAAAACCCCGAACCAACACCCCGCGAGACACCCGCCGATAAACCCAGACCAACACCTCACGAGACACCCGCCCATAACCCCAAACCAACACCTCACGAGACACCCGCCGATAACTCCGAACCAACACCTCACGAGACGCCCGCTGAGGGCTTTGGATTTGCACTTCGCGGGGCCTATGACAGGTGCTTCGTGGAGGGGTTGTCGCTGGTTGGGGTGGCGGTGCGGGGTGGGGAGAGTGTGGAGCGGGCCGAGGAGGCGTTGGCGGTTCTCGTGGCGGGAGGAGGGGCGGACGTCGGCGCGCTCGCCGACGCTCAGGCGCATCTGGCGTGGGTGTGGGCGGGAGCCGGGCGGGCGCGGGACGCGGTGGTGCTCGCCTCGCGGGCTGCCGGGTTGCTGCTCGGGCACCGGAGGGATGGCGCCCGGCCGCAGGGTGACCGCGCGCGCCCGGGACCCGTGTGGGAGGAGGGCCTTCGCGCGCGAGGAGAGGACGAGGATCGCCGGCGGCGCGGGGATGACGTGCGGTTGTGGGGGAAGGTCGAGGCGGCTCTGGGGCGGGGGTTGCTGGGGGCGGGGCGGTTCGAGGAGGCGTTGCCGCACCTGGTGGCGGCGGTGGACGCGGACGAGGGGGCGGCGGAGCGGGTGCTGCTGGTCGCCTGTGCGTGGACCGGGCTGGAGCGGTGGGAGGAGGCGGAGGAGGCGGCCGGGCGGGCGGCGGAGCTGGTGCGGGAGCCGCTGGGGCGCGCTGTCGCGTTGCGGCTGCTGGCCGGGGCGCGGTTCGCGCGGGGGGACTTCGGCGGCGCGCTGGAGGCAGCCGGCGGGGCGGTCGAGGCGTTGCCGGAGGAGGCGACGGTGCCCAGGCGGTTGCTGGCCGGGACGTGCCTGCAGCTGCGGGGGCTGTGCCGGGTGCGGTTGGACGACGACGAGCGGGCGGGGCTGGACCTGGTGCGGGGTACCACGCTGATCGCCGGGCTGCTGGACGACCACGGGCCGCTCGCGCCGGAGCCGGCCGCCACGCACCTGCTCGCCCTGCTGGCGCTCGGTGAGCTGCAGCAGGATCCGGCGCCGTTCCTGGCGCGGGCGCTGGAGGTCAGGCCGTTGCCGCCGCCGGATGCGCTGCGGGTTCTGCTGGACGATCTCGCCGACCTTCTGGACGGGGCGGGCGAGGTGGATCTGCTGGGGCCGATGACCGCGTTCGCCGAGGCGTTCACGCGTGAGGTGCCGGTCCGCGCCCGCCCGGAGCTGCACGAGTCGCTCGGCGACTGCCTGGCACGGTACGCGGCGCTGACCGGCGAGGCGGCGGCGGCCGAGGCGGCGGTGCGGGTGTTCCAGGGGCTGGCGGCGGCCGGGCCGCGCTACCGGGCCCGGCTGGGGATGGCGGCGGCCGACCCCCGCCACCGGGCCCGGCTGGGGGTCGCGCTCGCCGCGCTGGCCGGGATCGAGCACGAGCTGGCCCGCCCGGTGCTCGCCACCCTGGAGCAGGCCGCCGACCTGCTGGCCGGTACGCCGGAGAAGGCGGCGCTGGCCAGGACGCTGACGCTCTACGGTGACGCGCTGCTGGGCGCGCGCCGTCCGGTGGAGGCGCTGGCCCATCTGGAGCGGGCCGCCGACCTGTGCGACGAGCTGGACGAGCCCGGCGTCGCCGCCATGGCGTACTGCTGTCTGGGTGCGGCGCTGGCCGCGCTGGACCGGCCGCACGCCGCGCTGGAGGCGGTCGCCTGGTCGGTGGCCGAGCAGGAGCGGCTGCCGGAGGGCCACCCGGCGGCGCGGGCCAGGGCGGACGAGGTGCGCGGGCTGGTGCTGCGCCGGATGGGCAGGAAGCGGGAGTCGCTCGCCCATCTCGTGGAGGCGGTCAACCAGTACCGGCGGCTGCCCCGTACCGCTGCCCGGCGGCTGGCGGAGGCCGAGGTGGCGGTGGTGATCGTGGACGACATGCTGGCGGACGGGCGGGCCGGTGAGGCGGTGGAGTACGCGGCGCTCGCCGTCGACGGGTACGCCGGGTCTCCGGCGGCCCGGCCCAAGCAGGCGCTGGCCAAGCAGCGGCTGGTCCGCTGCCACCTGATGCGCGGCGCGCTGGGCGAGGCGGCTCCGCTGGTGGAGGAGCTGATCGTGGACGCCAGGCGGGCTCCTGGCGATCTCACGTACCGGGCGGTGCTCGCGGACTCGCTCGCGCAGAGCGCGGAGCTGCTCACCATGCTGCACCTGGACGACGGGCCGCGGGCGGAGGCCAGGGCTCGGGAGGCGATCAGCCTGTACGACGGGCTGATCGCGGCGGGGGTGGGCGCCGAGAGCGTGCACGCCGGGCGGGCGGGCGCCAACCTGTCGCTGGCGGCGGCGCTGTCGTCGCAGGAGCGGTACGAGGACGAGGTGGCGCCGCTGCGTGAGGCGGTGACGGCGCTGGAGCGGTACGCGCCGGGCAACCCGGTGCTGGGCGGCCATCTGGCCAGGGCGATGCTCATGCTGGGCGACGCGCTGCTGGCGGCGGGCCGGGCGCCGGAGGCGAGCGCGGTGCTGCACCGGGGCACGCGGGTGATCCGGGACGGCTACCTGAGCGCGGTCGCCCACTACCAGCTCGGCCTGTGCGAACTGCGGCTGGGGCGCGACGAGGCCGCCGACGCGGCGCTGCGCTCCGCGGACGCGCGGCTGCGCGAGCTGCTCGACGCCGAAGGCGACGGCGATGACGACGAGGAGTTGGTCGAGATGCATCGGGACGTGCTGCGGGCGCGGCTGGGGTTGAACGAGCGGGCCGGGCGGGCCGGGGAGGTCGCGCTGGTGGAGCACGACCTCATCAACCTTCGGTGGTTCCGGCCCCGCTGACCGGTGGTTGACCAGCACAGGGCCCGCGCCGGCCCTGCGCTGGTCAAGATTGCGCGGCCAGCACCGTGTCCCTGGCCCATCGGTAGTCGGCCTTGCCTGATGGCGAGCGCTCCATGCGCGGCACGAACGCGTACGAGCGCGGCACCTTGTAGCCCGATAACTGCTTCCTGCAGTGGGCGTCGAGCTCCTCGGCGGTGACGGCGGCGCCGGGACGCGGCTCGACCACGGCGGCCACCCGGTTGCCCCACCGCTCGTCCGGCACCCCGGTGACGACCGCGTCGAAGACGGCCGGGTGCCCCTTGAGCACGGCCTCCACCTCTTCGGGGAACACCTTCTCGCCGCCGGTGTTGACGCACTGCGAGCCGCGCCCGTACACGGTGATGGTGCCGTCCTCCTCGACGGTGGCCAGGTCGCCGGTCAGCAGCCAGCGGGTGCCGTCCTCGGTGGTGACGAAGGTGCGGGCGGTCTTGTCCGGGTCGTTGTAGTAGCCGAACGCGATGCGGCCGGCCTTGGCGACGGTGCCCAGGTCGCCGGAGCCGGGCCTGACGGGGTGCAGCCGGTCGTCGAGCACGACGAGCCTGGCGTGGGGGTTGGGCCGGTAGCGCAGGCCCGTCTCGGGGGTGGCCCCGTCGATCCCGTCGGCGGTGTAGCCGGCCTCGGTGGAGCCGAAGTTGTCGCGGATCAGCACGTTGGGCAGGAGCTCCTGGAGCCGGTCGCGTACGGTGCCGCTCAGGATCGCGCCGGTCGAGCTGAGCACGAACAGCGACGACACGTCGTAGGAGCCCCGCTCCAGCGCCTCGGCGAGCGGCCTGGCCATGGCGTCGCCGGTGATGTTCATCGTGAGCACCTTCTCCCGCTCGACGGCCCGCCACACCTCGTCGGGGTCGAACGTGCGCACGTACACCATGGTCGCGCCCATCCAGAAGGCGATGAAGGTGCCCATCTGGGCGGCGCCGTGCATGAGCGGCGCGGCGGCCATCATCGCGATCGGGCTCGCCTTGACGGCCTCGTCGACCACCTCCTGCGGGGTGGCGCGCGGCTCGCCGGTCGGGTTGCCGCCGCCGAAGGCCATGAACAGGTCCTCGACGTGCCACATCGCGCCCTTGGGCATGCCGGTGGTGCCGCCGGTGTAGATGATGTAGACGTCCTGCCCGGACCGCGGCCCGAAGCCGCGCCCCGGGTCGCCGCTCCGCAGGGCTTCCTCGTACGAGATCGCGCCGGGGATGCCGGGCGGGCCGTTGACCGCGATGAGATGGCCCAGCCGGGGCGCCTGGCCGGCGACGGCGGCCACGCGGGGCTCGAACTCGACGTCGTACAGCAGGGCCCGGATGTCGGAGTCGCGGTAGAGGTAGAGCAGCTCGGCCTCGACGTACCGGTAGTTGACGTTGACCGGGACGGCGCGGAGCTTCAGGGTGGCCAGGAGGCCGGCCACGTACTCGATGTCGTTGCAGAGGTGGATCCCCACGTGGTCGCCGGGCCCGATGCCGCGGTCCTGGAGGTGGTGGGCGAGCCGGTTGGCCTCGGCGTCCAGCTCGGCGTAGGTGCGGCGGTCCGGCCCGCAGACCACCGCCGTGCGGTCCCCGATCGCGTCGGCCACCCCTTCGAACAAGTCAGCGTGGTTGAACTCCATCACGGCTTCTCCCGTCCGACGATCCACATGGCGAAGAACTGCGCTCCTCCCCCGTACGCGTGCCCGAGCGCCAGGCGTGCCCCGTCGACCTGGTGCTCTCCGGCCATGCCGCGCACCTGCAGCGCGGCCTCGGCGAACCTGATCAGCCCGGACGCCCCGATCGGGTTGCTGGACAGCACGCCGCCGGAGGGGTTCCACGGGATGTCGCCGTCGAGCGCGGTGGCGCCGGACTCGGTGACCTTCCAGCCCTCGCCCTCGGCGGCGAAGCCGAGGTTCTCCAGCCACATCGGCTCGTACCAGGAGAACGGCACGTACACCTCGGCCACGTCGATCTGGCGGCGCGGGTCGGTGACGCCGGCCTGCCGGTAGACGTCGGCGGCGCAGTCCTTGCCGGCCTGCGGGCTCACGGTGTCGCGGCCGGCCCTGGAGAGCGGCTCGGAGCGCATGGCGGTGCCGTGCACCCAGGCCGGGATGCCGGCGGCGGCCCGTTCGGACGAGAGCACGATCGCGCAGGCGCCGTCGCTGGACGGGCACGACTCCAGGTAGCGGATCGGCTCCCACAGCATGGGCGTGGACTCGACCATCGCCCGGTCGATGCCGGGGATGCGCAGGTGGGCGTACGGGTTCTTGAGCGCGTTGAGCCGGTCCTTGACGGCCACGAGCGCGCCGACGTGGCCGGGGGCGCCGCTCCTGCGCATGTACTCCCTGATGTGCGGGGCGAAGTAGCCGCCCGCGCCGACCACCAGCGACGAGCTGAACGGCAGGTGGGTGGAGAGCGCCCAGGTGGCGTTGGACTCCGACTGCTTCTCGAAGCCGACGACCAGCACCCGTTCGTGCACGCCGGACTGGATCAGGCCCGCGCCGACGAGCGCGGTGGAGCCGCCGACGCTGCCCGCGGTGTGCACGCGCAGCATCGGCTTGCCCGCGGCGCCGAGCGCGTCGGCGAGGTACGCCTCGGGCATCATGACGCCTTCGAACAGGTCAGGCGCCTTGCCGATGACGACGGCGTCGATGTCCTTGAACGTCAGCCCGGCATCCTCCAGCGCCCGCAGCGCCGCCTCGCGCACCAGCCCGGCGATCGACACGTCCCTGCGCTTGGTCGTGTAGCGCGTCTGCCCGACGCCGATCACGGCGCAGCGCTCAGCCATCAGGCCTCCAGTACGGTGACGAGGTTGTGCTGCAGGCAGGGGCCGCTCGCCGCGTGGCCGACGGTGCGGCGGGCGGATCCGTCGTGGATGCGGCGGGCCGCCTCGCCGAGGCGGATCAGCCCGGCGGCCATGACGGGGTTCGCGGCCAGCGGGCCGCCGGACGGGTTGATCACGGTGTCGTCGGGCAGTTCGAGCGCCCGGCGCAGGATCGGTTCCTCGTGCGCGAACTGGGCGTGCAGCTCGGCCACGTCGACCGGTCCCTTGCCGACGCCCGCCGCGCGGCCCGCGTCGGCCGCCGACGGCGACCGGCTGAGGTCGCGCAGGCCGAGGTAGTGCGGCTCGATGCGGTGCGCGATGCCGGTGATCCAGGCGGGGGTGGCGCACAGCTCGCGGGCCCGGTCCCCGGCGGCGAGCACCACGGCCGCCGCGCCGTCGGTGATCGGCGCGACGTCCGACGCCTTCAGCGGCTCGACCGCGTACCCGTCGGGCAGCTCTTCCGGCAGGTCCAGCGCGTACGGGTTGCGCCTGCCGTCGGCGCGGCTGCGGCGCGCGATCGCGTCCAGCTCGGCCCGTCCGGCGCCGAGCGCCGACGCCTGCAGCGCCGCGTACGAGAGCTGGTCCAGGCCGAGCGGCGCCAGATAGTACGGGTCGAGCTGCAAGGTCATGATGGCCCGCAGGTCGCCCTGGCTGGACTTGCCGAACCCGTACACCAGGGCGGTGTCCACGTCGCCGTGCTGGAGCCGCACCCACGCCTCGTACAGGGCCCAGGCGCCGTCCATCTCCACGTGGCTCTCCGAGATCGGCGGCCAGGCGCCGACCGCGTCCAGCGCGGAGACGAACGAGAACGGCGCCCCCGCCAGGTAGTCGCAGCTGCCCGAGCAGGTGAAGCCGAACCGTTTCTGCCCGGTCAGCGCCTTGACCTCCTCGATCACGGGCAGGATCAGCTCGGGCTCGGACAGCCCGGTGTCGTGGGCGGTGTGCCGGGTCTGGGCGAAGGCGACGATCGCGACTTCTCTGGCCACGCGGCTCATTCACAGCTCCACATCGGGTTCGCCGGTGGGCGCGAACCACCGGATGTTCGCCATGGACGCGGTCCGCTCGCTCTCGGGCACCCATTCGGCCCTGACCCGCATGCCCTGCCGCACCTCGTGCGCGGGGATGCCGCCGACGAGCGCGATCACGGGCACGTCGGACCGGTCGAGGAGCACGTACGCGGAGACGAAGGGCACCTCGGGGGCGCGCGGGTCGGGCAGGTTGTTGATCGCGAACGTGGTCACCGTGCCGGTGTCGGGCAGCTCGACCTGCTCGCCGATCGCGATCCCGCACTCGGGGCAGGACAGCCGGTAGGGCACGTACACCTTCCCGCAGCTCGCGCACCTCCCGCCGACGAAGACGCCGCGCCTGATCCCCTCCAGGAAGACGCGGAGCGCCCCGCCGGCCTGGAGCGTGTACGGGACGCGGACCGGCGAGACGATCCTGGTGACCTCGGGGGCGAAGCAGGCGAGATCGGTGATGTGGCCCGAGCGTTCGCCGCGCCACACCGGCCACACCCGGGTGCCGGGCGTGACCGCCTTGGGGTTGCCCGCGTCGACGGCGTGCACGAGCGCGGTGTCGGCGCCGTCCAGCTTGATCATGGCCCAGGCGAAGGGCCGGTCCAGCGGGTGCCCGGGGCGCGGCTCGGACACCCAGGCGGACGCGGTGACGGTCCCGGCCGGGCCGACCTCGACGTACTCGCCGGTCACCGCGTCGCCGGTGGCGGGGTCGTACTCCAGCGCGGGGACGAGCACCCGTCCGTCGGCGGTGCGCACCCCGACGATCCGTCCGGCGCGCAGCTCGGTCAGGAACCGGCCGATCACCGGTCCCGTCGAGCGGGTGTAGCCGCCGGGGAACTCCAGCACGTGCTCCGCGGTCAGCGGATCGGACATGCACCCTCCCGGGTGGTCAGATGGCTCGGTCGCGGCCCTCCCAGTACGGGGCGCGCAGCTTGCGTTTGAGCAGCTTGCCGTTGGGCTCTCGGGGCATCTCGTCGATGAAGTCGACGGTTCTCGGCCACTTCATCCTGGCCAGGCGGCCCTCCAGCGAGGCGAGGATCTCCGCGGCCAGCTCCGGGCCGGGCGCCGCGCCGGGCGCGGGCTCGACGACGGCCTTGATCTGCTCGCCCCACTCCTCGTCGGGGATGCCGAACACCGCCACGTCGGCGACCTTCGGGTGGATCATGATCTCGTTCTCGATCTCGGCCGGGTAGATGTTCGCGCCGCCGGAGATGATCATGTCGGCCTTGCGGTCGCACAGGAACAGGAAGCCGTCCTCGTCCAGGTAGCCGATGTCGCCGACGGTGAAGAAGTCCTTGAGCCGGTTCGCCTCGGTCTTGGCCGGGTCGCCCTTGTACTCGAAGGAGGCGCCCATCATCTTCATGTAGATCGTGCCGGGGGTGCCGGCGGGCACCGGCTCGCCCGAGTCGTCGGCGATGAGCAGCTCGGTGATGGGCCAGGCGTTGCCGACCGTGCCGGGGTGCGCCTTCCAGTCGCCGGGCGTGGCCAGGGTGCCGCCGCCCTCGGTGGCCGCGTAGTACTCGTACACGACGTCGCCCCACCACCGGAGCATGTCCTGCTTCACCGGCACGGGACAGGGGGCGGCGGCGTGGATCATCCACTTCAGCGAGGACAGGTCGTACTTCCCCCGCACCTCTTCGGGGAGGGCGAGCAGGCGCTTGAAGTGGGTGGGCACCAGGTGGGAGCTGGTGACCCGGTGGCGCTCGCAGAGCCTGAGCATCTCCTCGGCGTCCCACCGGTCCATGTAGACGAGCGTGTGGCCCATGTGCAGGGCGGTGCCGCCGAACTGGCTGACGGCGGTGTGGTAGCTGGGCGAGGTGACCAGGTGGGCGTTGGGCCGCCCGGGGGTGACGCCGAACAGGCCGAGCAGGAACGTCATCAGCTCCGCCCCGTCGTCGGGGTCGAGGCCGGTCAGCGGGCGGCGCACGCCCTTGGGCCTGCCGGTGGTGCCGGAGGTGTAGTGCATGGTGGCGCCGGCCGTGCGGTCGGCGGGCATGGTGTCCGGCTGCCCTTCGGTCAGCTCGTCCAGCGGCCGGAACCCGGGCAGGTCCGCCACGGCGAAGCGCCGCTCGGGGGCGACGGCCTCCGCCGCCCGCGTCGCCTCGGCCGCGTACCGGGGGTGGGTGACGAACGCCTTGGCCTCGCTGTCGGCCAGGATGTACGCGATCTCCGGCCCGGTCAGGTGCCAGTTGATCGGCGTGTAGTACCAGCCTGCCTGGAGGGCCGCCAGGTAGAGCACGAGCCCGTCGGAGCCGTTGGGCACCAGCCCGCAGAGGCCGTCGCCGGCCCGCAGGCCGAGCGCGCGCAGCCCGTGGGTGAGGCGGTTCGCGCGGGCGAGGAGGTCACCGGCCCGGTGCTCGGTGCCGTCGGGGTCCACGGCCGCGATCCAGCCGGGGTCCGCCTGCGCCAGCCGCCAGAAACCGAGCGTGCCCATCGGTACTCCTCACCAGGTCGTACGAGGCCCCCGAACCGGCGAAATAAGAACAGGTTCTCATTTCTTTCGGGCAGCGTAACCCGCGGCTATGGTGTGAGCAAGCGCTTGATTTCAGGAGGAGTGAGTGGAGCTTCTGCCGATCAGCACCCCCCACTGCCGCGTGGAACGTGACCACCACGTGGTGATCGTCACCATGAACCGCCCCGAGGCCCGCAACGCGCTCTCCTCCGACATGCTCATCGGCATGGCGAGCGCCTGGGCCTACGTGTCGGCCGAGCCGGACGTCAGGGTGGCGATCCTGACGGGCGCGGAGGGCACGTTCTGCTCCGGCGCCGACCTCAAGGCGATGTCCGCTCCCCCGTCGGACCCCGAGGTCGTGGCGCGTGGCGAGAAGATCGCCAACTACCACTGGAAGGGCCTGCTCCGCGAGGACCTGCCCGCCAAGCCGGTCATCAGCGCCGTCGAGGGCTACGCGGTGGCGGGCGGCACCGAGCTGCTCGTCGGCACCGACCTGCGGGTGGTGGCGGAGTCGGCCACCCTCGGCCTGTTCGAGGCCAGGCGCGCGCTCTTCCCGATGGGCGGCAGCGCCGTCCGCCTGCCGCGCCAGATCCCGTACTGCCACGCGATGGACCTCCTCCTCACGGGCCGTTCCGTCACCGCTGCCGAAGCGCTGGCGATGGGCCTGGTCAACCGGGTCGTCCCCGACGGCAGGGCGCTGGACGCCGCCCGCGAGCTGGCCGCGAGCGTGGCGGCGGCCGGGCCGCTGGCCGTCCAGGCGATCCTGCGCACCTACCGCGACACCCAGGGCCTCGCGGAGGAGGAGGCGCTCAAGGTGTCGGACGAGCTGGGCTGGCCGGTGATCGGGTCGGAGGACGCCAAGGAGGGCACCCGCGCCTTCCGAGAGAAGCGCCCCCCGACCTATCAGGGCCGTTAGTCGCGGGTGATGCGGCCGAGGCGTTCGAGGGCTTCGGCGAACTCCTCGACCAGGGAGTAGACCACGTCCTTGGTCGAGCGGACCTGGTTGGTGATGCCGATGATCTGGCCCGCGGGGAAGGTCGCCAGCTCGGCGGCGTCGGAGCGGCCGATGCGCCGCAGCGCGTCCGAGACCAGCATGAACTGCAGCGGCATCGGCAGCGTGCCCGGCGACTCCTGCGCCTCCCAGGCGTCGGTCCACTCGTTCTTGAGCAGCCGGGCGGGCTTGCCCGTCCAGCTGCGGGAGCGGACCGTGTCGCGGGAGGTGGCGGCGAGGATGCGCCGCCTGGCCATCTCGGGGGTGTCGGCCTCCTCCACGGTCAGCCAGAGCGAGCCGGTCCAGACGCCCTCCGCGCCCAGCGCCATGCCCGCGGCCATCTGGCGGCCGTTGCCGATGCCGCCCGCCGCCAGCACCGGCACGTCCACGGCGTCCACGACCTGCGGGATGAGCACCATCGTGGAGATCTCGCCGGTATGGCCGCCCGCCTCGGTGCCCTGCGCCACGACCACGTCCACGCCCACCTCGACCTGCTTGAGCGCATGGCGCGGGGTGGAGGCGAGGGCGGCGACCTTGACGCCGTGGGCGTGCGCCTGCTCCACCACGTCGGCGGGCGGCGGGCCGAGGGCGTTGGCCAGCAGCGCGATCGGGTGCCTGAGCGCGACCTCCACCTGCGGCCGGGCGGTGGCGTCCGTCCAGCCGAGCAGCACCCGGCCGGCGTCGGCGTCCTGTGACAGCGGCGGCACGCCGTGGCTGGACAGCAGGTTCTCGACGAACTGCCGGTGCCCCTCGGGGATCATCCCCTGCAGGCGGCCGACGAGCTCCTCCGCCGGGAACTCGGCGCCCTCGTAGGAGGCCGGCATGACGACGTCCACCCCGTACGGCTTGCCGTCCACGTGGTCGTCGATCCAGGCGAGCTCCCGTTCGAGCTCTTCGGGGGTGAAGTAGAGGGCGCCGAGCACGCCCATTCCGCCTGCCTTGCTGACGGCGGCCACCACGTCGCGGCAGTGGCTGAACGCGAAGATCGGGAGGTCGATTCCGAACATGTCCGTCACACGGGTCCGCATGTCCCGACGATACGACCGGGAAGACCGAACTGCAACACGTTCTACTGCTAGATGTTTCGCTCGTACCGGCGAGTAACTTTTTATTGGAACACGTTTCAATTTTCGTTGTAACGGTCCCGGAAAAAGTAAAAGGGCCCGCACGCGGCGGGCCCCGGGGTCGGAAAAGGATCAGGCGGTGCGGCGGCGGCCGAGCACCACGCCGGCGAGGATCAGCGCGACGCCCACGACGAGCAGGACGAGGGGGATGGTGTTGCGCAGCAGGTTGATCTGGCTCTTGCCGTCCTGGGCGTTGCTCACCAGGCCGTTCACCGTCTCCTCGGTCATCTGGGCGGTGGCGACGAAGGCCGCGGCGCGCTCCACGCCGTCCTGCGTCTTCAGCACCTCGTGCCGCTGGACCTCCTGCTTGACCGGGGAGCCGGTGACGGGCTCGATCCAGTAGGTGGTCTTGCCGTCGTACCAGCGGTCGATCTGCACGTCACCGGTCACGTCGGTGATGCCGACGATGTTGGCGGGGATCGTCTGCGTGGAGGTCTTGGTGGCCGGCACCAGCTGCTCGAACACGTACGTGTCGAGGCCGTTGACCTTCTCCTCGCGCACGAACGTCGCGTCGAAGGCCTGCTTGGCGGTGGAGTTGAAGACCTTGTACGTCTTCTTCTCCACGTCGAACGGCCACTTGTAGATCTGGCCCTCCAGCGTGACCGGGGCCTTGGCGATGTTCACGCCGCAGCAGTTCACGGCCTCGCCGGTGTACTTGTTGAAGGCGCTGCGCCGGTCGGAGATGTCCACCGACCTGCGGTTGTTGGTCACGTCGTTGACCACCGTGGCCTCGTCCCAGACGACCCGGTCGCCGGTGGCGTCCTTCACGTCACCACGGGTGGTGACGATGATCTCGAGGTCGGCGTTCAGCACCTTGAGATCCTGGCGGGAAAAGTACTGGGCGCCCTTCGCCTCCAGGGTGGAGATGCCGAACTGGTTCGCCGGCGCGGAGATCAGCTGGTCCGCCGCCCAGAATTTCAGGAGCGGGGCGAGCGCGATGAAAAACGCGCCGAGCCCGATGAGGACGAGCGTTGAAATACGACCCATCGAGACCTCCGCAAAATTAGAACGTGTTGTCGTCGGGATTGTATGACCTGGATCAAAGTATGACAGTGCGTGATCGGCGTCACCCGCCGACCACGAGCCGCAACCAAATCGATAGAAACATGTTCTATCGTGGTTTCGCCGACGAGACCCCGGGGGTGAGAGCACTGAAGAGAGACGCCGCTCTCGACGGCATCCGCGCCCTGGCCGCGCTCGGCGTGTGGCTGCTGCACGTGGCCAGCAACACCGGCGTGATGTACGGCGAGGGCATGTACGCCTGGCTGCTGTCCCGCCTCGGGATGGCCGTGCCGGTGTTCTTCCTGCTGTCGGGCCTGCTGCTCTACCGGCCGTGGGCCAAGGCCGCCATCGAGGGCGCACCGCGCCCCGCCGCCGGGCTCTACCTGTGGCGGCGGGCGCTGCGTGTGCTGCCGGTCTACTGGCTGGTCGCCTCGCTGGCGCTGTGGGCGTGGACGCCGCTCGACTGGACCGGCTGGGTGGTCTGGCTGCTCCTGCTGCAGAATTACGTCCCCGGCCTGCACAGCGCCGAAGGCCTCTACCAGATGTGGACGCTGCCCATCGAGATGGCCTTCTACCTGGTGCTGCCGCTGCTCGGCTGGGCGCTGCACCGGTGGGCGGCCCGGGGCGGCAACGTGCCGGTGCGGCTGCTCTGGGGCATCGCGGTGCTGCCGGTGGTCTCGGTGGCCACCGTGGTGGCCGCCAGGGTCCTGGAGGTGCCGGACCTCGCGCTCTGGCTCCCGTACCACCTGGTGTTCTTCGCCTGCGGCATGGCGATGGCGGTGCTGTCGGTCTGGCTCGGCGGCAGCCGGGTGATCGGCTCGCTCGCCCCCCAGCTGCTGGTGCTCGCCTTCCTGCTGTACGCGGTGCTGTCGACGCCGCTGGCCGGGCCGCGCACGCTCACCCTGCCGACCCTCGGGGAGTCCATGGTCAGGATGACCCTGGAGGCGGCCGTGGCCGTCCTGCTGGTGGCGCCGTTCGCGCTCGCGCCCGACCCCGGCTCGCTGCGCCACCGGCTGCTCGGCAACCCGGTCGCCGCCTACCTGGGCCGCATCTCCTACAGCTTCTTCCTGTGGCACGCGCCGGTCATCACGCTGCACCGGCAGATCACCGGCGACCCGCCGTTCACCGGCGACTTCACCAGCCTGGCCGTGGTGTCGTTCATCGTGTCGCTGCTGCTCAGCATCGCGAGCTATCACCTGATCGAACATGTCGCCCTCACGCTCGGCCGGCGCCGGTCAGCACCTGCTCGGCCACCGGAAGCTCCGGCTCCGCGGCCGGTGGCTCCCGCCGCGTGACGAGCCGCCCGAACAGCGCGCCCATGGCCGCGCACGCGACGAGCTGCGGCACGTGGTCCATCAGCATCCCGGCCTCGATCCCGTACGAGCGCAGCGTGAGCGCGACGGCCTGGGCGCCCGCCGCCGCGCAGAACAGCCCGGCCGGCAGCCAGTACGCGCCCCGCGTGCGGCCGTCCAGCCACAGCGCCAGTGCCCCGGCGGCGACCAGGGCGAGCATGCCGGGCGTGCCCGCGATCCAGTAGCCGAACGCCAGCCCCGCCACCGCCGCGTACGGCGCCCGCCAGCTCGACAGCCGCGAGAGGGCGGCCGGCGCGGTCGCGCGCACGTGCTCGGGGCGCGGCCCGAGCGGTATCAGGGAGAGCAGCGCCAGCAGCGCGATCCCGCCCAGCCCGGCGGCGAGCGCGAACCAGTAGGGCCGGTCCGGCGTGTACTCCATCCGCACGACGCCCGACGAGCCGGCGGGCAGCTCCCAGGCCTGCTTCCAGCCGTCGATGCGGACCGGCCGGAGCGTCCGGTCGCCGATCTTGGCCCGCCAGCCGGCGTTGAAGTTCTCGCCGACCACCAGGAAGGCGTCGTCGGGCGCGCTCACGTGCACCTCGCGCGCGGACTGCGTCCAGGTGCCCGGCACCGCGGCGGCCTCCACCTGGCGCGGCGTCTCCGGCAGGGCGCCCACGACCAGGTTCTCCACCTGGAACGGCTCCCAACCGGCCACCTTGACCCGGTTGTCGCCCGCCAGCAGCTCCGCCTTCTCGCACCCGGTGATCCGCACCGGCCGCTGCTCCAGCAGGTCGCGGTGGCTGCCGGCGACGCGGGTCTCGACGACCTGGCCGTTCACCTCGATCCGCGGGCCGGTGCCGCAGTCGAGCCGGAGCGGGATGTCGCCGGGGGTGCTCGCCTTGGCCACCCCGGGGATGGCCAGCTCGGTGACCTGCACCCGCTGCGTGAGCGGGTAGAAGCGGATCTTGAGCTGGGTGGTGGTGATCGGGTCGAAGCTGACGTGGCCCCGCTCGTCCACCCGGCCGCCGCGGGAGACGCCGCCGTCTCCGGTGACCACCACGTCGAGCGACTGGGTGTCGCTGCCCGGCCTGCCGACCTGGATGCGGGAGATCTTCTTCTTGCCCTTCCACGCGACGGTGAGCGCGGGCTCGCGGTCGCCGTCGGCCGGGACCCAGGTGGTGGTCAGGTCGCCGTCGAACGCCGACCGGGGCGAGACCACCGCGTCCTCGCTGAGCTGCGAGGTGCCCGACACCCGCGTGACGCCGCCGCTGACCCGGGTGAACCGGTCGACGAGCGCGCTGTCGCGCAGCACGGCCGACCCGCGCACGGTGACGGCCCGCTCCGCGTCCGCGGTGAACGTGCGGTCCAGGCCGGTGCTCTCCTCCCCGGTACGCGCGAGCCGCGGGGGATTGCACACCCACCGGTTCAGGCTGCGCACGCACCCGGGCCGGGCGTCCAGGCCGCGGTCCATGACGAACACGTCGCCGCCGGAGCCGGGCAGCCTGATCGTCCTGCCGGGGGTCACCCCGGGCACGCTGAGCTCGACGATCCCGGCGCGCTGCCCGTAGGTCCAGTCACCGGGCCGGACGGACAGGATCGTGACCCGGATCCACGAGGTCGGCCCCTCGGGCAGGGTCAGCCACTGCGGGTCCGTGGTCTGCTCGACGTCCTGCTCCCGGCGGCCCGCCTCGGTCTCGACCGCCACCCGGTCCACCGTCTGGCCGAGCAGGAGCTCGGCGGCGAACATCGCACGGACGCGGGAGACCTCCCGGCGCGCGGGCAGGTCGACCTGGAGCCACTGGCCCTCGGGCGTGCGCGCGCCGTCGGTCTCCCAGCCGGTGCGCACGTCGCCGTCCATCGCCGACCAGGGGCCGCGCGAGGGGTCGCTGGTCCCGGCGGGCGCGCCGGCGTCGGCGGCCGAGGAGGAGGCCGAGACGCCGGCGATGCCGTCGTACTCGGCGGTGGCGGTGTTCTCCAGCCAGCCCTTCTCCATCAGGTCCAGGGCCAGCACGCCGCTGAAGTCCGCCCGCCGGTCCTCGGTGAGTGTCGGGCTGATGTTGGAGCGCAGCTCGCCGAAGTGCCGCTCGCGCAGCCGCAGCGCGTCGCTCACCACGGCCGGCGCCTCGACCCCGGCCGCGTCGTCGTTCACCAGGACCGGGCCCTCGCCGAGCAGGCCGAGGTCGCCCATGCTGAGCAGCGAGTCGGGGCCGCCGCGCACCCGCAGCGCGTCCGCCGCCGGCCGCACGGTGACCAGGTCCGACGGCTCCGACACCTCGTACAGGTCGAGCGCGGGGAAGGCGGCGTCGAGCGAGTCGACGGCGTCGTCGCCGAACACGTCGCCGACCGGCTCGCCGAACGAGCGCACCTTGGTGACGCCGGGCGACTCGCTCATCGCCTCGTGGATCCTGGCCGGCCAGGCGCCCTTGAGCTGCTCCCTGAGCAGGTCGTTCCTGGCGAGCACGTAGCGGACGCCCATGCGGCGCAGCACCTCGGTCAGCCCGGCCGAGCCGTGGCCGGACGTCAGCCGCTGGTCGACGGCGTCCAGCAGCCTGCTCAGCCCCACCGAGCCCGGCGGGGTGATCTGGCGTGCCGTCCACCGGACGCTGGACAGGGGCTGGAGCGGCTCGTCCATCGGCCGGCCCCACACGTACTCGCCGAAGGAGGCGCCGGGCACGACCAGCACGCCCTCGTCACCGGCGTTCTCGTCGAGCCAGGCGGCGGCCTGGCGCCAGTGGTCCGGCACCTGCTGGAAGACCCCGGGGTACGCCAGGCCCTGGTTGAAGACCGGCAGGACCAGCGCGGCGAACGCGCCCGCCGCCACCGCCCGCAGCGGCAGCCTGGCCCGGCCGAGCACGCTCGCCAGCAGGTGGGCCAGCCCGAACGCGAGCGCGAGCCGGATGAGGGGGTCGAACTTGCGCAGGTTGCGCAGCGGCGCGAGCGGGCCGTCCAGCAGCCACCGGATCGGCTCGGCCACGGCGGGCTCCAGCGCGCTGATGTGCCCGGCCGTCACCGCCGCCGTCCCCACCAGGAAGAGCGCGATGAGGAAGCCCCTGGCGGGCAGGTCGCGGCGGGCCAGCCCGGCCAGGCCGAGCGCGGCGATGACGCCGGTGACCGCCACCATCGCGCCTGAGGTCGCGATCGCGTACCCGGGCGGCTGCTCGAACACGCCGCTGAGCGGCAGGAAGCGCACCCAGTCGGAGGCGCCGCGCAGCACGTTCGTCAGCGACGTGACCTGCGTGGTCGCCGCCGAGGTCTCGGTGTAGGGCAGGAACGAGAACGCGTACCGGCCCACCAGCAGCAGCGGCAGCGACCAGAAGAGGGTGGCCACCGCGACGGCGGCCGTCCACCAGCCGAGCATCCGCCAGCGCGGCACCGGGCGCGGCCGGGTGAGAATGTAGACGACGGGGGCGACCAGCACGGCCAGCACGGCGACGGCGTTCACCCCGCCGCACAGCGCCACGGCCAGCCCCGACCGGACCGCCGCCCTGGCCCGCTGCCCCGTCTCGGCGGCGGTGAGCAGCGGGATCAGGATCCACGGCAGCATCGCGGCGGGCAGCCACTCGATCGAGATCTCGCCGACGATCGACAGCGCGCGGGGGGCCAGCGCGTACGCCAGCGCGCCGGCGATCCTGGTGCCCGGCGTGCCGACGCCGAGCTTGGCGGCCAGCCGCTCGGCGCCCAGGAACGCGACGCAGAACAGCAGCGTCAGCCAGAGCCGCTGGGTGATCCACGGCTCGACGCCGGCCAGCTCGCCGATGGCGAAGAACGGGCCCATCGGGAACAGGTAGCCGGCCGCCTGGTTCTGGAGCTGGCCGAAGTGTTGCAGATCCCACAGGTGGGTGGCGCGCTCCAGCCAGCCGAGCGGGTTCAGCGCCAGGTCGAGCTTGGTGTCGGGGATGAGGTGGCCGGGCTTGGTGGTGAACGCCAGGATCGCGAAGCCGGCACAGCACAACACCAGCCAGAAGCGGTGCCGGGCCTTCTCGGTCACCGCTCCTCCACGTCCGCACCGGTGATCAACGCCATGAGGCGGTCGGCGCTGGCGTCCCAGGAGAACCGTCCAGCCCATTTCCGACATTTCATGTTATAGGTGTCCGGACCCCGGTCAGTCAGCTCGCCCGAGACCTCGTCCAGCGCCGCGCCGAGGCCCTTGGCCAGGTCAGCGGCCGGTGTGCCGCCCTCGGGCACCAGCCAGCCCGTCTCGCCGTCCCGTACCGCGTCCCGGAGCCCTTCCACGTCGAAGGCGACGGTCGGCACGCCGAGCGCGGCCGCCTCCACCACGCACAGCCCCCAGCCCTCGCCCTGCGAGGCGGTGACGTGCACCCAGGCGGCGGCGATCAGGCGCGCCTTCTCCTCCTCCGGCAGGTAGCCGTGGAGCGTGACGCCCTCGGGGAGCCGCGCGCGCAGCGCGGCCTCCTCCGGGCCGCGGCCGACGACGTCGACGACCAGGTCAGGCCGCTGCTCCCGCAGCTCCGCCACCGCGTCCAGCAGCAGGCCGACGCGCTTGTGCGCGACCAGCCTGCCGACGCAGACGACGCGCGGCACCGGGCTCTTGGGGACGTCGCTCTCGGGCGGGTCCGTGCTCACCCCGTTGTGCACCAGGTGGATCGGGCCGATCCAGCGCAGCCGCTCCCGCATGGCGCGCACGGTGGAGGGCGACACGGCCACGCCGGTGTGCCGCCGGTAGGTCCAGCGCGACACCGGCCCCTCCAGGAACCGCCCCACCGCGGCCAGCCACCACGGCAGGTGCAGGCCGAACTGCCGGTCGTGCACGTGGTGCACGACGCACAGGATCCTGGTACGGCGCGGCAGCACCCACGGCGTGAAGAACGGGATGCCGTTCTGGCAGTCGAGCACCGCGTCGAACCGGGTGCGCCGGACCAGCAGCCAGAGCAGCACCAGCGGGTAGACGGTGAACACCCCGCCCATCCGGCGCACCCGTACGCCGTCGCGGGTCTCCGCCCGCGACTGACCGGGCGCCCGCGCGGTGACGAACGAGACCGCGTGGCCCGCGCGGGCCATCCGGCACGCCAGCTCCCAGGCGTAGGTCTCGGCGCCGCCGGAGGCGGGGTGCCAGGGGTCGCGCCAGTTGACGACGGCGACGTTCATGGGTCGTTCACGGATATCCGACGGGGTCGAGCGGGGGTTCCCAGACGGGCGCGGGCGGTGTGGCGCGCAGCCTCAGCCAGATCCTGCCCAGCTCCAGCATGATGCCGAAGCTGTGCCGGGCCGGGGAGAACCTGGAGCCGGGCATGTCGTGCCAGCGGACCGGGATCTCCAGCACCCGCGAGCCGCGGCCGGCGCAGCGCGCCAGCAGCTCCACGTCGAACGCGAACCCGGGCGTGCGCAGCTCGGCGGCCACCTCGCGGGCGAGCGGGCCGTCGAAGAACTTGAACCCGCACTGGGTGTCGCTCACCCCGTGCACCAGCGCCCTGGCCAGCGCGCGGAAGCCGACGGCGCCGATCTCGCGGATCCGGCTGTGACGGTTCTCGACACTCGAGTACGCGTGCGCCCGCGAGCCGATCACCACCCGCTCCCCGGACAGGAGCAGGCCGAACGCGACGTCGACGGCGGCCAGGTCGGTGGCCATGTCGGCATCGCAGAAACCTACGAAGGGGGCACGGGTCTCGATCAGCCCCGCACGGACCGCGGCTCCCTTGCCGGGCACCGGGCAGCTCACCAGCCGGACCGGGACCTCGCCCTCGGGCCAGGTGCGGACGATCTCGGCGGTGCCGTCCGTGCTGTTGTTGTCGACGACGATGACCGCGGTCGGGAACGGCATGCGGGCAAGCTTCGCGCACAGCTGCAGGAGCCCCCCGGGAAGCCGTCGTTCCTCGTTGTGCGCGGGAACGACGATCTCAAGCAGTGGTCGCCGGCTCGCCCCCGAGTTCCCTGAGGAGGAGGGCGGCATGGCGGCGCTCTGTTACCGCGTGCCGTAGTTGTAGAGCGGCTGGTTGACAGGCGTGGCGGTGGAACCGGTCAGGGAGACCGTGGTGATCGTCGTCACTAGTGCGGCCACGGCTACGCCGATGATCGCTGCTAACAGGATCTTGATCACGGGGGTTCCTCCTGGTGCGGCAGGGGTCCGGGGTATGTGGACAAACCTAGAACCAATTACTGCTACTCGCTAGTAGCTAGACCTAAATTTTACAAAACCCCTGATGAGGTACCTTATCGGGTCGTAAGCGGCGGCTCCAACCTGTACAGACGCAGCTCCGCAGAGTTGACCGGCACCTCGGCGTCACCGAGCCAGACGGCGAACCGGTTCTTCTCCTCAACCGTCCCCGCATCAACAATCACGTACCGGAACCCCAGTCGGGCGAGGTCAGGTGAACCGCCTTCTAGTACGCGTTCTACCTCCGCGGCCCGGGGGTCCTCGCTCCCGACGACCATCTCGCCCACCCGCACCACGTCGTTCGTCACCACCCGCCGCCCCGGCACCGCGAAGAACCGCTGCGCCGGATCCAGCACCGCCCTGTGCCCGTTCCAGTCGAATCTCCGGTACGACTCGAACGGCAGCACCAGCACGTCACCGGGAGCCGGGTCGTCACGCAGCGTGTCCCTCGCCTCGTACCACGACCGCGGATACGAGACGGCGTCCAGCGCCCCCAGAGCCCCCCACGCCATCGTCGGCAGCACGGCCACGGGCACCACGACCAGCACGCCGACCAGCCACCGTCCAGGCCGCGTCCCGCCGCCCGCCGTCGCCGACTGTCCGCCCGGCGCCGCGGACCCGCTCGCCCCGGCCGGGCTCTCCCGTACGACGGCCGCCGCCAGCAGCCCGAGCCCCACGGCCGCCAGCAACGCGACCGGCGCCACGTACTGCTGCGCGTCCCGGAACACCGCGAACCCGCCCCACACCCCGACCAGCCACTTCAGCACGGACCGCCCGGCCTCGGTGACCCCCGCGGACGCGATGGCGAACCCGATGACGGCGGCCACCATGAGCCCGTTCCGGTACGGCAACCGGCGGCCCAGCCACCAGAACCCGGCGATCCCCGCGACCACGAGCACCAGCCGCGCCACCGCCCCGACGATCCCGTCGTACCCGGCGGGCACGGCGTTCGCGTTCCAGATCCCGCCGAGGGACAGCAGGCTCCCCACCGTCCCGAACGGTGTGTCGGCCCGCGAGGCGAACGCCTCCACCCCCACCGGGTCCCCTTCGAGACCGTCGGGCCGCAGCACCGCCGGCACCAGCCACGGCAGGCAGAAGGCGCCCAGCACCAGCCCCACCTGGAGCACCCTCCCCCACCGGCGGCCGGACGAGGCGGCCACGGGGAGGGCGGTGACGACGGTGACCAGCATCGCCGCGAAGCCGCCCGTCGCCGCCGGCAGGACGGAGACGGCCAGGCGGCGACCGCGGTCGAGCGCGTGGACCACCCAGGGCAGCCCCGCATACCCCAGGAGGAGCGCCCACTGCCCGATCAGGAGACGCTCTGCCACGAACGGGTTCCAGACGTAGAAGGCCGCCGCCGCCAGGCGGGGGGCCAGTCCGGGGGAAGGGACGAGGACGGCGACGCCCGAGGCGCCCAGCACGAAGATCGACAGCAGGACGAGCTTCTGCACCAGCTCCCCCGGCAGGAGCTGGGACAGGAAGGTGACCACCGCGTCGCTGGGCACCACCCGGGGCGCGCCGCCCGCCAGGCCGAAGGTGAAGAGGGAGAACGCCGGGTCGGGGACGAACACCATGTCCTGCAGCAGCACGAACCCCCAGCCCAGAGCGGGACCGAGGGCGAGGGCTCCGAGGGTGAGGCCGAGGGCGGCGCCGGCCAGGGCGGCTCTGGCCTGGTGTGGCATCCAGCTATGACATCACACCTCTGTGACTGCTTTTCCCAGCATGTCGCCAGTTGAGGGACGTTTCCGGCATGCTGTCGCGTGGGGGGATCGCGGGCAGGAAGGACGACGGGGTGGCGAGGGCCGGCCAGGCGGTGCGCGGCGACGTGGTGCTCGCCGCGGGCTTGCTGATGGTGGCCGCCCAGCTGGTGTGGAAGTTCGAGCTGGTCCGCCGCACGTACTTCCGCCAGGACGACTTCATGTTCATCGCCAGGGGCCTGGAACAGAGCCTGACCTGGGACTACCTGATGCGGGTGGACTACGGGCACATGGCTCCCGGCCCGTTCGCGATCCAGTGGCTGATGGGACGGCTCGGCGGCTACAACGACGCGCTGGCCCACGGCGTCACGATATGCCTGCTGGCCGCGGCGGGGCTGGCGCTGCTGCGGCTGCTGACGGTGCTGTTCGGGTCGCGGCCGGCGATCCTGGTGCCGCTGGGGTTCTTCCTGCTGACCCCGATGACCATCCCCTCGCTGTCATGGTGGTCCGTGGTTCTGGGGGCGCTGCCCTTCCAGGTGGCGGTGCCCATGGCGCTCGCGTCACACGTCCTCTACACCCGCACGCGGCGCCGGCGGCACGCGGTGGCCGCCGTGGGCTGGACGCTGTTCGCGATGGCGTTCTACGTCAAGTCGCCGTTCATCCTGGTGATGGCCTTCGTGCTGACCCTGGGCTGGCTGGCGCGGGACCGGATGACGCGCGTGTGGCTGTTCTACGGCGGGGTGCTCGCGGCGTACTCGGTGGTCTTCTTCCACCAGATGTTCACCTCCGTGCAGCTCACGAACGACACGGTGCGGCCTTCCCTGCCGGACGCGGGGCTGGCCGTGGAGGCCACGTGGCGGATGTTCTCGGGCTCGCTCGTGCCCACCTCGCTGGGCGGCCCGTGGCGGTGGTGGCCGATCGGCGAGGACTACGCGCTCGCCGCCACCCCGGCGCCGCTGATCTGGGCCTCGCTCGCGGTGGGCGCTGTCGTGGTGGCCGTGTCCCTGCGCTACCGGCGGCGGGCCTGGCTGGCCTGGCTGATGCTGCTCGGTTACTTCCTGCTGGCCGACGTCGTCCCGGTCATGCTGGGGCGGGTGGAGGCGCTGGGGGCCGACCTGGCCGGGTTCGAGCTGCGGTACATCGCGTCCACGTCGATGGTGGCCGCCATCGTGATCGGCCTGGCCTTCATCCCCGTGGCGGGCGAGGAGCGCCCGTGGCTGCGCCCGCCGCCGCGGTGGCGGTGGGCGTGGGCGCCGCTGGCCGCGGTGTGCGCGGCGGGCTCGGTCTGGTCGGTGACGGCCTTCACCGCACTGCCTCTCGGCCGCAACGTCGAGAGCTACGTGGTGACGGCCGAAGCCGCGCTGGCCCGCGTCCCTGAGGGCTCGGTCGTGCTGGACACCTTCGTGCCCGTCAAGGTGGCCGACCCGGCCTTCTTCTTCCAGTACGCCCGCGTCTCCAAGGTCCTCGGCCCGCTCGCGCCCGGCCGGGTGAACTGGACGGAACGGCTGTCGGGGCCGGTGCGCGCCCCGCTCGTCTTCGACCCGCGGGGACGGCTCAACCCGGTGGACGTCAAGGGGGTCACCGTGCCGGGCGGCGCCTCCTGCACGCCCGTGGGCGCCGAGGAGGTCGTCTTCCCACTGCCGGAGAGGCTGCCGGGCGGCGAGTGGACCGTGCTGGTCACGTACCTGAACTCGGCCGAGACCACGCTCGTCGTGCGGCTGGGCGGCGGGCAGGCCGAGGTCAGGGCGGGGCGCGACCTCGGCGCGACGTACGCGACCGTGCACGGCGAGGGCGGCGAGCTGGCTCTCAGGACGGTCGGCGCGCCCGCGTGCGTCGGCGAGATCAAGGCGGGGCAGCCGGTGCCCGCCGAGCACAGCACGCCGATCCCCGCACGGCCGGTGCTGCCGTGAGGGGATCGGGCGCGCGGGTCACTTGCCCGGTTCGGGGTCCCTGGGCAGGCCGAGCATGCGCTCGCCGATGATGTTGAGCTGCACCTCGGTGGTGCCGCCGTAGATGGTCATCGCCCGGGTCGCGAGCACGGCGCGGTTCCAGTAGCCGGGGTCGCCGAGCTTCATGTCGGCCGCCGCCGTGGCCTGCGCGCCGATCAGGCTCACCGCGGTCTCGGAGACGTGCTGGGCGTGCGAGGTCGACAGCAGCTTGCGCACCGAGGCGTCGGCGCCCGGCTCGTTGCCGGCGAGCTGCTTGAGCGTCACCCGCAGCGACAGCGCGTTGATCGAGTGGCCCTCGCAGATGACGTGCGCGAGAGCGTCCGCCTCGACCGGCGTGAGGTCCCGGCCGAGCCGCTTGACGAGCCCGAGCAGGTCGGGCACGGACGCGCCGGTGCCGCCGGAGCCGGAGGAGAGCGAGACGCGCTCGTTCGAGAGCGTGTTCCTGGCCACCTTCCAGCCGTCGCCGACCTCGCCGACCACCAGGTCGTCGGAGACGAACACGTCGTCCAGGAAGACCTCGTTGAACAGGTTCTCGCCGGTCATCTCGGTGAGCGGGCGCACGGTGACGCCGGGCGACTTCATGTCGACGAGGAAGTACGTGATGCCCTCGTGCTTGGAGCCCTCGCTGGAGTTACGGGCGATGCAGATGCCCCACTCGGCGACGTGCGCGACGGATGTCCAGATCTTCTGGCCGTTGAGCCGCCAGCCGCCTTCGACCTTCTCCGCCTTCATCTGCAGCGAGGCCAGGTCGGAGCCGGCGCCGGGCTCGGAGAAGAGCTGGCACCACATCATCTCGCCGCTGAGCGTCTTGGGCAGGAACCGCTCCTGCTGCTCGGGCGTGCCGTAGACGGCGACGGACGGCACCACCCAGGCGCCGATGATGAGCGCGGGGAGCCTGACCTTGGCGGCCTTCAGCTCCTGGGCGATGAGCACCTGCTCCAGCGGGCTCGCGCCGCGTCCCCACGGCGCGGGCAGGTGCGGCATGACGAAGCCGCGCTCGGCCAGCGCCCGCTTCTGCTCCTTGCCCTCCAGCCGGGCGATCTCCGCGATCTCGGCGCGCAGGGCCTCGCGCAGCGGCTCGGCGTCCTCCGGCAGGTCGAGCTCCATCTCGCGGGTGACGCCGCGCAGGGCCAGCTCGGTGACGCGCGCGGCCCAGCCGGCGGAGCCGCCGAGCAGTGCGCGCAGGGTGAGCGCGCGCCGGTAGTAGAGGTGGGCGTCGTGCTCGAAGGTGTAGCCGATGCCGCCGAAGGTCTGGATGGCGTCCTTGGCGCACTGCACGGCCGCGTCGGGGGCCATGACGCCGGCGATCGCGGCCGCGTAGTCGAGCTCCTGGCCCGCGGCGCGGGTGGCGTCCCAGACGGTGGCGCGGGCCTGCTCCAGCGCGACCAGCATGCGCGACAGCTTGTGCTTGATGCCCTGGAACTGGCCGATCGGGCGGCCGAACTGCACGCGTACCTTCGCGTACTCGGCGGCGGCGGTCACGCACCAGGACGCGACGCCGGCGGCCTCGGCGCCGAGCAGGACGGCGGCGATGTTGCGCACGTCGGCGCTCTCCACCCCGTCGAGCACCCGGTCGGCGGGCACGGTGACGCCGTCCAGCTCGACCTTCGCCACTGACCTGGTGAGGTCGAGCGACTTGAGCGAGGTGACGGTGGCGGCGGTGGCGTCGACCGCCACCCACAGCTCGCCGTCGCCGGTGACGACGGGAAGCACCAGCACGTCGGCCATCGCGCCGCCGAGCACCGGCTCCGCGGCGCCGGACACGGTCAGGGAGCCGTCGCCCGCCCGCGTGCCGGTCAGCGACCCGGTGAGGGCCAGCGCGCCGGTGCGGGTGCCGTCGGCCAGGCCGGGCAGCAGCTCGTGGTGCTTCGAGGCGTGGATCACCGCGCTGGCCAGCACGGTCGGCACGTAGGGGCCGGGCGCCATCCGCTCGGCCAGCGCCTCGACGGCGACAGCGGCCTCAAGCAGCCCGTAGCCGGAGCCGCCCGACTCCTCGGGCAGGTGGAGGCCTAGGAGGCCCTGCTCTGCCAGGCCCGGCCAGAAGGCGGGCCGCTCGTCGCCGGCAGAGCGGAGCGTGTCGGTGGGGATGCTGCGCTCCGCCCAGCCGCTCACCGACTCGTGGAGCGCCTCGTGCTCCTCGCTCAACCCGATCGCCATAGCTCATCCTCCAGGCGGTTCCGTAGATGCCAGAATCATATTCTAGAGCACGCTTCTGGCCTAGAGGGGGCGAACTTTCTCCGCCAGGGTGTTCAGATCTCTCCAGTACGCCCTGCCGCTCTCCGGGATCGAGGCCATCAGCATCGCGGGCTTGGTCTGGCCCACCTCCACGACGGACACCAGGGCATGGCCGGTGCGCTGCTTGCCGCCGTCGGTGTAGGTCACCCGGAAGGCCAGCGTCCAGCCCTTGCCCCCGGACACCTTCAGCGAGCCGGTCCAGGCGAGGGTGGCGCCCTCCGGATACTGGGAATTCAGCGTCCAGCGGGCCGCCCTGGCCGCGATGGCCCGGTAGTCGGCGTCCGACCTGGGCTTGGTCTCCGGGTTGTCGCCGGGCAGCATCGCCGACGCGATCACCGTCTGCGGCACCCCGGCCTTGCCCACCCGCTGCGCGTGCGCGAACGGCGAGAAGGACCTGGCCTGCCAGGGCTTGCCCAGCTTGGGGTAGCTGATGCCGGTCCTGCTGTCGGTCACGGTGCCGGTGGCGGCGGTGGCCCTGCCCGGCAGGTCGGCGAACGCCATCTTCGCGGGCACCGCCGGCAGCGGCGTCTCGGTGGGGGTCGGGGTCACCGAGGCCTCGGCCGACGTCGAGGGCACCGGGGCGACCTGGACGACGTCCTCGTTCTCCGGCTGGGTCGGCACGTCGCCGGAGAAGATCACGAACACCAGGAGGACGGCGGCCACCGTGGCGACGATGGCGCCGAGCAGATAGACGACCTTGATCGGGATGTCCCCGATCCGGCTGACCAGCCCACCCTTCAACGGAGGCGGCGCAGCCGTCGCCGGCAACGGCTCAGCCTGCCCGAACGACGCACCCCCAGGCCCCACCGGCCCCGTCCCCACCCGCACGGGCCCCACCCCAGCCCGCCGCGGCCCCACACCCTGCCCAGCCGAAGACCCAGCCGGCCCAACCGAAGATCCGGCCTGCCCAGCCGAAGATCCGGCCTGCCCAGCCGAGCCACCGGCCGACCCGGCCACCCCAGCCTGCCCGACCGAACCAACAGAAGCACCAGACTGACCAGCCGAACCAGCCGGAGAGCCAGCCTTCCCTGCCGACCCGGGCTGCCCGACCAACTCGGCCAGAGACCTGGCCTTCCGAGCCGGAGGACCAGCCTTTCCAGCCGCAGATCCGGCCTGCCCGGACGGCGCAGCCGAGCCGCTTGCGGGTCTGGCGGGACCGGCCGCAGGTCCGGCGGGGCCCGGCTGACCTGGACGACCGGCGGGACGCTCACCTCCCGGCCTCTGGGGGCCCGCGGACTGCGGAGCCCCTTTACCGGGTGCTCTCCCGGCCTGAGGGCCGGACGCCTCGATCGGATTCGGCCCGGACGGCGCGGAACCGCCGGAACTCCCAGGCTTGGAAGCACCGCCCGACTTCGCACCGGAAGGCCGGGAAGGGCCGCCCGATGCCGCCGGCTTGGGAGGCTCGGGGGTCACCTCCCCTTGGCCCGGGCTAGGTGAGGCTCCTGAGGGACGGTCCCGGCGGAAGGCGATGGTTTCCTCCGCAGGCGGGACGATCTTGCGAAAGGGAGCGGTGGGAGCATCGTTGCCGTTGTTCTGATCGCCGACGTCCGCCATGGCTTGAAGGCTACGTCACCTGGACGGGCGACATTTCCGCTATGCCCGCACCAGAACGAAGTCACGTACCGTATCCATCAGGAGACGTCGCGCAACCCACACCCCTGACCTGCGTATCTTTCCGTCCGAGCTGGGCAGAGTACCGGGCATGCGCAAGATCGCTGGAGGGCTGGCCGCCGCCGTCCTGGTCACCGGTTGCGCCGGCGCGCCCGGAGTCCGCGGCACGGCCTCGCCGACCGCCTCACCCACCGCCACCGCCACGGCGACCACCCCCTCGCCCAGCCCCACCGCCGAAGCGCTGCCGCTGGAGCAGACGTACGAGCGCGTGATCGCCCAGGTCCTGCCGTCGATCGTGCAGATCAACACGAAGGCCGGTCTCGGCTCCGGAGTCGTGTACGACGACAAGGGCCACATCGTCACCAACGCGCACGTCGTCGGCGAGGCCACCACCATGGAGGTCACGCTCGCCACCGGCGGCGGTTCCCGCAGCGCGAAGCTGGTCGAGTCCTTCCCCGCCGGCGACCTCGCGGTGATCAAGGTGGACGACGCGCGGGGCCTGCGCCCGGCCACGTTCGCCGACTCGTCCAAGCTCAGGGTCGGCCAGCTCGTGCTCGCCATGGGCAACCCGCTGGGCCTGTCGGGCAGCGTCACCAACGGCATCGTCTCCGCGACGGGACGCACGGTCAGCGAGCCGCAGGGCGAAGGCTCGCCAGGCGCCACGATCGCCAGCGCCGTCCAGACCTCGGCCGCGATCAACCCCGGCAACAGCGGCGGCGCCCTGGTCGACATGGCCGGCCACGTGATCGGCATCCCGACCCTCGCCGCCACCAACCCGTCGCTGGGCGGCGGCGCGGCCCCGGGCATCGGCTTCGCCATCCCCAGCAACACCGCCACGGACATCGCCGCCCAGATCGTCGAGCACGGCCGCGTGGTCAACAGCCACCGGGCGGCGCTGGGCATCACGGGCTCGACGGTGATCGGCGAAGACGGCCAGCCCGCCGGCGTCGGCGTCCGCTCGGTCCAGTCGAACGGCGGCGCCGCCAAGGCGGGCATCCGCGAGGGCGACATCATCGTCTCGGTCGCCGGCAAGCAGATCCCCACCATCGCCGACCTCACCGAGACCCTCACGGAGTACAAACCGGGCGACAAGGTCGAGATCGAGTTCGTACGAGACGGCGCCAGTCAGAAGGTCACCGTCACCCTGACCGAACTCCAGGCCGGGTGATCCGCAGGCCGCCGCGTTCACTGCTTGATGGTGTAGACGATGTCGACGCGGCGGTTCTTGGCGCGGTTCTTCGGCAGGGGCTTGCCCTCGGCCGTGTTGGGCAGCTTGGGGCGGGTCTCGCCGAAGCCCTGGGCCTGGAGGGTCACGCCGGGGAGCGTCAGCAGGCCCGCCATGACCTGCTTGACGGCGTCCGCCCGGCGCTGGGAGAGGGTGTCGTTGTAGGCGTCGGCGCCCTGGTCGTCGGTGTGGCCCTCGACCCTGACCTGGCCGCCCGCGCCCTCGGTGTTGATCTGCTCGGCGACCTCCTCGAGCCGCTGCCTGGCCTTGGCGGTGAGCCGCCACTTGTCGAGCGCGAACAGCACGTCGCTGGTGAGCGCCACCGTCACCTGGTCGCCCCGCTGGGACTCGCTCTCGCTGCCGTCGAGCGACTCGACCTCGCCGATGATGTCCTCGACGGGCAGCACCAGGTCCTCCACCACGCCGATCGCCGACTCCGGCGGAGGGGTCGGGGAGGCCAGCGTCAGGGCGAGGGCGAGACTAAGAGATCGGAACATCGGTGAACACGCCGATCTGCGGCATCTCGATGTTGACCGTGGTGACGTCGGCCGGCGGCGCGGCGAAGACCGCGTACAGGCTGGCGCTCTCGTCCTTCTCCAGGAACTCGCCCTGGGTGCCCGAGCAGACGCACTCGGCCTTGTCGTCGGTGCCGTTGCGCGCCACGCGGTAGCGCTTGGCGTTGACCGGGTCGATCAGGCTGACGCCGGACACGGTGTAGTCGAAGACGCCGCCGCCCATGCCGTTGTGCACGTTGAAACTGCCTTCCAGACCGGTGATGGTCCAGTTGAGCGTCGCGGTCTTGCCCTGGCGCAGCAGCCCGGTGATCTCCACCCTGACCTTGGTCGGCCCGTCGGTGCCCTCGGCCTTGGTCTCGCGGCTGGCGATGACCTTGTCCCCCTGCGGCGGGGCGGTCTGCTGCTCGGCGGGGGGCGCGGTGGTCTCGGGCGGCGCGTTCTCCGTCTGCGCCGCCTGGGTCCCGCCCTGCTTCTCCTGGCCGCCGCCGCCGGTCGTGGAGGGCAGCATGCCGCAGCCGGTCAGCGCCACGACCGCGACCGCCAGCACGAACGTCTTGCGCATGGTCACTGATCACCTTTCGGGGGTTCCGAACTCAGGGCCCGAACGTTAGCGAGGCGACCTTCAGGATCCGCATAGCGGGCTAAACACCCCGCCTCCCCCGTGCCTCGCTCGCGAGCCGCTCGGCCGCCGCGCGGCCGTGCTCGTCACCGAGCCGGTCAAACTCTCCCATAGCACGCGTCAGCGCCTCAACCGCCTCATCGATCTTCTCCATGTCCAGGTACGACTCCGCCAGGACGAGCAGGGCCGCACCCGAACCGCGCCGGTCCCCGTACACCGTGAAGGTCTCCAGCGCCTGCCCGGCCGAGTCCGCGGCGGCGTCCGGCAGCCCCTCGGCGCGGGCGACGCGGGCGAGCACCAGCAGCCCGGACGCCTCGGGCAGCCGGTCGCCGAGCCGCCGGTTGATCGCGACCCGCCGCTCCGCGCAGGCGCGGGCCTCGGCGCGGCGGCCCGCCCCCAGATGCAGTCTGGCCAGGTCGAGCAGCGCCTCGGCCTCGCCGCGCGGGTCGCCCAGCTCGCGGTAGACGGCCAGGCTCTCCTCCAGCGGCTCCCGGCCGGACAGCAGCGCGCCCAGCGCCCGCAGCGCGTCGGCCCTGCCGCGCTGGTCACCGGCCTGGCCGAAGACGTGCAGCGCCCGGCGGAGCATCCGTTCCGCCTCGGCCCTGCGGGGTTCGACCAACCCCAGCCGGAGCGTGACGCGGGCCAGCTCCAGCCCCTCCACCAGCGGCTGGGCGGCCCGGAGCGTGGCCGCCGCGGCGTCGTTCCTGCCCTCCGCCCGATGCAGGTCGGCCAGGCCGCGCAGCAGCAGCGCCTCCCCCTGCCGGTGGCCCGCCGCCCTGGCCGCGTCCAGCCCGGTCGCGGTCGTTGCATGCCAGTCGTCGTGGTGGCCGGCCAGCTCGAACAGCGGCGTCAGGTAGAACGCCAGCCGCCACGCGGCCTCGTACAGGCCCGACCGGAAGAAGTCGCCGACCGCCGCGACCAGGAAGCGGCGCTCCGCGCTCAGCCAGCGCGCCTCCTGGCGCAGCCGGCCCGTCTCCAGGATCTGTTCCGCCGTACGGACGAGCGTCCGGCCGGAGCCGGGCTCCGCGGGCAGCAGGGTGGCCCTGGCCCGCCTGGTCCGGTCGAGGATCTCCGCCGCCCTGGCCGCCAGCACCGGGCCGGGCCCGCCCTCCTCCGCCAGCCGCTCGGCCGCGTACAGCCTGGTCAGGTCGTGCCGGCCGAACCGCTCCTGGCCCGCCTCGTCCAGCCCGCGCGACTGCAGCAGCCCGGCCTCGGCCAGCGGCTCCAGGTCCTCGCCCAGCACCCACGGGGCGAAGTCGGGAGCCGTGAACGCGCCCAGCTCGCGCAGCAGCCTCCGCTCCGGCTCCGCCAGCCCGCGGTAACCGAGCGCCAGGCTGCCGCGCACGGCCAGGTCGCCCGCGCTCAGCTCGTCCAGCCTGCGCCGCTCGTCGCCGAGCCGCCCGGCCAGGTGGGCGACCGTCCAGCCGGACCTTCTGGCCAGCCGCGACCCGGCGATCCGCAGCGCCAGCGGCAGTCCGCCGCACAGCCGGACGATCTCGCGCGCCGCCTCTGGCTCGGCCGCCACCCGGTCGCGGCCGGCCACCCCGGCGAGCATCTCCAACGCCTCGTCCGGATCCAGCACGCCCAGCTCGTACGGCCTGGCCGCCTCCAGCCCGGCCAGCGGCGAGCGGCTGGTCACGATCGTCACACTGCCGGGGCCGGTCGGCAGCAGGGGACGCACCTGCGTCTCGCCGGCCGCGTCGTCGAGCACCACGACCAGCCGCCGGGCCGAGGTGAGCCGGCGGTAGAGCCGGACCCGCTCGTCCAGCGCCGGCGGCACCGCGCCGTCGGGCCGGCCGAGCGACCGCAGCAGGTCCTCCAGCACGGCCCCCGGCGCCCGCTCGCCGAGCACCGCGTACAGCCTCCCGTCGCCCGGCTCCAGCAGCTTCGCCGCCCGCACGGCCACGGCCGACTTACCGCACCCGGCGGGCCCATGCACCACCAGACAAACCGGCGCCCGCGCCACCCCGCCACCCGAGGCAAGACCACCGGCACCGGCACCTGAGCCCAGGGCCGGACCACCCCCACCGCCTCCAAAACCCGAGGCCGGACCACCGGTACCGCCTGCGGAACCCGGCGCGAGGCCGCCCGCGACGCCCGGGCCGTCCAGGTTCCCTGTCGCGGTGTAGCGGGCCCACCGGGTGACCCAGGAGAGGACGTCCTGCCTACCGGTGAAGTCCGAAATATCCGGCGGCAGCTCGTCGAGCGGGGTCGCGGAGATGCGGGCCGGGGCCACCACCTCGCCCGCCAGCACCCGGTCGTGCGCCTCCCGCAGCTCAGGCCCCGGCTCCAGCCCCAGCTCGTCGACCAGCACCCGCCGCGCCTCCTGGTAGGCCGCCAGCGCCTCGGACCGCCGCCCCGCCTGGTGCAGGGCCGCCATCAGGTGCGCCCACCCCCGCTCACGCAACGGGTGGGAGTTCACCAGCGCCCGCAGCTCGCCGACCACCTCACCCCCGCGCCCCAGCCGCAGGTCCAGGTCCACGCGCTCCTCCAGCGCGGTCAGGCGCGACTCCTCAAGAGGTACGGCATGCGTACGGCGCAGTTCGGCACTGTCGACGCCCGCCAGCGCCTCCCCCCGCCACAGCGCCAGCGCCTCCCTGAACCGGGCGGCCACCTCCACGTGCCCGCCCGCCTCCCGGATCCGCCTGGCCTCCCCCACGAGCCGCTCGAACCGGTGGCAGTCGATCTCGTCCCGGTCCACCGCCAGCAGGTAGCCGCCCGGCACGGTGGTGATCCCCCCGACCAGCTTGCGCAGCGCGCTCACGTACACCCGCAGCACCGACTCGGCTGACGCGGGCGGCCGGTCGCCCCACAGCACGGTGATCAGCCGCTCGACCGGCACCGCCGTGCCCGCCGACAGCAGCAGCGCCGCGAGCAGCGCCCGGTGCTTGGCCGGGCCCGGCTCCCCGCCGTCCCCGACCCTGAGCGGCCCCAGCAGCCCGAACCGCACGCCCACCGTCCCTCAGCCCCGCGCCGGTCGCAGCGCGAACGACTCGAACCGCACCCGCACCGTCTTCTCGGCCTCCGGCGCGGCGTGCACCCCCGCCATGCCGGGACCCAGCGGCGCCTCCGCGTCCGTGGCCTCGGCCACCAGGCGTTCGTTCAGCCACATCCGCAGCGTCACCTCGCCGTCGCCACCGGCGCACTCGGCGACGACCCGGTTCGTGCCCTCGGACGCCGCCTTCTCCGGTCCGTACAGAACCACGCCCTCCTGCCCCGTACGGCGCTTGACGATCGCCACCCGGCCCGCGCCGCTGACCCCGAACTCGTACCGGCCACCCGAGCCGCCGTGACACCACACCCCGTACTCGCCCGCGCCCTCCCGCAACTCCGCCTGCGCGCTGACGACCACCCCGCCACCGGGCTCCCGCCGCGGCGCCGACTTCCACAACCGCCACCCGTCCTCGACGGCCAGCACATACCCGGACCCCTCCTTCTCAGCGGTCCCGGCCTCCGACGCCCCCACCTCCCACCCATCGGCGAACCCACTCTCGTACGGCCACGCCTCCCCCCTCAACAGGACCCCCGCAACGGCCCCACCCACAACCACCGCCACCAACCCGCCCACCCACCAACGCCACCGCGCCCCAGCCCTCCCCTTCTTACGCGCACCGCCGACGGCCCCCTGGGAGCCAGGGCCACCCTGCGCACTAACAACAGATCCCCCGTACACCGCACCCCGGGAGGAGGGGGAAGCCTCCGGACCGTAAGGAACCGCACCTTCACCCTGGGAGGCGGGGGCACCCTGCGCACTCACAGCAGACCCGCCGTACAGAACCGCGTCGCCACCCTGAGCGGCAGCACCCGCCCGCCGTGGGTCCTCGTCGCTATTTCCACGCAGCGCGGGCGTACCGCCTGCCGCTCCGGAAACCACCCCACCCTGAGGGGCAGGGGCACCCTGCGGACTCACAGCAGACCCGCCGTACGGAACCACACCCCCACCCTGGGAGGCGGGGGCACCCTGCGGACTCACAGCAGACCCGCCGTACGGAACCGCATCGCCGCTCTCAGCGGCAGCACCCGTCCGCTGAGGGTCGCCCCGCAACGCTGGCGAGCCACCCGCCGCCCTAGCGACTCCCCCGTATGGAACCGCGCCCTGGGAGGTGGGGGACGCCTCCGGACCGTACGGAACCGCATGCCGGGAGGTGGGGGCAGGTTGTGGGGTCGTGGTGGATCCGGTGGACGGGGGCGCTGGGGGGAGGTGGGGAGGGGACGGGGGGCGGGTGAGGGGGGTGGTCCAGGTGCGCTCGACGGCTTCGGTGGCCGAGGCGGGGCTGGTCGGGGGGCCGCCGAGGAGGTCGGCGAGGAGGCGGGACACCGGCGGGCGGGCCCGGGGGTCCTTGGCGAGGGCCTGCTCCACCAGCCCGCGGACGCCGCCGTCGAGTCCGTCCAGGTGGGGCCTCTCGTTGACGACCCGGTTGAGCACCTCGCCGGGGGAGCCGCCGCCGAACGGGGAACGGCCGGTGCCGGCGAACGCGATGACCCCGCCCCAGGCGAACACGTCGGTGAACGGCCCGACGGTCTCGCCGCGCGCCTGCTCCGGCGCCATGAACGCGGGCGTGCCGAGGATCGCCTGGCTGGTGTCGGACCCGACGAGCTGGGCGATGCCGAAGTCGATGACGCGCGGCCCGAGCGGCGACAGCAGCACGTTCGACGGCTTGAGGTCGCGGTGGATCACCCCGGCGCCGTGGATGGCGCTCAGCGCGGTGGCGATGCCGACCGCCAGCGCCTCCAGGTTGCCCCCGGACAACGGCCCCTGGTCGCGCACGGCCCGCGCCAGGTCGGGGCCTTTCACGTACTCGGTGACGAGGTAGGCGACGTCGCCGTCGATGCCGGCGTCCAGGACGGGCGCGGTGCAGAACCGGGCGACCCGGCGCGCGGCCGCCACCTCGCGCTCGAACCTGCGGCGGAAGGCGGGGTCGCGGGCCAGCCTAGGGTGGATGACCTTGACGGCGGCCAGCCCGCCGGTGGGGGTGGCGGCCAGGTGCACCTCGCCCATGCCGCCGCGACCGAGGACGCGCCGCAGCGCGTACCCGCCGATGACCCGATCGCTCACCGCAGACACGATAGCCAGGTCCGGATCGTCCCGCTCGGGGCGTGTATCCGTGTCCGAAAGACGAGGATCCCAAGTTTCCAGACCAGCAGCCCGCCCTCCCCTCCCCGTCTTCCCCGTACGGCGTCACCGTCGGAGACATGTCAGAGACGACCGCACGCGCCACAGGCCGCAACTGGGGCCGATTCGCCCTGCACTACATCGAAATGATCATCGCGATGTTCGCCGGCATGTTCCTCCTGGACCTCGTCTGGTCCATGGCCGGCGTGCACGTCTCGTACGCGACCCACCCGGAGGCCGCGTACCTGCTCATGGCGCTCAACATGTCGATCGGCATGGCCGTGTGGATGCGCTTCCGCGGCCACGGCTGGGGGTCGACGCTGGAGATGTGCGCCGCCATGTTCGCACCGGCCGTGCCGCTCTTCCCGCTGCTGTGGCTGGGGCTCATCGACGGTCACGGGGTGATGATCGCGGCGCACGTGGCGATGTTCCCGGCCATGCTGGCCGTCATGCTCCGCCGGCTGGACGAGTTCGCCGGCTGTGCCCGTTGACCCTGCGGTACCGGTCCAGCACGTCCTGCCGCAGCAGGTGGCCGAACCCGGCCCGCTCCAGCCGCGTCCCGAGCTGGGCCGCGGTGCCGCCGAGAGCGGCGGCGGCGTCCTCCAGACGCCAGTCGTGCTCGTGCAGCACGCGCAGCAGGTGGCCGCGCCGCACCTGGGCCTGCGACAGCCTGAAGGTCTTGAGGTACGCGAGCCGCCCGTCCTCGGCGGTGATCGTCTCCCCGATGTGGTTCTCCGCCTGACGGTCGAAGGCCGGCAGGAAGCGGCGCAGCCGGAACCCGCCGAGCCGGTACACCTCCTCCACCCTGTCCGGCGAGCCCAGCAGGCCCGCCGCCATGACCGAGTCGTGGAAGCCGGCCCACTCCCGCTCCTGCCGCGCCGCCTCGGCCCGCAGGTCCGCCAGGGAGGAGACCCGGCTCTCCTCGATCACCGCGGGGAAGTCACGGGCCGGGTAGAACGTCGCGTACTCGTGGATGAGCTCCCCGTACAGGTCACGTACCAGGGTCGGGTGCAGCGCCCGGTAGTCGTCAGGATGCGGCACCACGAACGCGCTCGCCAGCGTGTCACCCGCGTACAGCAGCAGCCCGCACTGGCCGGGGTGGATCTCGAAGACGCGCAGCGCGTCCTCCAGCCCGCGCACCTCCGCCCCGGTGCGGGCGTCCTCGGCGCGCGGCGACAGCCCTCGCGCGACCGCCTGGCGTGACCACTCCGCCCAGGCGATCACGGGCCCGCGGAAGTGCAGCGCCAGGTAGCCCTCCAGGGCGAGGTGCAGGGGCAGGAAGCGCAGCCGGTTCTTGTCCACGCGCCTGGCCATCCGCCGGCGGAACCTGACGTCCATGCGGTCGAGCGGCTCCCCGAGCTGGGTGCCATACGCGGCCGCCGGGCTCCCGTCGCCGGTCCACGACGCCACGAACGCGTGCGGGACGTACGCCACGTACACCGACTTGTCCGGCAGGCTGACAACACTCAGCTCGTCCCCGTACACCCGGGCGTGCAGCCGCAGGTCGAGGATCGGCTCCGGCCGGACCAGCGGCACCAGCCGCACCGCTCCCCAGGTCTGGGCGGGCCGGGTCTCCAGCCCGGCGAGGTCGATCATCGCGCCGCCGCCCTCTCCTCCAGGTACGCGCGCAGCTCGGCAGGCCCGGTGCGGCCCTGCGCGAACCCCGCCAGCTCCACCAGCGCCGGCAGGTCCTCGGCGTCGCGGATCCCGGCCGTCGGAACCAGCGGCGACAGCCTGCGCACCTCGAACCGCTCCGCGTCGTACACAGGGTTCAGGTGCACGACGCGCACCCCGCCCGCCGGGTCGAGCCGGCGCCGCCAGACCCGCAGGACCTCGGCGGCCAGCCCGGGAGGCGCGTTGTCCCACCCGTCGGAGACGATGACCAGCCGGTCGGGCCGCGGGTCGAGCGCGTCGAGCACCCGCTGTCCCAGCGGCGTCGGCCCGTCCGGCCGCGCCATCACCGGGTCGGCGAGCCCTGACACCCACAGCCCTCGGTAGGACCCGGCCAGCGCCTCCAGCAGGTAGTGGCAGGCCAGCGCGACCGCCAGCGGCCTGCGCCGCTTCACCGGCGAGCCGAACGACGAGAAGCTGTCGTCCAGCACCGCCGCGACGCTCCCCCACGTCCCCCGCCGCGGCCCCGCCGCCCGCGCCGCCGCCGCGCGTAGCGCCGCCACGTGCTGACGCCGCTCGCCGTACGGCAGCGACAGCACGTACGAGGCCGCCCGCACCAGCGGCATGGCCGCCAGATCGGCCCTGTCCCGGATCCCCGCACGCTCATGGGCGCCGGCCAGCCGCAGCCGCTCCGAACGGGTCAGGCGGGGCGCGATCCGCTCCAGGAAGACCGCCCTGGGGATGCCGTGCCGGGCCGCGAAGCCCTCCGCCACCGTGTACGGCAGCTCGTACAGCGCCTGCTTCTCGTGGTGGGCGCGGCGCCAGGCCTCCAGCACCGGGGTGTCGAAGCGGGCGCGCCGGTGCGGCGCGAACAGGAAGTCGCCCAGCTCGCCCGGTGGCCGCAGGTGCGCGTGACGCACCGCCGCCTTCATCGCGGAGCGGTACTTGACCGCGTCGAAGGCCAGGTCGGGCCGGGCCAGCAGCCAGTCGCGGATGACCGCCCTGGTGCGCCGGTTGTTCACGCCGTCCCGCCGCAGCTCACCGAACAGCCGGTAGACGCGTGGCGGGCTCATCCTGGCCAGCCGCCAGGAGATGAGCGGGCCGTCGCCGCGGGCCTTCAGCACGTTGTGGATGATCATCGCGGCGTTGTGGTCGTTGACGTCCAGCGCCAGCGTGGCCGCGTACAGATCGGGATAGTTGCCGTGGATGTAGCGGTGCAGGAAGTCCAGCGACAGCCGCTGCTCGCCCGCCGTGGCGCGGAACTCCCGCTGCCCGGTCGAGGTGATGGCCGCGTTCGCGAACAGCAGCACGTCCTCGCACTCGATCAGGTCGGCGTAGGTGTCCATGGCTCCCCGGGATGACGGCGCCGGCCGGGGAATGGGGGCACGAACTGCGAAGCATCGCTTCATAGGCGGGTTCCGGAAGTCGCGCCTGAGTCCCGCGACCGGCTGCTCCCGGACCTTACCGGGCGGCAGCCGGACGAGCGACGAAATATCCGCATTCTGCCGTCGGCCGGCCCAGCCGCCTCCCGCCCGCCGGTTCCCCGGGGGCGGGAGATGAGCCGGCGTTCACTAGGGCTCGCAGCCGGCCTCGGTGTCGGTGCCGAGCCCGCCGTTGCAGTCGTCGGTGCCCGGTCCTCCGTTGAGGCCGTCGTTCCCGTTGTTGCCGTTGAGCTCGTCGTTGCCGGCGCGCCCATCTGGACGCCGGCGGCAATCTGCGGGCGTCCGACTACGCCAGCGGCTTCACCAGCGACATCTTCCCCGGCAGGCGGGTGCCCGACGTCGTGGGCCTCGTCGGCCTGCAGCCGAACGCCTCGTACATCATGCTGCCCACCCAGCCGGGCTCGTTCGTCGACGAGACCTTCGCCGACAGCGCGGACGACACCAAGTCCGACGACGGCTGGGCGGTCTTCAGCGGCACCTCGGCGGCGGCAGCCCAGGCGGCGGGCGTGTGCGCCCTCGTCAAGGGCTCCTGGCCGGGGATCTCGCCCACCCGGATGAAGCAGCTCCTCAGGGCCACGGCGAGGGACGTGACGACCGGCAATTGCTTCAACGGCCCGGGCATGAACCACCAGGCGACGGCCGGGCCGGACCGCGCGACCGGCAGCGGGCTCATCGACGCCTACGCGGCCCAGAGCTCGGCCCAGACCACCTACATCGAATGTTCCATCCGCGGGCTGAACTGCGACTAGGCCCGGCCGTGTCCACCTACCGCGTCCTGCTGGTCAGCATGCCCTGGCACGGGCTCGACCGTCCCTCGCTCGGGCTGAGCCTGCTCCAGGCCGCGCTCCGGCGCGACGGCGTGGCCTGCGACGTCCGCTATCTCGGCTTCGACCTCGCCGATCTCATCGGCCTGCCGGACTACCGCTGGGTGCAGGGCCGGCTGCCGCACACCGCCTTCGCCGGCGAGTGGCTGTTCGCCGCCGCGCTCCACGGCGAACGACCGGCGGCCGACGACGCGTACGACGAGACCGTCCTGCGCGGCGTCCACCGGCAGCCCTCGGAGACGATCGCCAGGCTGCGGAGGCTGCGCGGCTCCTGCGCCCGCTTCCTCGACCGCTGCCTGGCCTCGATCGCCTGGACGGACTACGACCTCGTCGGGTTCACCTCCACCTTCGAGCAGAACCTCGCCTCGCTCGCGCTCGCCCGGCGGGTCAAGGAACGCCATCCCGGCGTCGTCACCGTCTTCGGCGGCGCCAACTGGGAAGGCGACATGGGCCACGAGCTGCACGCGCGCTTCCCGTTCGTGGACGTCGTCTGCGGCGCCGAGGGCGCCGCCGTCCGCCCCCGCCTGCTGCTGGAGACCTCGCGGGGCTGCTGGTGGGGGGCCAGGCACCACTGCACGTTCTGCGGGCTGAACGGCGAGGCGATGACCTTCCGCAGTAAGTCGCCCGAGCGCGTGCTGGACGAGATCGAGCACCTGACCCGGCGCCACCGCCTCACCACGGCGGGCGTCGTCGACAACATCCTCGACATGCGGTACTTCACCACGCTGCTGCCCGCGCTCGCCGCCGCCGGAGCGCCTGCCGACCTGTTCTACGAGGTCAAGGCCAACCTCAGCGCCGCCCAGGTGAAGCTGCTCGCCGACGCCGGGGTCCGCGAGATCCAGCCTGGCCTGGAGAGCCTCAGCGACCACGTGCTGGCGCTGATGCGCAAGGGGACCACGGCCCTGCGCAACATCCAGCTCCTCAAGTGGTGCGCGGAGTTCGGCGTCACCGCGCGCTGGAACCTGCTCTTCGGCTTCCCCGGGGAGACCGCCGAGGACTACGCGTCGATGCTGCCCCTGCTGGACGCGTGCGACTTCCTCCAGCCGCCGGACGGCATGGACGCCATCAGGCTCGACCGGTTCAGCCCCTTCCACCAGGATCCGGAGCGGTTCGGGATGACCGGCGTGCGGCCCATGGCGGTGTACCGGTGCCTCTACCCCTTCCCGGACGAGGCCGCGGCGCATCGCGTACTACTTCGACTTCGACTACGCCGACGGCATGCGCCCCCTGGACCACGCCGGGCCGGTCATGAAGCGGGTGCGGCGGTGGATCGAGCGCGGCGGCAACGGCACGCTCGCGCTGCTGGCGCACCCCGACGGAGGGCTGGTCCTGGTCGACACCCGCGACGAACGGACGGTGTCGTTCCGGCTGACCGGCTGGCGGGCGGCGGTGTACGCCCGGTGCGACAGGGTCACGGCGGAGCGCGCGGCCGTCGCCGCCGGCACGGCCGCGGGGGCGACGGCCGAGGAGGTGCTCGCATTCCTCGCGGACTGCCTGCGGCGACGGCTCATGGTCCGGACCGGCGATCAGTGGCTGACGCTGGGGATCCGCGTGCCGGCCAGGACGTCCGCCGACTCTCGACCTTGACGGGCACCCGGCTGTAAGTTCTCACTTACAGCCGAGGGACGGGAAGGAAGAACATGAGCGCGGTCCACAGTGCCCACCCCCACCAGCGACTCACCTGGGTCCACCAGGTGACCAAACACGCCGGTGCACAGCCAGGACAGCCCGCCATACGGTTCAAGGGCGAGACGACGACCTGGGCCGAGCTGGACGAGCGCAGCCGCCGCCTGTCCGCCGCGCTCGAAGCCCGCGGCGTGGGCGAGGGCGACCGGGTCCTGGTGCTCCTGACCAACCGTCCCGAGTTCGTCGAGACACTGGTGGCGATCAACAGGCTCGGCGCCATCGCCGTCCCGGTCAACTTCCGGCTGGTCGCGGCCGAGGTCTCGTACCTCGCCGAGGACTCGGGCTCGTGCGCGATCGTGGTGGAGCAGCCGCTGGCCCCGGTGGTCGCCGCGGTGCGGGCGGGCAAGGAGGCCGAGCTGCCCTGCCTGGTCGTCGGCGACGCCCCGGACGCCGCCGGCGCGGGCGCGGAACGCTACGAGGAAGCCGTCGCGGGCGCGACGCCGAGCGGGGCGAGCGGCCCCGCCGACCTCGGCGCGGTCGCCCTGATCATGTACACGTCGGGGACGACGGGCCTGCCCAAGGGCGCCATGCTCACGTACGAGAACCTCCTCGGCCAGACGATCACCCTGCTGCAGACGTTGCGTCCGGGCGCCGACGAGATCTGCGTCGTCACCTCACCGATGTTCCACATCGCCGCGGTCGGCGTGATCGTGCCGAACCTCATCTTCGGCTACACCACCGTCATCACGCCGACCGGCGCCTTCGACCCCGAGGCGTTCCTCGACCTGGTCGAGTCGGAGCGGGTCACCAACGCCTTCCTCGTGCCGACCCAGTGGCAGGCCGTCTGCGCCAGCCCCACGCTCCCCCAGCGCGACATCCCGCTGCGCACCATCTCGTGGGGGGCCGCGCCCGCGACCCCGGCGATCCTGCGGGCGATGGAGGCGGCCTTCCCCGGCGTGCCGAACGTGTCGGTGTTCGGGCAGACGGAGATGTCGCCCATCACCACGTCCCTGCCCGGCGAGGACGCCATCCGCAAGATCGGCTCGGTCGGCAAGCCCGTCCCCCTGGTCGAGGTGCGCGTGGTGGACCAGCACATGAACGACGTGCCCCAGGGCGAGATCGGGGAGATCGTCTACCGGGGCCCGCAGACCATGACGGGCTACTGGAACAACCCGGGGGCGACCGAGGAGGCGTTCCGGGGCGGCTGGTTCCACTCCGGAGACCTGGTCCGGGTGGACGAGGAAGGGTTCTTCTACGTCGTCGACCGCCTCAAGGACATGATCATCTCCGGCGGCGAGAACATCTACAGCGCCGAGGTCGAGGCCGTGCTCGCCGACCACCCCAAGGTCCGCGAGATCGCCCTGGTGGGCAGCCCGCACGAGAAGTGGGGCGAGACGCCCGTCGCCGTCGTGGTCCCGCGCGACGAGGCCGACCCGCCCACGGTGGCGGAACTGTCCGAGTTCTGCCTGACCCGGCTCGCCTCGTACAAGAAGCCGACCAAGGCCGTCGTGGTGAGTGAACTGCCGCGCAACGCCTCGGGCAAGATCCTCAAGAACCGCCTGCGCGACATGGTCAAGCAGGACTCCTGACGGAACGCGAAAAGCCCGGCCGGATGATCCGGCCGGGCTTTCCGCGTCTTCGAAGTGGAGGTGGCGGGAATCGAACCCGCGTCCTTCAACCCCAAGACAGAGCTTCTCCGGGCGCAGCCTGCTGTGCTTTTCTCAGCCCCGGCGATCATGCAGGCGAGTCGCCGACGGGCTCAGCCACTGTTTGGTTTCCCGATCACCCCCGTGGCCGGGTCGATCGGTTGAGCCTTCTGACGATGCCAGATCCCGAGCCGAAGGCACTCTCGGGCTGACAGAGGTTTCGCTACTTAGGCAGCGAGAGCCAGGGAACCCTGGCTGACCTCAGTGCGCTTAGAATTGGCACTTGTTGTTTGCGGTCACAGGATTAACGAGGTTATGTCCGCAGTCCTCGGCCCGCTTCTCCTGACTTGCAAGGTCAAAGTCGAAGCCAGTCACCCCCTGTGGAGTTGTCAACACGATCCCGGAGGATCGAGCATGACGACGATACCTCTGACAACACCCCAGATGCCAACTTGATTCCCGGCGAACGCCGTGGAGCCCCCGGAAGCGCAGCACAGCAGCATCACGCCCCCGGGGGCGACCGGCAGGGTCGAGCCGGTCAATGACGGCAGGACTTCCCCCGAGATGAAGTCCTGATCTCATCACGACGACTGGTCCCGCAACCCCCCGAGCGGGACCGGTCACTCAGTAAGACGCAACCGGCCTGTCCGATGGTTGCTTCTTGTCACGAAAAAATCACGGAGTGTCGCCGAGGGCCGCGAAGAAGCTTCCGGCCACGGCGGCGGGGTTGTAGTTCCTGGTGAACACGGCGATGGCCAGGTCGCCCTGCCAGCCGACGAACCAGGCGTCGTTCTCCTTGCCGGTGGCGGCGGACGTCACGCCGTGGACGCGACCGCTGCCCGCCTGGGCGGGGGTGCCCTGGGCGCCCGCCCTCATCATGGCCGTCAGCGCCTCGCGGACCTGCGGGTCGAGCTGCCGGGGCGGGGGCTGCGGCGCGGGCGTCACCTCGTCGGCGGCGTCGGGGGTGTCGGGCGCGGTGACCAGCACCGGCGGCCGCCAGGTGCCGGACGCTACCGCCCCCGCGACCAGGGCCATGCTGAGCGGGCTCACCTCGACGTTCTGGCCCGCGATGGCCTTGGCCTTGGCGGCGTCGCCGTCGAAGGCCGGCCGCGAGCCGCTGAACGACTTGAGCGGCAGCTGCCACGGCAGGCCGATGCCGAAGTTCTCGGCGCTCCGGGCCAGGTCGTCGCCGGTCACCCGGCGGGCGAGCGAGGCCAGCGCGGTGGCGCAGCCCGCGGCGAAGTTCTGCTGGAAGGTGGGCGAGGAGCCGGTGACCTGGGCCGCGCTGACGAACCGGGCACCGCCGACCGTGCGCTCGGCCGGGCACGGGAGCTTCTGCTTGGTCTGCACCCCGGCCTTGAGTATGGCGTCGGCCGCCACGATGGAGAACGCGGTGCCGGCCGGGAAGCGGCCCGCCAGCGCGTCCTTCTCCTGATGCAGGCCGCGGGTGGAGACCGCCCTGATCTCGCCGGTCGAGCTGTCGACCGCCACCAGGGCGCTGGCGCGGGTGCTGGAGACGGCGCGTTCGGCGGCGACCTGCACGCCGCTGTCGATCGTGGTCTGCACCGACCTGTTCTGGCGGCCGGGCCACTGCTGCAGCGACGCCACTTCCTCGCCGGTGTTGAGGTCGAGGATGATCACCTGGGTCTCGGTGGAGCCTGTCAGGTAGCCCTGGTAGGCCTGCTGGAGCCCGCTCTGGCCGATCGAGTCGCCGGCCCGCTGGGGGCCGCCGAGCTTCTGCTCGGTCTCCGGGGTGAGCGCGCTGACCCGGCCGACGATCTGCTTGGGGCTCGCGGGGTCCACGGGCTGCTTCTCCGGGACGGTCTTGACTTCCGGGATGGCGTCGAGCTTCTGTCTCACCGACTGGTAGCGGGTGCGGCCGAAAGTGATCAGCGGCACGGTCTCGTTGGGCGGCGCGGACCGGATCCGGCTGAGCAGCCGGTCCTCCGCGTATCCGGTGATCTGGGACAGCTGCTTGACGACCTCCTCGGCGCGGTCGCCGAGCTGGGCGGGCACCACGCCGGCGACGTACAGGAACATGTCCTGCTGCAGCGGGTCGCCGCCGCGGTCGAGGACCGGCTGGCGCGGCGTCGGCTTGGCCTTGACCGCGAACCGCTGCCCCTCCTTGAGCTGGGGGTGCAGCACCGCCGGCGACCACTTCACCTTCCACATGCCGTCGTCGAGACGGAGCGGGAGCACGCTGTCGTACGTCCACAAGGGGTTGTTGTCGCCCAGGTCGACCTCGACGCCGAACTCGGCCTGCGACTCGTCGCCGGTCACCCGCACGCTCTTGATGCGGAACCGGAACGAGGCCGCGTCGAGCTGCAGCTTGGCGTCCGACAGCGCCTTGCGCACGACGGCGGGGTCACCGTCGGCGCGGGAGGCGGCCAGCTCGTAGTCGTTGGACTGCCAGCCGACGAGGAAGTCGCGCACCGCGTCGTGCGGCGACGCCTCCTCGAAGCAGCCGGTCAAGGTCATGCTCGCGATCGCCAGCGTGACGGTCGCGGCCAGCGTGCGGCGGACTCGGTTCATCGGTTGCGGTGACGCAGCGCCCGGGCCATCTCGCGCTTGGCCTGCTTCTCGGCCAGCGACTGCCGCTTGTCCCAGTCCTTCTTGCCTCTCGCGACGCCGATCTCGATCTTGGCCTTGCCGTCCTTGAAGTAGAGCTGGAGCGGCACGATCGTGAGCCCGCCCTCCTTGACCCGGGTGGCGAGCTTGTCGATCTCCTTGCGGTGGAGCAGGAGCTTGCGCTTGCGGCGGGCTGCGTGGTTGGTCCAGGTGCCCTGCGCGTATTCGGGGATGTGGACGTTGAACAGCCACGCTTCGCCGCCTTCGACGCTGGCGTAGCCGTCGACCAGTGAGGCGCGGCCCTCCCGCAACGACTTCACCTCCGTGCCCTGCAGGACCAGCCCCGCCTCGAAGGTGTCTTCGATGTGGTAGTCGTGCCGGGCACGCTTGTTCTGGGCGATGACCTTTCGCCCGGTCTCACGTGGCATGCTTCGACCTTACCGGCGTTTCGTCAGACCCTGAGGTATCGGCGGAGAGTGACGAACGATGCCAGGACACAGATCACCACACCGATGATCATAGTCAGGGTGATCACCGACGCCACGTCGTCCCAGCCGATCTGCGCCCCGCCGGACGACAGATACTGGGCGACCTCGTCGAACATGAAGACCTTGGTCACGATCAGCATGACCGCGGCGAACACGCCGCCGATCAGGCCCGCGATCATGCCTTCCATGACGAAGGGCAGCTGGATGTAGAGGTTGGAGGCCCCGACCAGCCGCATGATGCCCGTCTCCCGGCGGCGGTTGAACGCCGACAACCGCACCGTGTTGCCGATCAGCAGCGCGGCGGCGAGCACCAGGATGACGGCCACGATCAGGGCGGCCCAGCGCACCTTGTCGAGCATGGTGAAGAACTGGCTGATCAGGTCTCTCTGGTTGACCACCTGCGAGACGCCCGGCTGTCCCTGCAACGCCTGGATCACCGGCTGGTAGTTGTCCGGGTTGGCCAGCTTGACCCGGAACGAGGTCGGCATGTCCTCGACCTTGGTGGCGTCGCGCATGGGCTGGTTGGCGCTGAAGGCCTCCTGGAAGTTCTTGAAGGCCGTCGCCTGGTCCTCGTAGAAGACCTGCTCGACTCCGGGAAGCCCTTCGATCTGCTTCTGCAGCGCCTGGGTCTGCGCCTGGGTGACGGCCTTGCCCTTGCAGGCGGGCATGTCACTGTTCTTGGTGCAGAGGAAGACGGATACTTCGACCTTGTCGTACCAGTAGGTCGTCATCATGCCGACCTGGGCGTTGATCATCAAGCCGACGCCCAGCATCGCCATGCCGACCGCGACGGTGATGATGACCGCGATCGTCATGGTCAGGTTGCGACGGAGGCCGATCCAGACCTCGGAGAAGATGAAGTTCGCCCGCATGATTGTGTCTACTGCTCCCTGTCAGTACGCCTGGCCGTACACGCCACGCGACTGGTCGCGGACGATCTTGCCGTCCTCCAGCTCCACGACACGCTTGCGCATGGAGTCGACGATGGCCGCGTCGTGCGTGGCCATGACGACCGTGGTGCCGGTCCTGTTGATCCGGTCGAGCACCTTCATGATGCCGATGCTCGTCGCGGGGTCGATGTTGCCCGTCGGCTCGTCGGCCAGCAGGATCATGGGCCGGTTGACGAACGCCCGGGCCATGGCGACGCGCTGCTGCTCGCCGCCGGACAGCTCGTCGGGCATGCGGTGGGCCTTGCCTTCCAGGCCGACCAGCTCGATGACCTCCGGCACCACCTTGCGGATGAACCGCCGCGGCTTGCCGATGACCTCGAGCGCGAACGCCACGTTCTCGTAGACGTTCTTGTTCGGGAGCAGCCTGAAGTCCTGGAACACGCAGCCGATGCGGCGGCGCAGGTGAGGCACCTTGAAGTTGGAGAGGCGGGCCAGGTCCTTGCCGGCGACGTGGATCGCGCCGGAGTTGGGCCGCTCCTCCTTGAGAATCAGACGGAGGAAGGTGGACTTGCCTGATCCCGAAGGACCGACGAGGAACACGAACTCACCCTTGTCCACGTCGACAGAGACGTGGTCCAGGGCGGGCCTGTTCTGGTTCGCGTAGACCTTGGTGACATTATCGAAATGGATCACGAGAGCATCACGGCATGCCAGTCTAGGGGTCAGGACGGAAGCGAGGGTGGCACATGCCCACTTCCCGCCACGCACCGATCGGGGACGCCCAGCTTTACCATTGATCGACGTTCCGATTGGCTGGAGCACAGTCTAGAGGGAAGACTGGCATGGAACGTCCATAACGGAAACAAAACGATTGTGCGGCTAGACTTGGGGCTGACATGAGTTGCCAACACCTCGTATGCGCGCAGTGCGCGCACCCCGTCATCGAAGGCCGCTGCGCCCTCTGCCGAGCCAACCGCGAGCGGCTGCACGGTCATGGCTTCGCCGGCCTGTCACCCGCCCTGATCGCGATCGTCCTCCTCGTGGCGCTCTTCGCGACCCTGGTGCTCGAACACCTACTGGGCGTCTGACTCCTGGCGGCGCATCCAGCGGATCTCCGACTCGATGAACTGGTCGAGATCGCCGTCGAGCACCGCGCTCGGGTTGCCCGCCTCCGTGGCCGTCCGCAGGTCCTTCACGATCTGGTACGGGTGAAGGACGTAGTTGCGGATCTGCGTGCCCCATGACGTGGTCGTCGCCCCGCGCAGCTCCGACATCTTCTCCGCCTCCTCCTGCCGCTTGCGCTCGAGCAGCTTGGCCTGGAGGACGTTCATGGCGGTCGCGCGGTTCTGCAGCTGGGAGCGCTCGTTCTGGCAGGAGACGACGATGCCGGACGGCAGGTGGGTGATGCGCACGGCCGAGTCGGTCGTGTTGACGCCCTGGCCGCCGGGGCCCGACGAGCGGTAGACGTCGACGCGGATCTCGTCTTCGTTGATGTCGATGTGGTCGGTCTGCTCGACGACCGGCACCACGTCCACGCCCGCGAACGAGGTCTGGCGGCGCCCCTGGTTGTCGAACGGGCTGATGCGCACCAGCCGGTGGGTGCCGTGCTCGCCCCTGAGCGTGCCGTAGGCGTAGGGCGACTTGATCGCGAAGGTGGCCGACTTGATGCCCGCCTCTTCCGCGTACGAGGTCTCGTAGACCTCCGTGGGGTAGCCCTTGCGCTCGGCCCAGCGGAGGTACATCCGCAGCAGCATCTCCGCCCAGTCGGCCGCGTCGACGCCGCCCGCCTGGGAGTTGATGGTCATCAGGGCCTCGCGCGAGTCGTACTCGCCCGACAGGAGGGTGCGGACCTCCAGCGCGCCGATGTCGGAGCGCAGCGAGACCAGCTCCTTGTCGGCCTCGGCGCGGGTGTCGTCGTCGGCCTCCTCGGCCGCGAGCTCGTACAGGACCGAGAGGTCGTCGAGGCGGCGGCTCAGGCCGTCGACGCGGTTGAGCTCGCCCTGGAGGTGGGAGAGCTTGCTGGTGACCTTCTGCGCCTTGTCCGGCTCGTCCCACAGATCGGGGGCGGCGACCTGCGTCTCCAGCTCCTCGATCTGCTTGCGCATGGAGTCGAGGTCGAGCACGTCCTGGATGCTGCGGAGCGTGCCGGCGAGCTCGTTGATTGCGTCTGCCGGATCGATGTCTGCCACGCCTCCTTAGAGTACGCGACCGGCGGGGGTGCCGAATAACATGGCCAGGTGCGTGTACACGGTCGGCGTAAGGCGCTGGCGCTCGCCGCCGTCCTGCTGGCGGGGGCGTCCGGCTGCTCGGGTTCCGCCGCGGATCCTTCGCGCACCCCCGCGGCCGCCTCGCCGAGCCCGTCCGCCGACCCGACGCCCGCCGAGCCCGAGGTGACGCTCGCCGAGGCGGGCGAGGTGTTCACCACCTTCGTCGCCACCGACAGCGTGCTGCGCGCCTCCGGCGACCTGCGGCTCGCCATGGAGTACGTACGCGACTCGGAGGCCCGGCTGACCGCCGTCGCCTACCTGTCCAGCGGCGGCCGGCCGCCCCGCCACGAGTGGGGCTCCCCCACCCTGTACGTGCCGCGCTTCGCCGAGGGCGCCCAGGCGGTGTGGTTCTCGGTGCTGGCCGACCGCGACGGCGAGCCGACCATGCTGACCTTCGCCAAAAACGGCGACTGGCGGCTCAGCGCCGCCTCCCGGCTGCTCGACCCCGCGCACCGGCCCGACGTCGCCCTCGACGACCAGGGGTACGCCACCGCGATCGCCGGCGACGACCGGAGCGTCACCATCCGCCCCCAGCTCATCGGTCCTCTGCACGCCACCGTGGCCGAGACGGGCACCGACGGCGTCGCTGCCGGCCTCATCGCCGACGGCCCCTACACCACCGACGTCGCCAGCCAGATCACCGAGGCCAGGCAGAAGGCCAAGAAGGCCGGCTTCAGCTACGACTCCATCTTCCAGGCCGGCGACCACCCCGTGTACGCCCTGCGCACCGGCGACGGAGGCGCGATCATCCAATACTCGCTCTCCCGCACCACGACGACCACGACCAAGACGGCCGAGGACGACTACATCCCGGTGCCCGACTCGGCGCGCTGGTCGATCTCGGCGCCGGTGGTGCGGCGCAACCTCCGGCTCACCGAGATCCACACGTACGTGACCGCGGTCCCCCCGGCGACGGCCCCGGCCGCGGCGGAGGTCGTCGGCCATGAAGGGGCGCTGACGAAGGCGACCGGGCAGTGACCGGGGTCAGTCCTCCGGGAGCAGGGTGCCGAGCGGCCCGAGATCGAGGTTGAGGTCGGCAGGCGTCAGGCCGAACCGCTCGCACAGCTCGGTCATGGCCTCCTCCAGCCTCATCAGGGTCAGCCCCACCGCCTCCAGCTGCTCCCCGGACAGCTCGCCGCGGTCCATCCGCCGCACACACTGACGCTCCACGAGCTGGCGGATCAGCTCGATCAGCGTCAGCACCAGGCGGCTCAGGTCACGCTGCACCGAGTCGGCGTCGGTCTCCAGCCGCCACTCCCCCGGTTTCACCACCGGCTGGTCAGTCGGCTCTGTCATGCCGCATCCCTCCGTCCACCGCGTCGCCCTCCCGTACCGACACCAGCAACGCCCGCAGGGAGATCCGTACGAGGTCGACGCCGGAAATGGACAGCACCACGTCGCCCGTCACCACCACCCCGCCCGCCAGCAGGCGGTCCAGCAGGTCGACGAGCGCCACCCGCTGCTCGGGCAGGCGTCCCTCTGCGGCGAGCCGGCCCCCTCTCGGCTCAGGAGGCGTCACCGTACGCCGTCTCACCGTCGTGGTCGAGCGCGGCGAAGGAGTAGGGCGCCCAGGGGCCGACGAGCTCCAGGGTGACGCCCCGTTCGGCGGGGTTCTCGACCACCCGGGCGAACTCGGCGGCGCGGGCCTCGTCCACCAGGTAGGCGCCGTTGAGCACCATCTGCTCCCGCCGCCCTGACAGCTGCGGGTCCTGGGCCCGGTGGCGGGTGCCGGCCACGGCGATGTCCATCAGCGCCTCGTGCACGGCCTGGGCGTGCTCGGCGGCCCGGCGCCAGCCGTCCTCACGTCCGCGCAGGGCCGCCCGGCGGCGGTTCAGGTAGGCGGCTCCCGGCGCCGCGTCCTGGGTTTCCGCCACCGGCTCGGCGGGGCCCGCGACGGCGTAGGCCTTCACGCCCCACTCCCACCGGCCCGACACCCGGCGCAGCACCTCGTCGAACTGGGCGTGCCGCTCGTCGAGGAGCTCTCGAACCTGTGCCTCACCCGTGTAGACGGTGACCAGCCGCACCGGGGCCGTGGGCCCCCGGCGGGCGACGGCCTCCACGACCCGGTGATGGGCGCGCGCGATCTCCTCCAGCCAGGCGAGGTCCTCCATCGAGCGCCGCAGCGACTCCTCGCCGAACTCCTGGAGCGACACCGTGCTGATGAAGGCGGCCAGGCCCCGGTGCGCCAGACGGCGCACGGGGGCACCGGCGACGCCTGCCGGGCCGTCGGGCTCGCCGCCCTCGTCACGGGTCACCGCGTACAGGTAGACGCCCTGCTCAGCGTCCACGCTCGACCGCCTCCGGCTCGTGGGCGGCTTCCGCCCGCGTGGCGACGATCTCCTCCAGCGCCGCGAGGCGGCGGCGCAGCTTGCGGTTCTGCTTGGCCAGCTCGTGGGCGTCGCCGGTCAGCCACGGGTCGTGCTCCCACCAGTCGATGCCCATCTCCCTGGCCGTGTCGACCGAGGCGATGAGCAGGCGGAGCTTGATCGTCAGCAGCTCGATGTCAAGCAGGTTGACCTGGATGTCGCCGGCGATCACCACGCCCCGGTCGAGCACCCGTTCCAGGATGTCTCCTAGGTTGGCGGATTCGCGGCCGCCGTAACCCTGCTGCTGCGCCGAGGACCCGGGAACGTACGGGCCCGACCTCACGGCGTTCACCGCGGGCCCTCGGCGGGGTCGCCGCTGCCCCGCTTGTAGCGGCGCACCCGGCGGTAGGACAGCAGTTCGCCCTCCATGTCGAGGTCGATCTCATAGAGAGCCAGGGTGTCGCCGGACGACGGGATCCGGCGGTCCTCCACGATCTCCACGCCCACCAGCCACCCGTCGTCCGACGGCTCGACCCGTGTGACGCTCTCGGTGTCCTTGCCGGTCAGCTCGCTCATCATCCGCAGCCCCATGTCGGCCGCCGCGGCGGCCGGGATGTCCGCGGAACGCGAGCGAGGCGGCTCCTCGCCGCCGTCGTCCGCTCCCTTTGCGCCTGACGCGTGCTTGCGCTCGGTCCCCTGCCTGGCAGGCACGAAATCACCCCCGTATCCGCTGGTGCGGCCCCCGCCTCACCAGCCGGTCATCCCCTGCAGGATCTCCTCGACCGCCCGGGCCTCCTCCTCCTCGGAGATCCGACCGGCGGCCCTGGCCTGCTCCACCTCTTCCAGGCGGCGCCGGACCACGGCCGGATCGCGCAGCTCCCGCTCGACCTCGTCTCTCAGGAGCTCGCCGAGCTTGACGACCGAGTAGATCGGCAGCAGCGGCCAGCCAAAGAGCAGCGTCCCCAGTCCCAACGATGTTCACTCCTCCACGACGTCGTGTCCGTGGTCAGGCCGTACCCACGAAGTCGTACGGAGCCATCGGCCCGAGCAGGCGAACCTCGACGCGGCCCGACCACCGGCGGGCCAGCTCGTCCACGGCCTGTTCGAACTCGGCCTGTCTGTCCCGCTCCACCAGCGCGGCCACGTGCGCGGCCTCGCGCTCGTGGCCGACGTCGCGTACGACCAGTTGTTCGCACACGTCGGAGAGTGCCTCCAGCACCGTCGCTGTGTCCGTCTCCCGTTTGCCGGCGATCGCGTGCTCGATGATCTCTCCCAGACGCATGCGCTCGTTGCGCGTCGCGTCCTCGGGCAGGCCGGCGATCCGATCCCGGAGCGTCGCGGCCTCTTCGTTCTCCTCCAGCACCTCCCTCAGGATCGTCCGCTCGTCGTACCGGGCGTTGACCACGTACTGCGTCCGGCCCTCCACCTCGCGCAGGGCGTCGACGAACGCGTCATGGTACGGCTTCAGCAGCTCCTCCAGGACGGCGTCGGAGCCGGTCAGCACCGCCCCGAACCGGAACGGCAGCACCGGCACCTCCGCCGCCGTCTGGTCGAGCAGCGTCTGGTGCGCCCGCAGGTCCTGCGGCCGGCCCAGCGGCCGGTCGGCCCGGACGTCGCTCACCAGGGCCGCGATCTCGCCGAAGGTCACCAGTCCCACTTGGCCGCCGGGTTCTCCGACCCCCTCGGTCCCGGGCTCCACTTCGACATCCACGGGTACGATCCCGTACACGTAGGACGCTGTGCCGTTCACGTCCGCCGATGAGGTGTCCGCGGGCCGGGCGGCCTCTCCGCGTGGTGACATCTCAGTCATCCTCTCTGAGGCGTGCCTCGCGGGGCTGTTCCTCGGGCACGTCCTCGACCTCGTCGGCGGCGGCTTCGAGCGCGGGTTCCTCGCCCTGGTCGACGGACTTGGCCTGCGTCACGCCCTGGACGACCTCGGGCAGGTCCTTCTGCGTGGTCGACAGGTCGAGGCGGTTGACCGCCTCCGCGAAGCGCAGGTAGGTGTCGACGCTGGCCACGACGATCCGGGCGTCCACGGTCAGCACCTCGATGCCGACCAGTGAGACGCGGACGAAGGCGTCGATGACCAGGCCCTTGTCGAGAATGGTGTCGATGACGTCCGCGAGGTTCGTCCCCGAGCTGCCGCCGCCGGCAGGCGAGCCGCGACCGGCAGGTTGCACGGTCATGTCATACCCCCTGGTAGTGGCCGACCGGCCCTGACGGGTGACTACTCGGATCTGGCCCGACGGCGGCGCACCGGCCGCTCGGGCTCGGGAGCCGGGCGTCTGGACGTGGTGCCACGACGCCGCGCGGTGGCGGGCCGTCTGGGCGGCTCCTCCTCCTCGGGCTCCTCTTCCTCTTCGGGCTCCTCTTCCTCTTCTTCCTCCTCCTCAGGCTCCTCCTCGGGTTCCTCTTCTTCCTCCTCCTCCTCGGGCTCCTCCTCTTCCTCCTCGCCTTCGGGCTCTTCGGCTTCCGCCCGCTCGCCCTCTTCAGGCTCCTCGGGCTCCTCTTCCTCCTCGCCCTGCTCGCCCTGCTCCTCCTGGACCGCGGTCTCGTGGTCCTTGACGACCTCGCTGTCGCGGATCTCGCCGCGCCAGCCCTCAAGCTCGTCCGGGTTCAGCAGGAGGTGCGCCATCACGTGCCGCCGGAAGTGCTTGAGCTCCAGCCGCACCCGACGTCCCTGCGCACGCCACAGGTTGCCGGTCCGCTCGAACAGGCCCTGCGGGTGGTACTCCAGCACCACCAGGACCCGGGTCAGGTCGGGAGTGATCTCGTGGAAGGTCACCGCCCCGTCGACGCGACCCTTCTCCCCCTCCGAGCGCCAGATGATCCGCTGGTCCGGGATCTGCTCGATGATGGTCGCCTTCCAGCTCCGGTGCGACATGAAGACCTGGGCTTTCCAGGTGAGCTCCTCGTCGGAGTCCTGCTTGACGGTCTCGACCTTCTTCATGAAGGTCGGGAAGTCCTGGAACTGGGTCCACTGGTCGTACACCAGACGGCGGGGCGCGCCGACGTCGAGCGCCTCCACGATGTTGGTGACCTTCTCGTGGCCTCGTCCGCCACCGCCACCACCGCCGGTGATCTTCTGCATCACGCCCTTGAGCCCGCCCTTGAGCCCGCCCTTAAGAGCCCCGCCCAGGAAGCCGCCCGGTTTGTCCGAGCCCGTCACCGCGCTCATCAAACTCTTGCCCCCGTGTTCCACGTAGTCGGTGAGCCGGCCCGTCAGGCCTTCGATCTTGTCCCCCGCGGAGGACAGCACTCGCGTCCCCGCGGCCTGCAGGAGACCCTGAGCCGACTCCACCAGCCGGCCCATCGGCAGGCCGCCGGCCACTCCCTCGCCGGCCTCGGCCGCCTTCCCGGCGACCCCCTGGCCGGTCTCGGCCGCCTTCCCCGCGACTCCCTGGCCGGTCTCGGCCGCCTTGCCCGCGACTCCCTGGCCGGTCTCGGCCGCCTTGCCCGCGGTGTCCTTGACCTGGTCCCCGGCCGTTTCCGTCGCGGTTTCGCCGGCCTTGCGGGCCGTTCTCCCCGCCTTGCCTGCCACTCCCCGGACGGCACCGGTCGCCGCCTTCCTCAATCTCTCCGCATCAGCCACTTCGCTCACCCCCGTGACTGGCCGGCCCGCCGGACGGGACGCGTGCGCCGACGTGCCCCCTCACCTTCGGCCTTCTCCTGGGTCCGCGCCGGCCGTTTGGCCCGCGCCGGCTCCTCGGCCTCTTCCTCTTCGCCCTCCTCCTCGCCGGCCTCCTCTTCAGGCTCTTCCTCGTAGTCCTCTTCTTCGCCTTCTTCGCCTTCTTCGTCGCGGGACGCCTGTTTGGTGACCTTGTCCGCGGCTTCGCCGACACCGCCGAGTGACCCCGCGCGCTCCTGCAGCCTCTGGCTCAGAGAGTCGATCTGCCTGCTCGCCGCGGTCATGACCGCCGTCTTGCCGGCCTCCACGAGCTCGCCACGAAGGCGCTCGGTGAGCTGCTGGAGCTCCGGGGTCGAGCCGAGCGCCTTGACGCCCTGCGCGAGCGGGCCTCCGTTGCCGCAGCTCGCACGCCCCGCCAGCCCCGCCGCCGCCAGAGCCGCCGCCGTGCGCAGCTTCCGGCGCCTTCCGAGGCAATAGCCGGCGAGTACGGCGAAGGCCACCTGCAACTTGTTCGACATGATCAGCGCTCCTTCCGCTCGCTCACCATCTCGACGAACACTGGTGCAGTGCAGGCGGACAGACCCGAATGTGCTGGTGCCTGTTCGCCGCGGCATGCCCTACCCGTAATTCGGACAAAGCACCTCATTCAGTGAAAAGTGGCGCAGACTTGACGCGAGGCGCGTCCATCCGGACCACTGGTGAAACCCGCCTCGTCCGGGGCGGCACCGGCCGCTCAGGCGCCGCCCCGGACGACGGGCTCAGGCCTCCGTGCGCGGGAGGCTGGTCGACGAGACCAGGGTGCGGATGGCGCGGAGCGCCACCGACAGCGTGGCCAGGTCGAAGTTGTCGCTCTCCCAGATCTCGGAGAGCGTCTGCCTGCTGCGCCCGACCGCCGCCGAGTTCGCCTCCACCCACCTGGCCAGCCGCTCCTCAGGGGGCAGCCCGGAGGAGCTGTGGGCCAGGACGTCGCGGGTGAGCGAGGCGTGGGCGGCGTAGAGGTCGTCGCGGAGGGCGGCGCGGGCCATCGCGTTCCACCGGCTGTCGCGGGGCAGCGCGATGATGCGCTCCCTGAGGCGGGCCAGTTGGAGACGGTCGGCGAGGTCGAAGTAGACCTCGGCGACCTCGTTGACCGGGCGGCCGCTGATGGAGGCGATCTCCACCAGGTCGAAGGTGGAGTACGCGGGCACCATGGCGGCCACCCGCTCGGCCAGGTCGGCGGGGACGCCGCGGGCCACGAAGGAGTCGCGGCGGTCCTCGAAGGCGGCCAGGTCGGGGCCGGTGAGCAGCTTGGGCAGGTGGCCGAGGAGGCCGTTGACGCCCTTGACGAAGAAGCCGACCGAGCCCGCCAGGTCGAGCGGCGGGCGGCGGTTCGTGAGCAGCCACCGGGTGCCGCGCTCGCCGAGCTTGCGCGCCTCCAGCAGCATGGCGAGCTGGGTGGCGGTGTCGATCTCGTTGTCCAGCGACTCCACCTTGCGGTGGAAACTGGCCAGGTCGAAGACCTCACGCGTGACGAGGAAGGCCCGCACGATGTCGGGCAGCGAGGCGCCGGTCTCCTCGCCGACCCGGAACAGGAACGTGGTCCCCATGGAGTTGACCAGGTCGTTCACGATGCCGGTGACGATGATCTCGCGCCGCAGCGGGTGCGCGTCCATGTACGCCCGGAACCGCTCGCGCAGCGCCGACGGGAAGTACGAGACGAGCCGGGGCGCGAGGTAGGGGTCGTCGGGGAGCTCGGTGCCGAGCAGTTCGGCGTCGGCGACGAGCTTGGTGTAGGCGAGCAGGACGGAGAACTCGGGCGCGGTCAGCCCGAGCCTGGACTGTCGGCGCTCGGCGAGCGCCTTGTCCGACGGCAGGAACTCCAGACCCCGGTTGACCCGGCCGTCGCGTTCGAGGCGGCGCAGGTAGCGGGCGTGGATGTGGAGCATCTCGACGGCCTGGGCGCGGGCGGCGGCCAGGACGACGTTCTGCGCGTAGTTGTCGCGCAGCACCAGCTCGGCCACCTCGTCGGTCATGGAGGTGAAGACCTGGTTGCGCTGCTTGTCGGTCATTTCGCCGTCGCGGACCACCTGGTCCAGCAGGATCTTGATGTTGACCTCGTGGTCGGAGGTGTCGACGCCGGCGGAGTTGTCGATGAAGTCCGTGTTGATGAGGCCGCCGTCGAGCGCGAACTCTATGCGGGCGAGCTGGGTGAAGCCGAGGTTGCCGCCTTCGCCGACGACCTTGCAGCGCAGGTCGGCGGCGTCGACCCGGAGCGAGTCGTTGCCCTTGTCGCCGACGTCGGCGTGGGTCTCGGCGCTGGACTTGACGTAGGTGCCGATGCCGCCGTTCCACAGCAGGTCGACGGGGGCGCGCAGGATGGCGCTGATCAGGTCGTTGGGCGCCAGTGAGGTCACGTCGCCGGGCAGGCCCAGCGCGTCGCGGATCTGCGGGGTGAGCTGGACGGATTTGGCGGTACGGGGGAACACGCCGCCGCCCTTGGAGATGAGCGAGGCGTCGTAGTCGGCCCAGGAGCTGCGCGGCAGTTCGAAGAGACGGCGCCGCTCGGCGTAGGAGCGGGCCGCGTCGGGGCTGGGGTCGATGAAGATGTGGCGGTGGTCGAAGGCGGCCACCAGCCGGATGTGCTGGGACAGCAGCATGCCGTTGCCGAACACGTCGCCCGACATGTCGCCGATGCCGGCCACGGTGAAGTCGGTGGTCTGCACGTCCACGCCCATGGTGCGGAAGTGGTACTTGACCGACTCCCAGGCGCCGCGGGCGGTGATGCCCATGGCCTTGTGGTCGTACCCGATGGATCCGCCGGAGGCGAAGGCGTCGCCGAGCCAGAACCCGTACTCCTTGGCGACCCCGTTGGCGATGTCGGAGAACGTCGCGGTGCCCTTGTCTGCCGCGACCACCAGGTAGGTGTCGTCGCCGTCGTGCCTGACGGTGTCGGGCGGCGGCACGACCTTGCCGTCGACCAGGTTGTCGGTGACGTCGAGCAGGCCGGAGATGAACATCCGGTAGCACTCGACGCCTTCGGCGAGCAGGTCCTCCCGGGAACCGGTCACGGGCGGACGTTTCACTACGAACCCACCCTTGGAGCCGGTGGGGACGATGACCGTGTTCTTCACCATCTGGGCCTTGACCAGGCCGAGGATCTCCGTCCGGAAGTCCTCCATCCGGTCCGACCAGCGCAGCCCGCCCCTGGCGACCTTGCCGTAGCGCAGGTGGACGCCCTCCACCCGGGGCGAGTACACGAAGATCTCGTACTTCGGCCGCGGCAGCGGCAGCACGCTGATGGCCTGCGGGTCGAACTTGAGCGAGATGTACGGCTTCCGCTTCCCGTCGACGGTCTGGAAGTAGTTCGTGCGGAGGGTCGCCTCGATCATCTCCATGTACGCGCGCAGGATCCGGTCCTCGTCCAGCGAGGCCACCTCGTCCAGCGCTCCCAGGATCTCCTCCTTGAGCGCCCCCGTCAGGTCCTCGCGCACCTCGCCGTCGCGGCGCGGGTCCAGGCGGGACTCGAACAGGCGCACCAGCAGCCGGGACAGCCGCACGTTGCCCAGCAGGACCTGCTCGATGTAGCGCTGGGAGAAGTTGCTGCCGGCCTGGTGCAGGTACTTGGCGTAGACGCGCAGGATCTCGACCTGCTCCGTGGTCAGCCCGGCCTTCAGGATGAGCGCGTTGAAGTCGTCGGCCGGCGCCCGCCCGTGCCAGAGCGCCATCAGCCCGTCCTGGAAGAGCCGCTTGAAGTCGCCCCGCTCGATCTCGGGTGACGGGGTGTAGCGCAGCCCGAAGTCGTAGATCCAGGCGTTCTTCGTGGCCGGGTCGTTGTCGCGGTCGATCTCGTACGGGCGCTCGTCCACCACTTCGACCCCGAGGCGCTGGATCATCGGCAGCATCTTCGACAGCGAGATGGACGACCCGAGCCGATAGACCTTGAGCCGCCGCTCCCCCTCCGCGGCGTCGTACGGCTCGTACAGGTTGAGGTCGATCTCGTCGCCGCCCGCGCCGTCGAGGTGCTCCAGCCGACGCAGGTCGGCCACGGCCACCTGGGGCTGGAAGTCGGCCTTGTACGCCTCGGGGAAGGCGACGTGGTAGCGCTTGACCAGCCCCGGGGCCTCCTCCTCGGAGGTCATCTCCCTGATGGCCGCGCCGAGGTCGTCCTCCCAGGAGCGGGTGATCGCGGCCAGCCGCGCCTCCAGCTCCTCGACGTCCACGCCCGGCGCCGGGAGCTGCTTGCCCCGCTCGCCGCGGATGACGACGTGCAGCCGGGCCAGCGCGGACTCGCCTATCGACGCCCGGTAGTCGAGACCCTTGCCGCCCAGCGCCTTGAGCAGCAGCTCCTGCATCTGCAGGCGGACCATGGTGGTGTAGCGGTCGCGCGGCAGGTAGATCAGGCAGGAGATGTAGCGGCCGTAGTCGTCGCGCCGCAGGAACAGCTTGACCTGCTTGCGCTCGCGCAGCCGCAGCACGCCCAGCGCGATCGGCAGCAGCTGCTCGGTCGAGGTCTGGAACAGCTCGTCGCGGGGGAACGTCTCCAGGATCTCGATGAGGTCCTTGCCGTCGTGGCTCTCCGCGGTCAGCCCTGCGGCCTCGATCACGGCCGCGAGCTTGCGGCGCAGCACCGGGATGCGGGAGATCGACTCGTTGTACGCGACGTGCGTGAAGAGGCCGAGGAAGCGGCGCTCGCCGACGACCTCGCCCTCGGGCGAGAAGAGCTTGACGCCGATGTAGTCGAGGTAGGCGTCGCGGTGGACGGTGGCGCGGGAGTTGGCCTTGGTGATGATGAGCAGCTGCTTCTCGCGGGCCCTGGCGCGCAGCTCGGCGGGGAGCGCGGAGAAGCTGTCGGAGTGCACCTTGTCGTCGCGCAGGATGCCGAGCGCGGCGCCCGGCAGGGCGCGCAGCGTCTCGCCCTCCTCGCCGCTCTCCAGGCGGTACTCGCGGTAGCCGAGGAAGGTGAAGTGCCCGTCGGCGAGCCAGCGCAGCAGGTCGAGGCTGTCCTCGACCTCGGCGGGCGGCAGCGGCGGCGGGTTCACCGCCAGGTCCTCGGCGGTCTGCAGGGCCAGCGCGCGCATCTTGCGGAAGTCCTCGACCGCGTGGCGCACGTCGGTGAGCACCCGCTGCAGGTCGGTCTCCAGGGCCTTGAGCAGCGCGGGGTCGGACTGGCGGTCGATCTCGACGTGGATCCACGACTCGACCAGCATCTGCCCGGTGACGTCCTCCTGGCCGCTGCCGAGGATCTTGCCGGTCAGGTCGCGGCGGACCCGGATCTGCGGGTGGACCACGAGGTGGACGCCGATGCCGTGCCGGTCGAGCTCCATCGTGACGGAGTCCACCAGGAACGGCATGTCGTCGGTGACCACCTCGACCACCGAGCGGCCGGGGTCCCAGCCGTTCTCGTCCAGGGTGGGGGTGTAGGCCCGGACCACCGGCCTGCCCTGCGGGCGGGTCTCGGCCAGCTGCCGCTGCGACATCGCCGGACCGTACACGTCCACCAGATTGCGGTCGAGCAGGTCGTCGGGGGGCACGTGCCGGTAGTAGACGCGCAGGAAGGTCAGTGCCTCCTCGGGGCTCACATGGTCGCTGCCCACCGCGCACCGTTGCGCGGCTCGCTGGAGCAGCTCATCCTTGGCCTCGTCGAGCGGCATTTCGCTCTCACTCCTTTGTGAGGGTTAGCCATGGCGGGGTTGGAGCCAGGCTTTGAGTTCCCACGACAGCGGGAAATAGTACATTTCACTACGGACATGCCCGTATGGACTGAAAACTTCCGGCCGGCGGGACATCGGCCCCGAACGCAAGAAAGCCCTGGGGGCGTCATCGTCTCCCAGGACCTCGACCTGCTCGACCAGCCGGAGGCGGCCGCCGTAGGACAACCGGCGGCCCTCCTCACCGAACTGCCTGTCGCGAGGGACGGTCGCATCGTCGTCGATGCCCACCGCACACCTCCCCCACATCCCCGGTGAAGCGAAACCGGGCGCACGCCTCGCCGTACCGATACCACCCGAAAAGGGCAAAGACGTCAACGTGACATCGACATCGGCGGGTCGTCTTCGGATGCGGAGGGCGCCTGCTTGAGCTCGTCGAGCCGGTCCGGCACTTCGGCCAGTTCGACAAGCTCAGCCTGGCACTGCTCGCACACCTCGAGGTGGCGCTCGAACGCCTCGTGCTCCGAATCATCGAGCACGCCGAGGACGTAGGCGGCCACCCCGTCATGCATCAGCCGGCTACCCCCTTGTCCCGCAGAAGTTCACGGAGAGCCCGGATGCCGTAGTAGAGCCGGGACTTCACCGTGCCCGGCGGGATCCCCAGAATCGCCGCCGCTTCACTTATCGTACGGTCCCGTAGGTAGGTCTGCTCAATAACTTCGCGGTGTTCGTCCGACAGGCTGCGCAGAGCGTCCGCCACGACGATCGCGGACAGCGCTCTCTCGGAGCCGTCGGGCACCGCCATCATGTCGACTTCCGGGGGCTCGACCTCATGAGGCCGAACACTCTTTCGCCGACGTCCGTCAATGACGATCCGGCGGGCCACGGTCAGCAGCCACGCCCAGAGGAGGCCCGGTTCCCACTGCAGTCTGGCCGAGTTGCGCCAGGCCCGGACGAGCGTCTCCTGCACCACATCCTCAGCCCATTGCAGATCGTTACCGGTCGACTTACGTACATGGCGCAGTAGAGGGCCGCCGAACTCCTGGTACAGCACCGCGATGCGGTGCTCCGCCTCGGCATCAGCACTCTCGAACCTGCCGTCGAGGTGACTCAGCACGGGGCACATCTTTACACCTTCGTTATCAGTCCGGTAGCCACTCCGATAACTCCAGTTATTTCTAACTATTCCTCAGGATGGGTGAACCGGCCGTGATAAGGCCGCGTACCTCCCACCATGCACAGGCTTTTGCGTGGCGAAGTAGTGATGTTCGGCGGCTTCGCCCTCGCGGCAGCGGTCACGATCCTCCTGGTCATGCCGCAGGCGAACACGGCCGTGCTGACAGAGGTGACGCAGACGTCCACGGGCCCGCTCGGGCCCGCGGACCGCGACTTCCTCGTCAAGGTGCGGCAAGCCGGCCTCTGGGAGATCCCCGTCGGCCAATGGGCCCAGAAGCGCGCGGACTCCGCGCGGGTCAAGGACGTCGGGCAACATCTCGTGGAGGACCACACGAAGCTGGACGCGCAGGTACGCCGGGTGGCGGCGAAGCTCAACGTCCCGCTTCCCGATCGGCCGAGCCCTGACCAGCAACGGTGGATGGCGCAGCTGGCGTCCGAGACCGGTCCGGCATTCGACAGGGACTTCGCCCGCCTGCTGCGTGCGGCACATGGCAAGGTGTTCGCCGTCGTGGCGAACGTGAGGGCGGGCACCCGCAACGCCGAGATCAGGAAGTTCGCCGGGACGGCCGTGACCGTGGTCATGCGGCACATGACGCTGCTGGAGTCCACCGGCCTGGTCAATTACGACGAGCTTCCGGAGCCCCCGTTGCCCTCACAGGCAGCACCCGCCCCAGCGGCGGTCGACCCGAGGAGACAACCATGAGATCCAGACGCATGGCCGCGGCCATATCCGCCTTAGCGGTGGTGGCCGGCGGGCTGGTGTCCGCAGTGGTCGTCGGCGGCGCTCAACCGGCCTTCGCCGACTGTGAGATCACCGAACAGCGGCCTCCTGGTCAGCAGCAGAACCAACCGCAGGACCAGCCTCAGGACCAGCCTGAAGACCAGCAGCAGGACCAGCCCCAAGACCAGCCTCAGGACCAGCCGCAGCAGAGCCAGGCTCCGCAGGAGCAGGATCAGGAGAACCAGGGCCGGGACGACGACCAGCAGGGCCAGGATCAGGGAGCCCAGCAGGACCAGAACGGCGACGGGCAACAGAACCAGGAGAACCAGAACCAGAACGACCAGCAGGGCCAGGACCAAGGGGCCCAGCAGGACCAGCAGGACCAGAACGGGGGCGGGGCCCTCGTCGACCCGCCGGCGGACCCTGAGGCGTCCGCTGAGACCTTCGGGCAGCGGAACCGGGACCAGGACCGCGACCGCCGCCGGAACAGGCCCAGGCCCAGTCAGCAGCCGTCCAGCACCGCCTCACCGTCGCCCACCGGAGGCCAGGAGTCGGACTGCCTGAACATCGGCCCGTTCGTGACCGACTTCGTGGACATCAGGCAGATCCCGCGTAGCCGGCAGGACGCCCGCATCGGCCGAGGCGGCTCGCGCGGCACGTTCGTGTCCCGCTGCGGCACCAACGGTGAAGGCCACTTCAACCCCGACAACTTCATCGTCGCTCCCGGAGTGCGCAATGGGGCACACCACCTGCACGACTACGTGGGCAACCTGTCGGCAGACGCCTTCTCGACCGACGAGAGCCTGGAAGCCGCGGGCACCACGTGCCGCCTGGGCGACAAGTCCACGTACTTCTGGCCGGTGCTGCGCGACCGCACGGTCGACGAGAACGTCGACGACCCCGACCGCAACGTCGGCCAGGTGCTCCGTCCGCGGTCGGTGACCCTGCAGTTCCGCGGCAACGCGCGCGCCCGGGTCGTGGCGATGCCGCGCTTCCTGCGGATCATCACCGGCGACGCCAAGGCGGCCACCAACGGCCCGGCCAACGCCCGCGCCGGCTGGTCCTGCAGCGGCTTCACCAACCGGATCAGCTCCGACAAGTACCCCCTGTGCCCGCGCGGCAGCCAGGTCCTCCGGATCATGGACTTCCCGAGCTGCTGGGACGGCCAGAACAACGACAGCGCCAACCACCGCACGCACATCGTCTTCCCGGACCAGAGCGGCGCCTGCCCGCAGGGCACGCAGCCGGTCCCGCAGCTGCGGATGACTCTGGCCTACTCGGTGCCGAGGGGCCCCTCGTTCGCCCTCGACGCCTTCCCCGAGCAGTTGCACAACCCGGTCACCGACCACGGTGACTTCGTGAACGTGATGCCGGAGCGGCTCATGTCCAACGTCGTGAACTGCATCAACCGAGGCCGTCGTTGCTGACCTCCGTCCCCGGGAACAGCAACGAGGCCGAGTAGGCCCTCCCGAGTCGCACCCTCATCCGACCTTGGAGGGAATGGATGCTCCACAGACGACACCCCCGGCACGCCCCCACTCAGCTGGATACCAGGAACATCCGGCTCGGGGCGAGCGCGTCGATCGCCGCGGTCCTTCTGTCGGTCTTCGCACTGACACTGACGGATCGCGGCATGGAGATGCTCGGCCGAGGGGTGAGCTTCCTCGAGTACTACGCGGGCGTGCTGGCGCTGGTGTCCCTGACAGCGACGGTGGCCCTGGGGTTGCTCACCACCGAACGCGTTTTCCTGTCCCCGGCGAACCGGGTCCGCGCGCAGCTCGCGCACCGGGCCGCCGCGTTCGCCGGGACGGCGTTCCTGCTCACGCACGTCGCGCTCATGATCTCGCTGGAGCACGTCTCGCCGGCCGCCGCCGTGATCCCCGTCGAGGGGATCTACGTCGGGTTCGGGACGATCGCCTTCGACGCGATGGTCGTGGTCGTGATCACGGGGATCGTACGGGGAAGGTTCGCGGTGACCGGCAGGCCGTGGGTGTGGCGGCTGATGCACGCCTCCGCCTACGTGGCCTGGCCGGTCTCCATCCTGCACGGACTCACCGCGGGCCGGTGGGCGGCGAGCTGGGTCTCCTGGTCGTACATCGCCTGCCTGGCCGCCGTCGCCTCGGCGCTGCTCGTCCGCCTGCTCGCGACGATGCTGCGGCCTCCGCAGACCGCGGAGTGGGTCGACGCGCCCGAGGCCAGTGACGCACCCGTCGAGGTGCCCGCGGGGGTCAACGCGCCGGTGAGCCTCGCCGAGGCCCGGCGGAAGTACCGGGAGGCGGGATGACCCCGCCCATGATCGACCAGGAGAAGCCGTGATCCCCCATTCGGTGCCGCGCGTGCTGCGGCTGGGACCGGCCCGGCTCACCGCCGGACTCGACCACACCAGGCGGCTGGACCTGCCGGCGCATCGCACGCTCCACGGCGACCAGGTGCCCCGCACGCTGGACGACATCATCGCCCAGGTGGAGGAGGTGGACATGCGCGGGCGCGGCGGCGCGGCGTTCCCGTTCGCGCGCAAGCTGCGGGCGGTCTCCGACGCCGCCGGCTCGGGCGAGTGCGTGGTCCTGGTGAACGGGGCCGAGGGGGAGCCCGCCAGCTCCAAGGACGCGATGCTGCTCGTCCGCAACCCGCACCTGGTGCTGGACGGCGCCGTGCTGGCCGCGGAGGCGCTCAACGCCCGTGAGGTGGTGGTCGCCACCGTGGCGGGCGAGGTGGCCGAGTCGTCCATCACCGCCGCCGTGGCCGAGCGGCGCGCCGCCAACGTGGCGGGCGCCGCCGAGAGCCGCATCGGGATCCGCGTCGTCGGCCTGCAGGAGCGGTTCATCTCGGGCGAGGGCGGCGCGCTGGTGCGCGCCGTCAACGGCCTGGAGCCGGTGCCGCCCGGCCGGAAGCGGCGGGCCAGCACGAGCGGCGTGGACGGCCTGCCCACCCTGCTGTCGAACACCGAGACGTACGCGCAGCTCGCGGTGCTGGCCGAGCTCGGCGCCGAGCAGTACGCGAAGGTGGGCACCAGCAGGGAGCCCGGGACCGTGCTGCTGACGGTGAGCGGCGGGGCCGCGAACCCGGCGGTGGTGGAGGCCCCGACGGGCACCAGGCTGATCGACGTGCTCGACGTGTGCGAGTCGGAGATCGGCGACGGCGTGCTCATCGGCGGCTACCACGGCGCCTGGCTGGACTCCCGCACGGCGATGTCGGCGATCGTCTCGCGCGAGGGCATGAAGCAGGCGGGCGGCAGCCTGGGCGCCGGGATCGTGGTGCCTCTGGGCGAGTCGACCTGCCCGGTCGGCGAGGCGGCCCGGGTGGCCGCGTATCTCGCGGCCCAGTCGTCGGGGCAGTGCGGCCCGTGCCGGCTGGGCCTGCCCGACGTGGCCAGGGGCCTGACGGCGCTGGCGGACGGCACGGGCTCGATCGACGCGGTGCGCCGCTCGGTGCGCGCGGTGGAGCGGCGGGGGGCCTGCTTCCACCCGGACGGCACGGCCAGGTTCGTGCTGTCGTCGCTGGACGCGTTCGAGGAGGACATCGCGCTCCACCTGGAGCACGGCTCCTGCGGGCGGCCGGTGCGCGGCGTGCTGCCGCTGCCGGAGCGCGAGGACGAGCCGGAGTACCGCCTGGACGTCGACTGGACCCGCTGCCAGGGGCACGGCCTCTGCGCGCACCTGCTGCCGGAGTTCGTGACGCTGGACGACTACGGGTTCCCGTCGTTCAAGACGGTGCCCGGCTGGATGCTGAAGGAGGCGAACCGGGCCGTGGACATGTGCCCGGCGCTCGCCCTGCGGCTGGCGGAGGCGGGTTGACCGCTACAGGCCGAGCAGCGGGAGACACGGGCCCAGGTGGTGGATCTCGATCCCCTCCACCGGGGTCCAATCGGCGCGGGGCAGGCGGAAGTTGCGGGTGACGACCGGCCTGCCCTGCCGCCTGTGCAGGGTGATGCCGTCATCGTGGTAGCCGAACTTCCTGGTCACCGCGATCGAGGAGTGGTTGTCCTCGAACGCCTCGGTGGTCGCGTACTCGGCGCCCAGGCCGGCGAAGGCCAGGTGGAGCACCGCGCCGCGCATCTCGGTGCCGATGCCCATGCCCTGGAACCGGCGGCCCAGCCAGGACCCCGACGACACCTCGCGCAGGAGCGTGAAGTCCCGGCCGGCCAGCGCCTGCGTGCCGACGATCCGGCCCTCGAAGACCACCACGAAGTCCAGCGACCACTTGGCCGGCGACAGCTCGCCCCACTGCCGGAAGTGGTACTGGATCGTGCTGTGGGCCCGTTCGGCCGGGGCCGCCTCGGACCAGGGGAACAGGAACGGCATCACGCCGGCTTCGTGCACGCCTTCGGCCGCCCGTTCCGCGAGCTCGTCCAGGTCCTCAAGTGAGGGATAGCGGAGTTCGAGACGCGGCGTCGTGATGGAAAGTCGAAAAAACGGCCAACTACGCATAGTTCCGTATATTTCCACCGAAAGGCCGCGTCAGCGAACGCTTTTCTCTCGACTGTCAAAAACCCGCGAAACGCTGAAAAGCGGCCCGTCGTCCGTACATGATGGACTTCACTCGGCAAGGGCCGGTGTCAGCGGGCAGGACTCCCGCCGGTACCTGCCCGGAGCGACCCCGTGCGCGCGCTTGAACGCGTTGGCGAACGCGAACTCCGAGCCGTAGCCCACGCGGCGCGCGACCTCGCTCAGCGGCGCGTCGGTCGAGCGCAGCAGCCGCGCGGCGGTGGCGAGCCGCCACCAGGTCAGGTAGCCCAGCGGCGGCTGCCCCACCAGCGTGGCGAAGCGGCGGGCGAAGGCCGCCCGGGAGAGCCCGGCCAGCTCGGCGAGCGAGGCGACCGTCCACGGGCGGGCGGGGTCGCCGTGGACGGCCTCCAGGGCGGCGCTGATGCCGGGGTCGGCCAGGGCGGCAGCCCAGCGGCCGACCGTGCAGCGCTCGACGTCGAAGTCCAGGTAGGCGCGCATGATGTAGAGGAGCAGGGTGTCGAGCAGGGACGCCACGATGGTGTCCGCGCCCAGCCGCGGGTCGGCGATCTCGGCGGCGAGCAGGTCGACGGCCGCGCGGAGCTCCCGCTGCTCGCCCAGGCGCGCGGGCAGGTGGATCAGGTCGGGCAGATCGCGCAGGATCGGGTGGCCGAGCGTCTGGTCGAGCCGGTAGCCGCCGCAGAGCGTCACCGTGACCGCGCCGGACCCGCCCGCCGAGGCGGAGGCGAACAGCTCGATCTCCCCGTCGGGACCGCAGTGGCTGTCGGCGATCTCGGTGGCCGGCGAGTCGGCCAGCACGTAGCCATGGCCGTGCGGGAAGAAGAGCACGTCGCCGACGTGGAGCTGGATCGGCTCGCCCGAGTCGGGGAGCAGCCAGCAGGACCCTTGCAGGATCACCTGGAAACCGGCGGAGCCGGGCATCGCGGGGAACCGCTGACCCCACGGCGCGTGCCAGGCGACGCGGACGGAGTGGGGCAGCCCGACCCGCATGCCGGCGATCACATCGCTGAGTACGTCCACAGGGCGAGTCTAGCCCGGAAGACGATCGCGTATAAACGACAGACATTCACGCATTGGAAGGCGCACCCATCCCTCCTACCGTTGCTTGCGGCAGAGGAGGATTCCGTGACCACGACCCTGATGCGCGCCGCGCGCATCCATGAGTACGGCGACGCCGGCGTGATCCGTTACGAGGCCGTGCCGAGACCGTCTCCCGGGCCGGGCGAGGTGCTCGTCCGGATGGCGGCCACCTCGTTCAACCCTTCGGAGGTGGGGCTGCGGGCGGGCTACCTGAAGGACGTGCTCGACCTGACGCTGCCGCTCACGCTGGGCTGGGACCTGGCGGGCACCGTCGCCGAGACCGGCCGGGGCGTCACCCGCTGGTCGCCGGGCGACCGGGTGTTCGGCCTGGTGAGCGGGAGCGCCGCCGAGTACGCGGTCGCGTCCGAGACCGAGCTGGCGGCCGCGCCGGAGGGCATCCCGCTGGCCCACGCCGCCGCGATCCCCGTCGCCGGGCTGACGGCCTGGCAGGCGGTGTACGAGGAGGCGGGGATCCGGGCCGGGCAGCGGGTGCTCGTCAACGGCGCGGGCGGCGGGATCGGCCTGTTCGCCGTGCAGCTCGCCAAGCGGGCGGGGGCGACCGTCACCGCCACGGCGAGCCCGCGCAGCCGGGAGGCGGTGGCCCGGCTGGGCCCTGACGAGATCGTCGACTACACGGCGGAGCCGCTGCCCGGCGGCATGGACGTGGTGCTCAACCTGGCGGCCGTGGCCCCCGCGGACGCGGCGGCGCTGGCCTCGCTCGGCGACCTGGTCATCACCGTGGCCACACCGGTCGAGGCCCCGAACGCCCGCCACTTCGTCAGCCGCGCCGACCCGGGCCAGCTCGCCGAGATGGCGGCGCTGATCGACAAGGGCGAGCTCGTCGTCGAGATCGCCGAGACCCACCCGCTCACCGCGTCGGCCGAGCTGCACCGCAGGGCCGAGGCCGGCGAGATCCGCGGCAAGATCATCATCACTTTCTGAGGAGCACTTCGTGATCAGGATTGGCATCGTCATCGGCAGCACCAGGCCCGGACGGGCGGCCGAGACCGTCGCCCGCTGGGTGCACGACCTGGCGGTCAAGCGCGGCGACGCGGACTACGAGCTGGTCGACCTGCAGGACTTCGCGCTGCCGCACCTGGACGAGGCGGTGCCCGCCGCCATGGGCCAGTACGCGCGTGAACACACGAAGGCGTGGTCGGAGCGGATCTCCGGGCTCGACGGCTTCGTGTTCGTCACCCCCGAGTACAACCACTCGTACACGGGGGCGCTGAAGAACGCCATCGACTTCCTCTTCCACGAGTGGGGCGACAAGTCCGCGGGCCTGGTCAGCTACGGCGTCGACGGCGGGGCGCGGGCGGCCGAGCATCTGCGGCAGGTGCTCGGCCAGGTCAAGATCGCCGACGTGCCGGCCCAGGTCACGCTCTCGCTCTACACCGACTTCGAGAACATGAGCGTGCTGACCCCCGGTCCGCACCAGGAGGAACGCGTCACGGTCATGCTCGACCAGGTCGGCTCGTGGGCGAAGGCGCTGCGCCCGCTCAGGGTGTGAAGTAGCGCAGCACCTCGGGGTTGGCCATGGCGTCGGGGTTGGCCGCCTGCTCGACGGGCGTGCCGAGCAGGATCTTGCGTACCGGGACCTCGAGCTTCTTGCCCGACAGCGTGCGCGGGATGCCCGGCACCGCGTGGATCTCGTCGGGCACGTGGCGGGGCGACAGCTCCTTCCGCAGCGCCGTGCGGATCGCCCGCTCCACCTCGGGGGTCATGTCGGCCCCGTCGGCGAGCGTCACGTACAGCAGCAGCCGCCCTTCCTGCCCGAGCTGACCGGTGTCGATGACGAGGCTGTCGGCCACCTCGCCGAACCGCTCCACGACCCGGTAGAACTCGCTGGTGCCCATCCGGACGCCGCCCCGGTTCAGCGTCGAGTCGGAGCGGCCGTAGATGACGCAGCTGCCGTCGTCGTTCAGCTTGATCCAGTCGCCGTGGCGCCACACGCCCGGGTAGACGTCGAAGTAGCTCTCCCGGTAGCGCTCGCCGTCGGGGTCGTTCCAGAACCCGACCGGCATCGAGGGCATCGGCGCCGTGATGACCAGCTCGCCGACCTCGCCGACGACCGCCTTGCCGCTGGGGTCGAAGGACTCCACCTTCGCCCCCAGCGACCGGCACGGGATGACCCCGGCCCTGATCGGATGGAGCATGGTGGCCCCGACGAACCCGGTGCAGACGTCGGTGCCGCCGGAGAACGACCCGATCGGCACCCCAGGCAACCGCTCGCTCACCCAGGCGAACCCCTCCGGCGGCAGCGGCGACCCGGTCGAGCCGACCCCGCGCAGCCGCTCCAGCCCCTCGGGGACGACCCCGGCCTTCATGGAGGCCATGAGGTACGGCGCCCCCACCCCGAAGTAGGTCACCCCCTCGGAGGCGGCGATCCGCCACAGCGCGGCGGGCGACGGATGGGCGGCCGAGCCGTCGTAGAGCACCGGGGTGGCCCCCACCAGCAGGGCGCCGATGAGGTAGTTCCACATCATCCAGCCGGTCGTGGTGTACCAGAAGAACACATCGCCCTCACCCAGGTCCTGGTGGAAGGAGAGCGACTTGAGGTGTTCCAGCACGACGCCGCCGTGGCCGTGCACGATCGGCTTGGGCAGCCCGGTCGTGCCGCTGGAGTAGAGGATCCACAGCGGGTGGCCGAACGGCACCCGCTCGAACTCCAGCGGCCCCGCCACCGCGCGCAGCCCCTCCCAGCCGATCACCTCGCCGTGCGGCACCTCGGCGGTGTCCTGCCCCGCGGGCTCGGCGTGCTGCGGCGGCCGCCCGTCCTCGGCGGCGGCGAGGTACGGGATCCACACGGTGGCGCGCAGGCTGGGCAGCGCGGCGGCGATCTCGTTGACCGCGTCCGAGCGGTCGAAGCTCTTGCCGTTGTAGCGGTAGCCGTCGACCGCGATGAGCACCTTGGGCTCGATCTGCGTGAACCGGTCGACCACGCTCGGCACCCCGAAGTCGGGCGAGCCGGCCGACCAGATCGCGCCGAGCGAGGCGGTCGCCAGGAACGCGATCAGCGCCTGCGGGATGTTCGGCAGGTAGCCGGCCACCCGATCGCCGCGCCCGACCCCGAGCCGCACCAGACCGGCCCGCACCCGGGCGACCTCCTCACGCAGCTCCGCGTACGAGATCTCCTGGCGGGCGCCGTCTTCCGAGACGAACACGACCGCGGTGCCCTCGGTGCGCCGCAGGGCGTTCTCCGCGTAGTTGACGGCGGACCCGGTGAACCATTCGGTGCCGGGCATCGTCCCAGAGATGACGGGCCCGTCGCCACGCTCTCCGACCACCTGGAAGTAGTCCCAGATCGACGACCAGAACTCCGCCGGGTGGTCGACCGACCACTGCCACACGTCCTCGTACGCCTCGCCGGGGCGGCCCAGCCACGCCAGATAGCGTGTCAGCTCGGCGCGGGCCACGATCTCGTCGGTCGGTTCCCAGAGAAGTGCACCTTCAGCAACCATGTGCCCCATCCTGTCGGCAGGCCGGGCGGGATTCATACCCGCGTTCCCACATAACTTGCTAGCGCCTCAGGTGGTCCACCGCCATACGCGCGGCCGTGCCGATCACCGCGTCGGCGCGCGGATGGTTGAGTGCGGCGCTGAAGGCGCGGGTGATGACCGCCACGGCGTAGCGGCCGCCGTCGGGATACTCGACCACGCCCGCCTCGCCGCGCATCGTCGGCAGCGTGCCGGTCTTCCCGCTGACCGCCACGTCGTCGTACGGGAAGCCGGCGGCCAGCCGGTGCGGCCAGACCTGGAGGTTGAGCACGGTGCGCATCCACGCGCAGGACTCGGGCGAGGCGGCCTCGTCGTGCCAGATCAGCCCGAACAGGCGGGCCAGCTCGCGCGGGGTGCTGCGGTTGGTGCGGGCGGGGTCGAGCGCCCGCATCCTGGCCAGGTCCTCCGGGTCGAGGTACGGCCAGCCGTGCCCGGTGTCGACCGCCATGCTCCCGTTGGTCTCCCCCGCGGTCATCAGCACGCGGGTGGCCTCGAACCCGAACCCTTCCAGCATGGCGTTGACCGCGTCCATGCCGACCCTGGACAGCAGCGCGTCGGCGGCGGTGTTGTCGCTCACCGCGATCATCAGGTAGGCCAGGTCCCGCAGCGACATGGTGACGTCGTCGTGCATGGCCGACAGCCCCGTGGGGCCGACGGCCCGGTCGGCGGCGGTGACGGTCACCCGGCCGGTCAGGTCGAGCAGCCCGGCGTCGGCCTGCCGGCAGAGCTCGACCATCAGCGCCACCTTGAACATCGAGGCCATCGGCAGCCACTCGTCGGGGTCGTGGCCGACCTCCCGCCCGGAGTCGAGATCGGCGGCGAACAGCCAGCCGGTCACGCCCGCCACCCGGAACAGCTCCGCGAACGCCGGCCCGGTCATGCCAGCATCCCCGGCCTCCGGCTGACCCGCCGCACGGGGGCCGCCGCCTCGTCCGTCATCCCGGCCCGCTCCTTCAGAATCCGTACGGCCAGCGCGGAGAAGCCCTTGACCGCCTCCGTCTCCGCCCGCCAGGCCGTGGAGACCTTATAGGCGATGGGGGAGCCTAGCAGCGGCCGCCAGGCCAGGCCCGGCACCTCCGCCCTGGGCGCGAACGCCACCGCCATCCCGGCCAGCACCATCCCCAGCCCGGCGCCCTGGTGGACCTGGCCGGGCACGTAGCCGTGGCGGCGGCACTCGGCCAGCGTCTCGGCGTGCATGCCGGGCTCCCCCTCTCTGGGCGGCATCAGCAGCTCGCGCCCGCCGAGGTCGGCCAGGTGCAGTTCGCCCGCGCGGGCCAGCGGGTCGCTCTCGGCCAGCAGCACGCCCTGCGGCTGCACCAGCAGCGGGCCGAAGCCGAGCCCGGGGGCGTTCACCGGGTGGCGCACCAGGCCCACGTCGATCGTGCCGCCGGCCAGCGCCGTCACCTGGTCGGCCGTCCAGATCTCCGCCGGCGCGAGCCGTACGCCCGGACTGGTCTCGCGGAAGCCCTCGACCAGGGCGGCGATCGCGGCGGCGGCCAGGTCGGGCGGCACGCCGACCTTCAGCACGGCGCCCTCGCCGTGGCGGGCCAGCTCGTGCAGCCGGTCGACCCTGGCCACGATCTCCCTCGCCTCGCCGAGCAGCAGCCTGCCCGCCTCGGTGAGCCGGACCTGGCGGCCGCCCCGGTCGAACAGCCGCACGCCCAGCTCCTCCTCCAGGCGCTTGATGCGCTGGCTGAGGGGCGGCTGGGCCATGCCGAGCCGGATCGCGGCGTTGCCGAAGTGGAGCTCCTCCGCGACGACGGTGAAGTAGCGGAGGTGGCGGACCAGGTCCATGGCCAGCCACTATATCTAGATTTATATCGATGAGGGCCATATATCAGTATTGGACAGGCTGTGTCGGGCTCTGCTGTCCTCGTCGCATGGCTTCGCATATGGGGGAAATGTACGCATATCTGCAGCCGGAGGCCGCTCCCCGGCGCAGGAGACGCAGGTGGCCGTGGATCGGGGCCGCGATCATGGTGCCGGTGGTCGCCGCGGGGACCGTATGGGCGCTGCGCACCACGGGCTCGCCGGAAGAGGTGGCCGACGCCTACCTGACGGCGTGGAGCGGGGGCGACTACGCGGCGATGCGGGAGCTGGTCGCCGACCCGCCCGCCGACTTCGAACGCCGACACCGCCGCTTCCTCGCCGACCTGAAGGCCGAGCACATCACGCTGCGGCGGCACGTGCCCAACGGCGTCTTCGCCGCGAGCGCCGAGGACACCGGCTCGGTCAACTTCACCGCCGCCGTGCAGGGCGCGGGCGACTGGAGGTACGGCGGGGAGCTGAAGGTCGTCGAGCGGGACCGCACCTGGAAGATCGACTGGAGCCCGGCCGCGCTCCACCCCGAGCTGACCGGGAACCGGTCGATCAGGCTCATCCGGGTCGAGGACGAGGCCACCCCGGTGCTCGCCGCCGACGGCACCCGGGTCGACGCCCCCGGCTCCCCCGGCTCGGTGCAGCAGCTCGTCGCGGGGCTGCGCGAGACCTACCCCGACCGGTTCGCCGAGACCAAGAGCAACCTTGTGCGGCTGTACGAGGGAGGCAAACCGGTCAAGACCCTGTCGGGAACGCGCGAGAAGGAGCCCGTGCGCATCACGGTCGACCTGAAGGTGCACGCGGCCGGCGCCGCGGCGCTGGAGGACGTGGACAAGCCGGCCGCGCTGGTGGCGCTGCGGCCCTCCACCGGGGAGATCCTGGCCGCGGTGAACAAGCCCGGCGGGTTCAACCGGGCGCTGCTCGGCAAGTACCCGCCGGGCTCGACGTTCAAGGTGGTGACCGCCGCCGCGCTGGTCGCCGGCGGGGCCGAGCCGGACGCGGACGTGTCCTGCCCGGCCGAGCAGAACATCGGCGGCTTCCCGTTCCACAACGCCGGGTTCAAGGACTTCGGCACGCTGTCGTTCCGTGACGCGTTCGCGCACTCGTGCAACACCACGTTCGGCGACATGACGGTGTCGGGCCTGGGCGCCGAGCGCCTGGCGGAGGTGGCCCGGAGCTTCGGCTTCGGCGAGAAGATCACCCCGGGGGTGCCGGCGGTCAAGGCCGACTTCCCCGCCCCGAAGGACGCCACCGACCTCGCCTCGGCCTCCATCGGGCAGGGCAGGGTGCTGGCCAGCCCGCTCAACATGGCGTCGGTGGCCGCCGCGATCGCCGACGGCGCCTGGCGCCCGCCCCGGCTCGTGGCCGAGGAGGCGGTGCCCGACCGCACGCTGCGGCCGCGGCCTCTGGAGGACGACGTGGTGGCCGCGCTGCGCGACCTCATGCCCGCCGTCGTCACCGACGGCACCGCGCACGCCGTGCGCTTCCCGCCCGGCACCGCGGGCAAGACCGGCACCGCCGAGTACGGCTCGGGCAAGGAGCCGCCCTCGCACGCGTGGTTCATCGGCTACCGGGGCGACCTGGCCTTCGCCGTCGTGGTGGAAGGCGGGGGCGCGGGCTCCGCGGTGGCGGCCCCGGTCGCGGCCCGTTTCCTGCGTGAGCTGAGCTGATCATCCCGCGCCTTCGGGACCGGCCTGGTCGCCCTGATCAGCCCGCCTTGCGGTCCATCGGGCTGGTCAGCGCGGCGACCGCCGCCACCACCTCGGCGGCGTTCGACAGGTCGGGCAGCACGATGTCGGCCCCCGCCTCGCGCAGCTCGGCCGCCGTCGCGCGCCCCGAGGCCACCGCGACCATCCCGGCCCCGCCGATGCGGGCCGCCTGCACGTCACGCGCCGAGTCGCCGATCATCACCGTGTTGGCCGAGGTGAACGGGACGCCCAGGCGCTCCTTGGCCCGGCCCTGGGCGACCTGCAGCAGGCTCGCCTTCGGGTAGGGCTCCTCGCCGTAGCCGCCGAGCTCGAAGTCGACGTACTTGTCGAGCCCGAACGCCTTGAGCTTGAGCACCGCGTTGCTCTTGATCGTGCCGGTCAGCACGGCCTGGATCGCGCCGTCGAGCCGGGCCACGGACCTGAGCGCGTCCTTGGCCCCGGCCATCATCCGGCCCTCCTTGGCCAGCCGCTTGCGCCGGTCGGCGAAGGCCGCGGACAGCGCGTCGAGGAAGCGCGGCAGGTGGTCGTCGTCGGCGACGACGCCGTTGACGGCCAGCGTCTCGAAGATGATCTCGGAGTCGGGCCGGCCCATCGGCGGCACCAGCTTGACCAGCGGCCGCCCGGTCACGGCGCGGAACGCCTCGGCGTAGGCGTCTCTGGTCACGATCGCCACGTCGACCAGCGTGAGGTCGACGTTCCACAGCACCAAGCGGTTGATGGCAGCCTCCTGAAAGCGAACCCTGCCAGGTTACGGCCAACTCCGCCGCCGGGGCCGCCCTCCGCCGGTTTCAGGTATGGTCGAGCGCCTCGGCGAGCGTGTCGACGACCGGGAAGCCGGTCGACTCCAGCTCCTCCCTGGTCGACATGCCCCCGGTGTAGAGCACCGCGCGGGCGCCGACATGGCGGGCCGCCACCCCGTCGTCGACGCTGTCGCCGATCACCAGCACGTCGCGCGGGCGCACGCCGACCGAGGCGATGTGGGCCTCCATGTGGGCCGCCTTCTCCCCGCCCGTCACGCCGAGCAGCCCGTCGACCCGGTTGAAGTGGCGGGTGATGCCGAACGAGTCGACCTTCGGCACGAGATGGGAGTGCGGCGCCATGGAGCAGAGCGACTGCGTGCCCGTCCACGTGGTCAGCGTCACCTCGGCGTCGGCGGCCAGCCCGCAGACGCCGCTCAGGCGGTAGTAGGCGTCGTGGAAGCCGTCGTCGAGCAGCTCCCACTCCCCCTCGGTCAGCGGCCTGCCCAGCATCCGCTCGTACGCGACCCAGATGGGCCTGGTGTAGACGGCGCGGAACCCGTCGGCGGTGAGCGGGGGCAGCTCGTACGCCTTGAAGACCTCGTTGGTGGCTCCGACCACGGCGTCGATGTCGTGGAAGAGGGTGCCGTTCCAGTCCCACACGATGTGCTTCGTCATGTCACCCGCCTGCCTGGTCGAGGGTCAGGAGGTCGGGGATCTCCTGCGTCGCGTACCACATCAGCTCGTGGGCCTCGGCGCCGTCGACGACGAACCGGGCGTCGTCGTCGCCCCCGTCGGCGTCGGGGAGCGCGGCGACGGCCGCCTTGACGTCGGCTACCGCGTACTCGTCGTCGACGTGCACGGCCGCCACCTTGGCCAGCGGGACCGGCTCGGCGACCCGTACCCTGCCCTTCTCCTCCACGTCGGCGTTCGCCTGGATGGCGCCGTCGGCCACCTCGGCGGCCACCACGACGCGGCGGGGCGCGGCGTGCACGCCGTCGGCCAGATCGGCGGCGAGCATGCGCAGCGAGGCGCGGGCGGCCTCGGTGAGGGCGACGTACTCGAGCTCCTCGGTGTCGCCCGAGGCGTACCACTCGACCAGCGCGGGCGTCACCGCGTAGCCGGTCAGCGGGGCGGGGCCGAGCTCACCGGTCTCGACCGCCCTGGCCAGCGCCGGCAGGGTGCACGGCAGGTAGACGCGCATCAGGAACCTTTCGCAGCTTGCACGGGCACCATCATGCCCGCCGCAGCGGGAGCCGGAGGAGAGACTCGAGTTCCAGGATGGTGGTGTCCGGTTCGCGGTGGTGGATGCCGGCGATGCCGAGCGCGCGGGCGGCCACGATGTTGGCCTCGATGTCGTCGATGAACACGCACGACTCGCCCGGCTGCCCGATCAGGTCCAGCGCGTGGTGGAAGATGCGCGGCTCGGGCTTGCGCATGCCCACCTCGCCGGAGATGACGACCGCGTCGAAGACCTCGTCCCAGCCGTCGCGCTCGTAGGTGTTGGACCAGGAGTTGGACAGCAGGCACGTCTTGACGCCGTGCCCGCGCACCTCGCGCAGCATGTCGTACATGGCCTCGGCCCGTTCGAACCCGGCGAACATGCGCGTCAGCAGGCCCTCGGCCACGGGCGGCATGCCGTCGAGCGTCAGCAGGCGGGCCGCCAGGTCGCGCTCGAAGGCGGCCCCGTCGAGCTCGCCGCGCTCCAGGGCGTGGATCGCGTTCTCCTCGTCCTCCCCGCTGTAGGCGACCTCGACCAGCTCGCGCATGACCGCACGGTAGTGCTCACCGTCGATGCGGTCGGCGTCGATCCACTTGGCGATGGAGTCGGCCATGCTGGTGGTCAGCACACCACCCCAGTCGATCAGCACCCCGGTGACCACACTGCCTCCTCCTCACGGAAATCAGGTTAAAGAGTAAAGGGTCGGGCGCCGGCGTCAGCGCACGCGGGCGGCCAGCCTGCGGTGCTCGGCCGAGCGCACCACCTCGGACGCCTTCTCCGCCGAGACGACGGGCGGCTCGCCGAGCAGGCCGCGCTCCTTCTTGAGCGTGAGGAGCCTGGTGACCGACTCATCCAGCCGGGCCTTGGAGACGCGGCCCGACTCGACCGCCTTCAGCACCGCCTGATACTGCTTCGGCAGGTCGTTGGGCATCAGCAGCAGGTCGGCGCCGGCCAGCACGGCGCGGACCGCGACCTCGCCGTCGTCGTACTTCACCCGGGCTCCGGCCATGTTGAGCGCGTCGGTGGAGATGACGCCCTTGAAGCCGAGCTCCTTCCTGAGCAGCCCGGTCAGGATCGGCTTGGACAGCGTGGCCGGGTCGCCCGACGGGTCCAGCTTGGGGAACACGATGTGCGCGGTCATGATCGCGTCGACCCCGGCGGCGATGGCGGCCTTGAACGGCGGCGCGTCCAGGCGCTCCCACTGGGCCCTGGTGTGCTTGATCACCGGCAGGCCGGTGTGGCTGTCGATGCGGGTGTCGCCGTGGCCGGGGAAGTGCTTGGCGGTGGCGGCCACCCCGGCGGCCTCGAAGCCCTTGACGGCGGCGCCGACCATCTTGGCCACCTCGCCGGGCCGGTTCCCGTACGCGCGCTCGCCGATCACCGGGTTCTTCGGATCGATGTTGACGTCGGCCACCGGCGCGAAGTCGAGGTTGACGCCGAGAGCCCGCAGTTCCTCGCCGGTGGCCTGGGCCACCTCGCGCGCCACCGAGGGCTTGCCGGTGGCGCCGATCCTGGCGGCGCCGGGGAAGCGGGTCATCACCGCGGACATCCGCGACACCAGGCCGTTCTCCTGGTCGGTGCCGATCAGCAGCGGGAGGTCGGCGGACTTCTGCAGCCCGTTGGTCAGCCCGACCACCTGGCCGACGCTCTTGACGTTGGCCGGGAACAGGATGACGCCGCCCAGATGGTATTTGGCGACGACCTTCTCCGGGGTCTGGGCGCCGTAGCGGGCCTGGTTCTCGCCGGAGACGGTGTCGGCGGCGGTGCCGTAGACGACCGGCATGAACAGCTGGCCGACCTTCTCCCGCACGCTCATCCCGGCCAGCGCCCGCTTGACGGGGTCGGCGGCCGGGGCGGCTCTGGATCCGGTGGCGGTGGGCTCGGTGGCGGTGGGCTCGGCGGGCCGGCCGGTGGCTTCGGTGGCGGGACTCGCCTCGGACGCGGGCGGCTTCGCGGCGGGGGCGACGTCCGCCGCCCCGCCGCCGCATGCCGTGAGTGCCACCGCCAGGAGACTCGCCGTACCGATCCGTCGCAACATGAATCCCACGCTATCCATGACCGGCGGATGCGCCGTCCCCTTTTTCCACAGGACCGCCAGGGACGGGGGTCAGGGGGTCGAGGCGATGTCCGCGAGCCGGTCGAGGATCTCCTCCGACCCGTCGCCCTCCGCCCTGATGACGATCTCCTCGCCCTTGCGGACGTCGAGCGCCATGATCTGCAGGATGCTCTTGCCGTTGATCGGATCGCCGCCCGACGACCGCGCCACCGTGACGTCCATCGGTGCCTTCATCGCCATCTGCACGAACGTGGCCGCCGGGCGGGCATGCAACCCCACCTCCGCGGCCACGGTCGCCTTCCGTTCGCCCATGGGCTCCTCCTTCTTCTCCGGTCCGGACCAGCCGGACCCCTGTCGCGTCACGTCCATTGGAACAGCTCGTCGCCGGCCCGTACCGTGCCTTCGGCCAGAGCCGTCACCGCCGAGTCGAGCGCGTCCAGCGCCACCACGGGGCAGACGGGTGAGCGCCCGCCCGCCTCGATCTCGGTGGGATCCCAGGCCACGACGGGCTGGCCGGCGCTCACCCGGTCGCCTTCCGCCGCGAGCAACCGGAACCCCCTCCCCTTGAGCTGCACCGTGTCGATGCCCAGATGCACCAGCACGCCCCTGCCGTCATCGCCCACGATGACGTACGCGTGCGGATGCAGTTTCATGATTTTTCCAGTGATGGGGGCGACTGCCTTGCCCGGCCCCCTGCTGGGGTCGATCGCCGTCCCCGGCCCCACCATGCCGGCCGAGAACACCGGGTCGGGCACGGCGGCCAGCCCCACCGCCGCGCCCTCCACCGGGGCGAGAACAGTCGTCATGGCCCCGCCCTCTAGCCGATGATGTCCTCGATGTCGCTCGCGATCGTGTCCGCCTCCGGGCCGACGACGACCTGGATCACGTTGCCCGCCGCCATCACGCCGTGGGCGCCCGCGGCCCTGAGCGCCGCCTGGTCGACCTTGGACGTGTCGTGCACCTCCGTGCGCAGGCGGGTGATGCAGGGTTCGATGTCGATGATGTTGCCGGCTCCGCCCAGACCGGCGATGAGCGCGTTCACGTCCGCCGCCATCAGGCCCTCCTCGTCCGTGGCTGTGCGACCAGGCTACTCAGGCGCCGGGTTCAGTCGGTCTGGGTGACCTTGTTCAGGCCGCGCGGCGCGTCCGGGTCGATGCCCAGCCGCCGGGCGAGTGCCTCGGTGAGCAGCTGCCCCGGCACGATGAGGCCCATCGGGGCCACCCATTCGGGCAGGTCGGGGCCGTTCATCGCGGCCGTGCCGGCCGCAGCCAGCGCCCTGCCGCCGCCGATCGTGTACGCCGCCGCGCCCGCCGAGACGACCCGCTCGGCCAGCGCCACCGTGCCCTGCAGCGTGGGGCCGCTCTCGGCGGCGACGAGCAGCGCCGGGGTGGCGTGGTCGACCACGGCGATCGGGCCGTGCAGCAGGTCGGCGTACGACAGGCCCATGGCGTGCAGGTAGCACGCCTCCTTGAGCTTCAGCGCGGTCTCCAGCGCGGTGGAGAAGGCCAGGCCGCGGCCGGAGACGACCACGCCGTGCTTGTCCGCGAGCCCGTCCACGACGGCGTCCACGTCACCGGGCTCGGCGATCAGCTTCTCCACGGCCTCGGGCACCCGCAGCAGGTCGGCCCGGTCCACGTCGGCGCCGAGCCCGATCGCCAGCACGGCCAGCGCGGCGAGCTGGGTGGTGTAGGTCTTGGTGGCGGGAACCGCCTCCTCCGTCCCCGCGACCGTGCACAGCGCCAGGTCGGCGGCCTGGGCGAGCGGGCTGTCCGGGCCGCCGTTGGTGACCCCGACGGTGGCGGCCCCGCAGTCCTTGGCCCAGGCCAGCGTCTCCACGATCTCTTCCGTACGGCCCGACTGGGAGATCGCGACGGCCAGCACGCCCTCCAGGTCGAGCTTGCGGCGGTAGGTGGTGGCGATGGACGGCGCGGCGAGCGCGGACAGCCGCCCGGCGTGGGATTCCACCAGATAGCGGCCGTAGACTGCGGCGTTGTCGGAGGTGCCACGTGCGACGAACAACAACTGCCGGGTCCGCTCACCCAGCGCCCGCACCTCGTCGATCCTGGGCAACAGGGAGTCGATCGTGGCCCGCAGCGCCTCGGGCTGCTCGGCGATCTCGCTGCGCATCTTGGTCATCTGGGGGCTCATTCCTCGGGGAGTTAGCGTTCCGGACTTGACCCTGTTTCAGGACATGTGGTCTAGTCCGGACTAGACCAGTGAGAACCATAACCCATCAGACTGGCCCGAGCGAAGGGAGGATCCCGTGGCCCACATCGACCCGGACAGCCCGGTGCCCAAGTACTTCCAGCTCCGCGAGATCCTGCTCGACCTCATCGACAGCGACGAGCTGAGCATCGGCGCCGCGATCCCGTCCGAGCGCGAGCTGTGCCAGCGCTTCGGCCTGTCGCGGATGACCGTGCGGCAGGCGGTCGACCATCTGGTCTCCGAGGGCCGCCTGCACCGGGTGCCGGGCAAGGGCACGTTCGTCGCCCGGCCCAAGATCGAGCTGGCCCTGCAGCTCACGTCGTTCACCGAGGACATGCGTGCCAGGGGCATGGCGCCCGGCTCGCGCGACCTCGACCGGCGCACCATGCGCGCCAGCGCCCACCTGGCCAAGGAGCTGGGCATCCAGCCGGGCGAGGAGGTCCACTTCATCGAACGGCTGCGCACCGCCGACGGCGAACCGCTGTCGATCGAACGCGCGCACATCCCGGTCAAGCTCGCCCCCGACCTGGCCGACCACGACCTGACCGGCAGATCGCTGTACGAGCTCCTGGAGAGCCGCTACGGGCTGGTCATGGACGCGGGCGAGCTGACCATAGACGGGGGGATAGCCGATCCGAGCGACGCCGACCTGCTCAAACTTCCCCGCGGCGGCGCCGTGCTGCTGCTCCAGCGCAGGTCGTTCTCCGGAGGCGTCTGCGCGGAGCTGGGCGTGTCCACCTACCGGGCGGACCGCTACCAGCTGCGCACCATACTCGAAATGCCCGCAAGACGGGGTTGAGGGCCCGACCCGGAGGAACACCCGGTGAACGAGACCACCGCCGCCCGGCCTTCGCCGTTCTCACGCCTGATGAACGTGCTGCAGAGGCTGGGCCGCTCGCTCATGCTGCCCATCGCCGCCCTCCCCGCGGCCGCCCTGCTGCTCCGCTTCGGCCAGCCCGACATGCTGGGCGCCAACGGCGCCGAGCCCGGCGGGCTCGCCGACTTGGCGGGCTTCGCCTGGATGACCGAGGTCGCGGCCGTGCTGGCGGCGGCCGGCGAGGCGCTGTTCGAGAACCTCCCGCTGCTGTTCGCGGTGGGCGTGGCCATCGGCTTCGCGCGCAAGTCCGACGGCACGACGGCGCTCGCCGCCGTGGTCGGCTACCTGGTGTTCGACCGGGTGAGCAAGGTGATGTTCGCCGGCTCGGCCATCCGCGAGACCGTGACCCTGCGGCAGGCCGCGGACCAGGGCGTCATCGAGATCATCAACCACGGCATGCAGAACCCCACCAAGGTGCTCGGCGGCATCCTGATAGGGCTGGTCACCGCGCTGCTCTGGCAGCGCTTCCACCGGATCAAGCTGCCGTCGTGGCTGGCGTTCTTCGGCGGGCGGCGGTTCGTGCCCATTCTCACCGCCTTCGTGGCGCTCGGGCTCGGCGTGCTCATCGGCTGGGTGTGGCCGATTCTCGGCGAGTGGATCGGCCACGCCGGTGAGGCGCTGACCACCCTCGGGCCGCTCGGCACCGGCCTGTACGGGCTGATCAACCGGCTGCTCATCCCGCTCGGGCTGCACCACTTCGTCAACTCGATCGTCTGGCACGTGGTGCCCACCTGCGAGGTGGGCGGGCGGGTGCTCGGCGGCGACTGGAACTGCTACTTCGGCGGCGCCCCGGAGTCGGGGCAGTTCATGGCCGGGTTCTTCCCCGTCATGATGTTCGCGCTGCCGGCCGCCGCGCTGGCCATGTGGCGGGCCGCGCCCCCGCACCGGCGGGCCACGGTGGGCGGCATCATGCTGTCGGCGGCGCTGGCCTCGTTCGTCACCGGCATCACCGAGCCGATCGAGTTCGCGTTCATCTTCGTCGCGCCGCTGCTGCTGGCCGTGCACGCCGTGCTCACCGGGCTGGCCATGGCGCTGACCACGCTGATCGGCGGGCAGCTCGGCTTCGGCTTCTCGGCCGGGCTGCTCGACATGCTGCTCAACGCCAGCAAGTCCAACACCCAGAACCTGCCGGGCATCCTGCTGCTCGGGGTGGTGTACGGGGCGGTCTACTACGTCGTGTTCAGCTTCCTCATCAGACGGCTGAACATCATGACCCCGGGCCGCGAGCCGGAACCGGATGTGGACTCGGGCGAGGCCACCCCGATCCGGTCGTGACATCGCGGCGTGGCCGAGGGTCCGCAACCCGGACGCGGCCACCCCAACTCGCGCTGACCTTCTTCGCCATCCACCGCGAACCAGGGCATGGATCGGGGAAGTTGGCGTGCCGTGTATCCCGGGGCCCGGCCGGAACCTCTTAGTACCGTCTCTCACCAGGAACGCCCCCCGGAGGCTCCCGATGTCGCCCTCTCCCCAGGTCCACGGCTCGCTCGCGCTCGACACACCCCTCGTCTGGGGCCCGCCCGGCGCGCTCCCGGACGAGCGCCGGCTGCGCCACCTCGGCCAGGCGCTCGCCGAGGTCCTCTCCGGCCGCCGGCCCCCGGAGACCGTCGCCGACCGCCTCACCGGCCAGGCCTACCGCGAGCTCGTACGGGCCGGTCGCATGCTCGACACCCGCCGCCCGCCCTTCGTCGGCGTCCCGCACGTCAAGGAGCCCAGCGACGGCGTGGTGGAGATGTGCCTCCTGGTCCACTGCGGCGAGCGCGACCGCGTCCTGGCCCTGCGACTGGAACGCAGGGGCGTGCAGTGGCTCTGCACGGACTTCGAGACCGCCTGACGGCAAGCCGGCTCCAACCGAGCTCCCACCTCTGAGCCGGACGCACGAGGACCCCCCGCCCGTCCGCCGGGCGAGGGGTCCTCGTGTCACGCGTCAGTTGCCGGCGTTCTTCGGGTCGCCGTGGCAGCGCTTGTACTTCTTGCCCGAGCCGCACGGGCACGGGGCGTTGCGCTCGACGTTGCCGTAGGCGGCGCGCTCGGCCGAGGTGGTGCGGACGCGGGTGTGTTCCACGTCGCCCTGCTCGCCGGGAGCGGTGTACTCCAGCTCCGCCGGGCGGTCGGGACCGCGGAGGCCGCGCGCGATGATGGAGCGCGTCTCGGCCAGCACCGGGTCTTCCTGCTCCTCGACGATGGGGTTCTCCTGAACCTCCACCTCCAGGTTGAACAGGAAGCCTACGGAGTCCTCCTTGATGCCCTCGAGCATCGCGTTGAACATCTCGAAGCCCTCGCGCTGGTACTCGATCTGCGGATCCTTCTGCGCGTAGGCCCGCATGCCGATGCCCTCGCGCAGGTAGTCCATCTCGTAGAGGTGCTCGCGCCACTTGCGGTCGAGGACGGACAGGATGACGCGCCGCTCGAGGTCGCGGGTCGCCTCGGCGCCCCACTCCTCCTCGCGCCTGGCGTACGCCTCCAGCGCGTCGGCCTTGACCCGCTCCCTGATCAGGTCGTCGGTGACGTTCTCCTGACCACCGGCCTCCTCCAGGAGGTCCTCAAGCTTGACGGAGATCGGGTAGAGGCCGGCGAACGCCTTCCACAGCTTCTCGAGGTCCCACTCCTCGGAGAACCCGTCGGAGGTGGCGCCGTCGACGTAGCCGTCGACGACGTTGCCGATGAAGCCGCGCACCTGCTCGTGCAGGTCGGCGCCCTCCAGCACGCGCCGGCGCTCGGCGTAGATCACCTTGCGCTGGCGGTTCATCACCTCGTCGTACTTGAGAACTTCCTTGCGGATCTCGAAGTTCTGCTGCTCGACCTGGTGCTGGGCGGAGGCGATGGCCTTGGAGACGATGCCGGACTCGATCGGCTGCTCGTCGGGGATGTTGAGGCGGGTCATGATCGCCTCGACCCTGACCGAGTTGAACAAACGCATCAGGTCGTCGCCGAGCGACAGGTAGAAGCGGGACTCGCCCGGGTCGCCCTGGCGGCCGGAGCGACCGCGGAGCTGGTTGTCGATGCGGCGCGACTCGTGGCGCTCGGTGCCCAGCACGTAGAGGCCGCCCAGCTCGGTGACCTCGTCGTGCTCGGCCTTCACCGCGGCCTTGGCCTTCTCCAGCGCCTCGGGGTAGGCCTTCTCGTATTCCTCGGGCGTCTCGACCGGGTCGAGACCGCGCTGGCGCAGCTCCTGGTCGGCGCGGAACTCGGGGTTGCCGCCGAGCATGATGTCGGTGCCTCGACCGGCCATGTTGGTGGCGACGGTGACGGCGCCCTTGCGGCCCGCCTCGGCGATGATCGACGCCTCACGCGCGTGGTTCTTCGCGTTGAGGACCTCGTGCGTGACGCCTCGGCGCCTGAGCGCCTTGGACAGCCGCTCCGACTTCTCGACCGAGGTGGTGCCGACGAGGACGGGCTGGCCGTGCTCGTGGCGCTCCTTGATGTCGTCGACCACCGCGTTGAACTTGGCGTCCTCGGTCTTGTAGACGACGTCGGCCTGGTCCTTGCGGACCATCGGCCGGTTGGTCGGGATGGGGACCACGCCGAGCTTGTAGGTCTGGTGGAACTCGTTGGCCTCGGTGGTCGCCGTGCCGGTCATGCCGGCGAGCTTGGTGTAGAGGCGGAAATAGTTCTGCAGGGTGATCGTGGCGAGAGTCTGGTTCTCGTCCTTGATCTTCACGCCTTCTTTGGCCTCGATGGCCTGGTGCATGCCCTCGTTGTAGCGGCGGCCGTGGAGGACGCGGCCGGTGAACTCGTCGACGATGAGGACCTCGCCGTCGGTGACGATGTAGTCCTTGTCCTTCTTGAACAGCTCCTTGGCCTTCAGGGCGTTGTTCAGGAAGCCGACCAGGTGGGTGTGCTCGGCCTTGTAGAGGTTGTCGATGCCGAGCCAGTCCTCGACCTTCTCGACGCCGGACTCGAGGATGCCGACCGTGCGCTTCTTCTCGTCGACGATGTAGTCGCCGGTGCTCTCCTCGCCGGGGTTCTTCGCCTCGACGCCGCGGCGGAGGCGCGGGACGATCTTGGCGAACTCCTGGTACCACTTCCCGGACTGCTCGCCCGGGCCGGAGATGATCAGCGGGGTCCTGGCCTCGTCGATGAGGATCGAGTCGACCTCGTCGACGACGGCGTAGTTGTGGCCGCGCTGCACGCACTCGTCGAGCCCCCACGCCATGTTGTCGCGCAGGTAGTCGAAGCCGAACTCGTTGTTGGTGCCGTAGGTGATGTCGGCGAAGTACTGCTTGCGGCGCTCGTCGGGCGCCTGGCCGGACAGGATCACCCCGACCTCGAGACCGAGGAAGCGGTGGACGCGGCCCATGTTCTCGGCGTCGCGCTTGGCCAGGTAGTCGTTGACCGTGACGACGTGGACGCCCTTGCCGGACAGCGCGTTGAGATAGGCGGGGAGGGTGCAGGTGAGGGTCTTGCCCTCACCGGTCTTCATCTCCGAGATGTTGCCCATGTGGAGATTGGCGCCGCCCATGATCTGCACGTCGAAGTGGCGCTGACCGAGCACGCGGCGCGCGGCCTCGCGTACGGTGGCGAACGCTTCGGGAAGCAGGTCGTCGAGCGACTCGCCATCGGCATGGCGCTGCTTGAACTCGTCCGTCAGGGCGCGCAACTCCGCGTCGGACAGGCTCGTGAAGTCGTCCTCGATGGAGTTGACCTGGTCTGCGATCCGCTTGAGCTTACGCAGAGTCTTGCCCTCGCCGGCACGTAGGATCTTGTCGAGAATGGCTGCCACTTTATGTAAAGCTCCTCGCAGGTCTACCCCGGCGGCGCCGCCAGGAGGAGAGGCCGAGACAAACTTCCCCGCTGCCATCGTAGGCGGTTCTCCAACCAGACACAGCCACCGTGCCGACAAGGGCGCGAGACATGTCTGGGAGAATGTCAGGCGGGCTGATAGTACGCCGGTCAAAGGCCGGTTCGCCCCGATAACCGGGATATCCGGGCAAGGAGGGATTTGTCATGGTTGAGGGACAGAAGTCGGAGCAGACCGAGAATCTCGGTAGCCACGGCGGCCGCGCGTCCTCATGGCTGGCCGTGACGGTGATGCTGCTCGGCAGCGTCGTCGCCGGATTCGGCCTGACCATGGAGAACTGGATGGTCGTCTGGATCGGCGTCGGCCTGTTCGTGGTGGGCGGCATCCTCGCCCTCGTGTTCGACATCTTCACCGATGTGGTGATCGACGCACCCCGGGTGGGGCTGAACGCCGAAGACCACCGCTGACGTTTCCCCCTCGGAGCGGGCACCGTCGAGGCGGCCCCTCCGAGAAGCACCCCCGACGGCGACGGGTTCGTCCCATGATGAACGCGGGCCCGCTGACGGTAATTCCCGGGCCCCGTTCTGTCAGTGGCCGCGGCTAGCATTCCGGCCATGCTCCCCCGTACGGAATCGCGAACATGACCGAACTGACCGCCGACGAGGCGCGCCGGCTCATCCTGCGCGCCCAGGGGCTGCTCGGCTCCGACGGCCGTCAGGGCGGGGTGCAGGGCATGCTCCGCAGGCTCGGCGCCGTCCAGCTCGACACCATCTCGGTGCTCGCCCGCTCCCACGAGCTCGTCGCCTACGCCCGGCTCGGCGCCGTGGGCAGGCCCGCCGTCGAGCAGGCCTACTGGGACGCCCCTGCCCGCAGCTTCGAATACTGGTGCCACGCCGCCTGCATCCTGCCGATCGAGAACTGGCCCCTTTTCGTGTTCCGGCGGCGCGCCTACCGCGAGCGCCGCTTCCGCTGGCACGAGGTGCCCGACAGCGTCGACAAGCTGCTCCAGCAGGTGCGCGACCACGGCCCGCTCACCACCGCCGACGTCGGCGGGGCCAAGAACGGCGGCCCGTGGTGGGACTGGTCCGACTCCAAGATCGGCCTGGAGTGGCTGCTCGACATCGGCGAGGTGGTCTGCACCCGCCGGGTGGGCTGGCGCAGGGTCTACGACCTGGCCGAGCGCGTGGTGCCCGCCGGACTGCTGGCCGAGGACCTCACCGACGAGGAGTGCGTCGTGCGGCTCGCGGGCATCGCGGGCCGGTCACTCGGGGTCGCCACGCGGGCCGACCTGATCGACTTCCTCCGCCTCAAGGGACGCTCCGCCGCGATCCTCGACGAGGCCCTCGCGAGCGGCGCCGCCGGGCTGACGCCGGTGCGCGTCGCCGGCTGGCCCGCCGTCAGGGCCGGCCGCAACGGCTCGGCGTCCGGATCCGTGCCCAACGCCTGGGCCGACCCGGCCGCGCTGGAGTCGGAGCCGCGCGGACGCCACCGCACGACCCTGGTCTCGCCGTTCGACTCGCTGATCTGGCACCGCGGCCGCACCGAACGCGTCTTCGGCTTCGCCTACCAGCTTGAGCTGTACGTGCCGAAGCACAAGCGGGTCCACGGCTACTTCACGATGCCGGTGCTGGCCGGCGGCCGCCTGATCGGCAGGGTGGACCCGGCGCGCGAGGGCACCACGCTGGTGGCCAGGAAGGTCAGCCTGGAGCCGGGCCTGACCAGCGCCCGCTGGGTCGAGGCGATGGGCGACGCGCTCCGATCGGCCGCCACCTGGGTCGGCTGCGACACCGTACGCGTCGAACGCGCCGACCCACCCGAGCTCGCCGAGGCACTCAACACGACCCTGGCCCGCTGATTCCCAGGCTGGCGAGCCACCCGACCAAGACCCTGGCCCGCTGACTTGCCCAGGTCGGCGAGCCACCCCTCGCGGGACCTCGGCCCCACTGAGGTTCCCCGGCCGGCGAGCCGCCCTTCTCGGGACCCTGGCCCGCTGAGTTTCCCGGGCCGGCGAGCCGCCGGGCCCGAACCCGCCTTGGCCCGCCCTCCCTCAGGGGAGGGGCGGGCCGAGGCTGGGGCGGATCAGGTGATTTCCAGCATGCGCTCGCGGACCGCGTACACCACGGCCTCCATGCGCGAGTGCAGTTGCAGCTTGTCCAGGATGTTGCGGACGTGGTTCTTCACCGTGTTCTCGGAGATGAACAGCTGCTTGGCGATCTCCCGGTTGTTCATGCCCTTGGCGACGAGCCGCAGGACCTCCATCTCGCGCTCCGTCAGCCGCGGGACCGGCACCTGCGGCGGGCGTTCGGTCTCCTTGCGGCTCATGCTGGCGAACTCGTTGATGAGCTTGGCCGCCATGGCCGGGTTGATCAGCGACTGCCCCTCGTGGACGCCGCGGACCGCCGCGGGCACGTCGTTGATCTGGACGTCCTTGAGGAGGTAGCCGGTCGCGCCGGCCTTGATGGCCTCGAAGAGGTCTTCTTCCTCGTCGCTCACCGTCAGCATGATGATGCGGGTGCTCGGCACCGAGGCCTTGATGCCCTTGGTCGCCTCGATGCCGTCCTGCCGCGGCATGCGCACATCCATCAACGCCACGTCGGGCATGAGGCGATCGGCCAGCTCGACCGCCTCCTGACCGTCGCTCGCTTCCCCGACCACCTCGATGTCAGGCTCCGCGGCCAGCGCCAGGGCCAGGCTGCGCCTGATCAGCTCGTGATCGTCCACGATCAGCACGCGGATCGGCTCGCCGCCGGAGGGGCGCGCCTCGCCGGACTCCGTCACAAGGCCTCCTTGATGCGCCTCGCGACCGTCGTGTCTCCGGTTCGCTCGCTCGTCCTCGCCTGACTGAGCTCGCTCACGTCTCCTCCTCGTCGGGGGGCCAGAGCCGTCGAACCGCCATGATCGCACGTGTGCCGCGGTTCTCGGGTGGTCGAGAAGATCTTTCCGGCGGCCGTCAGGGCTCTACGAGCCGCAGCACACCGTAGTTGTACCCACGCCGGTTGTAGACGACGGATGGCAGGCCGCTCTCCTTGTCACGGAACAGATAGAAGTCGTGTCCGACCAGCTCCATCTCGAGGAGGGCCTGGTCGATGGTCATGGGCTCTGCTTTGTGGTGCTTCTCCCGGACGATCAGAGGGCCTTCGCCGTCCATCTGGATGGGGACGATGTCGTCGTACTGCTTGTCTTCCGGCAGCCGATCCTCCTCGGGCTCGGCCTCCTCGCGGGCGGGCTCGACCTTGGACGGCGCGGGCGCGGCCAGGTCGGGCATCGTGGCGGTGATCTCCGCCATGGACGGCTGCTTGTGGTTGCCGTGATGGATCTTGCGCCGGTCGGCCAGCCGCCTGAGGCGGCCCTCCAGCTTGTCCATCGCGATGTCCAGGGCGGCGAAACGGTCGTCGGCGCTGGCCTCCGCGCGGATGGCGGGGCCGCGGGTGTGAATGGTCAGCTCGACCCGCTCTCGCTGGTCGGCCGCGCGAACGTTACGCTCCTTCGACACCTCCACATCGACTCGGATGAGTTTGTTGTCCAGACGCTCGATCCTGGCCAGCTTGGTTGTCACCTGGTCTCGGAACCGATCACTCACTCCCGTGTGCCGGCCCTTGACGATGATGTCCATGCAACAGCCCCCCTTCGTCTAACGACTGAGATAGAGCGCCCGACGACTCGCGTGGTGCCGGGCAGGGTTTTCTGCTGTCCGCCTGTCCTTCAGGGTTACCCTCCTCCGACGCCTCGTCACCGGGAACGCGGGTGGCACCCGTCCGGCCGACCTGGTCTTCGACCCCACATCCGCCTGCTGAGGGTTTCGCAGCTCTGATGCCACTACCGCCCTTCTCTCCTGGCGGGGGACATCTGGACCCCCGGGGAGGCAGGACTTACCCCTAAGCCGCACCGTGATCGGACGACGAAAAGTCGCCTTACGTGGGCCGTTTCGCCTGCGGCTGGCATCGGCTAGCGGAGCCGGGAGCCCCGGCTCTGCGCAACCACGGACCCGAACGGGTGCCATGTTCAGAACGCTATCCGGATCGGCGGCGAATGTCAGCCGGAGGAAGCTCCAAAGGATCACTTTCCGTGATTTTCGCGCGGGGTTACGGGCCGGCTGAATGCCCCGTTTGGTCCCACGGCACCCCTTACAGGACAGGGCGGCAAGCCTTCTGAGCTGCCTCACCGGGCGCTTCCCGCTACGGACATGTGGCCCTCCGGAAGGCAACACACCTGGGCCTTTCTTTACTGACTGTCACCGTGACCATTTCGTGAGATCCGGCGTGTCGCGGCGACGGTGACGGCCAGCGGCACCGTCGCCCCCACCGCCCGCAGCGCCCTCGCGGCGTCCGCGAGCGTGGCTCCCGTCGTGACGACATCATCCACGACGACCACCCGGGCACGATCGAACACATCCCCGGCTGTCCGCACGAAGCCTGCGGAACTCCCACGTACGCGGACACCACCCCTCCCTGCGACCCGCAGATCATGGACACCTCCTCTCTCTGCGACCGACAGATCGTGGGCACGTCCTCTTCCTGCGACCGACAGATCGTGGACCCCTCCTCTCCCTGCGACTTCGAGATCGCGGACAGCGCTCTCAGATACGGAGAAGGACCCGGCCAGGTTCGACACCCGGTCGGCGGAGCTCAGGCCCGACTGGTCGGCCACCTTCCGGCGCTGCCGCAGCGCGGGCCAGAGCGTGACGGCCATCCCCCGTCCGCGCAGCCGGCGCACCACCCGCTCCGCCAGCGCCCCCACGTGGTCGTGACCCCGCCCCTTGACGGCCGCCCGCCCACTGGGCACCGGCACCACGATCACCCCCTCCCCTCCCAGAAGAAGCCCGCACTCCCCCACCCCACGAAGCCCCACCGACGACCGAGCGCTCCCCCGGCCACGGAACCTCTCCACAGCGCCCTCAGCGCCCTCCTGCGGCGACCGGAGGGTCGCCACGAGGGCGAAGGCCAGAAGGTCGGCGAGGGCCGCCGCCAGGGCCGCCTCACCCCGTTCCTTGTAGGCGATGACGGCCTTGCGCACCACGCCCCCGTACGGAGAAGCGGACCAGCACACGGGAAGCCCATCGGGACACGGCACGGGCATCCGGCGAGAGGGCACCACCACACCCGCCAGACACTCCTCGCACAGACGCACCCCCGGAGCGCCACAGCCAAGACAGGGCTGCGGCAGCACGACATCAAGCAGACCGGCGAACACGGCCCCAGCATGCCGTCACCCACCGACACTTTCGGTAGCCGAACAAGCACCCAGAGGCGCCACCTGTCACGAGACTCTCTACGGAACTACGGCGGGCTGAGCGGGCCGTCAGGCACGCCTATCGGCCCCCAGCCCGAGGGGGTTCCCAAAAGGATTTTCGCTTTTGGATCTTTCCTTTGAACCCAAGACGCTGACCGAGCGTGCGTCCCTCGGGCCCGCACAGAAAAGATCAAGAGAGGCGCGTGCCTCTGCGCTCGCGCCGCGAGAAATTCGGGCTCGCGCCCCAGGAAGCTTCGCACCCGCGCCCGCAAGAGACGCCCGGCGCACGCCCCAAGAAGCTTCACGCCCACGCCCCAAAAGACATCCGGCTCACGCCCCACAAGGCTTCGCACCCGCGCCCGCGAGAGACGTCCAGCTGCGCCCCAGGAAGCTTCACGCCCGCGCCCCCGAAAGACTTCCCGCTAACGCCCCACAAAGCATCGCGCCCGCGCCCGCGAGAGACGTCCAGCTGGCGCCCCACAAAGCTTCGCATCCGCGCCCGCAAGAGACGCCCGGCTCGCGCCGCAAGAAGCTTCGCGCCGCACCAAAGGACTTCCGCTCACGCTCCAGGAAACTTCACGCCCGCGCCCCAAGAAACCTCCGGCTCGCGCCCCAAGCACCTTCCGGCTCGTGGTTGAGGCGGCCAAACCAATCGAGAGCCGCCGGAGCGATCCCCCAAAGTCAGCCCAGGGCGAAGATCGGCTGGTCGACGGCGGTGGCGGGCTTCGGGGTCCAGGTTTGTTTGTCGCGGCTGTATTCGAGGATCTCGTTGCTGTCCTCGGTGGTCGCCAGGATCGCGTCGCCCAGGGCGGCCAGGCGCTCCAGTCGCTTGCTGGTGGTCGGGAGCTGGGTGGTCTCCCCGTCGCCGACGTTGATCTCCTTGACGACCTGGCCCGCCTTGGTCTGGACGAGGACCAGGAGGTGGCCGCCGTCGCTCCAGGCGATGTCCACGATCTCGTCGCCGCCCGAGACCGTGGTCAGCGTCTCGAAGTTGCTCAGCATGGCGTTGCCGCCGCCGCCCGTGAGCGCGCCGACCTGGACCCGGTTGTCGCCGATCTCGACCGCGACGCGGACCCCGTTGCGCGCCATCCGCAGCGAGGTGACGTTCAGCCCCTGGAGGGCGGGCGCGGCGACGCGTTCGGGGCCCCGGCCGACGACCGGGTGGGAGCGGATGACCTCGCCGTTCTGCCGGTCGAACGTCCACAGGCTGCCGTCGCGATGCCAGGACGGGTCGGTGAGGTCGGCGCCGGGGATGGACTCCTGCCAGCGGCCGTCGGGCGAGTGCCGGGTCACCCAGATGCCGCCCGCCGCGGACCTGGCGGCGATCCGGTCGCGGTCCTTGGAGACGGCGAAGCCGGTGTAGCCCTGGCTGGGCTGTCCGGCGGGGCCGGTCACGGGGTGGCCCTCGCCGTCGCTGCCCAGCACGAAGACCGCGCCGCCGCTGCTGTAGAACACCTGCTTGTCCTCGCTGCCCAGCCAGCTCTCCGGCAGGTTGGCCGGCACGGTGAGCGGGCCGGAGGAGAAGAACTGCTCGCCGTCGAGCAGCACCTCCAGGGTGCGGCCGTTGGCCAGGTTGTTGCTGCTCAGGCTGGCCCTGAGCTGGGCCTGCAGGCCCTGTGTGTAGGTGTCGAGCGGGTTGAACGGGCCGCCCATGTTGATCACCACCCGGTCCTCGGTGGACCGGATCCACCGCACCCTGGCGCCCTCCGGGAACTCGTTGCCGACCGCGCCCTGCAGCCCGCTGGTCGGCCCTTCGGCGAGGCGCTCGACGATGGTCTGGGCGAAGCTCTTGTCGGGGTCGACGCGCAGCCGCAGCCGGTCGACGACCAGCCGGTCGGGCTGCGGGTCGGCGCCGGAGCTGCCGTTGAGGTAGTAGAGGTTGGTGGGACGGTACGCGCGCCGCACGTCGGCGTCGGTGAGCAGCAGGCCCTGCTGCAACCCGTTGACCTTGAAGGCCCCGTTGGCGTCCTTGACCAGGGTGATCGGCCGGTTGATCTTGGGGTCGTCGGACGAGCCGACCGGCACGTACGTGTCGTCCTCGTTGATCTGCGCGATCTTGTTGCCCTGGATGGAGAGGACGGTCTCGTTCTTCTCCTTGTTCTCGACGAGCTCGCCGAACCGGAACGAGTTGTCGATCACCGTGATGGCGCCGTCGGGTTTCCAGACCCGCCTGGCCTCCTCGGTCAGGTACTTGGGCAGCACGGAGGGGTCGTCGTCGTAGGCGGCCATGGCGGCCAGCAGGCCCTCCACGACCTGCTGCGGCCCCCAGTCGGGCTGCGGCGCGACGGCGAGCATGCGCTGGAACGGCACGGTGACGGAGTCGCCGCTGCCCGCGTCGTCCACCGGGAACGGCCCGCCCACGGGGATGACCGCGCAGCCGGTGCCGGCCAGGAGCATGGTGAACGCGAAGGCGGCGGCGCCGCCCAGCCGCCTAATCCTCGTCATGGCCGCCCCCGTCTCCGGTGGCCGGCAGCAGGACCGGCGTCATCTGGCCGCGCCAGGTGCGGCGCATCTCGATCTCGGGCGGGACCAGCGACAGCGGGGAGCCCTTGAGGTCGGTGCCGGCCTTCCTGGGCAGGGTGAGCCGGAACTGCGAGCCCTCGCCCGGCTGGCCCCATGCCTGCAGCCAGCCGCCGTGCAGGCCGGCGTCCTCGCGGGAGATCGCCAGGCCGAGCCCGGTGCCGCCGATGGTCCTGGCCCGCGACGGGTCGGCCCGCCAGAACCGGTCGAACACCAGCGTGTCCTCACCGGGTTTGAGCCCTATGCCGTGGTCGCGCACCGCGACCGCGACCGCGTCCCTGTCGGCGCCGACGGTGACCACGACGTCGCGGCCCTCGCCGTGCTCTATGGCGTTGAACAGCAGGTTGCGCAGGATGCGCTCGACCCGGCGGTTGTCGACCTCGGCCATGCACGGCTCGTTGGGCAACCGCAGCTCGAAGCGGGTGCTGTGGCGCTCGGCCAGCGCCTCGGAGTCGGCGATGGCGCGCAGCACCACGTCGCGGATGTCGACGGAGTCGAGGTCCAGGTCGGCGGCGCCGGCGTCGTACCGGCTGATCTCCAGCAGGTCGGCCAGCATCGACTCGAACCGTTCGAGCTGGGCCTGCATCAGCTCGGCCGAGCGCGAGGCCATCGGCTCGAAGTCCTCGCGCGCGTCGTACAGCAGGTCGGCGGCCATGCGGACGGTGGTGAGCGGGGTGCGCAGCTCGTGCGAGACGTCGGAGACGAACTGCCGCTGCACCTGCGACAGCTCCTCCAGCTGGTGGATCTTGAGCGCCAGGTTGGCGGCCATCTCGTTGAACGAGGTCGCGAGCCTCGCCAGGTCGTCCTCGCCGCGGACCTTGAGCCGCTCGTCGAGCTTCCCGGCGGCCAGCCGCTCGGCGGCCTGGCGGGCGAGCCGGACCGGCGTGACGACCTGGCGGGCCACGAGGTACGCGATGGCGGCGAGCAGCAGCACCAGCCCGAAGCCGACCACGACGATGGCCAGCCGGACGTTCGACAGCATCTGCTCTTCCTCGTCGAACGGGAAGAAGTGGTAGACCTCGTAACTGCCGTTGACGTGGATGATGGCGCCGATGACGAGGGTCTGCCTGTGCTGGCTCTCGCCGGGCAGCCTGATCGGCTCGGTGTAGCGCTGCGGCCTGTCGATGAACTTCTCGGCCTGGCGGCGCAGCATCTGCTGCAGCGCCTCGGGGATGTTCTGCTGGTTGACGTTGCCCGACGCGCGGGACCGGCCGGGCTCGTCGACGTTGAGGATCAGCACCTCGTAGCGCTTCTTCCAGCCGTCCCTGCCGGTGCCGATGATGTTGTCCATCACCTCGTCGAGCGGGTCGGGCGGCACGCTTTTGCCGGGATCGGAGGACTTGGCCTGGTCGTCCTCGCGCCGGGTGAGCGCGTCGGCGATCTGCAGCCGGTCGGCGGCGGCCTCGCTGGCGGCGGACTGCTGCCGCCGCTCGATGACCGAGTTGTTGATCTGGTCGGACAGGAAGATGCCGAGCACCACCACGACGATCAGCGAGATGACCAGGGTGCTGGTGACGACCTGGAGCTGGAGCGAGCGCCGCCACAGCCGGCGCGCCCTGCCCGCCGCACGACGAGCCCGCCGCCGGATCCCGCCGAGTATCTGGCGGAGGGTCCGGCGGCGTGTGCGTCTCGTCCTGGTCGGGGGCATGGCGGGGAGAGCCGGGTCCCTAAGCGGGGCCGGCCTTGTAGCCCACGCCGCGGACCGTCACCACGATCTCGGGGTGCTCGGGGTCCTTCTCGATCTTGGCGCGGAGGCGCTGCACGTGCACGTTGACCAGGCGGGTGTCGGCCGCGTGGCGGTAGCCCCAGACCTGCTCCAGCAGGACCTCGCGGGTGAAGACCTGGCGCGGCTTTCGGGCCAGGGCGACGAGCAGGTCGAACTCGAGCGGGGTGAGGTTGATCGTCTCGTCGCCGCGCTTGACCGAGTGTCCGGCCACGTCGATGGTGATGTCGCCGATCTGCAGGATCTCGGGGGTCGGCTCGTCGGTGCGGCGCAGCCTGGCCCGCACCCGGGCCACCAGTTCCTTCGGCTTGAAGGGCTTGACGATGTAGTCGTCGGCGCCCGACTCCAGCCCCAGCACCACGTCGATGGTGTCGCTCTTGGCCGTGAGCATGACGATCGGCACGCCGGACTCCGCCCTGATGCGGCGGGCGACGTCGATGCCGTCGGCGCCGGGCAGCATCAGGTCGAGCAGGACGAGATCGGGGCGCGTGTCGCGGAACGCGTCCAGCGCCTTGTCGCCGTCACTGACAAAGGATGGTTCGAAGCCCTCTCCGCGCAACACGATGCCGAGCATCTCGGCGAGAGCGGCATCGTCATCGACGACCAGCACGCGACCTTTCATGGCCCCTCATTCGTTCTACGCATTCTGGGACATACCTGCACGGTCGGTGAAGGTTACCCCCGCTCGGCCCATGAGTGTGACATGAGTCCCGCGAAAGGTCCGTATCAGGCTCGCGCCGCGACCGCTTTCTTCAGTCTGCGGTAACGGAAGGTCTTTCGGCCACCCTGGACGAGATCCGCCGCGCCGAAACGCGTGGAATGCGAGCCAAGATGCGGTCTTCTCGACGGCGCGACGCCACCCAGCCGCCCAGCGTGCCAGGATTGGGATATGTCAGACGGTCACGGTTCCGCGTCAGAGAGGCCTTCGGGCTGGGCAGCGGAGCAGCCCCCGCCCTACGGCGCGCCTCCGGCGTCGCCGTGGACCGCCCCCGGCAGCGAGCAGCCGCCGCCTTCCGGTCCTCCTCCCTACGAAGCCGGCCCCCAGTCCGGCGGGCAGCAGTCTTACGGGCCGCCCCACGGCCCCTACCCGCAGGGCCAGCCCTACGGGTACGGTCCCCACCCGCCCGCGCTGCGGCCCGGCATCATCCCCCTGCGCCCGCTCGCTCTGGGCGACATCTACGACGGCACCATCAAGCTCATCCGCTCCAACCCGAAGGCCGTGCTCGGGCTGTCGGCGGTCGCGGCGCTGCTCGCCGCCATCCCGCTGGCCGTCGGCCAGGGCTTCGTGTTCGGCGCCGTCGCGCCGCTGATGAACGACCCCGCCGCCCTCCAGGCCGAGGACCCGGCCGGCACCTACGGCATGCTCGGGGCCCAGTACGTCAGCGCCTTCGTCTCGTACGCGATCAGCTTCGTCGCGGTGACGGTGCTGACCGGGGTGCTGACGCGCATCCTCGGCCGGGCCGTGTTCGGCGGCAAGATCACCACTCAGGAGGCGTGGCAGACGACCAGGAGGCGGCTGCCCGCCCTGTTCGGCGTCGTCGGGCTGCTGGCCCTCATCATGCTGGCCCCGGTGGCCGTCATGGCCGCGGTGCTCGTAGTCGCCTTCGGCACCGTCGCCGGGGGCTCGCCCGAGGCGGCCGGCGGGCTGCTCCTGCTGTTCCTGCTGATGATCGTGCTCTACATCGGGTACGTGTTCTTCTTCCGCACGCGCTTCGCCTTCGCGCCCGCGGCCGTGGTGCTGGAGGGCAGGGGTCCTGTCGACGCGATGCGCCGCTCGTGGAACCTGGTGACCGGCGACTTCTGGCGCGTCCTCGGCATCCTGTTCCTGACCACGCTGGTGGTCGGGCTGATCGCCAGCATCCTCCAGGTGCCGTTCATGATCGTCGGAATGGTGATCGGGCTGGTCGGCAGCGGGTCGGTGGCGACGATCGTGATCGGTTCCATCCTGGTCGCCGTCGGCGGCACGCTCGGCGCCATGATCACCTACCCGTTCGAGGCGGGCGTCGCCGGGCTCCTGTACGCGGACCGCCGCATGCGGGGCGAGGCCTTCGACCTCGTCCTGCAGACGGCGGCCATCGAGCAGCAACGGCAGGGCTGGGTGCATTCGACGGCCGACGAGCTGTGGCACCCGTCCAACTCCGCCAAGTCGTGAGCCCGATCGGCAGGGACGAGGCCGCCGGGCGTGCGGCGCGCGAGCTCCTCGACCCTCAGTACGCTCGGGAGTCGCTGTTCGACCGGCTGCAGCGCTGGTTCTTCCAGTTCGTCAACGACCTGCTCGACACGGTGGCCGGTGGCGGCACCGCGGGCGGTGTGCTGGCCGCGATCGTCATCCTGCTGCTGCTCGTGGGCGTCGCGGCGCTGGTCGTCTGGCAGGTCCGCCGCGCCGGCCGGCGCAGGGCCGCCGCTCCCGGCGAGCTGTTCGACACCCGGCGGCTGACGGCGGCCGAGCACCGTGAGGCCGCCGAGCGGCTCGCCGCCGAAGGCCGGTGGACCGAGGCGATCCAGGAGCGGCTGCGCGCCATCGCCCGCGACCTGGAGGAGCGCGCCCTGGTCGACGGCATGCCGGGCCGCACCGCCGCCGAGCTCGCCGCCGAGGCCGGCCGGGCGCTCCCGCCGTTCGCCGCCGACCTGGCGGCGGCGGCCCGCTCCTTCGACGACGTCACCTACGGCGACGTCCGCGGCACCCCCGCGGCCTACGAGTCCATGAGCACGCTGGACACCCGCCTCGCGACCGCCCGCCCGGCCGCCCTGGGAGCCACCCCATGACCCTTCCCCGCCCGTCGCCCCCGCACGACCGCCCCGTCCAGGCCACCCCAGCAGGACACCACCCCCTGGAAGGACGCCGGGCCGGGAGGCCGGGTGGGGTGCGGTTCGGAGGTTCTGATGGCCGGTGAAGGCGTGCGGGTGAGGCCGGAGGAGAGCGTTCCGGCGTCGGGCGGGCTGGCGCCGGCGGCCGGGGGCGGGTCGGTGCCGACGTCGCCGACCGTGCGGTCCGTGTGGCGGGGCGGCCGGCTGATCGCGCTGCTCGGCCTGATCGTCGTGGCGGTCGCCACGGCCGTGGTGCTGCTCGGCCCCGACCGGGGCGCCCAGCGTTTCCTCGATCCGGACGACACCTCGCTGCAGGGCTCCAAGGCGCTGGCCGAGCTGCTGCGGGCCAGAGGCGTCACGGTGGACCGGGTGGACTCGGCGGAAGCGGCCAGGGCCCTGGGCGGCGACAGACTGCTGTTCGCCGGCGACACGACGTACGTGGACACGTCCGCCCTGGCCTCGCTCCCCGGCGACCGGCTGATCGTGGGCTTCTACGACCTGCCGACGCTCGCCCCGAACGTCGACCCGGTGCCGGAGGCGGTGCGGGAGCGCTCGCGCGACCCCGAGTGCGCGCTGCCCGCCGCGACCGCCGCGGGGAGCGCCTACATCGGCGGGGTCGCGTTCGAGGTCCCCGCCGGCGGCACGGGGTGCTATCCGTCGCATGAGGGCTCGACGCTCGTCAGCTTCCCGAACGGGTCCGGCACGACCACGGTCGTCGGCAGCGCCTCGTTCATGACGAACCTGCGCCTGGCCGAGGACGGCAACGCCGCGCTGGCGCTCAACCTGCTCGACACCGGCAAGCCCGTGACCTGGCTGGTGTCCCCTGACACCCCGCCCGCCGGCGACCTGGCGGGCACCGAGGGCCGGTCCATGTACGACCTCATGCCCGCCGGCGTCGGCTGGTCGCTGGTGATGGCGTGCGTGGCGGTGGCGCTGGTGGCGTTCTGGCGGGGCAGGCGGCTCGGCCCCGTCGTGGTGGAGCGGCTGCCGGTGGTGGTGCGGGCCGCCGAGACGGTGGAGGGCCGCGGCAGGCTCTACCGCGCCAGGAAGGCCAGGGCCAGGGCCGCCGACGCGCTGCGGGCGGGCGCGATCGACCGGCTGACGCCCCGGCTCGGGCTGGGCCAGGGCGCGGACAGCCGGGAAGTGGTGGCGGCGATCGCCGTACGGACGGGTGAGGACGCGCAGCGGGTCGGCGCCGCGCTGTACGGGCCTTCGCCGGAGACGGACGACGAGCTGGTCGCCCTGGCCGGATACGTGGACCACATCGAAAGGAAGGTCAGTGAGCTCTGAGCATTTCGCCCGGACGGCGGCCCCCGCGGACGCGGCCAGGGAGGCGCTGAGCGCGCTCCGGGCCGAGGTGTCCAAGGCCGTGGTCGGGCAGGACGCGGTGGTGACCGGGCTGGTCATCGCCCTGCTGTGCCGGGGACACGTGCTGCTGGAGGGCGTGCCGGGCGTGGCCAAGACGCTGATGGTCCGCACCCTCGCCGCGGCACTGTCGCTGGATTTCAAGCGGGTGCAGTTCACCCCCGACCTGATGCCGGGCGACGTGACCGGCTCGCTCATCTACGACGCGAAGACGGCGGAGTTCGAGTTCCGCGAGGGCCCGGTGTTCACGAACCTGCTGCTCGCCGACGAGATCAACCGCACCCCGCCGAAGACCCAGGCGGCGCTGCTGGAGGCGATGGAGGAGCGGCAGGTGAGCGTGGAGGGCGCGGCCCGCCCGCTGCCCGACCCGTTCGTGGTGTGCGCGACGCAGAACCCCGTCGAGTACGAGGGCACCTACCAGCTCCCCGAGGCCCAGCTGGACCGGTTCATGGTGAAGCTGACGGTGCCGCTGCCGCCGCGTGACCAGGAGATCGCGGTGCTGGAGCGGCACGCGCTCGGCTTCGACCCGCGCGACCTGTCGGAGATCAAGCCGGTGGCGACGGCCGCCGACCTGGAGGCGGGCCGCCAGGCGGCGGCGCAGGTGCACGTCGCCCCCGAGGTGCTCGGCTACATCGTGGACGTCGCCCGCGCCACCAGGAACTCGCCGTCGCTGCAGCTCGGCGTCTCGCCGCGCGGGGCGACCGCGCTGCTGGCTGCCTCACGGGCGTGGGCGTGGCTGTCGGGCCGCGCGTACGTGACTCCGGATGACGTCAAGGCGCTGGCCAGGCCCGCGCTCCGGCACCGGGTGCAGCTGCGGCCGGAGGCGGAGCTGGAGGGCGCGACCGCCGACGGCCTGCTCGACGGCATCCTCGCCTCGGTCCCGGTCCCGCGCTGATGGCCCGCCGATGACACTGACGGGACGCGCCGGGCTGGTCGCGGCGCTCGGGATCGTGGTGGTGCTGTTCGCCCCGCAGCCCGGCCCCGCGCTGGCCGGGGTGTGCCTGCTGCTGGCCGCCGGGATCCTCGTGGACCTGGTGTTCGCGGGCGCGGTGCGGCCGCTGCGCTTCCACCGGTCGGGCGAGCGGCTGGTGCGGCTCGGGCAGCGGGCGACGGTGGAGCTGACGGTCGAGAACCCGGGGAGCAGGCGGGTGCGCGGGGTGCTGCGCGACGCGTGGCCGCCGTCCGCCGGGGCGGCGCCGCGCGAGCTGGCGCTGGACGTGCCGGCCGGCGAGCGCCGCAAGCTGGTCGTGACGCTCACCCCGACCAGACGCGGCGACCGCGAGTCCGTGGCGGTGACCGTGCGCTCGCGCGGGCCGCTGGGGCTGGCCGCCCGGCAGGGCAACCACCACTCCCCCTGGTCGGTGCGGGTGCTGCCGCCGTTCCTGTCGCGCAAGCACCTGCCGTCCAGGCTGGCCAGGCTGCGCGAGCTGGAAGGTCAGCATCCGGCGCTGGTGCGCGGTCAGGGCACCGAGTTCGACTCGCTGCGCGAGTACGTGATCGGCGACGACGTGCGCTCGATCGACTGGCGGGCCACCGCGCGGCGGCACGACGTGGTCGTGCGCACCTGGCGGCCGGAGCGCGACCGGCGGGTGCTGATCGTGCTCGACACCGGCCGCACCTCGGCGGGCCGGGTGGGCGCGGCGCCGATCCCGCTGGCCGGGGCGGTCGCGGACGGCCAGGGCGGGCTGCTGGTGCGGCCCGCGCCGCGTCCCGAGCCCGGGTGGCCGCGGCTGGACTGGTCGATGGACGCGGCCCTGCTGCTGGCCGCGCTCGCCGCCAGGGCCGGCGACCGGGTGGACTTCCTGGCCTACGACCGGTCGGTGCGCGCCTGGCTGAGCGGCGCCTCCCGCACCGAGCTGCTGTCATCGCTGGTCAACGTGATGGCGCCGATCGAGGCCGAGCTGGTCGAGGCCGACGCGCAGGGCATGGTGGCCGCGATCCTGTCCCGGGCCAAGCGCCGCTGCCTGGTGGTGCTTCTCACCGACCTGAACGGGGCCGCGATGGACGAGGGTCTGATGCCCGTGCTGCCCCAGCTCTCCTCGCGCCACCTGGTGCTGGTGGCGGGCGTGTCGGATCCCCGGGTGGCGGCGATGGCCGCCGGACGGGGCACGGCCGAGGAGGTGTACGACGCGGCGGCGGCCGAGCACGCCCGGCTGGAACGCCGGCGGATCACGGCCAGGCTGCGCCGCCACGGCGTCGAGGTGGTCGACGCGCCGCCCGACGACATCGCGCCCGCGCTGGCCGACCACTACCTGGCGCTGAAGGCCGCGGGCCGGCTCTAGCCGCTCGGGGCCACGTCGGGGGCGTCCTCCAGGTCACCGGTCTGGTCGTCGCGGGCCGCGCGGCGTCCGAACGCGATCACGTACCCGAGGAAGACCACCTCGGCGAGCACCCCGATGCCGACGCGGGCGGCGGTGGGGAGCCCGGACGGCGTCACGAACGCCTCGATCAGGCCCGACACGAACAGCACCACGACCAGCCCGAGCGCGACCGCCATCACCGCTCTGCCGTGCTCGGCCAGCACCTCGACGCGTCTGCGCGGGCCTGGCGCGATGACGGTCCAGCCGAGCCGCATGCCGACGGCGGCGGCGAGGAACACGGCCGTGAGCTCCAGCAGGCCGTGCGGCGTGATGAGGCCGAAGAAGATGTCGAGCTTGTCCCTGGAGGCCATGAGGCCGCCCGAGATGCCGACGTTGGCGGCGTTCTGCCAGAGCACGTAGGGAATCGGCAGGCCCAGGAGGACGGCGTAGGCGATGACCTGGAGCGACACCAGCGCGTTGTTGATCCACACGCGGTTGGCGAAGGACGCTGCGGGGTTCTCCGAGTAGTAGTCTGCGAAGTCGTGCTCGACCAGCTGGGTGATCGCCTCCTCGGTGGCGATCGAGGCCTGCACCCTCGGGTCGCCGGCCACCCACGCGCCGAGCGCCCAGGCCACCGCCACGAACGCCAGCGACGTGGCGAGCCACCACCAGCGCGTCCGGTAGGCCACCACCGGGAAAGAGACCGTGAAGAAGCGGACGACCTCCCGCCAGGCCGGGTTGCGGGAGCCGGTGACGGCCGAGCGGGTGCGGGCGACCAGCGCCGACAGCCGGCCGGCCAGCATCGCGTCCGACGAGGAGGAGCGGACGATCGACAGGTGGGTCGACACCCGCTGGTAGAGGTCGACGAGCTCGTCCACCTCGGCCCCTGTCAGGGAGGAGCGGTGCTTGACCAGGTGCTCCAGCCGATCCCATGTCGGGCGGTGGGCCGAGACGAACGCGTCGATGTCCACGTGACCATTCTGGCCGCTCACGCGGGCGGTCATTGCCGTTAGGCTCCACATATGTCAGAGGTTGTGACCGGTGACGCCGTCGTCCTGGAGGTACGGGTAGCGCAGTTCCCCTCGCGCGCCCTGGCCTTCTTCATCGACTACGCCATCCAGATCCTGCTCCTGATCGGAGGGCTGAGCACGCTGCCGTACCTCGCGGCGTTCACCGATCCGGCGATGTTCGCGGCCGTGGTGACCCTGTTCCTGTTCCTGGTCATGGTCGGCTATCCGGTGATCTTCGAGACGGCCACGCGCGGGCGCAGCCTCGGCAAACTGGCGCTCGGGCTGCGGGTGGTGAGCGACGACGGCAGCCCCGAGCGGTTCCGGCAGGCGCTGTTCCGCGGGCTCGCCGGGCTCGTGGAGTTCTGGGCCTTCTTCGGGGCGCCGGCGCTGATCTCCTCGCTCGTCTCGCAGAAGGGCAAGCGGCTGGGCGACCTGTTCGCCGGGACGATGGTGATCTCGGAGCGGGGGCCGCGCGACAACTCCGACGCCATCGTGATGCCGCCGCAGTTGGTGTCCTGGGCGGCGTCCCTGGAGCTGTCACAGGTGCCGGACGAGGTGGCGACGGCCGCCCGTCACTACATCCTGCGCTGGCACGACCTGTCGCCGCGGATCCAGTACGAGATGGGGGTGCGGATCGCCACGCAGATGGCGTCGTTCGTGTCCCCGGCCGCGCCGCCGGGGGTGCCGCCGCACGCCTACCTCAGCGCCGTGCTCGCCGAGCGCCGCCGCCGCGAGCAGGCCCGCCTGATGCGCCAGGCCGCGCCTCTCCCGTACGCGCCGCAGACCGGCCCGTACGGCCCTCCTCCCGCCCAGCCGACCTCGTACGGGCCCGCCGCCGGTCCTCAGGGCGGGCCGAATCCGTACGGACCGCCGGCGCCGCCCGCTTCGGAGGGGACCGGCGGGTTCGCGCCGCCGCAGTGAGGGGCGCCGGCCCCGGGGAGCCGGGACCGGCGCTGATGGTCGGGTCGTGGCCTAGTGGCGGCCCGGGCCTCCACCGGGGTAGGACTCCTGGGTCTGGACGTTGAGGATGTCGCTGCGGACGTGCGACGCCCCCTTGACCAGCGGGTCGTCGATCTTCAGCACGTCGAGGCCGTTGTCGAAGTCGGCCGCGTACACGTACCCGTTGTAGTAGTACGCCGACCAGACACCGCCGCCGCTGCCGTCGGCCTTCGGCCCGCGCTCGAAGTAGCCGAACTCGCGCGGGTTGGCCGGGTCGGTGAAGTCGATGAACGAGACGCCGCCCATGTACCAGGCCTGGACCATGATGTTCTTGCCCTTGACCGGGATCAGCGAGCCGTTGTGCGCCACGCAGTTCTCGGTGTCGGCCTGGTGCCGCGGGATCTTGAAGTAGCCCTGGAAGACCAGCTCGCCGCGGTGGATGCGGTAGATGGCGTCCGCGCCGCGGTTCGGCCCGACGGTCTCGTTGCAGGTGGCCGCGCCGCCGCCGCCGAGCTCGTCGGTGAACAGCACCGTCCTGGCGTCGTTGGTGAAGGTCGCCGAGTGCCAGAAGGCGAAGTTCTCGTCCGTGGTCCTGGCGGTCACCTGCGGGTTGAGCCGGTCGCGGATGTCGAACAGCACGCCGTCACCCATGCAGGCGCCGGCCGCGATGTCCTTCTCCGCGTAGACGGTGATGTCGTGGCAGCCGGTGGTGGGCACGAGCAGCCCCGGCTGGGTCTCGTTGCCGCCGTCGGGGAAGACGACCGGCGTGGCGGCCACGTGCGCCTGCGTCGGGTTGCGCAGCGGCACCTTGATGATGGAGATCTTGTCGTGCGGAGGCTGGCAGTCGGGCAGGTTGGCCGCCGGCAGGTACGACGAGACGTAGACGTAGACGTTCTTGTTCCGGTCCCGGCCCTTACCGGGCACCAGGGTCAGGGTGTGGGAGCCGCAGTCGGTCTCGACCGACTTGATGTAGCGGGGGTTGCGCTTGTCGCGGATGTCGAAGATCCGGACGCCCTCCCACGACTCCTTGATCGCGGCGCTCTGCCCGGTGCTGCTGCACGAGTCGTCGCTGCGGGAGCTGTCGACGGCGGCGAACAGCAGGTCGCCGTAGACGCTGAGGTCCATCTGGGCGCCGGGGCAGACGACCGAGCTGACGACCTTGGCCCGCTTCGGGTTCTTGATGTCGTAGATCGAGAATCCGCCGTAGTTGCCGACGTAGGCGTAGTCGCCCTGGAAGGCGATGTCGGTGTTGATGGTGCCGGCGAGCGGCGCCGGCTTGGGGATGTTGAGCACGTGGCTCACGTTCGGGCTGTGGACGATCGTGTCCGCGGGCGGGATGTCACCCGCGGTGGCGGGTAACGCCGTAAGGCTCAGGGCGACGGCTGCGCCTGCCGCGAGCAGCGTTCGGAACATACGGGACATGCAGAGAGCCTCCTTGGTCTCGTGTCTTCCTCATGCCGAAGGCGGCGGGGCCCCGGTGAGGTCCCGCCGCCGACGGACGATCAGTGGTGCCCGTGGTCCTTGTAGGACTGCTGGGTCTGGGCGTTGAGGATGTCGAACTTCACGCCGTTGGCCTTGTTGGTCCGCGGGTCGTTGATCTTGAGGACGTCGAGTCCCAGGTTGAAGTCCGAGCCGTAGATGTAGCCGTTGTAGTAGTAGGCCGACCAGTGGCCGCCGCTGAGCGGGTTGGGCGCGTCGGGCCCGCGCTCGAAGAAGGCGATCTCCTGGGCGTTGGCCGGGTCGGTGAAGTCGACGACCGAGATGCCGCCCTGGTACCAGGCCTGGACCATGATGTCCTTGCCCTTGACCGGGATCAGCGAGCCGTTGTGCGCCACGCAGTTCTCGGTGTCGTCCTGGTGCCGCGGGATCTTGAAGTAGCCGCGGAAGGTCATCTGGCCGTCGGCGCCGATGTCGTAGTACGCGTTGGCGCCGCGGTCCGGCCCGATGGCCGCGTTGCAGGTCGCCCTGGTGCCGCCGCCGAGTTCGTCGGTGAAGATCACCCGCGAGCCGCTGTTGTTGAAGGTGGCGGAGTGCCAGAAGGCGAAGTTGGTCTCGTCGCGGACGGTCGCGGTCACCCTCGGGTTCTCCGGGTCACGGATGTCCATGAGGATGCCCTCGCCCATGCAGGCGCCGGCGGCGATGCCCTTCTCCGGGTAGGCGGTGATGTCGTGGCAGCCGGTGGTGGCCGACTTGCCGTTGGGGTACGAGCCGGGCACGCCGGGGAAGCCGCCGTCGGGGAACAGGTTCGGCGTGGCGATGACCGAGGCCGAGCCCGGGTCCCGCAGCGGGACCTTGACGATGGAGATCAGGTCGTGCGGCGGCTGGCAGTCGGGGAAGGCCGCGTTCGGGCTGTACGAGGAGATGTAGAGGTAGACGTTCTTGCCGCGGCGGTCGGGGACGAGCGTGTGGGTGTGGGAGCCGCAGTTGGTCTCGACGGACTTGATGTACCGCGGGTTCTTCTTGTCGCGGACGTCGAAGATCCGGATGCCCTCCCACGACTCCTTCACGGCCGCGCTCTGGCCGGTGCTGTTGCAGGAGTCGTCGTTGCGGGAGGAGTCGACGGACCCGAACACCAGGTCACCGTAGACGCTGATGTCCATCTGGCCGCCGGGGCAGACCACGGAGCTGACTACCTTGGTCTTCTTGGGGTTCTTGATGTCGTAGATCGAGAAGCCGTAGTAGTTGCCGACGTAGGCGTAGTCACCCTGGAAGGCCATGTCCGTGTTGATGTCGGCCAGCGCCTCGGGCTTGGGCACGTTGGTGACGTGCGTGATGTTCTGGCTCTTGACGATCTCGCCGGGAGCCGGGATGTCCGCAGCCTGCGCGGGGAGGCCGGCCATCACCAAGGTGAGGGCGGCTCCAGCGAGGACGAGGAACCTGCGGGTGGACGGCACGGGAGGTGTCCTCCTATAAAGGGGGCATAAATGGTGAAATTTTCACCCTTCAACTCCGCTCACGACCAGCACGCAATATGTCAAACATTAGAGCAGGTTGCCCTCTATTAATGATCACCATTCCCTCTTAGAATGCGACGTTCCGACCGAAACCGTCAGGAGGCTGAGTGCGCGCTGCGCTCGTCGTCGTCACCGGTGCCCTCACGATATTCGCCGTTTCCGGCTGCACCTCAGAGACTCAGGCCCCGCGCGCCGACTCGACGGCGCCGGTCATCGCCCCCGGCAAGCCCGGCGAGGAGGCCAGGACACTCGCTCCGGGTGAGGCGGTCACCGCCGTGCCCCAGGCGAGCGCGAACGCGGCCGACGTCGCGTACGTCCAGGACATGATCGTCCATCACCAGCAGGCGCTCGACATGGCCATCCTGGCGCCGAACAGGGCGGAGTCGGCCAAGCTCAAGAGCCTCGCCTCGCGGATCAAGGACTCCCAGGGCCCGGAGATCCAGTGGATGCGGACCTGGCTGCAGCAGCAGGGCCAGCGGGTGCCCGACCACCACGCCGCGCACGACGGCATGACCGGCATGGCCACGCCCGAGCAGATGGAGCAGCTGAAAGCGGCGTCGGGCCAGGCGTTCGACCGGCTGTTCCTGGAGCTGATGATCAAGCACCACGAGGGCGCGATCGAGATGTCGACCGAGGTGCTCAAGGGCGGCTCGCACCTGCGGATCGAGGAGCTGGCCAACGACGTGGGCGTCACCCAGCTCTCGGAGATCCGGCGGATGCGCGAGATGCAGGCGGCCGGTTAGCGCTAGGAGCCGCTGCGCCAGGAGTGGAGGTAGGACTCCTGGTCGCCGGTGAGCACGTCGATGCCGATGCCGGCGGCCACCAGCTTGAGCCTGGCCACCTCCTGGTCGATCTCCTGGGGTACGTCGTACACGCCGGGCGCCATCCCCGCCCGCTCGCGGGCGAGCCAGGCGACGGCGAGCGCCTGCGCGGAGAACGACATGTCCATCACCGCGGCCGGATGGCCCTCGGCGGCGGTAAGGTTGACCACCCGGCCCTCGGCGAGCAGCAACAGGCGGCGGCCGTCGGGCAGGACGTACTCGTCGGTGTTGGGCCGGATCCCGCGGTGCACCTCGCTCGCCAGCTCGTCCAGCGCCCGCACGTCGATCTCCACGTCGAAGTGGCCGGCGTTGGCCAGGATCGCCCCGTCCTTCATGGCCGCCACGTGCGCGGCCGTGATCACGTCGCGGTTGCCGGTGACGGTGATGAACACGTCGCCCGCCGGGGCCGCCTGCTCCATCGGGCGCACCTCGTATCCCTGGAGGGTGGCGTCGAGTGCCTTGACCGCGTCGATCTCCGTCACGATCACCCGCGCGCCCAGCCCTTTGGCCCGCTCGGCCACGCCGCGCCCGCAGTAGCCGAACCCGGCGACCACGACCGTGCTCCCGGCCAGCATGGTGTTGGTGGCCCGCATGATGCCGTCGAGCGTCGACTGGCCGGTGCCGTAGCGGTTGTCGAACATCCGCTTGGTCCGGGTGTCGTTGACCGCCACCATCGGGAAGCGCAGCGCCCCCTCGGCGGCCATCTGCCGGAGCCTGATGACGCCGGTGGTGGTCTCCTCGCACCCGCCCGAAACTCCGTCGAGCAGGTCGGTGCGCTCGGTGTGGAGGATGTTGACCAGGTCGCAGCCGTCGTCGAGCACCAGGTCGGGCCGCACGTCGAGGGCCTGGTGGATGTGACGGTAGTAGGTGGCCCGGTCGACGCCCGCCCTGGCGTGCACGGCCACGCCGTAGCCGCGCAGCGCCTCCGCCACGTCGTCCTGCGTCGACAGCGGGTTGGAGGCGGCCAGCGCGATCTCCGCGCCGCCCGCCTTGAGCGTGCCCATCAGCACCGCGGTCTCGGCCGTGACGTGCAGGCACGCGGCCACCCGCAGCCCGTCGAGCGGCCGCTCGGCGGCGAACCGCTCCCCGAGCGCGGTCAGCACCGGCATCGAACGGGCGGCCCACGAGATGTGCCGCTCCCCGCTCTCCCACAGATCCATGCAAGCCTTCAGACACCAAGGCTCCGGAGGGGCGCCCGCCCCTCCGGAGCATCGAACACGCCGGAGATCAGTAGCGGTAGTGGTCGGGCTTGTACGGGCCCTCGACGTGGACGCCGATGTAGGCCGCCTGCTCCTTGGTCAGCTGGGTGAGCTTGACGCCGAGGGCGTCGAGGTGCAGCCTGGCGACCTTCTCGTCGAGGTGCTTGGGCAGCACGTAGACGTCGATCGGGTAGTCCTCCGTCTTGGTGAACAGCTCGATCTGCGCGATCACCTGGTTGGTGAACGAGTTGGACATGACGAACGACGGGTGGCCGGTGGCGCAGCCGAGGTTCATCAGCCGGCCCTCGGCGAGCACGAGGATGGAGTGACCGTCGGCGAACACCCACTCGTCGACCTGCGGCTTGATGTTGCGCCGCTCGATGCCGGGGGTCTTGGCCAGGCCGGCCATGTCGATCTCGTTGTCGAAGTGGCCGATGTTGGACACGATCGCCTGGTGCTTCATCCGCGCCATGTGGTCGGCGGTGATGATGTTGAAGTTGCCGGTGGTGGTGACGAAGATGTCGGCGATGCCGACGACGTCGTCCAGCGTGGTGACCTGGAAGCCGTCCATGGCCGCCTGGAGCGCGCAGATCGGGTCGATCTCGGTGACGATGACCCGGGCGCCCTGGCCGCGCAGCGCGTCGGCGCAGCCCTTGCCGACGTCGCCGTAGCCGCACACCACGGCCACCTTGCCGCCGATGAGCACGTCGGTGGCGCGGTTGAGGCCGTCGATGACGGAGTGGCGGCAGCCGTACTTGTTGTCGAACTTGGACTTGGTGACCGAGTCGTTGACGTTGATCGCCGGGAACAGCAGCTGGCCGTTCTTGTGCATCTCGTAGAGACGGTGCACGCCGGTGGTGGTCTCCTCGGTGACGCCCTTGATGCCCTCGGCGATCCGGGTCCAGCGCTTCTCGTCGGTGACGGTGCGCTTGAGGAGGCCGATGATGACGTGCCACTCCTCGGGGTCCGCGTCGGTGGCGTCCGGCACGAAACCGGCCTTCTCGTACTCGGCGCCCTTGTGGACCAGGAGCGTGGCGTCGCCGCCGTCGTCGAGGATCATGTTGGGGCCGTCGGCGCCGGGCCAGGTGAGCGCCTGCTCGGTGCACCACCAGTATTCCTCGAGCGTCTCGCCCTTCCAGGCGAACACGGGCACGCCCTTGGGGTCGTCGGCGGTGCCGTCGGGGCCGACGACGACCGCGGCGGCGGCGTGGTCCTGGGTGGAGAAGATGTTGCAGCTCACCCAGCGCACCTCGGCGCCGAGCGCGACCAGCGTCTCGATGAGGACGGCGGTCTGGATGGTCATGTGCAGGGAGCCCATGATCTTCGCGCCGCGGAGGGGCTGGGAGGCCGCGTATTCACGGCGGATCGCCATGAGGCCGGGCATCTCGTGCTCGGCGAGCCGGATCTCCTTGCGGCCGAACTCGGCCAGTGAAAGGTCGGCGACCTTGAAGTCCATCTGCGTTACCCCTCGCGTCATCGTGTGGTCGCGGACGAGTCTAGGCGGCAGTCCGGCAAGGTCGCACCCCGAGACCCCGGAAGTTGACGTAAGAATGTAAGAATGCGAATCACGGAAGCGGCCAAGCGGCTCGGCATGTCTCCCAGGATGCTCCGCTACCGGGAAGCTCTCGGGCTGCTGCCACCGGTGCGGGGTCGTGGCGCGCACCGGCGTTTCGGCCCTGAGGAGCTCGCCGCCGTCGCCCACGCGGTGGAGCTGGAGAAGCGGTTCGACGTCTCACCGGCCGAGCTGGCGTTCGCGCTGCGCGCGCTCAGCGAGCCGGCCGTCGCCGCGAGCGTGCGCGAGCTGGGCGTGCGCATCGGCCGCATCCAGGTGCCGCGCAGGGCGCTGGACTTCGAGAAGGAGAAGGCGCTGCGCCTGCTGCGAACCCCGGGTGCCGGCGATACGTCGAACAGGGCATGAAAGAGCTGCTGCTGGCCACCGTGCTGGCCCTCACCCCCGCGCAGACCGCCGCCGACGTCCAGGTCTACTTCTCCAAGGGGCACGGGGTGCCCGGCAAGGTCGTGCCGGTCACCAGGACCTCCCCGCACGCCGGCGTCGCCAGGTTCGCCGTCGAACAGCTCATCAAGGGCCCCACCGCCGCCGAGCGGCGCCGCGGCCTGCACTCCGAGCTGACCGGCAAGCTCCGCGGCCGCTCCGACTGCGGCGCCGACTTCACGCTGAAGATCCGCAAGGGCACCGCCACGCTCCGCTTCTGCCGCACGGTCTGGGGCTCGGGAGTCGGCTCCGACGCCCGGGCGCTGCGTACGATCGAGGCGACGCTCAAGCAGTTCGCCACCGTCAAGAAGGTCGTGACGCTGGCCAGAGACGGCCGGTGCCTGTTCGACCAGACCGACTCGGGCAGGTCGTGCGTCACCGGCCACGAGTGACCGGTCAGACCGTGGGCGACACCTCACGGTCGAGGTCGGGCTCCAGGTAGATGACGCGGGCGATCGGCACCGCCTCGCGGATGCGCCGCTCGGCCTCGTCGATGCCCTGGGCGATCTCCGGCGCGGTGTCGGACCGCGTCACCGCGATCTTGGCGGCCACCAGCAGCTCCTCCGGGCCGATGTGCAGCGTCTTCATGTGGATGACGCGGTCGACCTGCGAGGAGGCTTCGAGCGCGGCGCGGATGCGGCCCTCCATCTCGGGGGCGGCGCTCTCGCCGAGCAGCAGCGACTTGGTCTCCACGGCCAGGATCACCGAGATGACGGCGAGCAGGGCGCCGATCATGAGGGTGCCGACGGCGTCCCAGACCGGGTTGCCCGTCACCACGGCCATCGTCACGCCGAACAGCGCGAAGATCAGGCCGAGCAGCGCGCCGAGGTCCTCCAGCAGGATGACGGGCAGCTCGGGCGCCTTGGACCGGCGGATGAACGCCATCCACCCCTGGTCGCCGCGGACCGCGTTGGCCTCGATGATGGCCGTGCGGAACGAGAAGATCTCGGCGATGATCGCGAAGATCAGCACGCCGAACGCCCAGCCGGGCGAGGTGAGCGGCTCGGCGTGGGTCAGCTTGTGATAGCCCTCGTACAGCGAGAACAGCGCGCCGATCGCGAACAGCACCACGGCCACCACGAACGCGTAGAAGTAGCGCTCGCGCCCGTAGCCGAACGGGTGCTCGCGGGTGCTGGCCCGCTTGGCCCGCTTGCCGCCCAGCAGCAGCAACGCCTGGTTGCCCGAGTCGGCGACGGAGTGGATGCCCTCGGCCAGCATCGACGACGACCCGGTGAAGGCCGCCGCCACGAACTTCGCGACCGCGATGGACATGTTCGCGGCCAGAGCCGCGATGATTGCTTTGGTTCCGCCGCTCGCACTCACCGGTCGTCTCCAGTCATACGATCACAAAGTCCTGGACGGATGGATCCTAGTGGGAAATCCGAGCCCTCAACTCCGTGATCGGCCGCACCGGGGTCGGGTCGACGCCGTAACCCAGCGCGAGATAGGTGCTGGCGAAATCCGTCAGCCCGATCAGCGAGGCCAGCCGCTCCAGCGGGTGGTCGCCGTCGGACGCCAGCTCGGTGACCCGCACGTCGCGATCCTGCGCGACCCGTAGGACCGCCTCCCTCGTGCTGGTCACCCGGGGGTGCTCCTCCATGTCGCGCAGCAGCACCAGCCGGAGCGTCCGTGAGGAGGTGTCGGCGAAGATGTCGCGCTCGGCCAGCGGCCCGTCGAGCACCGCCACCTGGTTGTGGCCTGCCTCGGGCAGCTCGCCGGCCATCGCGGGATATTTGGCGTTCTCGTTGAGCCGGTGGGCGAAACGGGTGGCCGCCGCGGTGGCCAGCGGGGACGAGCCCCAGATCATCGGCACGGATTCGGCCAGGTCCATCGCCAGCGCCTTGCCGGGGTTGATGAACGAGTCGCTGGATGGCCGGCAGCGGTGCGCGATGTCTTCGAGCGTCCTGGCCACCCGCTCGTAGACCGTCGGCTCGGCCCGCACCAGCCTCAGCGAGGCGGCGGCCACCACCAGCGGGGTCGTCACGAGCCACAGGTCGGCCCTGGGCCGGCGGCCGGTGGGGATCGCCACGTGGAGCGAGGACGACTGGACCGCCACCGCCTCCAGGGCGGACCCCGCGGGCCCGACCGCGAGGAGTGTGCAGCCGCGCCGCACCGCCTCGGCCGCCATGGCGAGCGTCTCTCCGGTCTCTCCGGACCAGGAGACGGCGATCACCAGGTCGGTCGCGCCCACCCAGCCGGGGAGCTGGTAGGAGCGCACCGTGACCACGGGGATCGGAGCGCCGGGCCCGCACACCGCGGCCAGGATGTCGCCCGCGAGGGCGGAGCCCCCCATGCCCGCGACCACGACCGCTCTCGGCCGCACGTTCGCGGAGAGGCGGTCGACGCCGGACTCGACCGCGCACCGATAGCCGGTGCGGACCTGGGCGGCGGAGTCGGCGACCGCGCGGAGCATGCCGCCGGGGTCGCCCTCGGTGAGGTGATGCGTGTCGTCGAGCCGCTCGGGCTCCCAGGTCACGGCTTCCTGGCCTCGTCGACGAGCAGGACGGGGATGTCGTCACGGACGGGATAGACCAGGCCGCAGCCGGTGCAGGCCAGCTCCTCGGCCTCGCCTTCGGCGCGGAGCGGCGCCTTGCACGCCGGGCACGCCAGGATCTCCAGCAGCCAGTCGTCGATCTTCACTGTTGAACCTCTCTCAGCAGGTCGAGGACCTCGTCCCGGACCGCCGTCATCGTGGTCTCGTCGGCCGCTTCGGCATTGAGCCTGAGCAGCGGCTCGGTGTTGGACGCGCGCAGGTTGAACCACCAGCCGTCGCCGCTCACGGTGAGCCCGTCGAGCTCGTCGGCCTCGCCCCGGCCGCCGAACGCCGAGCGCACGCGGCGCACGGCCGCGTCCTGGTCGGCGACCGTGCTGTTGATCTCGCCCGAGGCGTGGTAGCGGGAGTAGGCGGACACCACCCGCGACAACGGGTCGGGCTGCTCGCCGAGCGCCGCCAGCACGTGCAGCGCGGCCAGCATGCCGGAGTCGGCGAACCAGAAGTCGCGGAAGTAGTAATGAGCGGAGTGCTCGCCGCCGAAGACGGCCCCGGTGCGGGCCATCTCGGCCTTGATGAAGGAGTGGCCGACGCGGGTGCGGACCGGGTCGCCGCCGTGCTCGCGGACGATCTCCGGCACGCCGCGCGAGGTGATCAGGTTGTGGATGACCGTCGCGCCGGGGTGTTTGGCCAGCTCACGCACCGCCACCAGGGCCGTGATCGCGGACGGCGAGACGGACTCACCGCGCTCGTCGACCACCCAGCACCGGTCGGCGTCGCCGTCGAAGGCCAGGCCGATGTCGGCGCCTTCCGCCACCACGGCCCGCTGCAGATCGACCAGGTTGGCCGCCTCCAGCGGGTTGGCGTCGTGGTTGGGGAAGGAGCCGTCGAGCTCGAAGTAGAGCGGGGTGAGGTCGATCGGCAGCCCGGCGAGGACCTCGGGGACGGTGTGGCCGCCCATGCCGTTGCCGGCGTCGACCACGACCTTGAGCCGCCTGATGCCCGACAGGTCGACGAGCGTGCGCAGGTGGTCGGCGTAGCCCGGCAGCAGGTCCTTCTCGATCAGCGACCCGGTGGGCGTGGCCGTGACGCCGACCAGCTCGGCCGCCCGGTCGCGGATCTCGGTGAGCCCGGTGTCGCCGCCGATCGGCACCGCGCCCGCGCGGCACATCTTCATCCCGTTGTACTGCGCGGGATTGTGGCTGGCCGTGAACATCACGCCCGGCAACCCCAGGCTGCCGCTGGCGTAGTAGAGCAGGTCGGTGGAGCCCAGCCCGGCGTGCACCACGTCGGCGCCGCGGGAACGGGCGCCCCGGACGAACGCGTCGGCCAGCACCGGGGACGACTCGCGCATGTCGTGGGCGAGGACCATCGACCGGGCTCCGGTCACCTCGACGAACGCCGCCCCCACGGCCTCGGCCACCGGCTCGTCGAACTCGTCGGGCACCAGGCCACGAACGTCATACGCCTTGAAGATCCTGGCGAGATCGCCCATCCAGCTCCGCCCCTAGGTCGTCACTCCGGCTAGAGCCGAGCCTACCGGTCGCGGTGCTGCTGGGCCGACCTCAGAACACGCAGGTGTCCGCGCCGCCCGACCTCGACTCCCTGGCCGACGGGCTCCCCCACGCCGGATCCGCTGGGCCTGGCCGCCTCCCTGACCGCGTTGGCCAGCGCTTCGAGATCGTCGGTGCTCGGTGTGGCGCCGTCGGTGGGCAGACGCACCACCTCCCAGCCGCGGGGGGCGGTGAGCCGCTCGGCGTGTTCGGCGCACAGGTCATAACAGTGCGGCTCGGCGTACGTCGCCAGAGGGCCGAGAACTGCGGTCGAATCGGCGTATACGTACGTGAGCGTGAAGACGGCAGGCTGACTGCAGGCGGTGCGGGAACAGCGGCGGACGGGGCTCACGGAGGGACCGTATCTGGTAAGGGGGCGGGACGCCACTATCTGAGCGCTCTTAAAAGGCGTGTCGCCACAATTCGGACAGCTGTCGCAGCCTTTCCACCTACATGCACCGATGCCGGTGTTCTTCGCCGGGGGCGGCTTACACTTGCCGTGTGACTAGCAAGCGCGGTCCTCGACGGCGCGACAGGCACGGCCGCGGCCTGCGCGGCCCGATCGCCCCTTCCTACGTTCCCATGGCCCGTGCCCGCAGCGAGCGCTTCGACGACCTGGTGCTCGACGCGGTCGACCGGCTCAGGCCGAAGTGGGGCAGGCAGCTGTCGTCGGTGGAGTTCGCGGTGGAGGAGGTGCCGCCGCTCAGCGAGCTGGGCGACGGGCCCGGCTTCGGCGCCGACCCGATCCCGCTCGGCCGCGCCGACACGGCCAGGGGGCAGGACCCGGCGTCCATCGTCCTCTACCGGCGCCCGCTGGAGGCCCGCGCCCGCGACCGCGACACGCTGGGCGCCCTCGTCCACGACACCGTGGTGGAGCAGGTCGCCTCCCTCCTCGGCCTGTCCCCCGAGACCGTCGACCCGGGCTACGACGAACGCCGCTGACAGCCGCGGCAGGTCAGGGGAGGACCGCACGGGGAGTGTCGGTGAGCGGCCGGAGCACGGTCCAGAGCCGGGCGGGGGCCAGGGGCTGAGCCGTGATCAGGAGACCGCTCCTGAGCCGCTCCTCCATCACCCGCCCCCCGTACACCCGTCCCGACACCGGCGTGACCACCACCGCGTACGCGCCCTCGCCCTTCAGCCGCACGTTCCTGGTCCGGTCCGCCGGCACCGCCACGTCGATCGGCGCGGGCGGTTCGCCGCTCTCCGGCACCACCTGCACCCGCACTTTCCCCTCGGCTCCCGGCGCGGTCAGCACCAGCCGGGAGCCGGCGCCGTTGGCGGCCACCGCGCTGCCCAGGTCGAGAGAGGGCGTGCCGGCGGTGAACGCCACGTCCGGCTGCCGCCCCGTACCCGTGATCACCACGCCCGCCACCACCGGCGCCGTCGAGGTGAGCACCAGGGCGGCCGACTCGCCGCCGATGCCGGTGGTCACGTCGAGCGGCAGCACGCTGCCCGCCGGCACGTCGACGGACTCCCTGCCGCGCATCGCGTACGCGGCGCCCTCGGTCACGGCCTTGATCGTCACGGTCGCGTCGGTCTCGCCGGGCGCGGCGACCAGCAGCTCACGACGCCCGCCGCCGCCGGGGACCGCGGGCACCACGACCTCGGTGGCCGGGGCCGCGGCCGGGGGCAGCCAGTCGACGCCGCCGGTCTCCAGCACCGCCCTGGCCGAGACCGCCAGCCTCCCGGTGAACGTCTTCACGCTGACCGCCATCACGTCGGCGGCGTCGGCCAGCGTGCGGAGGTCGATCTGGCGGTGCTCGCCGGGCTCGATCTCCAGCCCGAGGCCCCTTTCGCCGGAGACGGGCCCCTCCGCCGCGTACACCTCGACGTCGGCGAAGGCGGGCGCCTTGTCGGCGTTGACCAGGTGCAACGTGACGCGGGCGCGGGCGGGTCCCGGCCCGACGAGCCAGCTCTCGGCGGCGGGCTCGGCGCACCGCACCCCGGCCAGCCCGCGCCCGGCGCCGCTGGTCGTCCGCGTGATGTAGCCGGCCTCCAGTCCGCCGGGGCCGCTCACCGTGTACGGTTCCGCGTCCCTCATCGGCTCCCGTGACAGCGTCCCGGGCAGGTAGACGCTGACGTCCTCGCCTCGTGTGGCGGGACAGGCCGCGGTCGCCGCCTCCACCGCCACCTTCCTCGGCTGCGCCTCCACCGGCCGCTCCGCCGCCGGCCTGGTCACGTACGCGACCCCGTACAGACCGGCGAGCACCCCCACCACCAGCAAGATCAGCCCGAACCGCCCGGCCGCGAACCTCCTCACACCCCACCCCCCAGCCGAGACCGACCGACCACCCACCGGGGGCCCACGACGCGCGCTCTCATCGGGCGCCTGCCAGGACCGGGGACGGGTGGGAGGGTTCGGGGCCGGTGGCGGGGTCGCGGCGGCCGGGTGCGGCCAGCAGCAGTACGGCGAGGACCATCGCGCCCTGGAGCCACAGCCATGGGGTGTGCAGGAAGTGCGCGGGCGGAGGCTGGACGGGGGTGACCGTCTCGGCCACCCGCCACAGCCCGCCCGCTTCCGACAGGCTCATCCGCTGCAGCGACGGCTGCGAGTCCAGCGTCTCGGCCAGTCCGGCCGGCACCGGCGGGGCGATGGCGACCATGGCCACGCCCTGCTGGGCGAGCGTGGCGGCGTCCGTGCCGCCGCGCCCGCCGACGAGCCCTTCCGCGGCGGTGCGGACGCGTGCGCGGGCCTCGGGGTCGGCGGGCAGTTCCGCCTCGCCGAGGAGCGGGGCCCGGCCGGGCAGCAAGGTGAACTCCGAACCGTTGACGAGCAGGATCCGCTCTCCGGGCCGCGCGTGGATCGCGGCCAGCGGCGGCGTCGGGTCGGGCACGTCCGACCGGAGCGGCCCGCGTACCCCTTGGACGACCCAGTGACCGGCGGCGAGCAGCGGCGTGCTGATCGCCACGGCGGCCACCAGCACCGCCGCCATCCGGCGCACCCCGCCTGCCGCAACCAGCGCGGCGAGGCCCGGCGCGCTCAGGCCCGCGAGCACGATCAGCGCGGCGGCGGCCAGTGCCAGCGGCACGCCGGGCCAGGCCGCCGCGCCCGACACGGTGATCCGGGCTATCACGACCGCCACCAGCATCGCGAACAGGGCGGCCGCCCACCCGGCGGCCACCGCCCGCCGCCGCCTGCGGGCGAGCAGGGCGGCGAGCCCCGCGGCGACCAGCCCGGCGGTCACCCAGAACGGCGGCACGCCGGGCCCGCCCGGGTTGAGCGCCAGCAGGGACTCCGGCCCGAGCCGGGCGTCGCTCAGCGCCGGGCCGTGCAGCCCGGCCTCCAGCAGGAGCCGGCCCGGGTCCAGCGCCTGGTCCACCAGCCACGGAAGCAGCAGGGCGACCGGCACGGCCAGCGCGATGCCCGCCGAGGTCAGGACGCCGGGCCGCGCCCCGCGCAGCAGCCAGGCCGCCGCCCCGCCCAGCACGGCGACCAGCACGTAGACGAGCGGCACGAACGCGGTCCCGACGGCCAGCAGCAGACCGAGCCCCCAGGCGGCGCGACGCGACCGGCGCGGGTCCCCGAACAGCAGGTGCCCGCCGAGCACCGCGTAAGCGGGCAACAGCACATGCACCACCGCCGTCCCCAGCCGCCCGGCCGCGACCGCACCGGTCACGACAGGCAGCAACGCGTACGTGCCCGCGACCCACACCCGAACCGCCACCCCGGTACGAGTGACCGCCCCTTCTCCCCACCCGGCCGCCCCGGAAGCGGTGGCCCGGCCCGCGCGCCGCCCCGCCGGAGAAGCGGCAGCCGAACCCTCAACCTGAGCCCCCGACCCGGTATCGACGGCAGCTCCACGCCGCCCCCGCCGCCGCCTGCCCGGCTCGGCGCCCGCAGGGCGGCCAGCGGCCGAAGTGACGTCCAGGGTCGAGGAGAGGCCCCGGCGCGAAGAAGCACTCGCGGCCAGAGCCCGGTCGGAAGGCGAGGCGAGATCAAAGCCCGAAGACCCGTCCGCGACCGGGGAACGACCGGAGGACAAGGAGAGATCACGAGCCGAAAAAACGTCCGCGACCGCCGAGTGACCCGAGGAGGAGACGGGATCACGGCCCGAAGGACCGTCCGCGGCCGGAGAGCGGTCGGACGAGGAGGGGCGGTCGGATGGGGGGTGTTTTGAGCGGCGGAGGAACGGAGGGCGGCCGGTTGGGGGGTGGTTCGGGCGGCGGAGGAATGGGGGGAGGTCGGGGAGGGTGGTCAGGCGGCGGGTCGCGAGGTACGCGGACGCCCCGGCCAGGGGCACCGCGCCGAGGAGCAGCGCCGACACCACCGGACCCGTCTGCCCGAACGCCGGGAGGGACAGCGCCGCCAGCACCGCCACGTACGGCGGCGCCCAGCCGGCGGAGCCGCCGGTGTAGAAGGCCCAGAGGTCGGCCGCGCTCCCGGTCACCGGGACGAGCGCCCCGCCGCCGAGCCGGTCTCCGCCCAGCAGGGAGCGCGAGGCCACCAGCGTGACCAGGGTGAGCGCCAGGACGAGCAGCACCCCCGGCCGGCCGAGGAAGCGCTTGACCGCGCCGCGGTCCTCCGGCGGGAGCTCGTCGGGGTCCTCCGGCTTGCCGGGGGCGGCGGCGTGGTGGTGCCGGCCGGCGGACTCGACCGGCCGGTCGCCGCTCAGGAAGCCGCGCACCATGTCGACCAGCCGACGCAGCCCCGACCCTCTGGGCGTGAGCAGCAAGCGGACTCGCGCGTACCCCTTCTTGCGCCCCGCCCGCCTGGCCCGCCGCGCCCGCAGCAGCCGCAGCGGGTGGATGAGGATGGACCCGAGCGCGACCAGCTCGTCCAGCGCGTTCGCGGGCTGCTTGCCCACCAGGAACAGCGACGTCCGTACGAACGAGCCGAGCACGTTCCTGACCAGCGCCCACAGCATGGTGCGGAACGGCAGGTTCGCCATGACGACGAAGATCGCGTTGCGCCGGTCCAGGCGGCGCGGGTGGTCGCCGCTGACCGTGATGCGCCGCCGTCTGCGGGCCGCCGCCTCGGCGTGCCAGGCGACGGCGTCGGTGACGGCCAGCACGCGGTGGCCCGCGTTCCGTACCCGCCAGCACAGGTCGAGGTCGTCGCGGAAGAGCGGGAAGAACGGGTCGAGCCCGCCGGCCGCCTCCCACACGTCGCGGCGGATCAGCATCCCGGCGGTGGACACCGACAGCGCCTCGCGGGTGCCGTCGTGCTGCCCCTGGTCGAACTCGTGCGGCTCCAGGCCGGTGTCCCTGCGGCCGGTGAGCCCGACAGTCACGCCGATCTCCAGCAGCCGCCGCCGGTCCAGCCAGTCGCGCAGCTTCGGTCCCAGCACGGCGGCCTTGCGGTCCTGGCCGGCGGCGTACAGCAGCGCCTCCAGAGCCCGCCAGTCGGGCGCGCAGTCGTCGTGCAGCAGCCAGACCCACTCGTCCTCGACGGCGGGCAGGTCGCTCAGCGCCTCGGCCACGGCCTCGCCGAAACCCGTGGAACGGGGCAGCCTGCGCACGTTGCCCGGGCCGAGCGCCTCCGTCAGCAGGTCGGCCGAGCCGTCGCGGCTGCCGTTGTCGACACCGACCACGCGGTCCGGGCGCCGGCTCTGGCCCAGCAGGCCACGCAGGGTCTCCCCGAGCCAGCGGGCCCCGTCGTGGGAGACGACGACCACGGTGACGTAGGGACGGGACATCAGGCTCCAAGGGGCGGATGATCGGCGGCGCTTACCCTACAGGCCGAACCGGGTCATCCACATGAAAAAGGGGCCACACGGGAACTCCCGTGTGACCCCTCCGTCCGCATATCGCTAAACGGCCTCGCGCTTGATCCTTCTGCGCTCCCGCTCGGACAACCCACCCCAGATGCCGAAGCGCTCGTCGTGCTCAAGTGCGTATTCCAAGCACTCGGCACGAACCTCGCACGATCGGCACACCTTCTTGGCCTCTCTGGTGGAGCCGCCCTTTTCCGGGAAGAACGCCTCCGGATCAGTCTGCGCGCAGAGCGCGCGCTCCTGCCAGCCCAGTTCTTCAGCGTCAAGCTGATCTTGTGCGATGACCAAGTCGGTCACTGCACACCTCCCTGCCGCCCGCCCGCAATGGAGCCCCCCATGGAACGCCTTCCTTATTACCCACCCACTGGAAGGCGTAACAACATGGTTGTAATTACACGCGTGTGCTGTACGTGACGTCAAGCGGCATGCCGGTATCCGGGGAAAGACCTGGTCTCGCCCCGGTCCAGCTCGCGTGTGTGGTTCGCGCCCGAATTGCGCCGTTCTGATGCGGCGTGGACGGGCGTGTTCAACGCTGTCAGCGGTCGGAACCGTATCAGGGCGGGATAGAGCTCCGCCCTTCAGCCACCTCTTCTCTAGCAGTCCTTTGCGGGTCCCTTACCTGCGGGGCTCGTTGGGGGTGTATATCGCCGTCGGGTCGATCGGGTCGTCCCCGCGGTAGGAGTTCGGGTCGAGCCTGACCGTCGAGTCCGCCGGCTGGCCGCCGCTCCAGCCCGCGGGCGCCTGGTGGGTCGGCTGGTAGGCCTGCGGCTCGTACGGGTTCGGCTGGCCGGGCTGGTGCTGGCCCTGCTGCGGCGCCTGGTGCTGGGGCTGGGGCTGGTGGGCCTGCTGCTGGGGCGGCTGCTGCGGGTGGCCGAACGGGTCGTCGTACGGGCTCGGCTGGCTGGTGTAGTCCGGCACGCGCAGGTCGGGCTGGGTGCCGATGATGCCTGACTGGTACGTCTCCGCCTGCTGGTAGGCGTCGAGCAGCTGCTGCGAGCGCGGGTCCACGGGCGGGTCGGGCTCCTGGGGGGACCCGAACTCGTGGCCGGAGTACCCCGTGAACGGCTGGCCACCCTGCTGCGGGGACTGCTGGTCGAACGCCGGCGGCTGGTCGTAGTAGGGCTGCTGGGCCTGGTCGGCCTGGGGGTAGGGGACGCTCGGCGCGGTCTCGCCCGAGGAGTAGGGCTGGCCGAACCCTCCGGACTGGCCCGCCTGGGGCTGGCTGTCCGCCTGCGGCGTGTACGGGGCGTACGCGTTGGGCTGGCTGTCGGCGGGGGCGTACGCGTTGGGCTGGCTGTCGGCGGGGGCGTACGGGTTCGGCTGGGCGTAGACGTCGGGCTGGCTCTCGGCCGGGGCGTACGGGTTGGGCGGGGGGTACGCGTTGGGCTGGCTGTCGGCGGGCACGTACGGGGCGGGCTGGTACTCCTGGGGCTTGAACCCGGCGTCCGGCGAGGTCTCACCGGAGGTGTACGCGGCCTGCTGGGCCTGGGGGGCGTAGGGGTCCTGGGCGTGGGCGGGCGTGGCGTACGGGTCCTGTCCCTGGCCGGGCGGCACGTACTGCTCCTGCGACTGCGCGGGCGGGGCCGCGTACGGGTCCTGGGCCTGCGGCGCGAACTGGTCCGGGGCCTGCGCGGGCGGCGCGTACTGGTCCTGGACGGGCGGAGTCGCGTACGCGCCCTGAGGGGGCGGGGCGTACTGGTCCTGCGCGGGCGGGGCGAACTCCTGCGCGGGCGGCGTCGCGTACGCGCCCTGGGCGGGCGCGGCGTACTGGTCCTGGGCGGAGGGGGCGTAGGCGTCCTGAGCGGGCGCGGCGTACTGATCCTGGACGGGCGGGACGTAGGCGTCCTGAGCGGGCGCGGCGTACTGATCCTGGACGGGCGGGACGTAGGCGTCCTGAGCGGGCGGAGCGTACTGGTCCTGGACGGGCGCGGCGTACTGGTCCTGGGCCGGGGCCTGTTGGGGGAAGGCCGGCTCGTGGCTCTGGTCGCGGTCCGCGGGGGCGGCCGGGAGCGCGGCCCTCGGCTGCTGGGACGGGGGCGGCGGCTGGTATGCCTCCTGCCCCTGCTGCGCGAATCCGGGAACGCCCTGGGACGGAGGCTGCGGGGCGTACTCCTGCGACGGAGGCTGGGGAGCGTATTCCTGCGACGGCGGCTGGGGAGCGTACTCCTGGGGCGGCGGCTGCTGGGCGAACCCCGGCATCGGCTGGCCCTGCGAAGGCGGCTGCTGGCTGTAGCCCGGCATCGGCTGGCCCTGGGAGGGAGGCTGCTGGCCGTACCCCTGCTGCTGGCCGAAGTCGGGCTGCTGCCCGTACCCCTGCTGGCCGAAGCCCTGCGGGCCGTACCCCGGCGGGAAGCCCTGCGGGTAGCCGGTGGGCTTGCGCTCGGGCAGGACCTGGGGCAGCAGGTAGACCAGCGCGATGACGGTCAGCGCGAGCTGGGGCGCGCCGCCGAGCACGAACTCCACGGTGGAGCGCGCGCCCCGGTCCGCGAACAGCCCCAGCAGCAGCGACAGCGCGCCGAACAGGGTGGCCAGCCCCAGGAACGCCGCGGCGCCGTACGCCGCGATCTTGGCCTTGGGCGAGGGCGGGCCGACCTTGGTGAGCAGCAGCACCGCGCCGAGCAGCAGCGCGGTCACCACGGGGCTGGTCAGCCCCCCGAAGTACGTGGCGGCGCGCTCGGTGATCGTGAAGCTGCCGGACGAGCCGATGAAGATCCGGCCGAGCGTGACCAGGATGTCCAGACCGCCGGCGGCCAGCATGATCCAGGCGGCCGGCTCTCTCAACCGGGCGACGTCAAGCTTGTTCACAACTACCCCCATCAGACCCTTTAGCCCGAAGGGAGTTTGCCATATCGTGGCAAAGACCGCTTCGATCACAGGTCGCGCGTTGGTCTCAATGCGCGCCCTTCCTCCCGCTTGCCCCGGCTCAGGGGAAGGGACAAAAGGGCACGATGCAAGACTGACCGCATGCACATCGTGTCCCTCGCCGGCGGCATCGGCGGCGCCCGTTTCCTGCGCGGGCTGCGCGCCACCGCCCCGGACGACCAGATCACCGTGATCGGCAACACCGGTGACGACATCACCCTGTTCGGCCTGCGGGTCTGCCCCGATCTCGACACCGTCATGTACACCCTGGGCGGCGGCATCAACGAGGAACAGGGCTGGGGCCGCCTGGACGAGACCCACGTGGTCAAGGAGGAGCTGGCCGCGTACGGGGTCGAACCGCAGTGGTTCGGGCTGGGCGACCGCGACTTCGCCACCCACATCGTGCGCTCCCAGATGCTGGAGGCCGGCTTCCCGCTCTCCCAGATCACCCAGGCCCTCTGCACCCGCTGGCAGCCGGGGGTGCGGCTGCTGCCGATGACCGACGACCGGTGCGAGACGCACGTGGTCATCTCCGACGAGCGGGGCAGGCGCGCCGTCCACTTCCAGGAGTGGTGGGTCCGGCTGCGCGCCTCGGTCCCGGCGGAGTCGTTCGCGCTGGTCGGCGTCGACGCCGCCAAGCCCGCGCCGGGCGTGCTGGAGGCCATCGCCGAGGCCGACCTGGTGATCCTGCCGCCGTCCAACCCGGTGGTCAGCATCGGGACGATCCTCCAGGTCCCGGGCATCCGCGAGGCGCTGCTGGCGAAGACCGTGGTGGGCGTCTCGCCCATCATCGGCGGCGCCCCGGTGCGCGGCATGGCCGACGCCTGCCTGACGGCGATCGGGGTGGAGACCAGCGCCCAGGCGGTGCTGGAGCTGTACGGCGCCGAGCTGGTCGACGGCTGGCTGGTGGCGCCTGAGGACTCCGGGGTGGCGCTGGAAGGCGTCCGGGTGGCGGCCCGTCCCCTTCTCATGACCGACCAGGACGCGGCGGCCGCCATCGCCCGCGCCGCCCTCGACCTCGCGCAGGAGCTCTCCCGATGACCGCTGACCCCACCCTCTCCGCGGCCGAGCGGCTGGAGGTGTTCGGCGTGCCCGGCCTCGGCGAGGTGCGCCCCGGAGACGACCTGGCCGCCCTGCTGGCGGACGCGGACGTGCGTGACGGCGACATCGTCGTCGTCACGTCCAAGATCGTGAGCAAGGCGGAGGGCCGCGTCCGCGAGGCCCCCGACCGGGCCAAGGCCATCGAGGACGAGACCGTCCGGGTGGTCGCCAGGCGCGGCGACACGGTGATCTCGCAGACCCGCCACGGCTTCGTCATGGCCGCCGCCGGGGTCGACGCGTCCAACACCGCCGCCGGCACCGTCCTGCTGCTCCCCGAGGACCCCGACGCCTCGGCGCGCCGGATCAGGGCCGGTCTGGGCCGCCGCGTCGGAGTGATCGTCTCCGACACGTTCGGCCGGCCGTGGCGGAACGGGCTGACCGACGTGGCCATCGGCGTGGCAGGGATGCTCCCGCTGGCCGACTTCCGCGGCGGCGCCGACACCCACGGCAACCCGCTCAGCGCCACCGTGACGGCCCTGGCCGACGAGATCGCCGCCGCGGCCGAGCTGGTCAAGGGCAAGCTCGACGGGGTCCCCGTGGCGATCGTGCGCGGGCTGTCGCATCTGGTGACCGAGGACGACGGCCCGGGGGTCCGGCCGCTGGTGCGGCCCGCCGACGAGGACATGTTCCGGTACGGGTCGCGCGACGTGGTCTTCGCCCGCCGGACGATCAGGGCGTTCGCCGACCGGCCGGTGGATCCGCAGGCGGTGCGGCGGGCCGTGGCGGCGGGCATCGCCGCCCCCGCGCCGCACCACACGACGCCGTGGCGGTTCGTGCTGGTGGAGTCGGCGGAGACCCGGGTGCGGCTGCTCGACGCCATGCGGGAGGCGTGGATCGCCGACCTGCGCGGCGACGGGTTCACCGAGGAGTCGATCGCCAAGCGGATCAGGCGCGGCGACGTGCTGCGCGACGCGCCCTACCTGGTGGTGCCGTGCCTGGTGATGGAGGGCTCGCACACGTACCGCGACGAGCGGCGCAACGCGGCGGAGCGGGAGATGTTCGTGGTGGCGACGGGCGCCGGGGTGCAGAACTTCCTGGTTCAGCTCGCCGTCGAAGGGCTGGGCTCGGCGTGGGTGTCGTCGACCATGTTCTGCCGCCCGGTGGTGCGTGAGGTGCTCGACCTGCCGGAGGCGTGGGACCCGATGGGGTGCGTCGCGGTGGGCCACGCCGCCGCTCCCCCGCGCGACCGGGCGCCGCGCGACGCCGCGGACTTCACGGTGACGCGTTGATCCGGGGCGGCAGGGGTCACGTATCTCTCACTGACTGGCTTTCTCATGAATAGTCACGAACCGGTTCACTGTTAGGAAACTTTCCTTTACATTGGGCGCACCCCCCAAGGTAAAGGAGCCACTCGATGCGAAGGATGCTCACAGTACTGTCGGTGGCGGCGCTCGCCTCCGCCACCACGGTCGTCTCCGCCGCCCCCGCCCTGGCCCACGGGTACGTGAACGCGCCGCCCAGCCGGCAGGCCCACTGCGCGCAGGGCCGGGTCTCCGGCTGCGGCGACATCATCTACGAGCCGCAGAGCGTGGAAGGCCAGAAGGGCCAGCGCAACTGCCACGGCGGCGTCGCCCGCTTCGCCCAGCTCAGCGACGAGAGCAAGAACTGGCCCGTCACCTCGGTCGGCACCACGGTCAACTTCAACTGGACGCTGACCGCCCGCCACGCCACCAGCACCTGGGAGTACTACATCGGCGCCAACCGCGTCGCCGTGTTCAACGACGGCGGCCGGCAGCCCGCCGCCCAGGTCAGCCACACCGTGAACCTGTCGGGCTACAGCGGCAAGCAGAAGGTCCTGGCCATCTGGAACATCGCCGACACCCCCATGGCCTTCTACGCCTGCATCGACCTGCAGATCGGCGGCGGCGGCAACCCCACCCCGACTCCGACACCCACCCCCACGCCCACCACTCCGACCCCGACCCCGACGCCCACCTCGAACCCGGGCGGCACCTGGAAGGCCGGCACCGCGTACGCGGTCGGCTCCACCGTGACCTACGGCGGCGCCACCTACCGCTGCATCCAGGCGCACACCGCCCTCACCGGCTGGGAGCCGCCGAACGTGCCCGCACTCTGGCAGCGCGTCTGACGATCCCGTGAGCCGAAGGGGGCGCCCCGCACGGCGCCCCCTTCTTCACGCCCCCGGCTTGCAGGTGGGGTGGCAGAGGCGGCGGGCCAGGGCGGCGAGGAAGACGTCGATGATCTCGCCGGGCTGCTGGGCCACGTGCAGCGAGCCGTTGGTGGCGGCGGTGATGGCCGTCAGGCCGTCGCGGTCCACGTCGTCGCCGAAGGCGATGACGATGATCTGCACCGGCCGGTCCGGCTTCCACTCCCCGCGCAGCCGATCCAGCAGGGCCTGCCGCTTGACGCCGCGGCCGTCGTCCTTCCCGGCGGTGATCACCAGGAGCGTGTTGTTCATCTCCTCGCGGTACTCGCCGCCGACCTCGCGGAAGCCGCCGAGTATCGCGTCGTAGAGCGAGCTGTCGCGGTCGGGGTCGGCCTTCATGGTGGTGGTCAGCCGGTTCAGCTCGCCGCGCCGGACGAGCTGGCCGGACTCCGGCTCGTTGATCGGCCCCAGGCCGACCCGCTCGCGGTAGCCGTGCAGGCCGCCGGCCCGGTGCGCGAACTCCCACAGCCCCATGTGCGTGGACTCGGGGAAGAGCTGGAGCCCGATCCTGGCCGCCTCCAGCGCGACCTCGGCCTTGGTTGTGCCCTTCAGCTTCTCCGCCATGTGCCTGGAGGTGTCGGTCAGCACGAGGATGTTCGTCGGCGGGGCGAGCCTGCTCCACGCCCGCAGCGCCTCGTCGATGTCCTCGGGCGACACCGACGGGCGCACCTTCGGCGTCGCCTGCGGGATCTCCGGGCCCGGCGAGATCGGCCCGTGCGCGCCGTCCCCCGACCTGAACCCCGCCCGGCGCACGATCTCCTGCGCCTCGGCGTCCGCCAGCCAACCGGCGAACGCCTTGGACGCCTCGGCCACGGCCGGGTCGGTGGCGGTCACCACGTACGGGTAGTCGAGCGTGATCGTGCCCTCGCGCGGGTGCAGCGCGACCACCGGGTCGTCCGACGGGGCGCGGTTGTGGTGCCACACCGACTGCTCGGGCACGATGACGACCGGCCGCTGCCAGAACGTGCGGTCGTCCACCGCGGTCAGCATGCTCCGGTAGTCGGGCGCCGACCCGGCCTGGGCCCACCGGACGAAAGCGGTCAGCGCCTTGTCCGCCTCCGGGCCCGTACCGACCACGTCGCGGGCGGCGGCGACGGTGGCGATGCCCGCGCCCGCCAGCGACGGGTCGGGCACGCGGACGACGTCGGGCTCGTTCTCCGTGGGCGCGAGCCGGCCCCGGGCGGTGGCCGGGAACACCATCCGCCAGTTCATCTCCGTCTTGCCGATGGCGAACCGCTCGGCGAGCGACGAGCGGGTGGCGAACACCAGCGGCGAGGTGGCCACCACGGTCTCGCCGCCCGGCAGCGCGCCGGCCCCCTGGTCGCGAGCGAGCCGGATCCAGGCGGACGAGTCGGCCACCCACCCGTCCGGCCGCTCGCGCAGCACGCCCACCTTGTCGCCGATGAGCGTGCGTAAGACCGTGGCCGGAGGCTGCTCGGTCACCTGGACGAGCACGCACCGGCCGCCGGCCGTGGTCCTGGTCTCGTTGAACCGCCCGGCCGCCTCCATGACGGCGGGGGCCACGTCCACCGCGGCCGCCACGTCGACCAGAACAGGCTCTCGCGTGGCGCACACGGCCGCGCCGCCGCCGAACACCAGGACGATCGCCGCCGCGAGCACGGCCACCACGGTCGTGCCCGCCAGCACGCCGCGCCACAGCGCCCGGCTCCGCCTCTGCTGGGGGGACAGCGCGGCGCGGTGTCGGCCCAAACGCACGGTGAAACCTCTCTCCGAAGGGGGTGCCGATGTTCCCAGTGCCTCCCAGAGCGGACGCCAGTCTAACTAGAACTGGTTATATCTACGCCAGGGGCAGCACCCTGCGCACGCTCTGGCACACGCCGTCGCTGGCCGCGGCGGCGGCCAGCCGCTCCGCGCCGGGCACGCCGTACTCGGTGGTGCGCTGGCGGACCGGCCGCCCGGTCACCTCCGCCATGGCCCGCAGCTCGCTGATGGTCTTGTACGAGCCGTTCTCCGACCCGGCCATCCGGCTGATGGTCTCCTCCATGAGGGTGCCGCCCAGGTCGTTCACGCCGCCCTGGAGCACCTGGCGGCACAGGTCGTCCCTGAGCTTGACCCAGGAGCACTGGATGTTGCGGATCGCGCCGTGCAGCAGGATCCTGGCCAGCGCGTGCACGGCGCGGTTCTCCTGCGCGGTGGGGCCGGGCCTGGCCACGCCCGCCAGGTAGATGGGCGCGCTGGTGTGCACGAACGGCAGCAGCACGAACTCGGAGAAGCCGCCGGTCTCCTCCTGCAGCCGCCTGATCAGCTTGATGTGGCGCACCCAGTGCAGGTGGTTGTCCACGTGGCCGTACATCATCGTGGCGGTGGTCGGGATGCCGACCCGGTGGGCCGTCGTGACGACGTCGATCCACTCGGCGGCGGGCAGCTTGCCCTTGGTGAGCACCCAGCGCACGTCGTCGTCGAGGATCTCGGCGGCGGTCCCGGGCAGCGAGTCGACCCCGGCCTCGCGGGCGCCGTGCAGCCACTCCTCGACGGACAGGTTCGCCCGGCTGGCGCCGTTGATCACTTCCATCGGCGAGAAGGCGTGCACGTGCATGTCCGGTGTGCGCGCCTTGACCGCCCTGGCGATGTCGAAGTACGCGGTGCCGGGCAGGTCGGGGTGGATGCCGCCCTGCATGCACACCTCGGTGGCGCCCGCCTGCCAGCCCTCCTCCGCCCGGTCGGCCACCTGCTCCAGGCTGAGCGTGTACGCGTCGGCGTCCGTCCTGCGCTGGGCGAAGGCGCAGAACCGGCAGCCGGTGTAGCAGACGTTGGTGAAGTTGATGTTCCTGTTGACCACGTAGGTCACGTCGTCGCCGGCCGCCTCCCTGCGCAGCGCGTCGGCGATCCCGGCCAGCTCGTCCAGCGCCTCGCCGTCGGCCGACAGCAGCGCCACGGCCTCGTCGTCGGTGAGCCCGGCGGGGTCGCTCGCGGCCCTGCCCAGCGCCTTCCTGATCTCGGCGGGCGTCCCGCCGCCGCCGGTCGCGGCGGGGAGGCGGTCGCGCAGGGCCTCCCAGTCGCCGTACACGTGGTCGAAGTCGTCCCGCCGGTCGTGGGTGCGGCCCGTGGTGTCGACCTCGACGTGCAGGTCCACCCGCCCGCCTGGGGCGAACCCGCCGTCGGGCTCCTGCCAGGGCAGTCCCTCCGGGATCGCGCCCTCCCTGGCCAGCCCGGTCTCCGGCTCCGCCAGCGCGGCCACGTGCGCCGCCAGCCGCGGGTCCAGCCACGGCTCGCCCGCCCGGACGTACTCGGGATAGATCGTCAGCCTCTCCCTGAGCCGGAACCCCGACTCGGCGGTACGCGTCGCCAGTTCGTCGATCTGCGGCCACGGCCGCTCCGGGTTCACGTGGTCCGGGGTCAGCGGCGACACGCCGCCCCAGTCGTCGATCCCGGCCCGGATCATGAGCGCGTACTCGGCGTCGACCAGGTTCGGCGGCGCCTGGACGCGTGCCTTCGGCCCGAGGACGAGCCGGGTCACGGCGATGGTGGCGGCCAGCTCCTCCAGGTCGGCGTCCGGCAGCCCGCGCATCGCCGTGTCCGGCTTGGCGCGGAAGTTCTGCACGATGACCTCCTGGACGCCGCCGTACTCGCGGGCCACCCGGCGGATCGCGAAGATCGACTCGGCCCGGTCCTCGATCGTCTCCCCGATGCCGATGAGGATGCCGGTGGTGAACGGCACGTTGCTGCGCCCCGCGTCCTCCAGCACCCGCAGCCGCACCGCCGGGTCCTTGTCCGGCGACCCGTAGTGGGGCTGCCCCTTCTCCTCGAACAGGCGCCGCGACGTGGTCTCCAGCATCATGCCCATGGACGGGGACACCGGCTTGAGCCGCTGCAGGTCGCGCCAGCTCAGCACGCCCGGGTTGAGGTGCGGCAGCAGCCCGGTCTCCTCCAGCACCCTGATCGCCATCGCGCGCACGTACGAGAGCGTGTCGTCGTAGCCGTGCGCGTCGAGCCACTCGCGGGCCTGGTGCCAGCGGTCCTCCGGCCGGTCGCCCAGCGTGAACAGCGCCTCCTTGCAACCCAGCGCGGCGCCCTGCCGGGCGATCTCCAGCACCTCGTCGGGGGACAGGAACGGCGACGGCAGCTTGTGCGGGGCGGTGGCGAACGTGCAGTAGCCGCAGCGATCCCGGCACAACCTGGTCAGGGGGATGAACACCTTACGGCTGTAGGTGATGGTCCCGGCACGGCCGACGGCCTCCAGGCCCGCGTCCCGTACCCGGGAGGCGTGCCCGAGCAGGGCGTCGAGATGCTCACCCCGCGCGTGCAGCAGCACGACGGCCTCGGTGAGGTCGAGCGCCTTGCCGTCACGGGCGCGGGCGAGAGCGCGGCGAAGGGCCGAATCACTGACAACGGTCATAGGCAGACCTTACTCAGAGGAACTTCGCAAAGCGGACGCCCGGTACCGCAGAACCGCGGTCAGAACGACCGGTAGTCCCTGGCGGCCATCCGGGGGCCGCGGGCCGGCGGGCGGCGGCCGGTCAGCGTGATGAACAGACCGGCCCGGTGGCGATGGCCGAGATACGGCTCCAGCAGGCGCAGCATGCCCGGGTCGTCGGTCTTCTCCCCCGTCAGCGCGTACCCCACGATCTTGGCGAGGTGGAAGTCGCCGACGCTGATCGCGTCGGGGTCGCCGAAGACCCGCTGGCGCACCTCCGCCGACGTCCACACCCCGATGCCCGGCAGCGCCCGCAGCAGCCGGTCCAGCTCCTCGCTGGTGGCCGCCGCCTCCAGCTTGGCGGCGTGCCAGGCGGCGGTCGCGATCGTCTTCGCGCGCACGGTCTCCGCGCCCGACCGATGCCAGTGCCAGGCCGGGATCTCGCGCCACACCGACGGCTCCGGCGCCACCCGCATGCCCTCCGGGGCCGGCCCCGGCGCGGGCTCGCCGTAGCGACCCAGCAGCCACCGCCACGCCCGCCAGGCTTCCTGGCCGACGACCTTCTGCTCCAGCACCGCGGGCACCAGGGCCTCCATGACCCGGCCCGTCCTGCCGATCCGCAACCCCGCGTGCCTGCGCACCGCCTCGCGCAGGATCTCGTGCCTGGCCTCGAACCCGGAGACGTCGTCGTCGGCGCCGAGCAGCGCCGGCAGCCCGTCGAGCATCCACTCGGCCCCCGGCCCCCAGGCCTGCCCGCGCACCTGCCCGCCCGCCACCGACACCCGCAGCGTGGCGATCCCTCCGGGGGTGCGGCAGGTGCGCCAGATCGCGCCGTCGGGCGTCTGCCGCCAGGCCGGGTCGCCGCCGCCCCGCTTGTGCGGCGCCAGCGCCAGGCCCACGTCCAGCGGCCCGTCCGGAACCCAGCTACGCTCCCTCACCCGTCCAGTCTGCCGTGCCCCCGCAGCTCAGCGCACCAGCACGAAGGCGTACGGCCGGTCACTCCCGCACCAGCTCATCCGTACGAAGGCGTACGGCCCGTCCCTCCCGCACCCGTTCACCCTCCGTACGAAGGCGCACGGCCGGTCACTCGTCGCTGGAGTAGCGGATCGCGCGCTCCGGCAGCTCCACCCCGGGCCAGACGCGCACCCCGGCCAGCAGCTCGTTGCCCGGCCCCACGACGGCGCCGTCGCCGATCACCGCGTCGCGCACCACCGCGCCGCCGCGGACCCGCGCGCCCCGGCCCAGGACCGAGTCGGTGACGACGGCGCCGGGCTCCACCACGGACTCCTCGCACAGCACCGAGCCGGTCACCGTGGCGCCCGCGCCGACCACCGCGCCTTCGCAGACGGACGTGCCGCCCTGCACCTTGGCCTCCGGCGAGACCGACGAGCCCGGCAGCGCCAGGAACTCGCCCGTGGCCCCCGGCATCGCGGGCGACTCCAGCCGGCCGAGCACCAGGTCACGCGACCCCTGCACGAACGCGGCCGGCGTGCCGACGTCCAGCCAGTAGGTGCGGGTGGCGTAACCGAGCACGGGCCGCCCCGACTCGATCAGGGCGGGGAACGTCTCGCGCTCCACCGACACCACCTCGTCGCGCGGGATCTCGTCGATGACCGACCGGGTGAACACGTAACAGCCGGCGTTGATCCGGTTCGTCACCGGGTTGGGCGTCTTCTCCAGGAACGCCGTCACCCGCCCCTCGTCGTCGGTGGGCACGCAACCGAACCGGGCCGGATCTTCCACCTCCGTCAAATGGAGCGTTACAGCGGCCTGGCGCGCCAGGTGGAGGCGCACCTGCTCGCCGATGTCGTGACCCGACAGAATGTCGCCGTTGAGCACCAGGACCGGATCCGATGGCCCCGAGCCGAGCGCCTGGGCCGCGTTGCGGATCGCGCCGCCGGTGCCGAGCGGGGTCTCCTCCGTCATGTACTCCAGGGAGAGCCCCAGCGCCGACCCGTCGCCGAAGACCGGCTCGAACATCGCCGCCTTGTAAGACGTCGCGAAGACGATCCGGCGCACCCCGAACGCGCGGGCGCGCGCCAGCTGGTGGGCCAGGAACGGCACCCCCGCCGTCGGCAGCAGCGGCTTCGGCGTGCCGAGAGTCAACGGGTGCAGGCGCGTGCCACGGCCTCCGACCAGGAGTATCGCCTCGAGGTCTGGCAAAGAGCTGCTCTCCATAGTTGTGGGAGGTTACCGAACTATTCCGTCGCGCGTTGGAAGGCGCACAGGTGTGCCTCGGCCGAAGCTTCCCAGGTGAACTCGCGTGCCCTCCGCAGCCCCGCCTCGCTGAGCCGCCTCCTCCTCTCGGGCGAGGCCAGCAGGTCGGCGAGCCCCGCGGCGATGCTGCCGGCGTCGGGCTCGGTGTAGGCGACGGCGTCGCCGCCGACCTCCGGCAGTGACGTGCGGTGGGTGGTGAGCACCGGGGCCCCGCAGGCCATCGCCTCCAGCACCGGGAGCCCGAACCCCTCGCCCCGCGACGGGAACGCCACCACGAGCGCGCCGCCGAGGAACCCCGCCAGGTCCGGCGCGCCCAGGAAGCCCGGCCGTACCACCTTGACCGTGGCCTCCACCTCGCGGCAGGCCGCGTCGACGTCGTCCTCGTGCACCCCGCCGCCGAGCACCAGGGCCGGCGGCGTCTCCAGGTCCTTGACCGCCGTGGCGAAGCCGCGGATCAGGTTGGGCACGTTCTTGCGCGGCTCCAGCGCGCCCAGGAACGCGACGTACGGCTGCCCGTGCAGCCCGCACCGGCTGGCCGCCCGCCTGGTCTCCTCCTCGGAGGGCGGGTGGAACTGGCTCTGGTCGACCCCGTGGTAGGCGACGTCGATGCGGGTCGGGTCGGCGTGGAGGACGCGCACGAGCTCGTCCCTGGTCGCCTTGGACGGCACGATCACCCGGTTGGCGTGGCGCACGGCGGTACGCGTCGCGGAGCGGAAGAACGAGGCCTTGGCCGGGCTGTACTGCTCGGGCTCGGTGAACCAGGTGACGTCGTGCACCGTCACCACGGTCGGCAGGCCCGAGCGGAGCGGGATGGAGTAGTAGGGGGCGTGGATCACGTCGGCCCCGGCCTGGCGGGCGAGCAGCGGCAGTCCGGTCTGCTCCCAGGTGAGCCTGGCCGCGCGATTCGTGATCGAGACGGGACCGGGGAGGACGCGCGCGGACGGGGCGAGGCGTCTGTAGCGGGCGGCGTCGGCCCGCTGACAGACCACCGCCAGGTCGGCGCCCGCCCGGTCGAGCGCCGCCACCAAGCCGTCGACATATCTGATCAGTGCGCCGCGGTCGGCGGGAACCGCCGCCGCGTCGACGAGCACTCGAGGCATTACGTGATCTTCTCCCCTCAAGATCAACGTGGGACCCGGCGGCCCCCCTCTTCTTCCACCTTATGACCAGCGTCCCCCAAAACGTGCGCCAAATCACACGGAGGAACGCCGCGCTGACAATCCGGCCACACCGGCGCAGATCAGGTCACCCAGCACGATCACCACGCGGGAGCTGAGCGCGACCGCGATGGCCGGTCCGGCGGGCATCACCGGCGCCAGCGCCGCCACCATGGCCACCTCCCTGACTCCCGCCCCTGCGGGCACCACGAACGTCATGATGCCCAGGCACCACGACAGCGCGAACGCCCCGACGGCGAAGACCACCCCGCCCTGCGGGGCGACGAAGTAGAGGTGGATCCCGTAACAGGCCCAGCCCGCGAACGCCCAGCCGAGCGCGGCGAGCATCCCCTTACGGGTGAGCGGCCGCTCCAGCGGCGGCCGCTTCAGCCTGCGCAGCCCGTAGCCGATCACCGCGTTGATCACCTTGGGCTCCAGCAGCACGAGCAGCGCCGGCACCAGGAGCAGCAGCCATCCGAACCGGTCCCAGCCCAGCGTGGCGAACGCCACCAGCAGCCCGCTTGCGAGCTGGACCGGCATCATCAGGAAGAACGCCGCCGCGCTCCTGGCCCGCGGCACCCCGAGGTCGCGGCCCATCTCCATCTGCGCGAGCATCGGCCACACGGCTCCCGGGATGTACTTGCCGAGCTGGCCCACGAAGAACACCTTGGCCGCGCTCCGTACGGGAAGCCGCGACCCCAGGTCGGCCAGCAGCGTCCGCCACGTCAGCATGGCGCCCAGCAGCGCCGCCACCACGGCGGCCAGCGAGGCTCCGACCATGCCCGGCGTCAGCTGCCGGAACCCGGCGGCGACCTCCTCCCACCGCGACGCCACCGCCCAGGCCCCGAACCCCAGCGCCACGACGAGGAACCCGCCCCGCACGGCCGTCCGCCACCCCCACCGCCTGGCGGGCACGGCACGCGGCTCTCCACCGGACGGAAGGGACGGCGACGCCTCGGACCGGGGGACGTCCGTCACAGCGGCCGGACCCGTTCGGGGGGCTGCGGGAGCGCGGGGCCCGCGGGCGGGCGCGGGGTCTTGGTCGCGACCCAGAGGTACGTGGGAACGAGGGGAAGCAGCAGCCGGAGCGCCGCCCGGGGGGTGCGGGCCAGGAGAGCGCGCGCCACACGGCCCGGGACGCCGGAGAACAGCTCGCCGCCCGCGAACCGCTCCGGCGTCGCGAGCACGGGCAACGTGTAGTCCCACACGTGGAAGGCGCGCAGCATCCTGCGCAGCCCGCGCCGGGTGCGGAACCGCTCGTAGTAGTGGTCGGCCCGCCCGGACGCGCGCACGTAGCGGTCGGCGAGCGAGGGCGGCAGGTAGGACAGGAACGGCAGCTTGTAGTGCGGCTCCATGACGCCCAGCCGGTTGCCCAGCCCGAGGTAGAGCACGCCCTCGTCGGAGAGCACCCGGCGCATCTCGGCCACCACCGCGTCGGGGTCGACCACGTGCTCGTAGATGTGGTTGAAGACCAGCACGTCGATCGACCCGTCGGGGAACGGCAGCGCCGTGCCGTCGCCGCAGACGAACGCCACCCGCTCGCCGAACCGGTCGGCCGCCCTGCGCAGCCCGGGCACGTCGATGTCGACGCCGAGCGTGTGCTTGGCCCCCGCCGCGGCCAGCTCGTCGGCGATGAACCCGGCCGAGCAGCCGACGTCGCCCACGGTCAGCCCGCCGAGCGGCCCGTGGAAGTGCTCCAGCACCGCGATGATCTTCGCGGCCTTGCGCCGGCGCTTCTCCTCGTCGAGCATCGCCGCCTGGAACTCGGAGTAGGCCAGCTGCGCGACCCGTTGCTTCCCCACGACGCCCAACAGTACCCGCGCCCGCCGCGACCATCAGTCGATCCGGCTTTGGTACGGTGCCCGCCAGTGCGAACCACCAATAAGCGGGTGCTCTATGGCTTTTCTGGACATGATCCGCGGCGAATTCATCGACATCATCGAATGGCTCGACGACAGCCGTGACACGATCGTGTGGCGCTTCCCCCGGCACGACAACGAGATCAAGATGGGCGCCAAGCTGGTGGTCCGCGAGTCCCAGGTGGCGGTGTTCGTCAACGAGGGCCACATCGCCGACGCGTTCCCGCCCGGCACGTTCACGCTGCAGACGCGCAACCTGCCCGTCCTGTCCACGCTCAAGGGCTGGAAGTACGGCTTCGACTCGCCGTTCAAGGCCGAGGTGTACTTCGTCAGCACCCGGCGGTTCACCGACTTCAAGTGGGGCACGCAGAACCCGATCATGCTGCGCGACCCGGAGTTCGGCCCGGTGCGGCTGCGGGCGTTCGGCTCCTACTCGGTCCAGGTCACCGAGCCGATGAGCCTGCTGCGCGAGCTGGCAGGCACCGACCAGCGCTTCCGCACCGAGGAGGTCGAGGGCTACCTGCGGCAGATGATCGTCGGCCGGCTGGCGGGGGCGCTCGGCGCGGCGCAGGTGCCGGTGCTGGACCTGGCCGCCGACCAGCACGCGATGGGGCAGAAGCTGGCCGACATCCTCTCCGCCGACCTGTCCACCGTGGGGCTGTCGATCCCGAACTTCTCCTTCGAGAACATCTCGTTCCCGCCCGAGGTGGAGAAGGCGCTGGACAAGCGCACCCAGATGGGCCTGGCCGGCGACCTGGGCCAGTACACGAGGTTCCAGGCGGCCAACGCGCTGGAGAACGCGGGCGGCGCCGGCGAGGGCATGGGCCTCGGCATGGGCATCGCGGCCGGCCAGCAGATGGCGGCCTCCCTGAGCCAGCCCGCCCAGCAGCCGCCGCCGCTCCCTCAGCAGCACCAGTGGTTCCTCGGGGTCGGCGGCGAGCGGCGCGGCCCGTTCGACGAGGCCGGCCTGGCCGCCGCCGGGCTCACCCTCGACGCGCTGGTGTGGCGGGCCGGCATGGCCCAGTGGGCGCCCGCCCGCGACGTCCCCGAACTGGCGGCCCTGCTGCACAACACCCCGCCGCCGCTCCCGCCGTCCTGACCGGCTCCCTCGGCCTCACCGCCCCGGCGCCCCGTACGGAAAGACCCGCGATGACCTCGCTCACCCCCACCACCCACCCCTGCGGGGGCTGCGGCGCGAGCGTCCAGTACGCGCCCGGCACCAGCGTGCTGCGCTGCCCGTACTGCGGCCACGAGCAGCCGATCGCCGCCCCCACCCGGCACGTCCGCGAGCACTCCTACGACGCGTTCCTGGCCAAGCCCCGCGTCCAGGCCATCGCGCCGAACCAGTTCACCTGCCCGGGGTGCGGCGCCCGCACCGAGAGCGACGCGATCTCCAAGGACTGCCAGTTCTGCGGCACCGCGCTGGTCGCGGGCAGCACCGGCGACGAGATCGCGCCGGAGGCCGTGCTGCCGTTCGCGCTCGACAAGGGAGCCGCCCGCGACGCGCTCCGCACGTGGACCAGGTCCCGCTGGTTCGCCCCGAACCGCCTCAAGAAGGTCACCGAGGCGGAGTCGATGAAGAGCACCTACCTGCCCCACTGGACGTTCGACGCGAGCACCTTCTCCCACTACTCCGGCCAGCGCGGCGTCCACTACTGGGTCACCGAGACCTATACGGACAACGGCCAGACCAAGACCCGCCGGGTGCGCAAGACCCGCTGGTACCCGGCCAGCGGCTCGGTGACCAGGGCGTTCGACGACGTGCTGGTCTCGGCCACCGCCCGGGTGCCGAGGGAGCGGCTGGACGCGCTGGAGCCGTGGCCGCTGGAGCGCGCGGTGGCGTTCGAGCCCGGCTTCGTCGCCGGCCACCACAGCCTCCGCTACGACGCCGGACCCGAGGCGGGCCTGGAGAACGCCAAGGGCAAGATGGCCGAGGTGATCGCCGCCGACTGCAAGCGCGACATCGGCGGCGACGTGCAGCGCCTGCACAGCGTCGACACCCGCTACGCGGACGTCACGTTCAAGCTGGTGCTGCTGCCGGTCTGGGTCGGCTCCTACCTGTACGGAGGCAGGCCGTACCAGGTGCTGGTCAACGGGGTGGGCGGCGAGGTGCAGGGCGATCGCCCGTACAGCGCCGTGAAGATCACCATGGCGGTGCTGGCGGCGGTGGCGCTGGTCGCGCTCGTCGTCTCGCTGTTCGTGATGCGGTAACTGGCTTTCACCTGGGCGGACACCGTACCCTTGCGTGATGTTCCGCCGCCTGCTGCGCATCGTCCTCGCGCTGGTCGCGCTCGGGTTCCTGGGCTACGGCCTGGCGGCCAACTGGGCCGACACCACGGCGGCGGTCGCCGAGATCCCGCTGTGGGGGGTCGCCGGCGCGTTCGCCGCCGTGCTGCTCGGCCAGTTCTGCATGCTGCTCGCCTGGCGGCAGGTGCTGGCCGGGCTGGGCTCGCCGCTGCCGGTGCGGACCGCGGGGCGCATCATGTTCGTGGGCCAGATGGGCAAGTACATCCCCGGCGCGATCTGGGCGTACGCGGCGATGATGGACCTGGGCCGCGACCACGGCAGCCCGCCGCGCCGCACGTTCGCGTGCATCTCGCTGGCGCTGGTGATCAACCTGGGGGTCGGCATCGCGATCGCCGCCGCCACGCTGGCCACCCAGGAGGTGGTGCGGCAGGCGTGGTACCTGCTGCTCCTGCTGCCGGTGATCGCCGTCTGCATGCATCCGAAGATCCTCACCTGGGGGCTCAACCTGGCGCTGCGGCTGGCCCGCCGCGACACGCTCGACTCCGTGCTGCCCGGCCGCACGGTCCTGGTCGCGGCCGCCTGGACGGTGCTCGGCTGGCTCGTGTACGGGCTCCACACGTGGATGCTCGCGGGCCGCTGGGACCTGTACGTGATCGCGACCGGCGCCTACGCGTTCGCCTGGTCGACCGGGCTGCTCGCGTTCCTGGTGCCGGCCGGGGTGGGCGTGCGGGAGGGCGCGCTGGTGCTGGTGCTCCACCCGATCCTCGGCACCGGCCCTGCGCTCGCGGTGGCGGTGGTGTCGCGGCTGGTGTTCACGCTCGCCGACGTGACGGCCGCCGGGCTGGCGTTCCTGCTGGGCCGTCAGCCGAGCAGGGTGGCGGTGTACGAGGCCCAGAACGGGTCGGGGTCGACGGCCTTGACCCCCGACCGCAACCTCTCGGGCTCCCCCGAGGCGTAGAACCGCTCGATCGCGTCGCGGAGCGCGCCGGCGCTGCCCGGCTCCACGAGCAGCCCGTCGACGCCGTCGGTGACATGGTCGGCGAGCGCCCCCACCCGGGTGGCGATCACCGGCACGCCGTGCTCGTGCGCGAGCCACACGTTCTGGCTGGCGGTGGCGCTGCGGTAGGGCAGCACCAGCGCGTCGGCCCCGGCGAACAGTGCCGGCACGTCCTCGGCCGCGACGTAGCCGGGCCTCAGGTCCACCCGGTCGGCCAGGCCCAGTTCGCCGACCAGCGCCTTCGTCTCGTCGAGCCCGCCCCAGAACTCCCCGGCCACGGTCAGCGACACCCCCGCGGGCAGCGCCCGCAGCAGCAGGTCGAGCCCCTTGTACGGGCGCACGATGCCGAAGAACAGCAGCCGCCGGTGCACCCGGTCGGACCGGGCGCCGTGGGTGGACGGCAGGTGCGGCGGCAGCGCGGCCACCCGCACCGGCCTGGTGGTCAGCTCGCGGGCCACCCCCGCCTGCTGCTCGGAGTGGGTGAGCACCACCCCCGCCCGCCTGAGCAACGCCTTCATCAGCGGCCGGTCGTACGGCTTGCGCTCGTGCGGCAGCACGTTGTGGCAGAGCGCGACCGTCCGGGCCCGGCCCCGCAGCCCGGCCAGGATCGCCAGGTAGGGCGGCACCTGCACCGGGCTGAGCACGGCCAGGACCACCAGGTCGGCGGCGCGCAGTCGCCGCCCGGCGGCCACCCACCCATCGGGCCTGCGCCAGTCGAGCTCGCGCAGCACCTTCGGGTACGGGACGCCTTCCGGCGCGTCGATCGTCTGCTGCCCCGGGTAGAGGAACGACGGGTACTGCGCCCGCCAGGACTCGATGACCACGTCGTGGCCGAGCGCGGCCAGCCGGTGCGCCAGCTCGGTGGTGTGCTGCGCCCCGCCGCCCTTGTAGGGGTAGGTGGGGCCGACGATCGCGACGCGCACGCTCAGTCTCCCCGCGACCGCACGATCAGGTCGGCCAGCAGCGCCACCGAACCGATCAGCATCCCGGACAGGAAGATCATCACGGTGTTGGCCGGGAAGTAGAACGGGTGCTGGATCATGTCCCACGCGCCCTTCACGAGCCCGATGCCGACCAGCCAGAGCGCCGGCGGCATGAGCACCTTGAGCGGGTTGAAGTACATGATCATCCGCAGCACCTGCAGGATGTAGCGGTAGGCGTCGGAGACGAAGCTGAACTTCGACTTGCCCGCCCGCTTGGCGTAGCCGATCGGCAGGTAGTAGACGTCGTGCTGGTTGGACAGGAACGACAGCGTGATCGTCGTGACGCAGGAGAACCCGGGCGGCAGCAGCCGCAGGTAGGGCTTGGCCACCGACTTGCGGAAGGCCCGCAGCCCCGAGTTGAGGTCGGGGATCTTCTGCCCGGCGAGCATCTCGGCGACCTTGCGGATCACCCACTTGGCGGGCACCCGCAGCAGCTTGTGGGACCCCTCCTCGCTGGTGCGCGCCCCGACGACCTGGTCGATCGTCGGGTCCTTGTCGAGGATCTGCACCAGCTCGGGGATGCGCTCGTTGGGGTAGGTCATGTCGGCGTCGGTCCAGACGACGATCTCGCCCCTGGCCTCCTGCGTGCCGATCCTGCGCACGGTGCCGGAGCCGCCGTTGCGGTGGAAGGCCCGGATGCGCAGGTGGGGGTAGAGCGGCGCGGCCTCCTTGAGCCTGGCCAGCGTCTCGTCGGTCGAGCAGTCGTCGACGGCGACCAGCTCGTAGGTGTAGCCGCTCGAGTCCATCGCCTTGGTGATGCGGTCGACCTCGTCGATGACATGGTCCTGCTCGTTGTAACAGGGCAGGACGATGGTGACGTACGGGGTTTCCTCATCCACGGCGGGTCCACCTTGCTGCGGGGGCTCGGAGCGTTCTCACGTGGGACGAGGGTACTCTGCCCGGTCCGTGGCCGAGTGCACATCACAGGTCAAGGCAGGGCCATCCACACGTTGATCCGCAGTGACCAGGTGCCGTCGGGCGCCTCGGTGAGCGACCGCTCGTCCTGCCGGGTGACCAGCCCGATCAGCTGCGTGACCGGACCGTACGGAGCCACCTGCCCCTCCTCGGCGGCCAGCACGACCGGGGTGCGCCCGGCGGCCCGCACCTGCTCGACCAGGCGGCGCACGTCGGACTCCGGCGCGGTGTCGCCCTCCACCTGGCGCACCTCCGCGGCCGGGACGCCGCAGGCGCCGCGGACGACCTGCGTGTACCGGTCGGCGGTGACCCGTTCGGCGATGAGCACCGAGGCGTCCGGCGGGATGCGCGCGCACATGGCGGCGACCGCGGCCGCCTCGCCCCGCCCGACGGGCGTGAACGCGGTGCCGATCGAGGTCACGGCCGGCGGCACGACCAGGAGCAGCGCGCAGACCGGCACGACCCAGCCGCGCCACCTGCCCTCTCCCGCCCGCTCGCGCAGCCGCTCCGCCCCCCACACGGCCAGCAGGATCACGCCGGGGATCACCACCGGCACCAGGCGGCGCGCGGCCCACGGGTGGTCGGGGGTGATCGCCGGGCGGAGCAGCGTGGTGAGCGTGGCCCAGCCGATGACCGCCAGCGGCAGCAGCCATGGCAGGCCGCGGCCGCGCAGCAGCCGGTGCGTCAGCACGGCCGCGGCCAGCGTGGCGAGCACGAGCGCCGGGACGCCCACGTACCACGCCACCCAGTGCAGGGTGTGCTCGAAGTACAGGCGGGTGCCGTCGATCGGCAGGCCGTTGGCCTTCTGGATCTGCTCGATGAAGGTGGCGGTGAGCCGGTCGTCGACGTTGTCGGGGACCCTGCGCACGGTCACCAGCCAGGGCCGCACCGCCAGCCCGGCCATGGTCAGCGCCACCAGCGTCGCCCCCGCCGCCGGCAGCCAGCCCGGCGGTCTGAGCCTGGCCAGCAGCGGGGCGGCCACCGTACCGGCGAGCGTCAGCACCAGGACGGCGGCGCAGATCAGCAGCAGCGGCCGCATCGAGCTGGACAGGTACGTCAGGTAGGGCCGCGACAGTCCGTAACCGGCGGCCAGGCCGAGGCCCGCCCCGGCGGCGAGCCCGGCCAGCAGCGGCGGCCCCAGCCCTCCGTGGCGGCCGGGCGACCGGCGGCCCATCGCGACGAGCAGGCCGGCGAACGCCAGCACGGGCAGCACGTCACGCAGGCCGTCCACCCGCACCAGCACGGCCAGCCCGAGCGTCAGCCCGCCCAGCGCCGCCCCGATCCGCCGCCCGTGCCCGTACAGGGCGTCGTGCACCAGCGCCAGCCCGCCGAGCAGCAGGAGCATCGACGGGATCTCGCTGAAGGTGGCGCGCGAGGTGTAGATGATCGGCATGCAGCAGGCGAACGCCAGCGCCGCCACCGGGGCCCAGCGCCCGCCGGCCAGCCGGGCCGCCAGCCCGGCCACGGCGAGCACCGCCAGCGCCCCCAGCACGACCGGGGCCAGGAACAGCCCGCCGAGCCACTCCCCGAGCGCGAACAGCATCGGCGCGCCCGGCATGAACTGCGGCACCACGGAGTCGCCGACGGCGTAGAAGCCGACGCTCTCGAAGATCAGCGACGGGTCGGCCCCGCCGAACGCCTCCGGCCGCGCGGGGATCGGCAGCGACCCCTCCCGCGCCAGCCAGATCGCGTACTGCGCGTAGGTGGACGGGTCACGCCGGACGGCGAGCTGCTCACCGTGCATGACCCCGTTGAACACCCCGGCCCCCACAGCGACCGCCACAGCAGCGGCCACCTGCCCCACCGTGGCCCGCACGGTGTCGACCGGCCCGTGTCCGTCGGCGTCCTCCGCCACGCTGACCAGCCCGCGCGTGCCCGCCCAGCACAGCAGCCCCGCCATGGCCAGCCCGAGCGGGATCGCCACCACCGGCCGGTAGACGCCGAACGCGAGCAGCGGCAGCGCGGCCAGCAGCCACCCGGCCACGGCCAGCGCGGGCAGCACCGAGAGCGCCGCGAGCACCCGGCCCGCCGGCGGCCTCCGCATCGGGTCCAACCAGGCGATTCCCATCGGTGAGCGAGCGTATCCAACCTCACGCCGACGGCACGCCAGGCAGCGCCGAGAACACGTCAATCATGATCACACCAACCCCGACCCCCAGCACACGATGACGAAAGCCAAGACCAAAGGGACGAGTCACGGGTTCACCCCACTCACGGCGGGTCGGGCAGGCCGAAGGCTTGCTATCGGCGCCCAGCCCGAGGGGTTTCCCCAAAAGGCTTTTTGAGTGTCCACCCCACCTACTACGGCAGAAAACAGAAGAAGGAGACCCGTTAGCGTCCACGGGAGTGGTGTACGGGTTTGAACCCGTTCGTCACCTTGGCGCCCGTAAGGGAAGATCGATGTGACATGAGGGCGGCCACTCCG
>NZ_JBVJKR010000018.1:0-175697 GCF_055585125.1 Nonomuraea sp. NPDC054003
CAGCCCGAGCAAGGCCGGCCATCTCTGCAAGGCCATTGCCGTCCTTCAGAACCACCGCGTTGCTCAAGCCGCCTGAGGATGAAAAAGGGTCACTGGTCGGGGAGTGTCCGGTTCTCGCCTGGCCAGGAGCCCGTCTCCGCCCAGCCTCCGGCCTTGACTATCTGCGACAGGAAGTTGGTGCAGTCGCCGCCTTCACCGCCGTAGGTCCGGTAGTTCGGGTTGTAGTTGCTCCAGTATTGGAGGGCGTATCTCGTCATCGCGCCGTAGTCGTAGGCGAGTGTGGAGTTTCCGGGAGCACGATAGGTGGGGGACGATTTGTCGGGCACCGTGCCCTGGGACGTCGTCCGTGGCCGGGATGTGCTGCTGAGCTTCTTACTGGATGGAACGGCTTTGGACGGTACGGTTCCTGCGGTGCTCGGGTAGGTGTCGGGAGCGAGGTCTCCCACGCGGATATCCGGCGCGTCATGGCTGAGCACCCACTGGCTTCCTTCCAGGGTGTACGTCAGGGTGTGACGCAGCTGGTATTGCTCGGCCTCCGGACTGCCTGGCGTCGTGCGGGCGTAGAACAACGTGGTGTTCTCGGTCAGCTTGACCGTCGCGGTCTTGCCGCTGGTCGATATCTGCGTGTCGGAGACGGTGACCTCGCCCCGGCTGTGCCCGCCGTTGGCTGATCTCAACTTCTCGCGGCGTACGTCGATCGCGGCGGAGTCGGCTCGGAGCGTCTCCTTGAGCTGCTCGCTCGCCGGCGTCGCGTGGAGTGCGGTGCCCCGCGAGTCGCCGGTCAGTTGGGCGACTCGCGATTTGAGGTACATCAGTGCGGCGGTTTCGAGGTCTTCGGCCGAAGCGTGTGTGTCGGCCGAATATGCGGGTGTGCTGATTGCCATCAGACAAGCGGTGGCCGCGGCCACCCATAAGTGCCGTTTCCTTGTACGCACGATGCCTCCCAGTAACTATTGTCATGACAACCCGTTGATCGCTTCGTAAGGATCTCTTGCGAGGGGATATCCGTCAACACTGCGCATGCCGGAAAACGCATGTCGGTGCCGCATGGACGAGTAACCGTCCGGGGCGGCCAGGGGTCAGCTCCGGTGGTCAATCCTTGATCCGTGCCGCGCTAAGATCATCCATGCTTCCGGATGGTTTCTGGCGGGTTATCAGGATTGGATTAGTAGGTCTGGTTCTTGCGGCGACGGTCGCGGGCCTGCTGATCGGTGATGCCTGGCTCTGGGTGGCCGTCGAATGGGCGCCGCCGGCTTATGCGGGCTTCTCCGGGCGAGAAGGGTTCGACACCCCGACGGTCGTGGCGCTGCTCGTGGCCGCCCCGGTGAAGGCCGCGTTCCTGTGGCTAATCCTGCGCGCTCCTGCGCGGGGGCCGCTCGACCGCCGGGAGAAGGCGCTGCGCGGGCTGCTGTATCTGGCGGTGGCGGACAGCCTCGTGCTGTGGTACCCGATCGCGCTGCTCCCCGACGCGGTCGACACGGCCTTCCAGCTCGCACTGTGGGCCGCGATCGATGTTCTCTTCCTGCTCGTCATCCGCTGGCGGTCCGGCATGCTGCGGGCGGCGGCCGGCGCGATGTTCGCCGTCGAGCTGGTCGTGATGACCGACGAGCTGCTCGACGACCTCGACCTCCCAGAGCTCGGCGCGGGCGGCAACGTCGTACCGATCTTGATGCTGGGCGGAGTGGCGGGGATCCTCATCACGGTCATCGGGCAGTGGCGCGACGGCCGGTGGAGCCGTGGCACGCTGACCGCCGGTTGGCTGTCGGTGGGCGTCTACGCGCTGGTGCTCCCGCTCGACATTCTCCTCGACATGATCCACACCGACGGTCTGGCGGTGTCGGTCCTGATGGAGGCGGTGACCCTCGTCAGCACCGTGTGGATCGCGGCGACCGCCCGTGAAATGCCCAAGGAGGACCGCCTGGCGGACCTTCCGCCCGCGCGGCAGCGCGCGATCCGCGTCGCGGTGGCGGCCGTGGCCGTGCTGCCGGTCATCGCGCAGATCCACCCGGAGCAGGCCGCGCACCTCACCCACACCGGCTGGTCGATGGACTGCTATGACCGGCCCAGCTTCGGCGACCTGAAACCTGAGGAGCGCGAAGCCGCGTTCCTGTGCCTGGCGCGGAGCAGAGACGGCGGGGTTCCGCCCATCTTCCCGGACAGCCTGTCGGACCAGGGCGTCCTCTCGTACGCGCGAGCACTGTGCCGTGCGAAGGACCGCGACGAGCAGACGGCGATCCTGACGCGGGCCGGGAGCGCGCGGCCCGCGTGGGGCGCCGACCCGTGGGACCTCGTCTACGTCTGCCCGGAGATCATCGGCGCGACCCATCCCGAGCTGCTGCGGTCGACCGCGGAGAAGAAGGCGGCGAGCGACGCCTACCTCGCCGAGAGGAACGCGAGTTGCCGCGACCCGTGGCCCCGGACGAAGGGTGTCGTCCAGGCCACGGCCACCTACTTCCTGTTCGCCGACGGCGATGCCGGATATCTGGTCCACGATCCCGGCGACCCGGCGGCCGGCGAGGCGGCGGAGCGGGCGACGGACAAGGTCTACGACGACAGCGCCGGCATCGGGGTGGCCCGCAGCGCGGTGCTCATCGGGCACGTCGAGGACGTCATCGATCTGTGCCTCACCGTGAAGGCCCTCCGCACCGCGCCGCCCCGGCGGACGGCCGGGTGGGATCAGGTCAACGAGGTGCCGATCGTCAGCCGCAGCGGCCGGCTCACCGTGCCGGAGATGGGCGACGGAGAGGTGGGCGCGGGTGCCCCGATGCCGAACCTGGCGATCGCGGGGAAGGGCCGCTACCGGCTCCGCGTCTACGTGCGGGTCGGCGAGGCGGGTGAGGAGCACCTCGTCGTGGTGTTCCCCGGCGCGTCGAGGAAGAGAGTCGAGCTGAAGCGGTGGACAGCTCGGTGATCGCGATCTCCGGTGCGATGGCGCTGCCGACCACGTGGAAACGCCGAGATCTCGTCCATCGTCGTCAGGAGGTGTGCGGCATGCGGCCGATGCCGGGCAGGAAGCGGCCGACGCGCGCCGCGTACCACAGATAGGCGGCGCCGTGCACGCGCCGGAGATACGGTTCTTCGACGGCGCGGACCTGCAGCTCGATCGCCACGACGGCCAGAACCAGCGCGGCCAGGGAGATCAGGTTGGGGACCATGGCGGCCAGCCCGGCAGCGGTGGCGATCATGGCGGTGAAGATGGGGTTGCGCGCGAGGGCGAAGGCGCCGGTGGTGACCAGGTCGGTGGTCTCGCTCTCGGCCACGCCGATGCGCCAGGAGGCGCCCATCGAGGTCTGCGCGGCCAGCGTGGCCGCCACTCCGAGCAGGGCCAGCACTGTTCCGGCCGCCTGCAGGGGCCGCTGGTCGATGCCGGGCAGCGGCGGCAGGCCGGCCAGGGCTGCGGTCGGCCCGGCCGCGCCGGCGGCCAGAGCGGCGACGAACAGGAGTTTCGCCCACCACTGGACGCTGCCACGGGCGAGGGCTGCACCGCGGAAGCCGGCGTCTCCGGTGCGGCGCCACTGCACCCAGCTGCGCAGCCCGAACGCCAGCAGGGCCCAGGCGAGATAGATGACCAACGCGGTGACGGGCATGTCAGTCTCCCGGGCAGGAGCAGCCGGGGGCGCAGGCCTGGGTGGTCACGCAGCAGGCGTGGCCGCGCCAGGCGTCGCGGCCTTCCTTGACCGCGACGGCGGCGATGACCAGGGCGGCGATCGGGTCGGCCCAGGACCAGCCGAAGGCGCTGTTGAGCGCCAGGCCCACGAGCAGCACGGCGGACAGGTACGTGCACAGCAGCGTCTGCTTGGAGTCGGCCACCGCGGCGGGGGAGCCGAGCTCGCGGCCGGTGCGGCGCTGCGCGGCCGACAGGAACGGCATGATCACCAGCGACAGCGCGGCCAGGACCAGGCCGGGGGTGGAGTGCTCGGCCTCGCCGCCGCCGAGCAGGGCGCGCCCGGCGTCGAAGGTGACGTAGGCGGCCAGCGCGAAGAACGAGACCGCAATGACGCGCAGCGCGGCCTTCTCCCGCTTCTCGTGGTCGGCGGCGGAGAACTGCCAGGCCACCGCGGCGGCGGAGGCGACCTCCACCACGGAGTCGAGACCGAAGCCGATCAGGGCGGCGGAGGAGGCGACGGCTCCGGCGGTGATGGCCACCACGGCTTCGATCACGTTGTACGTGATGGTCGCGGCGACCAGGAGCCGGACGCGGCGCCGCAGGACGTCCCGCCGCGCCGGGACGGTGACGTTCGGCGCGGTCACGACACCGTCTCCCCGGCCTCCCGTACGGGACACAGCGCCACGGCGTGGCCGGTGGCGGCCAGCAGCTGCTCGGCCGAGGCGAGCAGGTCCATCAGCTCGGGCCGGGTCAGGGAGTAGAAGGACTGGCGGCCTTCGGCGCGGTAGCCGACCAGGCCGCAGTCGCGCAGGCAGGCCAGATGCTTGGACACCGTGGACTGGGCCAGCCCGAGCTGGGTGGTCAGGTCCACCACGCGGGCCTCGCCGCGCGCGAGCCGCTGCACGATGCGCAGCCGGGTCTCGTCGGCCAGGGAGTGGAACATCGCCGCCGCCGGGGAGACGCCGGCGGCGATGTCCGCGCTGACACAACGGCCACCATCAGAATCAATCGCCATATGGCGATGATAGCCCGATACCACGATGCATATGCAAGAGGCACGGGCTGCGCTCCTGAGCGGGCTGGTCAGCCGGCTCGCCCGCGCGGCCGTACGACGGCGACCGGGCAGGAGGCGTAGTGAAGCACCCCGTGGCTGACCGAGCCGAGCACGGCTGAGCGGATCGCTCCCCTCCCCCGGGAGCCCACGACGACCAGGTCGGCACGCACGGACGCCTCGCACAGCGCCGCAACGGGATTGCCGCGGTAATCCGAAACGGTCGCGGCCACGCCGGGATGCCGCTCCGACCATGGCGACAACATCCTCTGGACCTCTTCCCGCCGCGCCTCGGCGATGATGTCGAAATCCCGTGGGAAGCCCCGGCCCAACCTGCTCGACGGCAGATCCCAGGCGTGCACCACCCGCAGCCGGGCACCATGCGCCTCCGCCTCCTTGAAGGCGTAGTCGATGGCCGGGTGTTCGGGATCCTGAGGATTCAGGCCGGCCACGATCTCGCCCCGCATCATCGCGGGTGAGCCACGGACCACCACCACAGGACCCGCTGCGTGCCCGGCGAGGCCCAGGGCCACCGAGCCCAGCAGGAGCCCGGTGAATCCGCCCAGGCCGCGACTGCCGACCACGATGGCCGAGGCCTCGTCGGCCTGCGCACGCAACACCTCGGCGGTATCACCGTAGAGCAGCTCGGTGCTCACGCGGACGGTGCCGCGGAACCCGGCGGCCACCGCTGCGGCCTCCTGCAGCTGCAGCTCACCTTCCTCACGCGCCGGGTCGTCGGCTGAACGCTCGTATGCCCGCCCGCCGTGGACGAACGGCTCTACGACGTGGACGATACGCAGGTCGCAATCGCGTCGGGCCGCGTCGTCGGCCGCCCACACCACCGCGGCCAGCCCTCCCCGGGAACCGTCCACCCCTGCGACGATCGGTTCGGCCATGTCATAGCCCCCTCCACTCGGTTCCGCCGACCGCCTCGGCAACCGGTCGAGCACGTACGCACCACCTGTCCGATGCCGGGCGGTCACCCTGACCGGAGGAACTCCAGCAGCCGGTCGACCGGCCAGGTGTTGATGACCCGTCCGGCCGTGAGCCAGCCCCGCTGCGCGGTACCGACGCCGTACCGCATGTTGCCCAGGTGCGGGACGGCATGCGCGTCGCTGCCGATGGCGAAGAGCACGCCGAAGTCCAGCGCTCGCCGGACGAGGCCGGCGGGCAGGTCGAGGCGGTCGGGAAAGGCGTCGATCTCCAGAGCCGTTCCGGTGCGGGCGCACGCCCGGAAAACCTCATCCCAGTCCGCGTCGACCGGTTCGCGGCTGCCGATGATCCTGGCGGTGGGATGGCCGATGATCTTGACGTACGGATTCTCGCAGGCCCGGACGATGCGCCGGGTCATCTCGGCCCGCGGCTGCCCGAAGTGCGAATGCACCGCCGCGAGGCACAGATCGAACTCCGCCAGGAATTCCGCCGGCCAGTCGACGTCTCCCTCCGGATCGATGTTCAACTCGGTGCCGTGCAGCAATCGCAGCTCCGGGTAGTCGTCTGCCAGCCGGCGGACCCGTTCACGTTGAGCCAGGGCCTTCTCGCGGGTCATCCGCTGCATGTACAGGTTCGGGGCGTGGTCGGTCACCGCGTAGTAGCCGTAGCCGCGCTTGGCCGCCGCCGCGACCATCTCCTCCAGCGGCGCCACCCCGTCGGTGAGATCAGTGTGGGTGTGCAGGTCGCCGCGGATGTCGGCCTCGCTGACCAGCACGGGCAGTTCTCCCCGGAGCGCGGCCTCGATCTCGCCGCTGTCCTCCCGAAGCGTCGGCGGGATCCATGGCAGGCCGAGCCGGCCGTAGACCTCCCCCTCGTCGGCCGAGACGATCCTCTCTCCGGTCTCCACGTCGAACAGGCCGTACTCCGAGAGCTTCAGCTTCTGGTGCAGTGCGATCTCGCGGGTGTGGATGTTGTGGGGCTTGGAACCGGTGAAGTACTGCAGTGCCGCCCCCCAGGAGTCCTGGTGAACCACCCGCAGATCCACCTGGAGGCCGGCGGGGGTGCGGATCGAGCTCTTGGTGCCGCCACTCGCGATCACTTCGGCGGCGAGGGACGAGCCGGTGAACGCCGCCATCAAAGCCGCGGAGTCCCCGGACGTGGCCAGTACGTCGACATCGCCGATCGTGTCCTTCATGCGGCGCAGCGATCCGACGAACGAACACCGCCGGCAGCCGCCGATCGCCGACAGTTCCGCGACGACCTGCTCGGCGACGCCCATCGCGACATCGATGTGGACGCGCCGGCCCGTCTTGTTCATCAGCTCGATGCCGTGGAGCAGGTTCTCCTCCGTCTTCGCGCCGAATCCGCGCAGCCCGTGCAGGTTCCCGGCCCGGATCGCCTCCTCGAGCGCCTCGACCGAGCCGATCCCGAGTTCCCCGTAAAGGACCATGGCCTTCTTCGGACCGAGTGAGGGAATCGTCGTCAACCGGCGTACTCCGGCCGGCACCTTCACCCGGAGTTCCTCCAGTTGGTGAATGACACCGGTCTGGCGGAACTCCTCGATCTTCCCCGCGATCGACGTGCCGACATTGGGTATGTGGCGCAGTCCGGCCGCGTCGAGGTAGGTGATGTCCTGGGCGTACCCGCCGACCGACCGCGCCGCCTTCTCGTACACCCGGACCTTGAACGCGTCGCCCCCGGTGATCGCTATCAGGTCGGCGTACTCCTGCAACAGCGCGGCGACCTCGTCGTTGATCCGATCCATCTGAAGCACCTCGTTCCGTGCGGCCGGGTCTCATGGACCGCCGGCGCGGCGGGGCCGCCCGCGCGGACGCGGGCGGCCGCCGCGCGTCAGAGATCACCCTGGCGCAGCGGTTTCAGTGAGAGGTCGCCGAGATCGCTTCCACCAGTACGCCGACCTTGTCCTCGGGCAGCTTCGCCGCGAGATCGGCCTGGCTGATGATGCCGACCAGTTCCTCGTTCTCCAGCACCGGCAGCCGGCGGATCTTGTGCTCGGCCATCTGGTGCAGGACTTCCTCGATGTCCGCGCTCGCGTCGATCGACCACACCTGCTCTGCTTCGATGAGCTGCCCGGCGGCGAGCGTGGCCGGGTTCTCGCCTCTCGCGACGCACTTCACGACGATGTCGCGGTCGGTGATGATGCCCTTGAGCCGTCCCTCCTCGCAGACCGGCAGCGCACCGACGTTCATGTCCGTCATCCGGCGCGCCGCCGTGTCGACGGTCTCGTTGATCTGAAGGCATTCACAGCCATGGTGCATGACATCACGCGCTGTCGTCATGTCGCTTCCTTCCCTGTGACGTCCCCTTCGATGTCGTGCTACTCAGCCCGCGGCCCGTGAAACCCGCCGGAAGCATCTTTGACCTGCAATTTCTGCAGCATCCCCATCAAATTTTTGCCGACCGGCCGTGGTGAAGGGGCGTCGAGGTGGGGAGGGTGGCAGCGAACTCAGGAGGTGGACCGGTGTTCGTCGATCGTCATGACGCGGGTGTCCGTCTGGCCGAACGAGTGAGGGAAGCCGTCAGCGACGAGAACGTGGTCGTCGTGGGGCTGCCCCGAGGGGGCGTGCCGGTGGCCTTCGAGGTGGCCCGGGCCCTGGGCGCGCCGCTGGACGTGATCGTGGTCCGCAAGCTCGGGGTGCCGTTCCAGCCCGAGCTGGGGTTCGGCGCCATCGGGGAGGGGGGCGTACGGGTGATCAACGCGGGGGTCGTCCAGATGGCGCATCTGACGCGGGGGGAGATGGCCGGCGTAACCGAGGACGAGCAGGCCGAGGTCATGCGCCGCGCGAGCCGCTTCCGCCGTGATCGGGCGCCGGTCGACCTGGCGGGCCGTACGGTCGTCGTGGTGGACGACGGGATCGCCACGGGTGGCACGGCCCGGGCCGCCTGTCAGGTGGCTCGTGCGCACGGAGCCGGGCGGGTGATCCTGGCGGTGCCGGTGGGCCCGCCGGAGACGATCGAGAGCCTGCGCGCGGACGCCGACGAGGTGATCTGTCTGGAGACGCCGGCCGATCTGTTCGCCATCGGGTTCTGGTACCGCGATTTCACCCAGACCACGGACGACGAGGTGATCGAGCTGCTGGGGCGGTCCACAGGCGGGTGATCCTCAGGCTCGGGCGAGGAGTTCGGCCAGGTGCAGCGGGCGGTGCCGGGTTCCGGCGTGTTCGATCTGGGTGCGGCAGCTGAAGCCGTCGGCCAGGACGATCGTGCCCGGGTCGCTCTGACGGATGGCGGGCAGCAGCTCGTGCTCGGCGCAGGCGAGTGACGTGCGCAGGTGACCGGCGGTGAAGCCGAAGTCGCCGGCCAGGCCGCAGCAGCCGCCGACCGTGCGCAGCTGGACCCCGGCCTGCCGGAGCACCTGCTGATCGGCCTCGTAACCGAGGATGGCGTGCTGGTGGCAGTGCGGCTGGGCGACGGCGGCGAGGTCGATGCGCGGCGGCCGCCAGCCGTCGGTGCCGGTGAGGAGCTCGGCCAGGGTCCTCGTCTGCTCGGCCAGCCGGGTGACGTCGCGGTCGCCGGGCAGCAGGTTCGCGGCGTCGTCCCGGAAGACGGCGGTGCAGCTGGGTTCGAGCCCGACGATCGGGATGCCACGCCGGAGCAGGGGCGCGAGCGTGTCCAGGGTTCGTCGCAGCACGCGGCGGGCGATGCCGAGCTGCCCGGTGGAGATCCAGGTCAGCCCGCAGCAGAGGGTGCGCGGTGGGACGAGCACCCGGTAGCCGGCGCCTTCCAGGACGGTGACGGCCGCGGCCGCGATGCGCGGGGCCAGGTTGTCGGTGAAGGTGTCGGGCCACAGCAGCACCTCGCCGCGTTCGCCGCTGCCGTGCGGCCCCCGTCGGCGGTAGGCGTCGCTGAAGCGGATCCCCGCGAAGGACGGCAGGGGCCGGGACGGCTCCATCCCGCCCAGCCGCTTGACGAGCCGGGCCAGGCCGGGCGCGTGGGTCACGGTGTTGACCAGGCCCGGGGCGAAAGAGGCCAGCCGCGCCCACACCGGCAGCCAGCCCATGCTGTAGTGGGCGGCGGGCCGGAGCCGGCCCGCGTAGTGGTGGGCGAGGAACTCGGCCTTGTAGGTGGCCATGTCCACACCCACGGGGCAGTCATGCTTGCAGCCCTTGCAGGCCAGGCAGAGGTCGAGGGCGTCGTGCACGGCGGTGGAGCGCCAGCCGTCGGTCACGGCGGAGTCGCGGTGCCCGTTCAGCATCTCGAACAGCAGCCGGGCACGCCCTCGGGTGGAGTGCTCCTCCTCCCCGGTGGCCCGGTAGGAAGGACACATGACGCCGCCCTGGTGGCTGCGGCACTGGCCGACGCCGACGCAGCGCATCACGGCCCGCTGGAAGCTGCCCTGGTCGTCGGGGTAGCCGAACTCGGTCTCGGGCTCGGCGGGCGTCCAGGCGCTGCCCAGCCGCAGGTTCGTGGTGATCCCGTACGGGGAGACGACCTTGCCGGGGTTCATCCGGTCATCGGGGTCGAACACCGCCTTGACCTGCTGGAAAGCGCCGACGATGGTGGGCCCGAACATCTTGGGCAGCAGCTCGGCCCTGGCCTGGCCGTCGCCGTGCTCGCCCGACAGGGAGCCGCCGTAGGAGACGGCCAGATCCGCGGCCCGGTCCAGGAAGGCGCGGAAGGCCGCCACGCCGTCGGCGGTGAGCAGGTCGAACGGTATGCGGGTGTGCACGCAGGCATGGCCGAAGTGGCCGTACAGCGCGGCGTCGCCGTATCCGAACTCTTCCAGCAGGCGGCGCAGGTCGCGCAGGTAGTCGCCGAGGCGGTCCGGGGAGACGGCCGAGTCCTCCCAGCCGGGCCAGGTGTCGGGCATGCCGGGGCCGCGCGCGGTGGCGCCGAGCCCTGCCTCGCGCAGCTCCCACAGCTGCTGCTCGGCGGCGGGGTCGTCGAAGAACGCCACGTCCGGGGCCTGCTCGCCGCGGCCGAGATCCTCCACGAGGGCGCGTGCCCGCTGGTCGGCGTCCTCCTGGTCGTCGCCGGTGAACGACACCATCAGCCAGGCGCCGCCTTCCGGCAGACGGGCGACCGCCTGCCGGTGCATGTGTTTGCGGGTCTCGTACCCGACGAGCTTGTCGTCGATGCCTTCCAGCTGGAGCGGCCGGTGCGCGGTGATCCGCGGCACGGCGTCGGCCGCCGCCGCGATGTCGTGGTAGCCGAGCACGAGCAGGCTCTGCGCGGCCGGCACGGGCACGAGCGCCAGTTCGGCGCGGAGCACGGTGACCAGGGTGCCTTCGGAGCCGACCAGGGCGCGGGCCAGGTCGAACGGGCCGCCGGGCAGCAGTTGGTCGAGGTTGTAGCCGGAGACCCGGCGTGGGATGTCCGGGTATCGGCGGCGGATCTCGTCCGCGTTCTCGCCGGCGATCTCGCGCAGCCTGCGCAGGATCTCGGCCGGGCGGCCTCCCTCCGCGGTGATCCGGTCGTACTCCTCGTCGCTCGTGGGGCCCACCCACATGCGCGTCCCGTCGTAGGTGAGGATCTCCAGCCGGACGACGTTGTCGGCGGTCTTGCCGTACAGCTGGGCGGTGGATCCGCAGGAGTTGTTGCCGATCATGCCGCCGAGCGTGCAGTGGGAGTGCGTGGACGGGCGGGGGCCGAACATCAGGCCCGTCGGTGCGAGCCGCCGGTTGAGGTCGTCCAGCACGATGCCCGGCTCCACCACGCAGGTACGGGCCCGCTCGTCGACGGAGACCAGGCGGTCGCAGTACTTGGACCAGTCGATGATCACGGCGGTGTTGCAGGTCTGGCCGGCCAGGCTGGTCCCGCCGCCGCGTGAGGTGATCGGCGCCCGGTGCTCGCGGCAGACCGCCACCGCGACGGCCGCGGCCTCCACCGTGCGCGGCACGACGACGCCGAGGGGCACCTGCCGGTAGTTGGAGGCGTCGGTGGAGTAGGCGCCCCGGCTGCCGGGGTCGAAGCGGACCTCGCCGTCCACCTTGGCGGCCAGGTCCCGTTCCAGGTCGCGGACCCGCACGTAGGGCTGCCGGCTCCTGAGGCCGGAGTCGGGGCGTGTCATCACTTTGAGCGTTTCCGCGACGATACGGGTCACGCCTGCGGTCCTGCCCTGCCCGCCGGAGCGGAATGCTGACGAATGTGGAAAGACTTCGCACGGGTGTCAGGGGGCGGCCAGCGCGGCGGCGGTGTTGATGACGGACACGTGGCTGTAGGCCTGCGGGAAGTTGCCGATCTGCCGACGGCGGGCGGTGTCGTACTCCTCCGAGAGCAGCCCGACGTCGTTGCGCAGGCCGAGCAGCCGGTCGAACAGGTCGCGCGCAGGCCGACGGCGGCCCAGCATCGCCAGCGCGTCGGCCAGCCAGAACGAGCAGGCCAGGAAGATGCCCTCGCGGCCGGGCAGCCCGTCCACGCCCTCGTGCTCGGGCCGGTAGCGGAGCACGAAGCCGTCCTCCACCAGCTCGCGCTGGATCGCGTCCACGGTCCCGGCCACGCGCGGGTCGTCCACTGGCAGGAATCCGAGGCGGGGGATGAGCAGCAGCGCGGCGTCCAGACCGGTGGAACCGTAGTACTGGGTGAAGGTGCCGCGGCCGGCGTCGTAGCCCTGCGCGCACACCTCGTCGTGGATCTCGCGGCGCAGCGCCCGCCACCGGTCCACCGGCCCGCCCAGCCCGAACGCCTCCACCGCCTGGACCATCCGGTCGGCGGCCACCCAGGCGAGGATCTTGGAGTGCACGAACTGCCGACGCGGGCCGCGCATCTCCCACAGCCCGTTGTCGGGCCGCCGCCAGACGCCTTCGAGATAGTCCATGATGCTCCGCTGCAGGTCCCACGCCTCCTCTACCACCGCGAGCCCCGACTGCCTGGCCAGGTGCAGACAGTCGAGGGTCTCGCCGTACACGTCGAGCTGGAACTGGCCGCTGGCGGCGTTGCCGACGTTGACGGGGGACGAGCCCTCGTAGCCGGGCAGCCAGTCCACGCTCCATTCGGGGATGCGCCGGGCCCCCTCGACCGTGTACATGATCTGCAGGGCGGCCGGATGCCCGGCGACGGCGCGAAGCAGCCAGTCCCGCCAGGCGCGGGCCTCGGCGTCGTAGCCGGCCGACATGAGCGCCTGCAGGGTGAACGAGGCGTCGCGCAGCCAGCAGTAGCGGTAGTCCCAGTTGCGGGAACCGCCGATCTGCTCGGGCAGTGACGTGGTGGCGGCGGCGACGATCCCCCCGGTCGGCGCGTACGTGAGGGCTTTGAGCGTCAGCAGGCTGCCGCGTACGGCGGCGCCGTCGTCGCCCCGGTAGCCGCAGCCGCTGATCCAGTCGCGCCACATGCGCTCGGCTCCGGTCAGGGACTCCTGCGCGTCGATGGCGTCCGGGCGCGGCAGCCACGAGTGCTGCCAGGTCAGGACGAACGGCACCCGGTCACCTGGCCCGACCGTGAACTCCGCGGTGGTGCGCCGGGCGTCCTCGTCGACGCACAGAGGGACGGGAGTGCGCAGCCAGGCGGCATCGGGCCCGGCCACGGCGGCGAAGAGGCCGTGCTCGTAGCGCAGCCAGGGCTCGTCGCGCCCGTAGTCGAAGCGGAGCATCAACTCCATCCGCATCCCGACCCGGCCGCGCACGCCCTCGACGATCCGGACCACGTCGGGCGCCTGCCCGCGCGGCGGCATGAAGTCCAGGATCCGCACCGCGCCGCCGTCGCACTCCCATGTGCTTTCCAGGACCAGCGTGTCGTCCAGGTAGCGGCGGGAGGAGCACGGGCCGCCGGACGCCGGAGCCAGCAGCCACCGGCCCGCACCGGGCTCGCCCAGCAGGGCGGCGAAGCAGGCGGGAGAGTCGAAGCGCGGCAGGCACAGCCAGTCGACGGACCCGTCACGGGCGACCAGGGCGGCGGTGTGCATGTCCCCGATGAGGGCATAGTCCTCGATCCGCATCCCGGTCACCTCCTGGTCCTACGCGGTGCGGTACGGCCGCGCGGCGTCGGCGCGCAGGGTCAGGCCGTGACCCGGTTCCCCGGTGACCGGGCCTGCCAGCCCGCCGGTGGGGTCGGCGGCCCCGTCGAACAGCTCGGCCTCGATGCGCTGGTGGTCGTGGAACCACTCGATGTGCCGCAGGTTGGGCGTGGCGGCGGCGGCCGGCAGGTGCAGGTTGGGCGCGCAGTGCGCGGAGACCTGCAGATTGTGCCCGGCCGCGACCGCGCAGGCGGCGAACCAGCCGGTGTAGCCGCCGCAGCGGGTGGCGTCGGCCTGGAGACAGTCGACCGCTTCCGCCTGGCACATGCGGGTGAAGTACGCCACGTCGCTCCCGTACTCCCCCGCGGCCACGTCGGCGGTGACCTGCCCCCTGACCAGCCGCAGGCCGGCCAGATCGTCGGAGGAGACCGGCTCCTCGAACCAGCGCACGTCGTGCTCGCGCATCTGCTCGGCCTGCCGGACGGCCTGCTTGGCGGTGTAGCCGCCGTTGGCGTCGACGTACAGCTCGGCGTCGCCGCCGATGACGCGCCGGGCCAGCGCGATCCGGTGCAGGTCGCGGTCGGGTCTGGCGCCGGACGACTCGCCGATCTTGATCTTGACGCGGCCGATGCCCAGCTCGTGGACCCAGTGGGTGAGCTGCGCGACGGTCGCGTCATCGTCATAGGTGGTGAAACCGCCCGACCCGTACAGCGGCACCCGCTCGCGGGCCATGCCGAACAGCCCGGCCAGGGACGTCCCCAGCAGTCGCGCCTTGAGATCCCACAGCGCGACGTCCACGGCAGAGACGGCGTACCCGGCGACGCCGGGACGGCCGGCGTTGCGCACCCGGCGGATCATGGACGCCCAGATCGCCGGGATCGCCAGGGCGTCCGCCCCCGTGACCACCTCCGCCAGGACGTCGCCGATGAATCCGGCCGCGGCCGCGGGCGCGTACGTCCATCCGGTCCCCGTCATGCCCTCGGCGCGGACCGTGGCGACGACCAGGGTCGTGGCGTCCCAGGCGAGGGTGCCGTCCCCTTCTGGCTGGTCGGTCGGCACCCGGTAGGCGGCGGCGGTCACCCCCTCGATCCTGCTCATGTGAGTGCGTGCTACCCCGTCCTACCTGGACAAACGGGCGTCAGCCGGTCCGCACGAGCTGCCACTGCTGGTTGTTGCCGCCCCAGTCGTCGTACTGGACGATGTTGGCGTTGTCGGCGGTGGAGGCGCCCTGGACCTCCAGGGCCTTGCCGCTGTTGCGGTTGATCAGGCGGAGGTAGCCGCCGGAGTCGGCCGTCCGCCACTGCTGGTTGGCGCCGTTGTGGTCGGCCCACTGGACGATGGAGGCGCCGTTGGCGGTCGACCAGTTGTAGACGTCCAGCACCTTGCCGGAATGGCGGGACTTCAGGCGGTAGTAGCCGCCGCCCGAGTCGACGAACTGCCATTGCTGCTGGTTGCCGTTGTTACGGGTCCACTGGGTGATGCGGCCGCCGTCGGCGGTGGACAGGTTGTAGACGTCCAGGGCCTTGCCGCTGTTGCGGTTCACCAGGACGTACCAGGCACTGGTGTCGATCCCGCCAGGGGACCCGGTCACGCCGGTGACGAAGGTGGTCACGCTCCGGGCGGGGAGCGTGACGGTGAAGGAGCCGTTGGACACGCCGGTCGTGCCCTGGGGCGCGACGTTCCTGCTCGCGTCGGTGAGCCAGGACGAGACGCTGGACGCGGTGCCGTTCGCCAGGGTGAACTGCTGGCTCACCCCGGAGGTTCCCTTGTTGATGGCGACGATGACGACCGTGGAGTCACCGCCCCGGTAGGCCGAGACGTAGACGTTCGACGCCGGGTTCGCCGTGGCCTCGATCCGCACGTACCCGGGGCGGACGAACCTGGCGAACTGCGCCATGTTGGCGCCGCGCTTGCTGATCTGGCCGTCCTCCCGCATGGGGCCGTACCCGCGCCGGATGTACCACCAGATGTAGGCCTGGAACTCGGCGTCCACCATGGCGCGGTGGATGTGCTCCCCCACGTCGAGCGCCTGGGGCCAGAGGTCGGCCGAATCGCTGCTGTTGGGGTAGTAGACCTCGGTCATCCAGAGCTCCTTGCCCGCGCCCTTCTGCTTGAAGAGGGGGTACGGGAAGTTCGCGAACGACGTGCCGTAGAGGTGAGCGCCGATGATGTCCACGTTGGCGAGCGCCGAGGGGTCGTTGAGTATGGGGTCCGACATGTTCTTCAGGTACTGGAAGGACTCGGGCGCGATGACCCTGGTGCCGATCGAGCCGGCGTTCTCCCGCAGGAAACGCACCATTTCGGCGGGAGTCCACCACGTCCATTCGTGGGCGTAGTCGGGCTCGTTCTGCACCGAGATGCCGTACAGATTCACCCCGTTGTTCCGCAGGAACCCGTTGAAGTCGTTCAGGTGCTGGGCGTAGGCGCCGTACATGTCGTACCTGAGGCGCCGGGCGTTGGTCTGACTGCCGCGTACGAAGGTCTCGACCATGTGGGCGGGAGGGTTCCACGGCGAGGCGATGACGGTCGCCCCGAGCTCGATCGCGCGCCGCGCCGTCGCCAGGTCACGGCTCCAGTCGGCCTGGTTCTCGGGGACGGGGATCCTGAGCACGGAGAACCCCAGGCGGCCCTCGCCGGTGCCGAACGCCGTGTCCCGCTGGGCGGCCGTCAGGTCGCCGATCCAGGCGGAGTGGGTCATGCCGCCGAAGCCGCGGATCGTCTGCCGCCCCGCCGACGGATCGATGACCGCCGCGGCGGCGGCCGTCGCCCCCGCGGGCCGCGCCGTGGCCGCGATGACGGGCAGGGCTCCCATCGTGGCCAGCATGGTCCTCCGGCTGACGGGTCCGTTCCGCATGTTGCCTCCTCTTTTGGGAGCGCTCCCATTTCGGCGTACGCACGTACATGTCGGGGAGGGAAGGACTATCTCGGAGCGCCGAGTGTTCGCGCTAACATCTCTGGCTGGAAGGTAGAGCCCTCACCCCGGCGCGTCAACCGTTCACCGGAAGAAACTTAACCAAGATCATGACCGGAGGGCGGCCGTGCTCTGGCGGACCACGAGTTCGGTCCCCAGCTCCACCCGCTTCTGCTGCAGCGTCTCCCCCTCGGCCAGGCTGATCAACATGGTCGCGGCCGTGGCGCCCATCTCGCGCAGAGGCTGGTGGATGGTCGTGAGCGGCGGCTGCGCCCAGCGCCAGACCGGCATGTCGTCGAAGCCGATCACGCTCAGGTCGTCGGGAATGCGGAGCCGCAGCTCGTGGGCCGCGTGGTAGACGCCGATGGCCTGACCGTCGTTGGCGGCGAAGATCGCGGTGGGCGGCTCGGGTAATTTCATCAGCTGATGAGTGTGGGCCACCCCGTCCTCGATCTGAAAGTTTCCCTGACGGATGAGAGCCGGGTCGATCGGCACACCCGCGGCGTCGAGAGCGGCGCGGTAGCCGTCCAGCCGGGCCCGGCTGGAGAGCGCGAACGAAGGGCCGGTGATCATCGCGATGCGCCGGTGGCCGAGTTCGAGCAGGTGACGGGTGGCCTCCAGGCCGCCGCTCCAGTTGGTGGCGGCCACGGACGGCACGCCGAGCCCCGGATTGCCCGCCGGATCCAGCACCACCAGGGGGATCTCCTGGGTCGCGAGGCGCACGCGCTGATCCTCCGCCGGCCCGGAGAACACGGTGATCACACCGGCGGGACGGCGGGTGAGCAGGTCGCCGATCCATTTGGGCTCGGGAGTGTGCCGGCCGCCGAGCTCGGAGACCACCACGCTCAGGCCGTGGGTCCAGGCGACCCGCTGGACCCCCTTGACGATCTCTATCGGGTAGTCTCCGGCGAGCTCGTGGAAGACGACCTCGATGAGGCTCGCGGGTTTGATGCGACGGCGCTGCCGGCGGTAGCCGTGTTCCTCGATGAGCCTTTCGACCAGCGCGCGGGTCGTCGGGCCCACCTCCGAGCGACCGTTGATGACCTTGGAGACCGTGGCGGTGGACACTCCTGCCAGCTCGGCCAGCTGAGTCAGGGTCAGTGGTACCGAAGGTGCCGATTCGCCGATGGGGGGTTCTCCGGTCGAGGCCATATCCGGAGTTTATCCAGGTACTTTTCGGTCGCCTCTCGGAGAGGAAGCAAGTTAACCCGGCGCCTTCGTGGTTCACGGGGGCTGTTCTCTGAAACTTTCACACACGGGTGTCCTGCCGTGTGCGCTCCTTTCCGGCGAATGCGCAGGCGAAGCGACATCCGGACGGCGACACCCCTGTGCGCGAGTGGTGGTCCCTCGTTGACGACGGACGGGGGCATCGGATGTACTCCGCGACAACGTACTCGTCGAAGAAGGCCGCGCGGTTTCACGCGGCAGAGTGTTAGCGCTAACAAGTTTCGTGGTGATTTTCGTCCAGGCAAGCGGCCAACGGCTCTGGAGGTCTCTGTGAGGCGCGTGCTCGCGGTTCTCTCGTCACTGCTGCTGGTGGGCGTGTTCCTCACGCCACAGGCGTCGGCCGCGACGGTCGACACCAACGCCTGGTACGTCCTGGTCAACCGCAACAGCGGCAAGGCCCTGGACGTCTACAACCTGTCCACCGCCGACGGCGGCCGCATCACCCAATGGACCCGCAACAACGGCAACCAGCAGCAATGGCAGTTCGTCGACTCGGGCGGCGGCTACTACCGCCTCAAATCCCGCCACTCCGGCAAGGTCCTCGACGTCTACAACTGGTCGACCGCCAACGGCGGTGCGATCGTCCAGTGGGCCGACCACAACGGCACCAACCAGCAATGGCGGCTCGCCGACAGCCCGGACGGATACGTGCGGCTCATCTCCCGCCACAGCAACAAGGCACTCGAAGTCCAGAACGCCTCCACCGCCGACAACGCCAACATCGTCCAGTACGACGACTGGGGCGGCAACAACCAGCAGTGGCAGCTCGTCCCGATCGGGAGCGACCCGAATCCGGGCGGCACCTACACCAACCCGGTCGTCTGGCAGGACTTCGCCGACGGCGACATCATCCGGGTGGGCGACGCCTACTACTACTCGGCCTCGACGATGCACTACTCGCCTGGCGCGCCGATTCTGCGCTCCTACAACCTGGTCGACTGGGAGTACGCCGGGCACTCGGTGCCGAGGCTCGACTTCGGCTCGGGCGCCTACGACCTCAACGGCGGCCGGGCGTACGTGAAGGGCATCTGGGCCTCGACCCTGAACTACCGGCCCAGCAACAGCACCTACTACTGGATCGGCTGCGTCGAGTTCAACCGGACGTACGTCTACACCGCCTCCGCCGTGGACGGCACGTGGAGCAAGCGCTCGCAGATCAACAACTGCTACTACGACGCCGGCCTGCTGGTCGACACCGACGACACCATGTACGTCGCGTACGGCAACGGCACCATCAGCGTCGCCCAGCTCACGGCCGACGGGCTCGGCCAGGTCCGCGCCCAGCAGGTGTTCCAGACCCCGAGCAGCGTCGGCACCCTGGAGGGCGCCCGCTTCTACAAGCGGAACGGCTACTACTACATCTGGCTGACCCGCCCCGCCAACGGCCAGTACGTGCTCCGCTCCACGTCGCCGTGGGGTCCGTACGAGATGCGCCAGGTCCTGCTCGACATGCCCGGCCCCATCCCCGGCGGCGGCGTCCCCCATCAGGGCGGGCTCGTCCAGACCCAGAACGGCGCGTGGTACTACATGTCCTTCGTCGACGCCTACCCCGGCGGGCGGGTCCCGGCGCTCGCGCCGATCACCTGGAACGGCGACTGGCCGACCGTGCAGACCGTCAACGGCGGCTGGGGCGTCACCTACCCGAAGCCGAACATCCAGACCAGCCGGACCGTGGCATCCATGATCGGCCCCGACACCTTCACCTCGGGCAGCCTCGGGCACCGCTGGGAGTGGAACCACAACCCCGACACCAGCCGCTTCTCCACGGGCAACGGCCTGCGCCTGCAGACCGCGACCGTCACCGGCGACCTCTACAACGCCCGCAACACGCTGACCCACCGCATCCAGGGCCCGTCGTCGACGGCGACGATCGAGCTCGACTACTCGCAGATGAGCAACGGCGACCGCGCCGGGCTGGCCATGCTGCGCGACCAGTCGGCCTGGATCGGCGTCAAACGCGACAACGGCGTCAACCGGGTCGTGATGACCAACGGGCTCACCATGAACAGCTCGTGGCAGACCACGGGCACCGGCACCGAGGCGGCGAGCGCGAACATCTCGGGCGGCCGGCTCTGGCTGCGGGTCAGCGCCGACATCCGGCCCGGGTCCGGCAGGCAGGCCCGCTTCTCCTACAGCACGAACGGCAGCGACTTCGTGAGCCTCGGCCCGGCCTTCGCCCTGAACAACGCCTGGCAGTTCTTCATGGGCTACCGCTTCGGGATCTTCAACTACGCCACCCAGTCACTCGGCGGCGCGGTGACCGTGCGCCGCTTCGACCTCACCACCCCTTGACCTCGACCCCTTGACCTCGACCCCTTGACCTCGACGCAGAAAGGCGCGAACCCGTCCATGAAGAACAGATTCCTGGCCGTCCTCGCGACGGTGGCCGCCTTACTGGCGAGCCTGCTCGTCGCCCTTCCCGCCGCCCACGCCGCCACCGTGGACACCAACGCCTGGTACGTCCTGGTGAACCGCAACAGCGGCAAGGCCCTGGACGTCTACAACCTGTCCACCGCCGACGGCGGCCGCATCACCCAGTGGACCCGTAACAACGGCAACCAGCAGCAATGGCAGTTCGTCGACTCGGGCGGCGGCTACTACCGCCTGAAGTCCCGCCATTCCGGCAAGGTGCTGGACGTCTACAACTGGTCGACCGCCAACGGCGCCTCCATCGTCCAGTGGGCCGACCACAACGGCACCAACCAGCAGTGGCGGCTGGCCGACAGCCCGGACGGATACGTGCGGCTCATCTCCCGCCACAGCAACAAGGCACTCGAAGTGCAGGGCGCCTCCACCGCCGACAACGCCAACATCGTCCAGTACGACGACTGGGGCGGCAACAACCAGCAGTGGCAGCTCGTCCGGGTGGACGGCGGCGGCGGCGACCCGGGCCAGTGCGACCTTCCCTCGACGTACCGCTGGACGTCGACGGGCCCGCTGGCGCAGCCGAAGTCGGGCTGGGTCTCGCTCAAGGACTTCACCGTCGCCCCCTACAACGGCAGGCACCTCGTCTACGCGACGACGCACGACACGGGCACCAGGTGGGGCTCGATGAACTTCAGCCTGTTCACCAACTGGTCGGACATGGCCTCGGCCAGCCAGAACACGATGTCGTCCTCCACCGTCGCGCCCACGCTCTTCTACTTCGCCCCCAGGAACATCTGGGTGCTCGCCTACCAGTGGGGCAGAACCGCCTTCTCCTACAGGACGTCGAGCGACCCCACCAACCCGAACGGCTGGTCGTCGGAGCAGCCGCTCTTCTCCGGAAGCATCTCGAACTCCGGAACCGGCCCCATCGACCAGACGCTCATCGGTGACAGCACGAACATGTACCTGTTCTTCGCCGGCGACAACGGCAGGATCTACCGGGCCAGCATGCCCATCGGGAACTTCCCCGGCAATTTCGGCACCACCTCGACCGTGATCATGAGTGACACGACGAACAACCTGTTCGAGGGCGTCCAGGTCTACAAGCTCCAGGGCCAGAACAAGTACCTCATGCTCGTCGAGGCGATCGGCTCGCAGGGCCGCTACTTCCGCTCGTTCACGGCCACCAGCCTGAACGGTTCGTGGACGCCGCAGGCCGCCACAGAGGGCAACCCCTTCGCCGGCAAGGCCAACAGCGGCGCCACCTGGACCAACGACATCAGTCACGGCGAGCTGGTCCGCGCCAACGCCGACCAGACCTTCACCGTCGACCCCTGCAACCTGCAGCTGCTCTACCAGGGACGCAGCCCCAACTCCGGCGGCGACTACGGGCTCCTGCCCTACCGCCCGGGTCTGCTGACCCAGCAGCGCTGATGGCGTGACCCCGAAGGCGGGCCCTGCACAAGGGCCCGCCTTTGACATGCCGTGCCGCTTCCCTGATGATAAGCGGCAATGAAAACGGTTTTCGTTCCTAAGTGGCCGTCCGAGGCACGCGAAGGCCCGCGCGTCGGCGTGATCGTCGTGTCGCTGGCCGTCGCCCTGGCGGTGTCGGTGCTGCTGGCGATCGGCTCGGGGGCCGCGGCCGTGCCTCCCGGCCAGACGCTGCGTTACCTGTGGGCGGCCGTCACCGGCGGTGCGATCTCCGCCGAGGAGATCACGGCCTACCAGATCATCTGGCAGGTCAGGACGCCGCGGGTGCTCCTGGCCGTGCTGGTGGGAGCCGGGCTCAGCGCGGTCGGCGTGGCGGTCCAGGCCATGGTGCGCAACGCGCTGGCCGACCCGTTCGTCCTGGGGGTCTCGTCAGGGGCGTCGGCCGGGGCCGCCCTGGTCACGGTGTCCGGCGGGCTGGCCGCGATGGGGATCTACGCGGTCTCCGCGGGCGCCTTCCTCGGCGCGCTGCTCGTCTCGGCCCTGGTCTACCTGGTCTCACGTCGAGGCGGCGGGCTGGAGCCGCTGCGCCTGGTGCTCACCGGGGTGGCGATGGCGTTCGGGTTCCAGGCGGTCATGAGTCTGATCGTCTACTTCGCCCCGGACGGCGAGTCGACCAGCACCGTGCTGTTCTGGTCGATGGGCGGCCTGGGCGGGGCGACGTGGGGAGCGCTGCCGGTGGTGACGGTCGTCACGACCGTCTCCGTCGTGGTGCTGCGGCGGCTCGGCCGGAGTCTGGACGTGCTGGCCCTGGGCGACGAGACCTCGATGAGCCTGGGGGTGGACACCGAGACGCTCCGCCGCGGGCTGTTCGTCCTGACCTCGCTGCTCACGGGCGCGATGGTGGCCGTCAGCGGCGCGATCGGGTTCGTCGGGCTGGTGATGCCGCACGTGGTGCGGCTGTGGGTGGGGGCCGCGCACGTGCGTGTGCTGGCCGTCGCGCCGCTCGCCGGCGCCGTCTTCATGGTCTGGGCCGACCTCATGGCGCGGACCGTGGTGGCGCCGCGCGAGCTGCCGATCGGGGTGATCACCGCGCTGGTCGGCGTGCCGGTGTTCGTCACGCTGCTGCGCCGGCGCGGCTACCTCTTCGGGGGCCGGTCATGACGGCCGACCTGAAGGTGGACGGCCTGTCGGTGTCGCTGGGCGGCGTCACCGTCGTCGAGAGTCTTTCGCTCGCCGTCGGGCCCGGCCAGGTCGTGGGGCTGATCGGGCCCAACGGCTCGGGCAAGACGACGGCGTTGCGGTGCGTCTACCGGGCGCTGCGGCCGTCGCGCGGCGCGATCTGGATCGACGGTCAGGACCTGTCCGCCATGACGCTGCGGGACAGCGCGCGCGTGGTCGCCGCGCTCACCCAGGAGGGAGGCGCGGATCTCGACTTCACGGTCGAGGAGGTGGTCGCCCTCGGCCGGGCCCCGCACGTACGGGGCAACCAGGCGCTCGGCCCGCGCGAGCGGGAGCTGTGCCGGCAGGCCATGGAGCGGATGCAGGTCCTGCACCTGGCGGGCCGGGGGGTGTTGTCGCTGTCCGGCGGCGAACGCCGGCGGGTGCTGGTCGCCCGCGCGCTCGTCCAGGAGCCGCGGCTCCTCGTCCTGGACGAACCGACCAACCATCTCGACCTGCGCCACCAGATCCGGCTGCTGTCGATGCTCAAGGGCTCCGGCCTCGGCGTGCTCGTCACCCTGCACGACCTCAACCTCGCCGCCTCCGCCTGTGACCACCTGGTCGTGCTCGCCGCGGGCGAGGTCGTCGCCTCCGGCACGCCCGGCGAGGTCCTCACCGAAGCTCTCCTGCGCGACGTCTTCGACGTCGTGGCCAGCGTCGTCCCCCATCCCCTCACCGGTGTGCCGCAGGTGCTCTACGACCTCGGCCCATGAAAGGAACCACCGCATGATCGCGCGTACGTCCCGCTCCCTCCGTCCGATGGCCGCCGTCCTGACCGGGACACTCCTGCTCGCCGGCTGCGGCGCGCGGATCCAGGACGGTACGGCGTCCGTACGGAAGGTGACCGTCAACCGGTGCGGCGAGCAGGTCGAGTACACGACGCCGGCCCGCGCCGTGGTGTACGAGGCCGGCAGCGCCGACAAGCTGTTCGCCCTCGGTCTCACCGAGCACGTGCACGGCTACGTCATGCCGCCCGCGAACCCTCCGGTCGAGGAGTCCCCCTGGGCCGCCGAGTACGCCGAGGTCGAGTTCCTCAGCGACGACCTGCTCAACCGCGAGCTCGTGGTGGACGCCAAAGCCGACTTCGTGGTCGCCGGATGGCGTTCGGGCTTCAGCGACCAGCGCGGCATCACCCCGGCCATCCTCGACGGGCTGAAGATCCAGAGTTTCATGCACGCCGAGTCGTGCTTCAACTATCCCGGCCACCCCGAACGGGTCACCCCCTTCGAGGGCCTCTACACCGACCTGGAACGCCTCGGCCGGATCTTCGGCGTCGAGGACCGGGCACGGGCCCTGGTCGCCGGATACCGGGAGCGCGTCGAGGCGGTGCGGGCGCGGGCGCCGAAGGGCGACCCCGTGCCGGTCTTCCTGTACGACTCCGGCACCGACAAGCCCTTCACCGCGGGCGCCCAGGTGCCGCCCAACGACATCATCCGCTTCTCCGGCGGCCGCAACGTCTTCGCCGGCCTGGACGCCCGCTGGAGCGAGGTGACCTGGGAGGCGGTGGTCGAGGCGCGGCCGGAGGTCATCGTCATCCTCGACTACGGCGACAAGCCCGCCCGGGAGAAGATCGCGTTCCTGAAGGAGTTCCCCGCCACCAGCGCACTGCCCGCGGTGGTCCACAACCGCTTCTACGTCCTCGACTACAACGAGGGCATCAGCGGGCCGCGCAACATCGACGGTCTGGAAGGCTTCGCCGCCTACCTCCGCGACCTGGAACGGTGACCGGGCCCACCGTCGTCAGGGGCGCCCCGCCAGGGTCAGCCGCAGGGCGAACTCCGCGTAGGCGTCCGCGACCTCCTCGGGTTCGTACGGCATGGCGGAGTCGTACCAGTTGGCCACCCGCATCCCCATCCCGCTGATCGCCGTGACCGCCAGGAAGGCGTCGGGCACGTCGAAGACGCCCTCGCTGATGCCCTCGTCGAGGATGTCGATCAGCAGCTGGCGGCCGTCGGCGCGGAGCATGAGCGCGGGGCCGGCCAGCTCGGCGGAGAGGGCGTGCAGTTCGTTGTTGGCGACCACCGCGAGCATGGGGAACTCGGCGTGGACCAGGACGTGCGCGCGGGCCACGCGGCGCAGGCGCGCCTCGGGGTCCGCCGGCCCCGCGGAGGCCGCCTCGACGAGCCGCCGGTGGTGCTCCTCGTGACCGATGCGGACCAACTCCGCCAGGACGTTCTCCTTGGCGGGGAAGTGGGAGTAGAGGGTCGCCGAGCGGATCCCGCAGGCCGTTCCGAGGTCGCGGATGGACGTGCCGTAGAAGCCCCGCTCGGCGAAGAGCAGCAGCGCCTCGCGCAGGATCCGGCCGGAGGTGCCCTCCAGCAGGACGTGCTCCGGGAGCCGGACCTGGGAGGCGGCGAACCGTCGCTGGGTCGCGAGTGCTGCCGATCGATCGTTAGTCACGACCTCATTCTGCCGTGAGGTCGCTCCGGCTGGTCTCCTTCAGCGCCAGCGTGCAGGCGAGCGACACCAGCAGCGAGGCGCAGACGTAGGCCGCGACGGCCCAGATCCCCCAGGCGGCGAGCAGGGCGGTGGCGATCAGCGGGGCGAGGCCGCCGCCGAGCACCGCGCCGATCTGCCCGGCGACCGAGGCGCCGCTGAAGCGCACGGCCGTCGGGAACTGCTCGGCGATGAAGGTGATCAGCGGCGAGTACATGATGGTCACCAGGCCGAAGGCGAGCGCGTAGGCCAGGTAGATCAGGGTGGCACCGCCGGTGGCCAGCATGGCGAAGAAGGCGAAGCTGAACAGGGCGGTCAGGGCGGAGCCCGTCACGATCATCGGGCGGCGGCCGAAGCGGTCGGAGAGGCTGCCGCAGAGCGGGCCGAAGACGATCACCATGACCGAGCCGATGGCCACCGCGACCAGCGGCACCTGCGCCGGGTGCCCGAGCTGGGTGGTCAGGTAGGAGCCGGCGAAGACGAGCAGCACGTAGAAGATGACGTAGAAGCCGAAGCCGGTGCCCACCCCGAGCAGGACGGTGCGGGTGTGACGGCGGAAGACCTCCAGGATGGGCGCGCTGTGGCGGGTGCGGGACCCGGCGAAGACCGGGCTCTCCGGGGCGGAGGCGCGGATCGCCAGGCCGACGAGCACGAGCACCGCCGAGAGCAGGAAGGGGATGCGCCAGCCGTACGAGAGGAAGTCGGTCTCTTCCATGCCGGCCACCGCCATGATCGCGATCGTGGCCAGGAGCAGGCCGGCGGGTCCGGCGGCGGGGATGAAGCTGCCGATGTAGCCGCGGCGGTGCCGGGGCGCGAACTCGGTGGTCATCAGCACCGCGCCGGTGACCTCGCCGCCGTAGGAGAAGCCCTGGATGACCCGGAGGGTGACCAGGAGCACCGGCGCCCAGATGCCGATCGTGGCGTAGGTGGGGAGCAGGCCCATCGCGGTGGTGGCCAGGCCCGCGACCAGGAGGGTCATGACGAGCATGGACTTGCGGCCGATGCGGTCGCCGTAGTGGCCGGCGACGATCGCGCCGACGGGACGGGCGATGAAGCCGATCGCGAAGCCGGCGAAGGCGACGAGGGTGCTGACGGTCGGGTCGGAGCTGGGGAAGAAGAGCGTGTTGAAGACCAGGGCGGTCATGAAGCCGTAGAGCAGGAAGTCGTACTGCTCGATGACGGTGCCCACGAAGCTGCCGATGGTCACCCGCAGGAGGGCGGGTCTTGGCCGGCTTTCGACGGTCATGGGGGGGTTCCTTTCCGAGCGATCGATCGGTAGGGCGAGCGTAGCCTACCGATCGATCGGCAGGAAGATCAGCGGGGGACGCGGGCGTTGCGGCGGACATCCGACCAGGTGACGCTGTCGACGCAGATGCCGCAGTTCGGCCCGTAGAACAGGGCGCGGGCCTGGAGGTCGTCCATGAGCTGGAAGCGCCACCAGGCGGTGGTGGGCGCGGCGAACGGGCCGGGGTCGCCGACGACGGTGAAGTGGTCGGCGCCGCGCACCTCGCCGTAGATCGCCGGGATGTGGTCGGCGGCGTTGTAGAACGCCTTGACCAGCGCGGGCCAGACGATGGAGTCACGCTGGCCGGCCATCAGGAACGCGGGGCCGTGGACGTCGTCGATGTCGGCCAGCGGGCCCGGCTGGATGGGCAGGATGGTGTCCACGCGGGAGTCCGCGCCGACGACGATGGCGGCCGCGCCGCCCTGGGAGTGTCCCGAGGCGCCGATGCGGGTCAGGTCGACCTTGCGGTGGAAGACGCTCGACGGGTCGGCGTCGCGCTGGGCGAGGGCGTCGATCCCGGCGCGCATGGAGATGCCGAGGTTCGACATCGGGGTGTTGGCGGCGGAGACGATGAAGCCGTGGCTGGCCCACTGCAGGAGCAGGTCGCGGTAGACGAGCGGCGCGCCGCCCGTGCCGTTGCCCCAGACGATCACCGGGTGCCGGCGGTCGCTCCCGGCGATGTCGCGGGGGTAGTAGAGGGTGTTGACCGCGCCGATCTCGACGGCGGTGGCGTAGGGGCCGGGTGCGCCCCAGTTCGTGGTCGCGGCACTGGCGGGAGCCGTGCCGAGGATGAGCACGAGGAGCAGGGGGATGAGCAGGCGTCTGAACAAGGCGGCCTCCTGGCTGGGGGTTCACCCGCCATCCTGGTTGCGCCGGGAGCCGCCGTCTTTGCGCACTTGGGGCAAGGATTGACGGTGCGGTTTGGGCAATGTGACGATCCCGGGATGTCCGACCTCCACAGCCGGATGGCCCCGAGGGTGCGGGAGCTCACTTCCGCGGTGGTCGCCCGGTGCGCCGCCGAGATCCCGTTCTACCGGGACCTGCCGCCGGAGATCCTGAGCGGTGAGGTGACCCGTTCGGTCTCGGCCGTCCTGGCGATGCTGCTGCGCACGCTCCGCAGGCACGACGCGGTGGGGCCGGGCGATCTGACGCGCATCATCGAGTGGTCGGCGCGCCGGGCCGAGGAGCGGCTGCCGCTGGAGGCGGCGGTGAGCGCCTACCTCATCGGCGCCGAGGTCTGGTGGCGGGCGCTGACCGAGGCGGCCGGGCCCGGCGAGCTGGCCGAGGCCGGTGAAGGGCTGCTCGGCTACCTGCGTACGGCGATGCCCGCCGTCGCCCTGGCCCACCAGCAGGCGCAGGAGGACATCAGGAGCGAGGACAAGCGGGTGCGACGGGCGCTCATCGGCGCGCTGCTGAGCGGCCGGCCGTACGAGAGCCTGGCCGAGGCGGCGGGCGTGGAGGTGGGCCAGGCGCACGAGGTGGTGCTCTTCGACTTCGGGCAGCCCGCGCCGCCGGCCCGGCTCGTGCAGTCGGCGATGGACGCGCACACCGGGTCGCTGGTGCTGATGGACCACGTCGACGGGGTCGCGCTGCTGCCTGACGGGTGCCCGCCGGAGCCGCTCGCGGACAGGCTGGCCGACGTCGTGGGACGGCCCCTGCTCGTCGCCGCGGCCCTGGCGGAGGAGCCCGCGCGCATCCCGGAGGCGGCGCGGGAGGCCCGCGCGGTGATGGAGCTGGTGCGCAGGCTCGGCAGGCCGCCGGGCCTCTACCGCTTCGACGACGTGCTGCTGGAGCACCAGCTCGCGCGGCCGGGCGCGGGCCTGTCACGGCTGGCCGCCAAGCTGGCGCCGCTCGACGGCCATCCCCACCTGCTGGAGACGTTGCGCGCGTTCGTCCACCGGGGGCACAACCGCCGCCGGACCGCGCTCGACCTGCACATCCACCGCAACACGCTCGACTACCGGCTGCGGCGGGTGAGCCTGCTGACCGGGCTGGACCTGGCGGTGCCCGCGCAGGCGCGGCTGCTGGAGGCGGCGGTCACCGCTCGCGATCTAGCCAGATCCTGAGCTCCTCGTCCCTGGGGGCGTGGACGACGCCGGAGCCCGGCGAGTCGAAGACCATGACGGGCCGGGAGGAGTCCCACCGCTGCCAGCCCGGGTCGCCGGTCTTGGCGAAGGCGACCCAGGCCCGGTGCATGGCGTCGGCCAGCTCCTGCGGGGCGTCGTCGCCGGCCAGCTCACGGCAGTGCCGGAGGTTGTCGAAGACGAAGCCGATCTCCAGGCCGTGGCATGCGCCCAGGTCCATGACCGGTGAGCGCCAGGCGAACTCGTAGACGTGGGCCCGTTCCACGGAGTCGGCCAGGCGGTTGAGCGGGCCCCGCATGAGCAGGTCGGTGGCCATCTCGCCGAGGATCTCGCCGGGCCTGGCACCGGGCCGGGCGGACCGGTAGAGCCGGGCGGCGCGGGCGGGGATGCGGAACTTCAGCAGGGCCAGGCGCAGGGTCAGGCGGCTGACCCGGTCCACGGCGCCGGTGGGCACGAACCAGAGGCGGTACTCCTCCCGGTTGGCGCCGATGAGGAGGTCGGCCTCGACCGGGGCGGCCCCGGGCTCGGCCACGATGTGGAAGGCGGGGCCGCCGGTGATCGGGTTCGCCTTGCCGACGACCTCGGCCTGGGTGTCGAGCAGCCGCTCGCGGTCGACGGCGGCGAAGGCCCCGGCCGTGGCGGGCACGCCCAGCTCGGCCGCCATCAGCTTGACGATCTTGGCGGCCTCCTCGCGCGTGGCCGTGTGCGGGGGGCCGCTCTGCATGATCGCCCGGTGGAACAGCCTCTTCGCCCGCGGGCTGGTGAGCAGCGCGCCGATGCTGATCGCCCCCGCCGACTCGCCGAACACGGTGACGTTGCCGGGGTCGCCGCCGAAGGCCGCGATGTTGTCGCGTACCCATTCCAGCGCGGCGACCTGGTCGAGCAGGCCGCGGTTGTCCGGCGCGTCCGGGAAGACGCCGAAGCCCTCCACGCCGAGCCGGTAGTTGATCGAGACCAGCACCACCCCGTCGCGGGCGAAGGCGTGGCCGTCGTACAGCGGCATGCTCGACGAGCCGTTGCGCAGGGAACCGCCGTGGATCCAGACCATCACCGGGCGGGCGCCGTCGTCCACGCCCGGTGTCCAGACATTCAGGTTGAGGCACTCGTCGCCGGGGATCGGCTCCTCGGGGATGAGCCGGTCGAGCGGCGGCCGGTAGGGACGCTTGGGCGCGGTCGGCCCGAACCGCAGCGCGTCACGGACCCCCTCCCAGGGGCGCACGGGCGCGGGGGCGCGGAAGCGTTCGGCCCCGAAGGGCGCGGCCGCGTAGGGGATGCCGCGGAAGACCGGGATCCCGTCCTGGAGGTGGCCACGCACCTTGCCGTGCCGGGTGACCGCGATGATGTCCATGGCCCGAATCCTACCGATCGATCGGTCGGAAACAAGGCGCCTACAGGCCGGTCATCACGAGGCTCATGTAGTACCAGTAGCCGCTGCCGAAGATGTGCTGCGGGATCTCCTGGACCTCGCCCGTGGCGAGCGTGGCGCAGGTGAAGCCCCAGGCGGTGACCGAGCCGAGCACGTCGCCCTGGCCGACGACGGGCAGGGTGACCTCGCGCAGGCTGAACAGCGCCGACCCGGTGGTGCCGATGGTGGTGGCCGGGTTGGCGAAGTTGCCGGAATAGGCGCGGTCACCGTTGTTCATGGCGACGTACCGGCCGCCGCCGGGGTACATGTACCCGGCGAGGTTGATCCGGATCTCGTCGCCGTTGTTCTCGTCGGTGTCGTAGGCGTCGACGAAGTTCAGCTCCACCCGGCAGGTGCCGGCCGTGCTCGTCGCGGCGGCCGGGGCCGCGGACACGGCCAGGCCCACCGTCAGCGCCAGCGCGAGGACGAGCTTGTGAGATCGCATGCCGTTACTCCCTCTGGTCGACCGGCGTTCCATGGCGAAACGCGGGCAACCTCAGGGTGCGGCAGGCGGCGCGGCAGGTCAGTGGCCGAATGCACACTCCGTCCGTGCCCTTCGGCGCGGTGAGCGGTGTCAGTGTGCGGTGAGCGCCTCCGGGCTGCCGGCGTACAGCTCCAGGTGCCGGCGGGCGCTGGCGGTCCACGTGTAGCGGTCGGCCAGGCTCAGGCCCGCGGTGCGGAGCCGGGCGCGGAGGGCCTCGTCGTCGAGCACGGCCGAGAGCGCGTCGGCCAGCGCTCCCGCGTCGCCGACGGGGGTCAGCAGGGCGTCGCGGCCGGGGACCAGCCACTCCCTGAACACCGGGATGTCGCTGGTGACCACGGGAAGACCGGCCGCCATCGCCTCCAGGGCGGCCAGGCCGAACCCCTCCTTCACGGAAGGGAACGCCAGCACGTCCGCCGCCGCGTACCACGCCGCCATCTCGTCCTCGGGCACGGTGCCGAGTTCGACGACGTCCTTGCCCAGGGTCAGGCCGAGGGCGTCCAGGCTCGCCAGCACCTTCTCCCTGTAGGCGCGGTGGTCCTGGAAGGAGTGGCCGCCGAGCACGGCCAGCACGGGCGGCGGCGTACGTTCGCCGACCAGCCTGGACAGCGCGGCCACCAGCGTGTCGCTGCCCTTGCGCGGCTCGATGCCGCCGACGGACAGCAGCAGCGGCCGGTCGGTCGCGCCGACCCGGGCCCGCAGCCGTGCCACGACCTCCGGGGAGTGCCGGCTGTAGCGGGCCGGATCCACGCCGTTGGGCACCACGTCGGCCAGGACTCCGTAGTCCTCCCGCAGGATGTCCTGCCAGATCTTGGTGACCACCAGGATCTGGTCCGGCTCCAGGATGGCCTGGCGCTGGCAGTCCATCAGGATCTCGCTGTCGAAGTCGTCCACGTGGTGGACGGTGCGGACGACCCTGCTGGGGATCCCGGCGTCGCGCACGCGGGCCGCCGCACGGGCCGCGATGCAGTCCTGGGTGTGCAGGATGGGGTAGGCGGGGGCGAGGTCGGCAAGGGCCGCCTCCAGGGCGTCGATGTTCGCCGCGACCTTCTCCTCCAGCCCGCCGGTGGTGACGGGCGCGGTGACGACGTGGGTCGGGGCGGCGACCGGCCGGAAGAACCCCTTGCCCGGGTCACCGAGGCCGATGATCAGGACGTCCTGGCCGAGCGCGTGCATCGCCTCGCCCAGCGCCAGCGTGTGCGCGACGCCGCCCCTCGGCCGGGTGCTGTAGGTGATCAGGGCGACGGGAGGAAGGCGGAGGTGTTCTGTCACCGGTGGGACTCCGTTAGTTCAGGGCGGCGGCTCGCGATGGCCGCCGCCGTGTACGCGGCGCGCGCCGCGGTCTCGGTCACCAGGCAGCCGATCCCCTCCAGCGTCGCGCGCTGCCTGGCGTAGCCCTGGGGATCGGTGTCGGAGCCGAGGACGTACGCGACGACCTGCGGGCCGCCGTCGGCCATGATCTCGCCGAGCACCGGTGCGAGCTGCCCCGCCGGGTCCTCGTGCGAGCCGTAGCCGAGCACCACGTCGAGCAGCACCACCGCGACCTCGGGATCGCGGGCCTCCTGGCGGAGGATCTGTATGCGGTTGCCGGGGTCGATCATCGGATGCGGCCTGCCGACGGTGTACTCCTCCGCGCCCAGGTCGAGCAGCACGTTCGAGCCGGGCGGGGCGGGGACCGTGTTGCCGGGCAGGAGCGGCTCGTTGGAGTACACCTCGCCCAGCAGCTCGTTGATGATCACCTGGGCCTCGTAGCAGAGCGTTCCGCCGGAGTAGTAGCCGCGGACGGTGCGCCGCTCGTCGCCCAGGGCGCCGAGCCGCTCCTCCACCTGGGCGCGCAGGCCTTCGGAGGTGGCCGGAGGGGTCTTACCTGCGAGCCGGGCGGCGGTGAGCGCGCCCTCCTCCAGCGTCCGCGCCATCCGCACCCCGGACGGCGGCTCCATCTCCGAGAGGCCGAGGAACGCGGCCACCGCCGGGGTGGACCCGCACTCTTCCAGCACGCTGTGGGCGACCGCCTCGCTCGGCGGCTTGGACACCAGCAGGATCACCTCGGTCTCGGGGTCCTCGTCGAGAGCGCGCACGGCCGCCTTGGCCATCCGCCCGCCGATGGCCTCGGACAGGTCACGGCCGCCGACGCCGATCACGTGCGAGACGCCGACGCCCCAGCGGTCGAGCAGGGCCGACACCTCCTGCGCCCCGGTGCCGGCGGCGGCGACGACGCCGACCGGCCCGCGGCGTACCGCGTTGGCGAACCCGAGACCGGTGCCGGAGATCACCGCGGTGCCCGCCCCCGGCCCCATGACCAGCAGGCCGAGCTCGTTCCCCCGCTTCTTGAGCTCCGCTTCCTCGTCCAGCGAGACGTTGTCGCTGAACAGCAGGACGTGCAGCCCCTGGGAGAGCGCGTGGTGGGCCTCCAGCGCCGCGTAACCACCGGGCACGGAGACGATCGCCACGGACGCGTCCGGCATCTGCGCGACGGCTCCGCTGACGGTGCGGGGCGCGGCGGCGGCGGCCTCACCGGACTCGGCGCGGGCGTCCTCGAACGCGGCCTGCTCGCCGGCGGCGAGCGCGGCCTCCGCCGCGGCCTCGTCACCGGCGCGCACGGCGAGTACGAGGTCGTTCGCCCCGGCCTGGCCGACGGACTCCGCGCCGAAGCCCTCGGCCTCCAGGTTCTCCCGGCCTGAAGGCGTCGCCATCACGGCACCCGCCCAGGTGACGCCGCCCTGTTCGGCCATGACCGAGGTGGCGACGAGCAGCCGGAGCGAGTCGAGGTAGGTGTCACGGACGACGCGGACGCGGGCGAGGTTGTCGTGGGTGCTCATGCGATGCTCATTGCTTCTTCGCTCATTGCTTGCTCGGGAACGATGTGCGTGCCGACACGGTTCTGCGGGTCCAGGGCTTCGAGCATGCGCTCCGCCGAGGTGATGACGGTGGTCCCGCCGCTCTCCCGTACGAAGTCGGTGGCCGCCCGGATCTTGGGCCCCATGCTCCCGGCCGGGAACTGGCCCTCGGCGAGATACCGCTCGGCCTGCGCGAGAGACAGCTCGTGGACGGCGCGGGCCCGCGGGGTGCCGTAGTCGACCATGACCGCGTCGACCCCCGTCACCAGGATCATCATCGTGGCCTTGAGTGATCCGGCGAGGCGCGCGGCCGCCGAGTCCTTGTCGATCACGGCGTCCACGCCGTGATAGCGGCCCTGATCGTCACGGGCCACGGCCACTCCGCCGCCGCCGGCGGCGAGGACCACCTTGCCGGCCGCGAGCAGGGGCGTGACCGCGGACAGCTCCAGCATCTCGGTGGGATGGGGCGAGGGGACCATCCGCCGGAAGCCCCGCCCGGCGTCCTGTCTCATCTCCCAGCCGCGCCGCTCGGCCATGGCCGCGGCCTCCGTCTCGGTGAAGAAGGGGCCGATGGGCTTGGTGGGCGTACGGAAGGCGGGATCGTGCGGGTCGACGACCATGTGCGAGATGAGGCCGACGGCCGTGCCGGGCCCCCGGATGGTGTCGATCGCGCGCACCAGGACGCTGCCGAGCTGCCCTTGTGACATCGCGTTCAGCGAGTACAGCGGCTGCGGTGGCACCAGATCGACGCTCCCCTCCTGTTGGATCGCCAGATGGCCGACCTGCGGGCCGTTGCCGTGGACGACGACCACCGACCAACCCGCCTCGCACAGGTTCGAGATCCCCGACGCCATCTGGGCGGCGTTGCTCTCGATCTGCTCGGCTGTACCCGGCTGATCCGCGCGGGTCAGGGCGTTACCGCCGACAGCCACCACAGCTACGTTGCTCACTGCTTGGTCGCCCCTACCTCAATATCCGATACTAGATGTAACGTTTAGTATAGTGAACTGTCCAGGAGGAAATATCAAATGTCCGAGACTGAGGGTGTGCGGGACCCAGGACCCGCACCCGACGCCCGGCAGGCCGCGAGCGAGCTTCTCCGCCTCTGGACCGCGGCCGCGGAGCGGGCCTTCGCCGGAAGCGCCCACCAGCCGGACATCTACCTCAGGACCACGCGCCTGGTCGGCGCGGTCGCGCAGCGGCTCCGCGAGTCCGGGCGGGGCCTCGAACCGCTGGTCGAAGCCTGGGCCGAGCACCGCGAGCTGGTTCGCCGGGTGGTCGAGTCCAGCGAGCTGCTGACGTCCGACGGCCTGGACGTCGAGGCCGTCGCGGGCGCCGCGTTCGCGATGCGTTACCGGGAGGCGCTCGAGGAGGTCACGCTGGACGACCGCCTGGCCGCCCTCGCGCAGGCCGCCCCGGGCGCCGGATGGCTGGTGCTGGAGGAGTCCGGCTACCGTCCCGGGGACCCGTTCGTCCCGTACCGGCGGCTGGAGGTCGACCCCGCCACCGGGCGGGCGCTGCTCGTGACGACGCGACCGGACGAGACGTTCACCGCCTGCGTGCACACCGTCGAGCGGGGGCGCATCGACCTGGAGACCGGCCGGCTCGCCTCAGGCGAGCCCGGCGACGGGGGACACGTCCTTCACGAGGCCGCCTCCGCGGAGGAACGGGAGGTGTGGGTGACCCGGCTCAAGGACTCCTGATGAGACACGCCACAGACCGGGCGATTGTGGGCATACCCGGTCATTCACTGACGCCTAGTTGCCACTCCCTACATTCTTTCTATAGTAGTCAAAGAGTAGTTTCCTATAGTAAATGCGTCATCCTTCATGGCGGTCTAGCCGAGCACCGTTAAGAGTCGGCCCGGACAAGGAGCCACATCATGACCGAGGCACCCGACACCCACCGGACCCTCGACCAGGAGGAACTCGCCGAGTTGATCGCCCGGTTGCAGAGCCGGGGGTTGCGGACCGAGATCTCCATGGAGGCGCGGAAGGGCGGCGCCGGTCCCGCCGACGCGGGGATGCTGTGGATCGACGGAAGCCCGGCCACGGTTCCCACCACGGCCGACTACGTGCGTGACTCCCCGTACGCCCTGCGGCAGGAGGACGACGGTTTCGGCATCTACGAGGGCTCGGTCCGGTTGGCGGACGCGGCGTTGGCTCCCCGGCCGAAGTACTACGACTTGAAGACGGCCGACGGCGTCCCCTACTGGCAGATCGCGCTCATGCACCTGGACTCCATGGCCAGCACGGTGCTGCAGACCTGCGCCTACTGGGGCAACTCCGACCAGTGCACGTTCTGCGGGATCGGGGTCTCCCTCGCGGCCGGTCGCACGATCGCCAAGAAGACGCCCGAGATGCTCGCGGAGGTGTCGGTGGCGGCCCGCGACCTGGACGGCGCCGTCGACGCCACGCTCACCACCGGCAGCACCGCCACCCCGGACCGCGGCGCCCTCTACGTCGGCAGGTGCGCCCAGGCCGTGAAGGAGGCGTCCGGGCTGCCGGTGCAGGTCCAGTTCGAACCCCCGTCCGACCTCGACGTGATCAACCGGGTCCGCGACATGGGCGTGGACTCCGTCGGCATCCACGTGGAGACCTTCGACCCCGAGGTGCTCGCGCGGGTCGCGCCGGGCAAGGCGCGCTGGGGCGTCGAGGCGTACTTCTCCGCCTGGGAACGCGCGGTCCGGGTCTTCGGCGAAGGACAGGTCTCGACGTACGTGATCCTCGGCATGGGCGAGGACCCCGACCTCACGGTGGACATGTGCCGCCGGGCGGTGGACATGGGCGTCTACCCGTTCATCGTCCCGCTGCGCCCGGTCCCGGGCAGCCTCATGGAGGACGAACGGCCCCCGTCAGCGGACTACGTCGAGGGGATCTACCGGCAGGTCGTCCCGCACATGCTGCGACGCGGCCTCACCGCCACCGGGGTCATGGCGGGATGCGCACGCTGCCAGGCGTGTTCGGGGCAGGCCGCCCTGGAACGTGCCGGTTCTGGTTCGACGAAGGGTGGGGTGCCCGATGGGCGCGTCTCTCTCCCGCTCGTTTTCTGACCAGGCCGCGCCGCATCACGTCTGCCGTACGGTGACGGCGGCGGAGGAGCTGGAGGAGCACCTCCGGATCCGGCGATCGGTCTTCGTGGCGGAACAGTCGCTGTTCGAGCAGACCGACCAGGACGAGTTCGACCGCGATCCCAGCGTCCACCACGTGCTCGCGTTCGCCGACGGCGTGCCGGCCGGCACGGTCCGGCTGTACCGCTACCCCGCGCCCGACGGCGAGAGGCTGTGGAAGGGGGACCGGCTCGCGGTGCTCCCGGAGTATCGGCACCTGTGGCTGGGGGGCCCGCTGGTCAGGTACGCGGTGGAGACCGCCGCGGCCGCCGGCGGCGCGCGCATGATCGCGTACGTCCAGCTCGGCAACGTGAGCTTCTTCCGGCGGCTCGGCTGGTCGAAGGTGGGCGGCCCGGTCGCCTACGTCGGCGTGCCCCACCAGCAGATGAGCATCGACCTGACGTGATCACTTCGTACGTCAGGAAGGCCGGGCATGTGTCAGCGGCCCAGCCGGGTGACGGACTCCTCGTTCAGGTCGAAGACCACCACCGAGCCGGAGGCGTCGCGCAGGCGCACCTCGCCGGTGTCGTCGAGGGTGCCGAGCCGGCGCGCGGTCAGCCCTCGCGCGGTGAAGGCCTTGGCGCACTCCTCGACCCGGTCGTCAGGCGCCGTGAGCAGGAAGGCGAAGCAGGGGAAGCAGGACAGCCAGTCGGCGACCGGCACGCCCTCGGGCACGGGGAGCTCGTCCATGTCCACCTGGACGCCCAGCCTGTTGGCCTCCAGCAGCATGGCCAGCGAGCCGATCATGCCGGCCATGCTGACGTCCTTGGCGGCCACCGCCGCGCCCGACTCCGCCACCTCGGCGAGGGCCCGGACGTCGCCCGCCAGGCGGTCGCCCCGCTCGTCGAACGACGGGAAGAACAGGAAGTCGTCGCGCATGCGCCCGTCGAGGCAGCAGGCGAGCATCAACGCCTGGCCGGGGGCGGCGTGCGTGGCCGACAGCACCTTCTCCGCGGTGCCGAGACCGAACGCCGACAGGCTCGGCGGGCCGTCGCTCTCGGTGAGGTGCCCGCCCACCACGGGCACCTGGTAGGTCTCGCCGGCCCACTTGAGGCCCTCCAGGATCTTCCTGGTGACCTCGCGCGGGCCGACGATCGTGTCGACGATCGCGAGAGGACGGGCGCCCATGGCGGCGAGGTCGTTCACGTTCGCCAGGACGGCCGCCACCCCGGCGCCGTAGGGGTCCTTCGCGACGAAGGAGGGCAGCATCGCCTCCCCGCCGACGATCAGGTTGCGCCCGCGATCGTGCACGACGGCTCCGTCGTCGCCGGGACCGGACCACCAGTCACCGCCGCCGAACACGTCGGTGACCGCCCCGATGGCGCTCTTGGCCGTCACGCCCGGAAGGCCGCGCAGCCGTTGTGCCAGGTGGTCGAGGTCGTTGATCGGCACGATGAGTTCTCTTCCATGCGGTGGGTGGCGCCGGCAGACAGAGCAGGCGCTGAAGACGTCATTCTAGTGAGGAAGCCTTTCCCGTGACAGGACACCCCGTTCGCTACCGTGAAGCGTCGCGCGGCCAGACATCGCAGGTCGCCGGCTTTCTCACCCTTCCGGAGCGCACGACCAAGCCCCGCCGGCGCGGCATCTCGCACGTCCTCGACAACGGCATGTCGGTGGCCGAGGCCGAGCTCCGGCTGTCCTCCGCCGCCGCGAGCATCGACGTGTGGAAGTTCGGCTGGGGCACCGCCTACATCGATCCGGCGCTGGACGCCAAGCTCGACCTGCTGGCCGCGCACCAGGTGCTGGCCTGCACCGGGGGGACCCTGCTGGAGGTGTCGTGGCAGCAGGGCGTGCTCGACCGGTTCATGGACTGGGCCGAGTCGGTGGGGTTCCCGTGCATAGAGGTGTCGTGCGGCTCGGTGGCCATCCCGCGCGACGACAAGAACGCGATGATCAGCGCGGCGGCGTCCCGGTTCGTCGTGCTCTCGGAGATCGGGGTCAAGAACCCCGACACGCCTCCTTCGGCCCGGCAGTGGGGCGCCGACGCGCGGGCCGACCTGGAGGCGGGCGCGCGCTGGGTGGTGACCGAGGGGCGCGAGAGCGGCACCGTCGGGCTGTACGACCCGGCCGGCGAGGTGCGCACGGAGATCGTCGACGCGGTCGTCTCGGCGGTGGGCCTGGAGAACGCCCTGTTCGAGGCGCCCCTTCGCGCGCAGCAGGCCTGGCTCATCCGGCGTTACGGCGCGAACGTGAACCTCGGCAACATCGCTCCGGCCGACGCCCTGGCGGTCGAGACGCTCCGGCTGGGGCTGCGCTCCGACACCATGGGAACTTTCCCTCCGCACGACGCAGGACTGGAGGATTCACCATGATCCCGCATCAGTATCGAACCGTGGCGTTCACCGACGTCCCGGTGGATCTCGACGAGCGTTCCCTGCGGGAGTTCTTCCTGAGCCGTCAGGTGTATCGCAGGACCCGGTTCGTGGTGGCACGCAACGACGACGGACTGGCCCTGGTCGAGGTCACCAAGGCAGGCGAGGAGGAGCTGTTCGTCGACGTCACCGACGTGCGCGTGCTGGCGTCGCCCCAGGAGACGATCCTCGTGGACCGGGCCGACATCGACACCGCCGTGCCCAGCCAGCTGCTGCGCGCGGCGTCCGGGATCGCCGACGCCCCGCGCTGCGTGGTCGTCCGCGGCCGTTACGGGCACGTCAACTTCATGCTGGACGCCGTCCCGCGCCGGGTGCACGTGCTCGACGTCGCCCCGCCCTGGCCGGCCAAGCTGGTCGACCAGGTACGGCGCGTCCTCGACACCGCCGAGGAGCTGCCGGCGACCGAGTGCGTGTCAGAGGTCGTCGACCTGGAGGAGATGGCCGCCCGCGAGCCGGCCGGCCACTACCTGCTGCCGTGCCGAGGGGGCGGCATCACGGTCCCCGGGGCGGAGGTCTCCTATCTCGACGAGGTGCCGCCCGAGGCGGACTGGCTGCTGCTGGGCTGCGCCCGCTCGCGCGCCATCCACGACCACTTCTATCCGGATCGGGCGGCGGGCGTGACCCAGGTCGACATCTGCCCGGCCGCGCTGGCGGCCAGCAGGCCGCTCCCTCCCGGCGAGGCCCGGCTCACCAAGTGCTGCCTGCTGGAGGAGCACATCGAGACCCGCGGCGACACGGTGGTGGTGCCCTGGGGAGCGTCGTTCACCCTGGTCTCGGCGGGGCTGGCCGCCGCCTCGGACCTGGCCGAGGAGCTTCGTACCACCGAGGAAGGGCGGGAGAACGCGACGTGAGCGCGCGCATCTCGGACTCGACGGTCTACTCGCACCTGTGGGGCACCGACGAGCTACGGCAGATCTTCGACGAGCGGGGCCGCCTGCAGGGGTGGCTCGACGTGCTGGCCGCGCTGGCCAGGGCGCAGGCGGCGGAAGGGCTCATACCCGCAGGGGCCGCCGAGACCATCACCGCCGAGCTGCGCGTCGACCGGCTCGACCTGGACCGGGTCGCGCGCGGCACCCGCGAGACCGGCCACTCGACCCTGGGCCTGATCCACGAGCTGCGCCGGGTCCTGCCCGAGCCGGCCCGCGAGCACGTCTACGTCGGCGCGACCGTCCAGGACGTCACCGACACCTGGACCTCGCTGGCGACGCGCGCGGTCGGCGGCATCGTCTGGCGCGACCTGCGCCGGATCGAGGACCGCCTGCTCGACCTGGCCGTGGCGCACCGCGACACCCCGATCGCGGGCCGGACGCACGGCCAGCCGGGGGCGCCGGCCACCTTCGGCTGGAAGGCGGCGTCCTGGGCGGACGAGATCCGGCGGCACCTCGACAGGCTGCGCGAGGGCGCCCCGCGGTGGCTCGTCGGGCAGCTCGGCGGCGGCATCGGGACCCTGGTCGCGTACGGCGACCGCGGACTCGCCGTACGGGCCCGCTTCTGCGCCGACCTCGGGCTGGCCGACCCCGTCATCTCCTGGCTGAGCGCCCGCGACCGGATCGCCGAGTTCGGCGGCCTGCTCGCCCTGGTCACCGGCACGCTGGCGCGGATCGGCGAGGAGGTGTACGAGCTGCAGCGCCCCGAGATCGGCGAGCTGGGCGAGCCGCGTCCCGAAGGGGTGGTCGGCAGCATCACGATGCACCACAAGCGCAACCCCGAGGGCAGCGAGCACCTGAACACGCTGGCCCGGCTGGTCAGGGCCAACGCCGGGGTGCTGCTGGAGTCGGTCGTCAGCCAGCACGAACGTGACGGGCGGGCCTGGAAGGCCGAATGGGTGGCGCTGCCCGAGGTGTGCCTGCTGTCGGGCACGGCGCTCAGGCTCGGGGTCCAGCTCGTCGAGGGACTCGAGGTGCGCTCGGACCGGATGGCGGCCAACCTGCGCACCCACCTGGGCGGCACCCAGAACCCGTCCGACGCCGGCGCGGCCGCCGCCATGGTCGACCTCGTGGTGGCCCGCGCCCGCCGCGCCAGGTCGGAGGAGTCGCCTTCATGGCCGTGACACCGGATCACCGGGAGAACCAAGGGGTGGCACCGCCTCGGGCTGAGCTGGCCGTGTTGCCCACTCCCCTGGTGGAGGCGCCACGGCTGGCCGAGGCGCTGGGCGTGCGCGGGCGGATGCTGCTCAAGCGGGACGACCTCACCGGCTTCGCGGTGGCCGGGAACAAGGCGCGTCAGCTGGAGATGCTGATCGCGGCCGCCCGTGAGTCCGGGGCGCGTGTGCTGGTGACCGGCGGGACGCCCGGTTCGAACTTCTGCCAGGCCGCGGCGGCGGCCGCCGCCTGGGCGGGCCTGCGCTGCGTACTGATCTACGCCGGATCACCTCCCCAGACCTCGCACCCCAACCTGCTGGCGGCCCGCCACTGGGGCGCGGAGATCCGATGGACCCACGACCCTGACCGCGCCTTCGTCGACGTCGCGATCGAGAGAGCGGCCGGCGAACTCGGCCAGGCCGCCTTCGCCGTACCACGCGGCGGCGCGACCCCACTCGGCGCGACCGGCTTCCACCTGGCAGCCCTCGAACTCTCCACCCAGCTCGTACCCCAAGCCGCGCCCCAGCCCGGGGACCAAACCGCGGCCCAGCACGGGCCTCACTCTGAGGGCCGGTCCGGGGCACAAGCCGGGGCTCACGTTGAGGGCCGGCTTGTGGGGCCTGTTGTGGTTGTCGTGGCGGCGGGGTCTGGGGGGACGCAGGCCGGGCTGGTGTCCGGGGCCGTGGCGTCGGGGCGCCGGATGCTGATTCGTGGCGCCTCGGTCAGCCGGCCGCCGGACGAGACCGCGCGGCGGATACTCGAGCTCGGCGAGGGATGCGCCCGGCTGATGGGGACCGAGATCCCGGAGGCGTCCGATGTCGTGGTGGAGGACGCCCGAGGCCCCGGGCACGCCCGCCCCTCGGAGGAGGGCGAGCGCGCCGCGCGGCTGGCGCTGCGCGCCTCAGGGGTCGTCCTCGACCCGGTCTACACCGCGAAGGCGCTGGGCGCCCTCCCGCGCATCCTCGGCGAACGACGCCACGACCCCGACCTGACCACAGTTCTCTGGCACACCGGCGGCCTGCTCGACGCCGTCGCCGGATGGGAGGCACGATGATCGACGACGGACTGCCGTCCGCACCCTCGGCGCACCACCGGGGCGGGCTCGACCGCCTGGGCCCACCGGTGGAAGGCCCGGCCCAGGAGCTGATCGACAGCGGGTTCGCGCTGGAGAACGCCGACTCGCCGCTGCTGCACGCGGGCCTCAACCTCGCCGACCTCGCGCACCTCGTCGATCTGCACGAACGCGGGGTGGTCCCCTACAGCGCCGCCGAGCAGCTCATGCGGGTGCTGCTCCGGGCCGTGCGCACCCCGGCCGAGGACTTCCCCTACGACCCGGCGTTCGGCGAGCCGTACAACTCGCGGGAGCGGTACTTCACCGCCCAGATCGGTGATGACGCCGGGTGGCTGCACGCCGGCCGGCCGCGGCGCGAGGCGGTGCGCATCGCCCTGCGGCTGCACGTGCGGAGCGTCCTGGAGGACCTGATCGAGGCGTCGGCGGAGCTGGCGCAGGCCATCGCGAAGGTCGCGGCGGGCAACAGCACGACGTGGCTGCCCGACCAGACCTACCTGCAGCACGCGCAGCCCTCCACGTTCGGCCACTACCTGGTCAGCTTCGCCTACCCGGTCCTGCGCGACGCCGAGCGGCTCATGGACGCCCTGGCCTGGGTCAACACCAGTCCGGGCGGGGCGGGCTGCGTCAACGGGAGCCGGCTGCTGGCCGACCGGGGCAGGGTCGCCGAACTGCTCGGCTTCGAGGGTTTCATCCAGCACACGCGCGACGCCATGTGGCAGATCGACGGGCTCATCGCGGCGCTGTCGCACGCGTCCAGCCTGCTGACCACGCAGAGCAAGCTGGCCGAGGACCTGGAGATCTGGGCCAGCAACGAGTTCGACTACATCACCATCGCCGACGGGTTCAGCCGTTCCAGCGTGCTCATGCCGCAGAAGCGCAACCCGTACGCCCTCTCGATCATCCGCGGCGCCTCCGGCACCCTGATCGGCCGGCTCACCGGGTTCCTCGCCGTCAGCAAGAGCCCGTCGGCCCGCAGCGACAACCTGATCTACGCGTACGGCGAGATCCCCCGCGCGCTGGACCTGGCGCTGCGTACGACGAGGCTGACCAGCGGGGTCATCCGCAGCATGACGGTGAACGCCGACCGGATGTGGGAGGCCCTGGAGTCGGGCTTCAGCCAGGCGACCGACCTGGCGGAGTTCGTCATGCAGACCTGCCGGGTGGACTACCGGACCGCCTACCAGGTGGTCGGGATCGCCGTGCGGGAGGCGAGCAGGGAAGGGCTGCGCGGCATCGACCTCGACGCGGCCCGGCTGGAGTCCGCCGCCCAGCAGTACGCCGGGATCTCCCTCGGGCTGGAGGGCCGGGACCTCACCGAGATCCTCGACCCCCGGCACATCGTGGAGACGCGGACGCTGGCCGGCGGGGCGGCCCCGCCCGTGGTCGAGGCGATGGCCGCCGACTGCCTCGCGGAGGCGACCGCGTTGCTGGGCCGCGCGCGGACCGCGCGTGCCTCGTTCGAGCACTCCGAGGCCGCGCTGGTCGCGCTCGCGGAGAACTTCATCAAGGGGGACCCCGCCGAGGGGAACGACATCAAGGGAGAAACCGATGAACGCCACTGATACCGCCACCCCGGTGCGCCTTCCCGGGGAGGTGAACGTCGTCAACATCGGCCTGCCGCTGTTCGCCGAGGCGATCGCCGAGCAGAAGCGCCCGGTGGTCCAGGTCGACTGGCGGATTCCCGGTGGCGGTGACGCCGAGGTGGTCGCGGCTCTTCGCCGCCTCTACGGCCGGCACGCGGCGACGATCGACGCCGCCAACAAGGAGGTCTTCCGGCGGCTGGACCGGGGCGCGCCGCAGCTGGTCGGCGTGCGGACCGCAGGCGAGGTGATCCCGATCCTGGCCGAGGGCCGGGTGCTCCTGCACTGCGGGCCGCGCATCGCGATCGAGGACACGGTCGACCCGTTGCGCCGCTCGATGCGCGCCGCGGTCTGCGCCGAGGGGTGGGCGCGCGACCCCGATGAGGCCGACGCCCTGCTCCTGGACGGTTCCGTACGGCTGGAGCCGGCCAACGCGCACGGCGTGGTCGTGCCGATGGCGACGGCGATGGGGCCGGGCACGCCCGTGTGGGCCGTCGAACTCGCCGACGCCGGCGTCACCACCTACGCGCCGATCGGCCAGGGGCCCGGCGACGTGGCGTGGTTCGGCCGCGACACCCCCGGCGCGATCGACCGTCTGGTGCTGCTGCGCGAGGTGGTCGGCCCGGTGCTGGCCGCCGCCCTGGCCGAGGCCGGGCCGGTCGACGTGATGTCGCTGGCGGCGCAGGCGGTCGCCATGGGCGACGACGTGCACGTCCGCACGCAGGCCGCGACCAACCTGCTGCTGCGCAACCTGCTGCCCGCGCTGGTGTCGGGCGACCACCCCCGCCGGACGGAGGCGGCGACGTTCCTCTCGGGCAACCACCTGCTGTTCCTCACGCTGGCCATGGCCGCCGCCCGGGCGCTGACCGCCTGGGCCGCCGAGGTCGAGAACAGCTCGGTCGTGACCGGCATGGCACGCAACGGGACCGACTTCGCCGCCTGGCTGGCCGGGCCGTCCTCCGACTGGCACCTCGCGCCCGCGCCGATGGTGGAGCGCGCGCTCTACCACCCGGGGCGGAGTGAGGCGGACGCCGCCCCGGACATCGGGGACAGCTCGGTGCTGGAGCTCGTGGGCCTCGGCGGCGCGGCCGCGGCCGGTTCGCCGGCTGTGGCCCAGATCGTCGGGGGGACCATGGCCGCCGCCGCCGAGCTGACCACGCAGCTCGACCAGGTGTGCGTGGGCAACTCCAGCCGGTTCATGATCCCGGTGTGGGGGATGAAGGGCTCACCGGTGGGCGTCGACGTGCGCAAGGTCGTCGAGCTCGGCATCACCCCGCAGGTGACGACGGGGATCCTGCACAACGCCGACGGCAGCGGCCAGGTCGGCGCCGGTGTGGCCACGGCGCCGGTCCAGGCGTTCGTCGACACGATGATGGCGCTGGACGCGAAGCTGGGGGGCTGACCCGGAGGCGAGGCGTGCTCCGCGCGGGGCGCGCCTCGCCTCAGGCGCAGATGTCTGCCTGCCGTACGTCGATCTTGGGGACGTGGGCGAGCGTGTTGGAGACGTAGCAGACCCGGGAGGCCGGGGCGAGCAGCGGTTCCAGCTCCTCGATCGGCAGGCTGGTGTTCACGGTCAGCCTGATCTCCTTGAAGCGCGGGCCGTCGTACTCGCCGACCGCCGACACCTGGAGGTCGGGCAGTTCGATGCCGCGTTTGCGCGCCGACCACGCCAGCGCCAGCGCGTAACAGGACGCGAGCGACCCGAGGAAGTAGTCGGTCGGCATCGGGCCGGTGTCGGTTCCGCCGGCCTCCGGGGGCTCGTCCACCGGGAACGAGAACGCCCCGGCCGTGACGGTCGCCCGCCAGTCGCCCTCCCACTTCGCGATGACTTCTTGCGATTCTCCGGATCTTGCCAAATCTGCTCCCTTGGTGCAGCGCATAGATGAGAGACCGCGGGCCCCGGGGCGGCGCCCCGGGACCCGCGGCCCCCTGTGAGTCAGCTGTACAGGCGGTCGAAGTTCTCGTTGAAGACGAGGTCCGCCAGCTCACCGTCGCCGACGGCTTCGATCATGCGGTGGTACTCACCCGCGAAGTCGCCCCACGGCAGGTCGGAGGCGAACAGCACGCGGTCGCCGCCGATCCCGCGCCGCTCGATCTCCTGCGCGAGCCAGTACGGAGCGAACCCGACGGACCAGGTGAGGTCGGTGTAGACCTTCTTGCCGGCCTCGATCCAGTCGAAGAACCTCGTGCCGATGAGCTTGATGTGGCCGCTCACCCCGCCACCGAAGTGGACCAGGTGGACCGGCGTCTCGTCGGCGTACCGGTCCACCAGCTGGCCGACCTTGTCGATGTCCGACTGCGCACCCGGCGAGGTGTGCACGTGGACGACGAGGTTGTTGGCCTTGGCGGCGGCGAAGATCTTGTCCAGCTGGACCTGGCACTCGGCGTCCTCGACGGACCCGCCGAGCAGGAAGCTGATCTTGAGAGCCTTCACCCCGGTCTCGCCGACGAGCGTCAGGGCCTTCTCGGTGAGCTCGGCGTCCTGCGGTCGCGGAGACGCCCACACCGCGGCGCGGAGCCGGTCGTCCCTCGCCGCCGCCTCGACGACGAGCTCGTTGAGCTCGAACGAGTGCTTGGGATCGGGGACCCCGTAGTTCGGGATCACCAGCGCCCGCTCGGTGCCCTCCGCGTCCAGGTCGGCGAGCAGTTCGTCGACGGTGGCGCGGGCCTTCACGTCCGGGTTGACGGGCGGTCCGCCGTAGAACGGGAAGGCGGGCAGAACTCCGATGTGCCGGTGGGCGTCAGAGTGCCGCGATGGTGCTTTCGTCATCACATGGTCCAAGTGTTGAGCTGGAAGTGGCCCTCCCGCCATGCCGTCAGGGCGGAGTCCAGGACGTCGAGCGGGTTGAACGCCTTGATCCCCGGGATCAGGTCGTCCTCCCGCATGCCGTACAGCGCGCCCATGGCGAAGCGGCAGGCGTAGATCGTGGCGCCCTCGTCCAGGAGAGTCTGGAGCTGCCTGTTGACCGCCAGGTTCCCCGGGAACCCCTCCTTGCCGACCGCGGGGTAGCCGCGACCGGCGGCGCCGAGCAGCACGGCGGGGCCGTAGAGGACGACGGTCAGCTTGAACCCCTTGCGCTGCAGGCGCGTGGACGTCATCAGGTTGACGAGGGAGACGGACCCTTCGAAGGGCACCGAGTGGATGAAGACCGTGGCCTTCTGACCCTCTTCGGCCCGGATGTCTTCGAAGACCTTCTCGCTGGTGTCCCAGAGAACGTCGCCTTCGGCGGGAGTCGCGACGGTTACCGTCTTGGTGGACATGTCACTCCTTTGTGAATAACTCGCTCTATGGTTTGTCGGCTGTCAGACCGCGGGTCCCTTTCGCGGCGGTTGCTGCTTCCACTGCTTCTGGTGGCTCCCCGGCATGCGCGCGATGACCGCGTTGCGCAGCTTCAGAGGCAGCCGGTGGAAGACCGGGACGTAGATCCGGCGCCAGAAGATCTCGACGCCGCGGGGCGGCAGAGGACGGGTGGCGCCGAGACGAGCGGCCACCTTGTCCTGCGCGTCGATCATCAGGTAGTGCTCGGACGTCTGGCGTACCCAGCGAGTCAGCCCCATCTCACTTCCCCAGCTTCGACAGGGCGTTCTGCGCCGCGAGCGAGATGGGCTCGTTGAGCGCGCCGATCGGCGGGCTGTAGACGTTCTCCATCGTCGCCAGGTCGTTGATCGTGATCCCGGTGCGCACGGCCATGGCCAGGAAGTCGGCGCGTTCCTTGATGCCCTCGCCGCCGACGAGCTGGGCTCCGATGAGCCGCAGATGCTCGGGCTCGGCCAGGAGCTTGACCTTGACCGGCTTCACGTCGGGGTAGTAGCGCGCCCGGGAGATGCCCTGCGCGTTGCCCACGACGAAGGGGACGCCGAGCGCGGTCGCCAGCGTCTCGCTGAAGGAGACCCCGCCGATCATCCACTTGCCGGCCACCATGCCCCAGGGCACGTAGACGGCCTGGTACTCGCGGGTGCCGCCCGCGGCGTTCACCCCTGCGACCTTGCCCTGCGCGTAGGCGTGGCTGCCGGAGAGCCCCTGGATCGGCACGTTGGAGACGCCGTGCGGGATCTCGGTGCAGTCGCCGGCCGCGTACACCCCGCTCACCGAGGTGCGCATCCGGCCGTCGACGATGAGGCCGCCGCTCATGCCGGTCTTGAGACCCGCGGCGGTGGCGAGCTCGACGTTGGGGACCTTCTTCGTGGCGACGACCACCAGGTCCGCCTGGATGCCGCCCTGCGACGTGGTGACCTCGCGCAGCTTGCCGCCGTCGCCGACGAAGCCGGTGACCTTGGTGTTGAAGTGGAGCTTGGCCCCCATCTCGATCCAGGACTCCTGGACCGGCTCCATGATGTCCGGGTCGGTCGCGGACGACATGGCCCAGGGGGCGGGGTCGACCAGGTGGGTCTCGATGCCGCGGTGGGCGAGCGCGGTGACCATCTCGGCTCCCAGCGGCGTCGCCTCGTCGACGACCGCGGTCTTCACCGTGTCGAGGACCTTGTCCCACTCCATCGCCTGGCGGATGTTCTTGACGTAGTAGATGCCGCCCAGGTCGCTGTTCGGCACGTCCGGGTCGGCGTAGTCGAAGCCGGTGGCGAGCACGAGCGAGTCGTAGCGTTCGACGGTGCCGTCGGTCGTGGTCACCGTCTTGGCCTTGACGTCGATGCTCGCGACGGTCGTCTCGTAGCGGATGTCGATGCCCTGGTCGACGTACTGCTGCTTGGTCGCCATGAACAACGACTCGAAGCTCGCGATCTCGCGGCCGTGGACGTAGGGAATCCCGCAGGGGCTGTACGCGGCGTCCTCGTATCCGGTGAAGACGATGACCTCCGCGCTCGGGTCCGTGCCCTTGGCGGCACCCGCGGCACCCATCCCAGCGGCTCCACCGCCTACAACAACGATTCGCCTGGTCATCTCCCGCTCGTCTCCCATCGGAACGCACCGCGTTGAGCATGCTCAAATTTCTATTCACCATACTTGACGTAGCTCTGAGGTACCGTCAAGGTGTGTACAAGGACTGGTTGAGAACCCGAGAAACGCGTGAGTTTGGCGGAGGGTCTGCGTGATCGCACGAGTGGCCGAAGTCGTCTCCGGTATCGGCCCGAAGATCAAGTCACTCCGCAAGCAGAACGGCTACTCGCTTCAGTCACTTGCCGAGCGCGCCGATGTGTCGGCGGCGACGATCCACAAGATCGAGCAGTCGGACATGGTCCCCACCATCACGACCCTGCTCAAGATCGCCGGAGCGTTCGAGCTCCCCGTGTCCTACTTCGTCGAGGACGACGACGACCACCTGCCGACGGTCCACACCCGGGCCGCCAACAGGCGCCCGATCTACACCTCCCACGCGGGGCTCGATCTGGCCGGGATCACCGGCCCGTACGGCGACTTCCTGATGGCGGCGGCCGTCGCGACGGTCCTCCCCGGCGCGAGCAGCGGCAGCAAGCCGATGGGACACCCCGGCGAGGAGCTGCTCTACGTGATGTCGGGCAAGCTGGCGTTCACGGTCGCCGACACCGCTTACATGCTGGGCGCCGGCGACTCGCTCCACTTCCGCACCCAGCAGCCCCACTCCTGGCGCAATCCGGCGGAGGAAGACTGCGTGGTCCTCTGGATGGCGCTGCGCCCGCAGCAGTGAAGCCGTGCGTCTCCTCCCTGGAGACGCACGGCTTCCGTCGTGCTGGTGACGTCAGGCGTAGCCCCACGCGCCGGCGTACTTGGCGAGCCGGGGCGAGAGCGTGGCGGTGCCGAAGGTGCGGGCCGGCTGGATCCGGCCGGACTTGATGTTGTCGCTGCGGTCGCCCAGGTTCGGCAGGTACCTGCCGTGGTCGTGCTTGCCGTAGTCGAGCATCTCCGGCTCCCACGGCACGCCCAGGTAGTCGCAGACCTCGCGGGTGACCCGCTCGGGCTCGGCGGTCAGCTCCTCGTAGCGGAGCGTCAGGCCGTCGAGGGTGGTGCGGGCCTTCTCCAAGGGCTTGAAGTACTTCAGCGCGTTGGCTTCCAGGGCTTCGCGCGAGCTGGTGTTGCCCTTGCGGTTCTCCAGGGAGGAGACCACGCCCTCCGGGTGGCGCAGCAGGAAGAGGAACTTCGCCTTCGGCCAGGCGTACTTCAGCCGCTCCCAGGTGAAGACGTTGCCCGGGGTCTTGTCGACGATGACGTCCTTGCCGCTGCGCTGCAGCTCCAGGTGGAGGATGCGGTCCCACAGCACGTGCTCCAGCTCCACCTGGTCCAGGCCGAGCTCCAGCATGGATTCCTCGGAGAAGCCGGGGGCCGGCTGCACCCTGAGCGTGCGCAGGTGCAGCTCGTGCGGGGCGCGGACGCGGGAGTGGCTGTTGAGCAGGCTGCGCAGGAGCGTGGAGCCTGAGCGGACCGAGGCGATCACGAAGACGGGCGACTCCACCTGGCGCGGCATGATCGGGACGCTGTAGTCGACGACCTGCACGCGTTTCGGCGGGCGGGGGGAGTCGGCACTCCTCGGCCTGTTCGCGTCCATCGCCTTGGCCGGTTTCGGGGGACGCAGCGCCTCACCCAGAAGCCGAACCCTTCGCCTGATGCCGGTTTTCACGACGCTCATGCGCGACCTGCCGCCTTTCCGTCCGCGTGCTTCCCTCTCCCCCGATTCGGGCGTCCGGAACAAGAGTTACGGTCGCCGTAGTGCGACAAACGTAACTTAAACGGTAGATAACGGCAAAAATCCCCCATGTCAGCCCCACTCGTCCGCGGGGAGATCGTCGGCGGCGTCTGGGCCGGCATCACATACGTCCTTACCTGGGGAGGGTCCCGACAACCTATCTCCGCACCCCCCGCACGGCTATCCGAACGGCTACTACTCCCAGGGAACCTGGAGCCGCCGCTAGCATGCCGGTACGGCGATCAGAAGGAGATCAGCGATGCCCCAGCACTCCCCGGTCCGTCGCACCCCCCTCGACGCGGAGGAACGGGCCCGCGCCGAGGCCGGCTTCGCCTCCCTGGTCACCGAGCACCTCCTCACGAGCGGCCGGTTCAGGGTGAGCGCCGACACCCCGGAGATGGTCGACCTCTTCCAGGGCGTGGCCCGCAGGGTGGGCGAGCGGCTCGGACGGCCCGTGGTCAGCTACGCCAACGGCCGATACATCGTGATCGCCTTCAGCCAGGAAGAGACCGCCGCCCTGGCCTGAAAGTTTCACCTCCAAGACAGGCGTCGTCGCAGGTCGCGGGCTCTGACCTGCCGCGGTCGTTGAGGTCTCGCGCCACCGGTGCCTACGGTGCTGGCGTCCGCATACGACGATCCCGCCAAGGAGCCCGTCATGCGCGCCCGTCTCGTCCCCGCGCTCGTCATGGCGCTGGTCGCCCTGGTCCTCAGCGCCCCCGGGGCGCGGGCCCAGGTGGTCGGCGGGTTCGACTTCGATCGGGCGGAGGTGTCCGTCACGGGGCTGCAGGTGCCGTGGGGGCTGGCCTTCCTGCCCGACGGCAGCGGGCTGGTCTCCGAGCGCAACACCGGGCGCATCATGCGGGTACGCCCCGGCCAGGCGCCCACGCAGGTCGCCACGGTCGCCGGGGTGAGCGCCTCGGGTGAGAGCGGGCTGCTCGGCATCGCGGTCAGGGACGGCTGGGTGTACGCCTACTTCACCAGCACCGCCGGCGACAACCGCCTGATCAGGTTCGAGCTGACCGCGCCGCAGACGCAGACCGTGATCCTCTCCGGGGTGCCCAGCGCGGCGATCCACGACGGCGGCCGCATCGCGTTCGGTCCCGACGGCATGCTGTACGTGGCGACCGGCGACGCCGGCACCACCTCGAACGCGCAGAACCTCAACAGCCTCGCGGGGAAGATCCTGCGCATCACGCCCACCGGCGCGATCCCCGCCGACAACCCGTTCCAGGGCTCCCGGGTCTGGAGTTACGGTCACCGCAACGTCCAAGGGCTGGCCTGGGACGCGCAGGGCAGGATGTACGCGACCGAGTTCGGCCAGAACACCTGGGACGAGGTCAACCGGATCGTCGCGGGCGGCAACTACGGCTGGCCCACCTGCGAGGGCGCCTGCGGCAGCGGTTCCTTCCGCAGCCCGATCGTCACCTGGACCACGGCCGAGGCGTCGCCGAGCGGTCTCGCGTACGCCAACGGCACGCTCTTCGCGGCGGCGCTGCGCGGCCAGCGGCTGTGGGCCGTGCCGCTGAACCCGGACGGCACGGCGGGCACCCCGCAGGCCGAGTTCACTTCCGAGTACGGGCGGCTGCGCGCGGTCGCGGTGGGCCCCGACGGCTGGCTCTGGGTGGCGACCAGCAACCGCGACGGCCGCGGCAACCCGGTCGCCCAGGACGACCGGATCGTCCGCGTCCCACCGGCCTCGACCGGGGGCGACACCACCCCGCCGACCGCCCCGGGCAACCTGACCGCGACGGGCACGACGGCCACCGCGACCACCCTGACGTGGGCCGCCTCCACCGACGACACCGGCGTCACCGGTTACGACGTGCTGCGCGCGCCGGGCTCGTCGGGCGGCTCGTTCGCCCAGGTGGGCACCGCCGCGACCACGACCTTCACGGCCACCGGGCTGACGCCGCAGAGCACGTACCGCTTCCAGGTCCGCGCCCGCGACGCGGCGGGCAACCTCTCCCCCGTCTCCGGCACGGTCACCGTCACCACCACCACGGGCGGCACCACGGGCGGATGCGCGGCGGTGGCCACCACCCAGACGCAGTGGCCCACCGGTTACGTCGTCCAGCCCGTCACGGTGACCAACACCGGGACGTCCCCCATCACCGGCTGGCGGGTCACGGTCACCCTGCCGGCCGGGCACCAGATCACCGGCTCGTGGAACGCCGCCAGGTCCGGCGCGGTCTTCGAGAACGCCCCCTACAACGGCGCCCTCGGCCCCGGCCAGAGCACCACGTTCGGCTTCCAGGCCACCCGGTCAGGCGCCGACGCCGGGCTGCCCTCCGGCTACGCGTGCGAAGTGCGCTAGCTTGCCCGGATGGAACGGACACCACCCATCTTCACCGGTGACGAGCGCGCCGTGCTCAACAGCTGGCTCGACTGGCAGCGCGAGACGCTCGCCGCCAAGTGCGCCGGGCTGAGCGAGGAGCGGCTGCGCGAGCGCGCCGTGCCGCCGTCGGGCCTGTCCCTGCTCGGCCTGGTCAGGCACATGGCCCACGTCGAGCGGGCCTGGTTCCGCCAGATCATCGACGGCGAGGACGTGCCGCGGCTGTGGGGCAAGGACACCCGCCAGGACGCCGACTTCGACGAGGTGGACACCGCCTCGGCCGAGGAGGCGTTCGCCACCTGGCGGGCCGAGATCGCGCGGGCCCGGGAGATCTCGGCCGCCCTGCCGCTGGACGCGCTCGCCAAGCGGCAGCGCCACGGCCAGGACGTGTCGCACCGGCGCACGCTGATCCACCTCATCCAGGAGTACGCCCGCCACAACGGCCACGCCGACCTGCTGCGCGAGCGGATCGACGGCACGACCGGGGAATAGCGCGTTGGCCTCGGCCCCGGGGAACCGCAAGAATGGCGCGATGAGCGTGGCTGACAGCACGGAGACCGACTGGGTGTCCAGGTTCGCGGATGAGGTGATCTCCGAGGCGGAGCGCCGCGCGCCGGGCGAGCCCATCGTGTGCGCCTCGGGCCTCAGCCCGTCGGGGCCGATCCATCTGGGCAACCTGCGCGAGGTGATGACCCCTCACCTGGTCGCCGACGAGATCCGCAAGCGCGGGCACGCGTGCGTGCACCTGCTGTCGTGGGACGACTACGACAGGTTCCGCAGGGTGCCGGCCGGCGTCGACCCGTCGTGGGCCGAGCACGTGGGCAAGCCGCTCAGCTCGGTGCCCGCGCCTCCGGGCAGCGACCACGCCTCGTGGGCCGACCACTTCAAGGCGCCCATGATCGAGGCGCTGGCGGAGCTGGGCGTCGACTACCGGGGCATCAGCCAGACCGAGCAATACACCTCGGGCGCGTACCGCGAGCAGATCCTGACCGCCATGCGCGAGCGCGAGAGCATCGACGCGGTGCTGGCGCGCTACCGCACCAAGCAGGGCGAGGAGCGGCCGGGCGCCTATTACCCCTATCGCCCGTACTGCGAGATGTGCGAGCGCGACCTGACCACGGTCACCGCCTACGACGACGACACCACCGAGCTGGCCTACTCCTGCGCGTGCGGGTTCGGGGAGACGGTGCGGCTGGCCGAGCACGACCGCGGCAAGCTGGTGTGGAAGGTCGACTGGCCGATGCGCTGGGCGTACGAGGGCGTGGTGTTCGAGCCGTCGGGCGTCGACCACCACTCGCCCGGCTCGGCCTGGGTGGTCGGCGGGGAGATCGTCGGCCCGGTGTTCGGCGGCGAGCGGCCGATCGGGCCGATGTACGCGTTCGTCGGCATCACCGGCATGGCCAAGATGAGCAGCTCGAAGGGCGACGTGCCGACCCCGGCCGACGCGCTGCGCATCATGGAGGCGCCGGTGCTGCGCTGGCTCTACGCCCGCCGCAAGCCGTCCCAGTCCTTCAAGGTCGCCTTCGACCAGGAGATCCAGCGGCTCTACGACGAGTGGGACGCGCTCGGCCGCAAGGTCGCGCAGGACGAGGCGCAGCCGGCCGAGCTGGCCGCGCACGCCAGGGCCGTGCGCACCTCGCGCGGCCCGCTGGCCGCCACCCCCCGGCCCGTGCCCTACCGGACTCTCGCCTCCATCGCCGACGTCACGACCGGCGACACCGGCCAGATCGGGCGCATACTCGGCGACCTCGACGGCGTCGCCGCGCTCGACGAGGTCCGGCCGAGGCTGGACCGGGCGCAGGCGTGGATCGACACGCACGTGCCCGCCGACCAGCGCACGCGGGTGCGCGAGTCGCCCGACGAGGAGCTGCTGGGCTCGCTCGGCGAGGACGAGCGCGAGTCGCTGCGCATGCTGACGGAGGGCCTCGACGAGCACTGGTCGCTGGAAGGGCTGACCACGCTGGTGTACGGGGTGCCGAAGCTGCGGGCCGGGCTGGCGGCCGACGCCAAGCCGACGCCCGAGGTGAAGGCGGCGCAGCGGGCCTTCTTCGCGCTGCTCTACCGGCTGCTGGTGGGCCGCGACACCGGGCCGCGGCTGCCGACGCTGCTGCTGGCGGTGGGCGCCGAGCGGGTCCGCAAGCTGGCCGGCGTGTGAGCGCCGTCTACCTGATCACCGGCATCCAGGCGGCCGGCAAGTCGACCGTGGCGCAGGCGCTCGCCGAGCGGCTGCCCAGGGCCGCGCACGTGCGGGGAGACGTGTTCCGCCGCATGGTGGTCACCGGCGGCGTGCCGATGACCCCCGGCGCCGGCGATGAGGCGGTGCGCCAGCTCCGCCTGCGTTACCGCGTCGCGGCCGCCGCGGCCGACCTCTACGCCAGTGAGGGGTTCACCGCCGTGGTGCAGGACGTGGTGCTCGGCCCCGACCTGGAGCTGTTCACCCGGCTGGTGACCACCCGCCCGCTGATGGTGGTGGTGCTCGCGCCGGACGCCGCCACCGTGGCGCGTCGGGAGGCGGAACGCGCCAAGACCGCCTACGGCGCGTGGACCGTGGCCGAGCTGGACGCGGGGCTGCGCCGCGACACGCCGCGCATCGGTCTCTGGCTCGACACCTCCGCGCAGACCCCCGCCGAGACGGTCGACGAGATTCTGGCCCGTACGAACGAAGCCTCGATCTAGCGCATGGGACGGCTCGTTGTCAAGCCGTCATGACCGGATGGACGTTCGCCGGTAAGAACACCTTTTTCCGTATATGTTCGCAGGTCACGGAGTGGTCACCGACACAGAGATCCGCGACTGATGCAAGGCGTCGTCAAGTGTCTTGCATGCGCGTGAAGGGATCTTTGCCTGCATGAACGAGCAGCCCTTCCCCGCCACCGTCAGCGTCATCGTCCCGGCGCTGAACGAGGCAGACAACCTCCCCCACGTCTTCGCCACCCTACCGGCCTGGATCGACGAGGTGATCCTGGTCGACGGCGACTCGACCGACGACACGGTGGCGGTCGCCCGCCGCCTCCGCCCTGACCTGCGCGTGGTCGCGCAGACCCGGCGCGGCAAGGGCAACGCCCTGATCGAGGGAGCGGCGGCGGCGAAGGGCGACATCATCGTCATGATGGACGCCGACGGATCGACCGACGGCCGCGAGATCCGCTCGTTCGTCAACGCGCTCGCCGCCGGCGCCGACTTCGCCAAGGGCTCGCGGTACGCGCCGGGCGGCGGCTCCGACGACCTCAGCCCGCTGCGCTCACTCGGCAACCGGGCGCTCACGGTCCTGACCAACCTGATGTACGGGACGCGCTACACCGACCTGTGTTACGGCTACAACGCGTTCTGGGCACGCCACCTCGACGCGCTCGCCCTCGACTGCGACGGCTTCGAGATCGAGACCCTGATGAACATCCGCGCCGCGAGGGCCGGCCTGGTCACCAGGGAGGTGCCCAGCCACGAGCGCTGCCGCATCCACGGCGAGAGCAACCTGCACGCGCTGCGCGACGGCTGGCGGGTGCTGAAGACCATCTTCCGGGAGCGATTTCGCGCCGCCACGGCCTCCCCGGCCGAGGTGGCGCTCGCCAAATGAAAGGTGACACCTCCTAACATGCGATATATCGTGATCGGCGCGGGAGCGGTGGGCGGCACCATCGGGGCCCGGCTCCACCAGGGCGGCCACGACGTGCTGCTGGTGGCACGCGGAGCCCACTACGAGACGCTGCGCGAACGCGGCCTGCGCCTGATCACCCCCGGCTCCGACCAGGTCATCGACATCCCCGCGACCGACGGCCCGGTGCCGGCGCGCGACGGCGACGTGCTGATCGTGGCCACCAAGTCGCAGGACACGGTGGCCGCGCTCGACCCGTGGCCCCGCCACCTGCCGGTGGTGTGCGCGCAGAACGGCGTGGCCAACGAGCGGACCGCGCTGCGCCGGTTCGAGAGGGTCTACGGCATGTGCGTGTGGCTGCCGGCCCTCCACACCGAGCCCGGCGTCGTGGCCGCCTACGGGTGGCCGCGCTCGGGGCTGCTGCACGTCGGCCGCTACCCGTACGGCTCCGACGAGCTGGCCAAGCAGATCGCCACCGACCTCGACCGCAGCCACCTGGTCGGGGTGACCTCCACCGAGGTCATGCGGTGGAAGCACGGCAAGCTGCTGACCAACCTGACCAACGCCGTCGAGGCGCTGTGCGGGCCCGACCCCGCCGCCCGGCCCCTGCTGGACCAGGCCAGGGCCGAGGGCGTCGCGGTGCTGGAGGCGGCCGGGATCCCGTACTCGACGCCGCGGGAGGAGCGCGAGCTGCGCGGCGACCGCGTCGACATGCGCCCGATCGGCGGCGAGGCGCGCGGCGGCGGCTCGTCCTGGCAGAGCCTGGCCAAGGGCTCGGGCTCCATCGAGGCCGATCACCTCAACGGCGAGATCGTCCTGCTGGGGCGCGAGCTGGGCCTGCCGACCCCGGTCAACGAGGTGCTGCAGCGCGAGGCCAACCGGTTCGCCCGCGAGCGGCGGCGGCCGGGCTCGATGACGGTCGAGGAGCTGACCGCGCTCATCGGCGCGCGTTCCGCATACGGATTCCGCTGAACTCCAGGCTGCTGCCGATCACCTCCTCCCAGAACGGCCAGAGGCTGTCGAGCAGCCGGAGCTGGATGCCCGCCCGCTCGTGCAGCTCGACCAGGTCGCCCACCGGCTCGGGCGGGCCGAGCGGCGTCACGGGCACCGTGGACACCACGGCGTGCGGCGGGTCGCCGATGGGCGCGAAGCCGTCCGCGGGCAGCCGGTAGGCGTAGAGCCTGGTCTCCAGCATGGGCCTCAGCCAGCCGTACTCGATGGCGTGCACCCGGTCACCGCAGCCCGCGCCGATGATCCGTACGGCGTCCTCCGCGGTGGTCCCGGGCCCCGTCCAGGCCAGCGCCCGCGGGCAGGCGCGCGGAAACCAGTAGTCAGGGCACCGGTCGGCCCCCACCGCCCACACGTACGGCTCGCTCTGCCTGGACGTCGGCGCCACGTGGGGGACGAACCGCTCGATCGTCGGATCCTCCGAAAAGTGCAGAACCTCGCCGGGATCGGGTCTCATTCCTTGATCCTCGCGCATATCCCCACGCTCCTTGGGCAGTTGGACGTCGCTTTGACGACAAGGGGTGAGTGCAGATGATCTTCATGGGTCTGTTACTGGTGATTCTCGGCGCCGGCGCGGCCATCCTGGTCCTCGCCGAGGAAGGCACGAGCTACAACCTGTTCGGCTACACCTTCCAGCCGAACCACGTCGAGATGTTCCTCGCCGGCGCGGCCGCGGCCGCCGTGCTGCTGCTCGGGCTGTGGCTGATCGCGCTCGGCTCGCGCAGGTCCGCCAGGCACCGCCGCGCGCTCCGCGGCGCGCGGGCCGACGCCTCCCACCGGGTGGCCGAGCTGGAGAGCGAGAAGCGCCGGCTGCAGGAGAAGCTGGAGAAGGAGCACGCGGCGAACCAGCGCACCGCCGCGGACGAGCGCGCGGCGGACCGACGCACCGCCGCCGACGAGCGCGCGGCGGACCGGCGCACCGCCGCCGAGGAGCGCGCGGCCACGGCCGAGCGCGCCGACGACGACCGCCTCGTGGCCGGCCGTCCCGAGCAAACCAGGCGATGACCGCTCCGGGCGCGGGGGCGTCGAGCCCCCGCGCCGGCGCATGACCCCGGATCGCGCTGGGGTGTAATCTGCGAGGCGCCCGCACATGCCTCCGGAGGTCGCATGCCCCCCACACGTGGCCGTCCCATCGCGATCAAGCTGCTCATCCTCCTGCTCGTCCCGCTGACCTCCCTGGTCGGGCTCTGGGCGTTCGCGGCGGGTCTGACGGCGGGCGACGGCATCCAGATGCTGGAGACCGACAAGCTGACCACCAACCTGGCCGAGCCCTCCAGCGAGCTGACCACTCACCTGCAGAACGAACGGCTGTCCTCGATCCAGTTCATCTCGGCCAAGCGCAATCCGGAGACCCTGTTCCTCCAGCGCACGCTGACCGACGGAGCGGCCAAGGAGCTGCGCGAGCTGGCCGGGCGGCAGGAAGACCTCACCCCCGCGATGAGCGCCCAGCTCAACGCGCTGTTCAGGCAGCTCGACCGGCTCACCCAGATCCGCCGCGACGTCGACGCGCCCAACCCGTCCCAGCTCGACCTGATCAACGGCTACAACCAGATCGTCGACGCCTCCTTCCGCATGTACGACGCCCTGGTCCTGGTGCCCGACCTGGCCCTCTACCGCAACGTACGGGCGCTGGCCATGCTGGCCGAGGGCAAGGAGATGCTCTCCAGGGAGCGCGCGATGATCGCCGTGGTGCTCAGCCGGGGCCGGGTGACCAGCGCGGAGCGTGAGGCGTTCGCCGAGTGGGCGGCGACCAGGCGGCTGCTCTACTCGCAGGCCCTGACGCAGCTCGACGGCGAGCTGCGCACCCCCTACCAGGAGCTGATCAGCTCTCCCCTCTACCAGGAGTTCCTGGAGGCGGAGGACGCGATGCGGGGCCAGGCCGTCGTCAACGGCCTGCCGACGGAGGCGGCCACCTGGCCGGTCGACGCCAACAACCTGTGGAAGGCCGTCGAGGCCAACCAGCGCACCACCAGCGCCGCGTACGCGCAGCGGCTGGCGCCCGCGGCCAACGGCATCCTGATGAAGATCGCGGTCGCGGGCGGGGTGGGCCTGCTGGCGGTGCTCGCCTCGATCCTGCTGTCGCTCCGCTTCCGCAAGCGGCTCGTACGCGAGCTCGCCGGGCTGCGCGACGCCGCCACCCACCTGGCGCAGGTCCGCCTGCCCGAGCTGGTCGAGCAGCTGCGCACCAGCGCCAAGCCGCCGGTCGGCACCGCGGTGGAGCCGCTGGAGGTCAAGGCGGAGACGTCCGAGGTGCACGACATCGTGCACGCGTTCAACGACGTGCAGTCGACCGCCGTCAACGCGGCGCTCAGCCAGGCCAACCTGCGCCACGGCGTCAACCAGGTCTTCGTCAACCTCGCCCGCCGCAACCAGTCGCTGCTGCACCGCCAGCTCATGCAGCTCGACGGCATGGAGCGGGGCACCGAGGACCCGGTGATGCTGGAGGACCTGTTCAAGCTCGACCACCTGACCACCCGCATGCGCCGCCACGCCGAGAGCCTGATCATCCTCTCCGACCAGCAGCCGGGCCGGGGCTGGCGCAACCCGGTGCCGATCGTCGACGTGCTGCGGGCGGCCGTGGCGGAGGTCGAGGAGTACCAACGGGTCGAGGTGCTGCAGCCGCCGCCGGTCTCGCTCCTGGGCACGGCCGTGACCGACGTGGCCCACCTGATGGCCGAGCTGGTCGAGAACGCGACGCTGTTCTCGCCGCCGCGCACCCGCGTCGACCTGCGCACCACCTCGACCCCTCACGGTCTGACGGTCGAGGTGGAGGATCGCGGGCTCGGCCTGCCCCGCGAGGAGCTCGACCAGCTCAACACGCGGCTGGCGGAGAAGCCGGAGTTCGACCTGGCGCAGAGCGACCGGCTGGGCCTGTTCGTGGTCGGCCGGCTGGCGTCGCGTCACGGCATCAAGGTGACGCTCGCGCCCTCGCCCTACGGAGGGCTGACCGCGCGGGTGATGCTGCCGGCGAGCCTGCTGGCCGATCAGCCGGTGCTCGCCGGCCGGTAGATCACCTTCAGAGCCGTACGAACGGCTCCTCGAAGTGGGCGGTGGCCAGCAGCGCCCGCTCGGCCCGCAGCCCGGCCAGCACCTCGGCCCGGGTGGCGGCCGCGCGCTCCTGGTCGTCGTCGTAGACGTAGCGCACGGCCGGGTCGGCGAGCTGCGCGGGGTGCAGCACGAGGTCGCCGGTCATCGCCAGGTCGCCGAGCCGCACGATCTGGTGGCCGGGCGTGTGGCCGGGGGTCAGGTGGACACGCACGCCGGGCGCGACCTCGGCGACGCCGTCGACCACCTGGAGCTGGCCCTTGATCACGTCGATCACCTGGTGGAGCATGGCGCCGCCGGCGGCCTCCAGCTCGGCGTCCTGGAGCACGTAGCGGGCGTTCTCGAACACGGGCCGGCCGTCGGCGACGGCCCCGCTGGCATGGTCGCTGTGCAGGTGCGTGAGGATCACGGTGCCGACGTCGGCGGGCGCGACGCCCGCGGCGGCCAGTTCCCCGGCCAGCGAGCCGGGGACCGGCGCCCAGCTGGACGCCGGTGAGTCGGTGCCGCCTATGCCGGTGTCGACCAGGGTCAGGCGGCCCGCGTGGTCGCGGAGCAGGTAGCAGTGGAAGTGGAGGATCCACGGCTCTTCCGGGAGGTCCGCTCCCGGGAACGTCTCGGCGAGCGGGCGTCTGATCGCCTCGCCCATGGGGCCGACGGCGTCGCAGAGGGGTGTCACCTCGACGCCGGCCACGTGCAGCGGTTGGTGGGGCATACGCCCCAGATTAAGCGGCTACGGGCTGGCGCGGAACGAACTCGTTCTCCAGGTCCGCGGCGAAGACCGCGCGCCGGCAGGTGGCGCACCGGTACATGATCGGGCCCTCGTCGAGCTCGTTGTGGCATCGCGGGCAACGGGTGCTGTTCATGTCATCCCCCAAGGATCGTCTGCGTATAGGTAACCTCGCCGTCATTGCAAAGGTCCTGCAGGGCGCTTGCGGATTCCATGTCCGGATCGGACAGGACGGCGAGAAGAACATTGTTACGGTCCACGGCGCGTTTCACGCGCGAAGACACGAGAATGCCCCGGGAATAGCCCGAGAGGGCTAGACGTTTCATGGGCAGCGACGTGTGGTACGTTGCCGGTGGCGTTCGAGCTCAAGCTCCGCCGCTCTCCTCCCTCCCGATCTGCCCCTTCCGCGGGCCTCGGGTTTCCTCACCTACGCGCGCCGGTGCTTCTCTTACCGGCATGCCCTCAAAGGGGTTCATCATGTCTGTTCACGTCATCAGCGGCTTGCTGGACGTGCGGGACAAATCCGCATTCCTCCGCACCCGCCATCTACCCAGCTCCGGTGACCTGCGGCTGACCGCCGACCGGGTCAAGCAGCTCGGGCTCCGTCCCGGCGACCACGTGACCGCCAAGGTCGACGGCGGCAGGCTCGTCGAGGTCGAGACCGTCAACGGCGAGAGCCACTGGCGCGACCGGCCGCGATTCGCCGAGCTGACGCCGGTGCATCCCGACGAACGGCTCCACCTGGAGACCGAGTCGCTCAGCACCCGGGTCATCGACCTGTTCGCGCCCATCGGCAAGGGCCAGCGCGGGCTCATCGTGGCCCCGCCCAAAGCCGGCAAGACCATGGTCCTCCAGGCCCTGGCCGCCGCCGTCACACGGAACCATCCCGAGGCGCACCTCATGGTCCTCCTGGTCGGCGAGCGGCCCGAAGAGGTCACCGAGATGCGCGCCGGCATCCAGGGCGAGATCTTCGCCTCCACCTTCGACCATCCCGACCGCGACCACACCGCGATCGCCGAGCTCGCCGTCGAGCGCGCCAAGCGCCTGGTCGAGCAGGGCCGCGACGTGGTGCTGCTGCTCGACTCGCTCACCCGCCTGGCCCGCGCCTACAACAACACCGCGCCGGGCAACGGCAAGACGCTCAGCGGCGGCCTCGACGCCGCCGCCGTCTACGCGCCCAAGCGGTTCTTCGGCGCCGCGCGCAACGTGGCGGGCGGCGGCTCGCTCACCATCCTCGCCAGCGCGCTCGTCGACACCGGCTCGCGGCTGGACAACAGCCTGTACGAGGAGTTCAAGGGCACCGGCAACATGGAGCTGCACCTGGTGCGCGACCTGGCCGAGCGCCGCGTGTTCCCGGCCGTCGACCTGGACGCCTCCGGCACCCGCCGGGAGGAGATCCTGCTCCCCGCGCGGGAGCGGCAGGTGGTCTGGCGGCTGCGCCGCTCGCTGACGGGCCTGGAGCGCCACCAGGGCATGGAGATGCTCGTCGGCAAGCTCCGCGAGACCGCGTCCAACGCCGACTTCCTGGTCCGGGCCGCCGCCACCGTCTGACGGCGCTGTCTGACGGCCCCTCGGCGCCCAGGCGCGACAGTAGGCCGCGACAATGGGCCGCATGCTGGCCGACATCGCCGAACACCTCGCCTGCCCCGTCTGCGGGCAGTCAATGCGGCTCGACCCCGGCGCGCTGCGCTGCCCCCGGGGCCACTCCTTCGACGTGGCCAGGCAGGGTTACGTGAGCCTGCTCGTCGGGTCCCGCCCGCCCGGCACGGCCGACAGCGCGGAGATGGTCGCCGCCCGCGACGCCTTCCTGTCCGCCGGTCACTTCGCGCCGCTGGAGAGCGCGCTGGCGGAGGCGGTCTGGAGCGCCCATGCCGAATCGTTCTCACACTCGCCTGACGGCGGGCGCGCGAAGGCGTACGGTGGTTCTGGCCATGGGGCCGAGCCGGTCATCGTCGACGCCGGCGCGGGCACCGGCCACTACTCGGCGGCCGTCCTCGACGCGGCGGGACGCGGCGTCGTGATGGCGTTCGACGTGTCCAAGCACGCCGTGCGGCGGGCCGCCAGGGCGCACTCCAGGGTGGGGGCGTTCGTGGCCGACGTGTGGCGGCGCCTGCCCATCGGAGACGGGGTCGCCGACGTGGTGATGAACGTGTTCGCGCCCAGGAACGGGCCCGAGTTCCGGCGGATCCTGCGGCCCGGTGGGCGCGTCGTCGTGGTGACGCCCGCGCCCGGCCACCTCAGCCCGCTGGTGGAGGAGCTGGGGTTGCTGTCCGTCGACGCCGGCAAGGAGCAGCGGGTGGCGCGGAGCCTGGAGGGGTTCGCCGAGGTGGAGCGGCGGATGGTGGCGTTCGACATGGCGCTCGGGCCTGACGAGGTCCGGGCCGTGGTGGGGATGGGGCCGAGTGCGTGGCACCTGGGCGAGGAGGAGCTGGCGGAAGGGATAACGCGAGTTTTCTCCCGCAATAACGCGAAAAGGCTAGAAAAAGTGGTTACGAAGGCAGAGTTCCACCTATCTACCTTCGAAGTGACACCTGGCGCAAGGTCACCCTCTTGACGGGCATCTGAGACTGGTGTTACTGATGGGGCGTTTAGTACCAAATTCCCCCACATTTCCGGAGTATTTCCGCGACGCAAGCGCAATACTGGACGGCAACCCGTTGCCGATGAGGACGGCGAGGGGCGCCCATGGGAGGGGAGCGCGGCGGATGAAGGCCGAGGAACGCTGGCAGGCCAGGTTCCGCGCGTCGCGCATGTCGCTGCCGTCCTACGCCCCCCTGGCCCCGAACCGCTCGATCTACCGCTCCAACGCCACCGGCACATGGGAGGTCTACGCCTGGGACCGCGCGAGCGGCGCCACCCGCCAGGTCACCGACCGGCCTCTGGGCACCGCCCACGCCGCGATCGACCCCGCCGGCCAGTGGATCTACTGGTTCGACGACACGGACGGCGACGAGTTCGGCATCTGGCGGCGCCAGCCCTTCTTCGGCGGCCCCGACCAGCCCGTCGCTCTGGGAGCGCCGCCCGGCCAGCCGGCCGGCATCGCGCTCTCGTCCACCGGCCTGGCCGCGATCAGCCTGGCCAGCGAGGGCACGTTCCGCATCCACCTGGTGCGCGACGGCGAGCACGTCAAGATGCTGTACGAGCACGGCGAGGCCGCCTGGGCGGCCGGCATGTCGATGGACGGCGAGCTGATCGCGATCAACCACGGCGAGTACGGCGACTTCCGCCACCCCGCGCTGCGCGTCGTGCGCCAGTCCGGCCAGGTGGTCGGCGAGCTGTACGACGGCCCCGGCATGGGCGTCGTCGGGCTCAGCTTCGCCCCGGCGCCGGGCGACTCCCGCCTGCTCGCCCTGCACGAACGCCGCCGCCGCCAGGAGCCGCTGGTCTGGAACCCGGTGACGGGCGCGCGCCGGGAGATCTGGCTGAAGGACGACGGCGAGATGACGGCCGAGTGGTACCACGACGGCCGCGGCCTGCTCATCCAGCGCGGTCACCGGGCCCGCAGCCACCTCCTCCGCTACGACCTGGCGGGCGGCGGGCTGACGCTCATCGAGACACCGCAGGGCGTCATCGAGGAGGCGCGCCCGCGCCCCGGCGGCCACGTGGAGTACTCCTGGTCCAGCGCCTCGCGCCCGCCGGTCATCCGCTCGACCAGCGGCCAGGTCGTGCTCAACCCCGGCGGCCCGGCCGCGCCACCGAGCGTCCCCCTGGAGGACCTGGACGCCGAGGGGCCGGGCGGGCGCATCCACGCCCTGGTCTCCCGCCCGGAGAACGGCGCCGCCCCGTTCCCCGCGGTCTTCCTGCTGCACAGCGGCCCGACGAGCCACGACAGGGACGCCTTCTCCCCCGAGGTGGCGGCCTGGGTGGACGCCGGTTTCGCGGTCGTCCGGGTCAACTACCGCGGCTCGACCGGCTACGGCTCGGCCTGGCGCGACGCGCTGCACGGCGACGTCGGCCAGATCGAGCTGGCCGACGTGAACGCGGTGCGCACCGCCGTGGTCGAGGCCGGCATCGCCGACCCCGACCGGCTCGTGCTGGCGGGCACCGCCTGGGGCGGCTACCTCACGCTGCTCGGCCTCGGCACGCAGCCCGGCCTGTGGGCCGCCGGCATCGCCGCCGTGCCCATCGCCTGCCACCGGACGTCGTACGAGGACGAGGCCGAGAGCCTGCGCGCCTACCACCGCGCGCTGCTCGGCGGCTCCCCGGAGGAGCAGCCGGAGCGCTACGCGGCCAGCTCCCCCATCACCTACGTCGACCAGGTGAAGAGCCCCGTGCTGATCCTGGCCGGCGAGAACGACACCCGCTGCCCGCCGCGCCAGATCCAGAAGTACGTGGCCCAGCTCGAACGGCACGGCCACGAGCACGAGGTCTACACCTACGACGCCGTACGGAGCAACCTGGTGGTCGCGGAGCGGATCGCGCAGACGGCGCTGCAGCTCGACTTCGCCCGCAAGCACCTGGGCCGGCGCTAGCGGGCGCGCAGCACCAGGATCGCCAGGTCGTCGGCGCTGGGCTCGGTGGCGAAGTCGGCCGCGCCCCGGCGGATGCGCTCCGCCACCGCCTTGGCCGACAGCCCCGCGCACTCGGCCAGCATCTTGGCCAGCCCGCCCTCGTCGTCGAGCAGCCGGCCGCCCGAGCGTCGCTCGGTGACGCCGTCGGTGACCGCCAGCAGCACGTCGCCGGGGTCGAGGTGGACGACGTCGACCTCGAAGACCACCTCGGGGAAGACGCCCAGCAGCGACTGCGGGGTGGTGATCGACTCCACGACGCCGCTGGGCTTGAGCCGCAGCGCCTCGGGGTGGCCCGCCGAGACCAGCCGGACCTCCAGGCCGTCGTCGGCCGGGGTGATGTCGCCGTGCAGCAGGGTCAGGAAGCGGGCCCGCTCGCCCTCTTCGAGGATGGCCTGGTTGAGCCTGCCGAGCACGGCCGCGACCCCGTAGCCCTCGCGGGCCAGCAGGCGGAGCGTGTGGCGGGCCAGGCCGGTGACCGCGGCCGCTTCCGGGCCGGTGCCGCAGACGTCGCCGATGGCGAAGCGCCACGAGTCGTCGCCGGCCTTGAACACGTCGTAGAAGTCGCCGCCCACCTCGTTGACCTCGCCGGCGGGCTCGTACACCACGCCGTAGTCGAGGCCGGGCACCTCGGGCTCGTTGGGCGGCAGGAGGCTGCGCTGCAGGGCGCGGTTGGCGGCGGCCTGCTGGGCGTAGACGCGGGCGTTGTCGGCGGCCAGCGCGGCGCGCCTGCCGATGTCCTCGGCGAGCTGGATGGCCTCGTCGGGGAACCGGTCGGGCCGGCCCAGGCACATCACGCCGAGACCTCGGCCGCGGGCGCTGAGCGGGACCGCGAGCACCTCGTTGTCGCCCAGGTGGAAGGTGGAGCTCATCCGGGTGCCGACGGCGCCGACGTCCAGATCGCTGAGCTGCTCGCGCAGCCCGTCGATCCTGGCCTCGTCGGCGTGCCACAGGTAGACGAGGCGGAGCGGCGAGGAGGCGGCGTCGGCGGTGTAGACGGCGCACCAGCTGCTCAGCCGCGGCACCACGACCTGGGCGATGATGGCGGGGACCATGTCGGGGTCGAGGGTGCCGGCGAGCAGGTCGCTGGCGTCAGCGAGGAATCCGAGCCAGTGGGGCCCGCGCCCGCTCTGCCGCTGCCACTCGACGGCTCCCGAGCTGTCGTGCGCGCCAGGTAGCGTGAGTCTGGCCCAATGGACACGGGAATCACCCGAGAAGGTGATCCCCCACTCGTCGACATGGACGGAGGGAGCTTTCTGATCACCATGTGAGGTGTTCCGCTGCTTCACCTCCACCTGGACGGAGCCGCCCAGGTGTCGCCAGAGCATCTCGAAAGGCTCGTCCACGACCTGCCCCGCGAGATCGCCGGCGATCTGCTCGGCGACATGGAGCATGCCGCCGGTGGCCCACGCGGTCATCACCTCGCGCGTGAACCTCATCGCGTCGGTCACAGCCGACTCGCCCGCCGCGAACGTCGCAGCTAGCACCGCATGGGGAGAAGCAGTCATCCTCTCGTGCCTACCACACTTCCCGTTGACTTGGGGTAAATCCAAGGACAGGACTACGAGCTACTCATCGTGACAGACTTGAATCACTCGCCGGAGTCCCCCGCGAGTGAAGGAGGCCCCATGACCACGGCCAAGGCCGCGCCAAGTCCTGAGGAGAGGACATATACCGAGGCGGATCTCGTCCCGATCCTGGAGACCCTGTTCTCATGGCGTGACGGCGACTTCCGGCGCCGGGTCCCGTATGCCCCTCCGGGCATCCTCAGTGAGGTGCGGTTGCTGCTCAACGAGGTGGCCGACCGCCGCGAGCACCTCGCCAACGAGCTGACCCGGGTGCGCAAGGAAGTGGTCAAGGAAGGCCGGTTCGGCGAGCGGCTGACGCCCGGCCCCGGGGTGGGGGCCTGGGCGGAGAGCGTGGAGTCGGTCAACATGCTGATCGACGCGCTGGTGAGCCCCGTGAGCGGCGCGGCCGACGTCATCGACGCGGTCGCGAAGGGTGACCTGTCGCGGCGGATCGACCTCGACCGCTCGGCCCGCGGCGAGGTGCGCCGGCTGGGCAAGGCGATCAACGGCATGGTCGACCAGCTCGCCCTGTTCAACTCCGAGGTGACCCGGGTGGCCAGGGAGGCCGGCACGGAGGGCCGGCTGGGCGGCAGCGCCAACCTGCGCGGCATGTCCGGCAGCTGGCGCGACCTCACCGAGGCGGTCAACACCATGTCGTCCCGCGTGGCCGCGCAGGTGCGCGACATCGCCGTGGTGACCACGGCGGTGGCCAAGGGCGACCTGAGCCGCAAGGTGACGGTCGACGCGGTGGGCGAGATGTTCGAGCTGAAGAACACCGTCAACACCATGGTCGACCAGCTCTCGGCGTTCGCCGAGGAGGTCACCCGCGTCGCCCGCGAGGTCGGCACCGAGGGCCAGCTCGGCGGCCAGGCCCAGGTGCGCGGCGTGTCCGGGGTCTGGAAGGACCTCACCGACAACGTCAACTTCATGGCCAACAACCTGACCTCACAGGTGCGCAGCATCGCCACCGTGGCGACGGCGGTGGCCCAGGGCAACCTGTCGAAGAAGATCACCGTCGACGCCCAGGGCGAGATCCTGCAGCTCAAGGACACCCTCAACACCATGGTCGACCAGCTCTCGTCGTTCGCCGACGAGGTCACCCGCGTCGCCCGAGAGGTCGGCACCGAGGGCAAGCTGGGCGGCCGGGCCGAGGTGCAGGGCGTGTCGGGCGTCTGGAAGGACCTGACCGACAACGTCAACTCCATGGCCAGGAACCTCACGTACCAGGTCCGCAACATCGCCCAGGTGACCACCGCGGTCGCCAACGGCGACCTCACCCGCAAGATCGACGTAGACGCCCAGGGCGAGATCCTGGAGCTCAAGTCGACCATGAACACCATGGTCGACCAGCTCTCCTCGTTCGCCTCCGAGGTGACCCGCGTGGCCCGCGAGGTCGGCACGGAGGGCCAGCTCGGCGGTCAGGCCCAGGTGCGCGGCGTGTCCGGGGTCTGGAAGGACCTCACCGACAACGTCAACTCCATGGCCAACAACCTGACCTCTCAGGTGCGCCAGATCGCCGCGGTCTCCTCGGCGGTGGCCCAGGGCAACCTGTCGAAGAAGATCACCGTCGACGCGCAGGGCGAGATCCTGCAGCTCAAGGACACCCTCAACACGATGGTCGACCAGCTCTCGTCGTTCGCCGACGAGGTCACCCGCGTCGCCCGAGAGGTCGGCACGCAGGGGCAGCTCGGCGGCCAGGCCCGCGTCCAGGGCGTGTCGGGCGTCTGGAAGGACCTGACCGACAACGTCAACTTCATGGCCAACAACCTGACGTACCAGGTCCGCAACATCGCCGAGGTGACCACCGCGGTCGCCAACGGCGACCTCACCCGCAAGATCGACGTCGACGCCCAGGGCGAGATCCTCGCCCTGAAGACCACCATCAACCGGATGGTCGACCAGCTGTCCTCGTTCGCCTCCGAGGTCACCCGCGTGGCCCGCGAGGTCGGCTCGGAGGGCCAGCTCGGCGGCCAGGCCCGGGTCGAGGGCGTCGAGGGCACGTGGAAGCGGCTCACCGAGAGCGTCAACGAGCTGGCCGGCAACCTGACCACCCAGGTGCGCGCCATCGCCACCGTCACCAGCGGCGTGGCCCGCGGCGACCTGACCCGCTCGATCGCCGTCGAGGCGCAGGGCGAGCTGGCGGAGCTGAAGGACAACATCAACTCGATGGTGGCCAACCTCCGCGAGACCACCCAGGCCAACCAGGAGCAGGACTGGCTCAAGTCCAACCTGGCCCGCATCTCCCGGCTCATGCAGGGTCACCGCGACCTGTTCGAGGTGGCCAAGCTGACGATGAGCGAGCTGACGCCGCTCGTGTCCGCACGGTACGGCGCCTTCTACTCGGTCGATCCGGAGAACGAGCGCGAGCTGCTGCTGATCGGCGGCTACGGCGTCCGGCCCGACCGCGGGCCGCGGGCGAAGTTCGCCTTCGGCGAGGGCATCGTCGGCCAGGCCGCCGCCGAGGGCCGCCACATCGTCCTCGACGACGTGCCGCCGAAGTTCATCACCATCGACAGCGGCCTCAGCCAGTCGACGCCCGCGCAGATCGTGGTGCTGCCGATCCTGTTCGAGAACCGCGTGCTCGGCGTGCTGGAGCTGGCCTCCTTCAGCCCGTTCGGAGAGGTCCACCTCGACTTCCTGACGCAGCTGGTGGAGAACATCGGCGTCACCATGAACACGATCATCGCCAACTCCCGCACCGAGGACCTGCTGACCGAGTCCCAGCGCCTCACCCGCGAGCTGCAGGAACGCTCCGACGAGCTGCAGCGCCAGCAGGAGGAGCTGCGCCGGTCCAACGCCGAGCTCGAGGACAAGGCGGCGCTGCTGGCCAAGCAGAACCGCGCCATCGAGATCCAGAACTTCCAGATCGAGCAGGCCCGCCGCACCCTGGAGGAGCGCGCCGAGCAGCTCGCCGTCTCCTCGCGCTACAAGAACGAGTTCCTCGCGAACATGTCCCACGAGCTGCGCACCCCGCTCAACAGCCTGCTCGTGCTGGCCAAGCTGCTGACCGAGAACGCCGAGGGCAACCTGACCCCGCAGCAGGTCGAGTTCGCCCGCACCATCCACGGGGCCGGGTCGGCGCTGCTCCAGCTCATCAACGACATGCTCGACCTGTCCAAGGTCGAGGCGGGCCGGATGGACATCCACCCGACCCAGGTGTCGCTGCCCAAGACGATCGACCTGCTGGAGGCGGCGTTCGGGCCGCTGGCGGCCGACAAGGGGCTGGAGTTCAGCGTCGAGGTCGACCCCGACCTGCCGCAGGAGCTGCGCGCCGACGAGCAGCGGCTCCAGCAGGTGCTGCGCAACCTGCTGTCCAACGCGGTCAAGTTCACCCCCAAGGGCGAGGTGAAGCTGCGGGTCGTCCCGGCCTCCCCGGACGTCGACTTCGACGACGACTCGCTGCACATCGCGCACGACCTGCTCGCCTTCCAGGTGATCGACACCGGCATCGGCATAGCGCCCGACAAGCGCGACGTCATCTTCGAGGCGTTCCGTCAGGCCGACGGCACCACCAGCCGCAAGTACGGCGGCACCGGTCTGGGCCTGTCGATCTGCCGCTCGATCGCGCGCCTGCTCGGCGGCGAGATCCACGTCGACAGCGAGCTGGGCAAGGGCAGCACGTTCACCCTCTACCTGCCGGCCACCTACATCGGCCCGCTGGCCGTCAGCGCCGCCGAGGGGCCGCGCAGCAGCGGGCAGCAGGTCGTGACCGCCTCCGTCGAGGAGCCGCCCACGATCCCCGAGGCGCCCGGCCTGCCGCTCGACCTGCCGCTGCCCGAGCTGGTCGAGGCGCCCGTCGAGACCAGCCAGTGGCAGGGCGACGACCCGCTCAGCGGCGCCAAGATCCTCATCGTCGACGACGACATCCGCAACGTCTTCGCGCTGACCAGCGTGCTGGAGCGACACGGCTCCACGGTCGTCTACGCTGAGAACGGCCGCGAGGGGATCGAACAGCTCGAACGGAACGAGGACGTCGCGCTCGTGCTGATGGACATCATGATGCCGGAGATGGACGGCTGGGCGACGACCTCCGCCATCCGGCGCATGCCCCAGTTCGCCGACCTGCCGATCATCGCGCTGACGGCCAAGGTCATGCGCGGCGACCGGGAGAAGAGCATCGCCTCCGGCGCCTCCGACTACGTGCCCAAGCCCGTCGACGTCGACCGCCTGCTGGAGCGGCTGCGCGGGTGGCTCAGCCGGGGCCGGGCCGCCGACTCTCCGGCCGAAGGGGCGTGACGATGCCAGACCGGGCCAAGATCCTGCTGGTCGACGACCGGGAGGAGAACCTCATCGCGCTGGAGGCGATCCTCAGCTCGCTCGACCTGGTGCCGGTGCGCGCCAGGTCGGGTGAGGAGGCGCTGAAGGCGCTGCTCAACACCGAGTTCGCGCTGATCCTGCTGGACGTGCGGATGCCCGGCATGGACGGCTTCGAGACGGCCGCCCACATCAAGCGCCGCGAGCGCACCAGAAACATCCCGATCATCTTCCTGACGGTTGTCGACAGCGCCCCCGACTACGCCTTCCGCGGCTACGCGGCGGGCGCCGTCGACTACCTCACCAAGCCCTTCGACCCGTGGGTGCTGCGGGCCAAGGTGTCGGTGTTCGCCGAGCTCTACAACATGAACAAGCGCCTGGCCGAGCAGGCGGCGCTGCTGCGCGAGCGGCTCGGCCACGAGCTGCCGCCGGGAGCCGGCGACCAGGCGTCGGTCCTGCCGGAGCTGTCCCGCCGCCTGCTGGCGGTCGAGGAGGAGCTGTCCCGCGTGCGTGAGCTCGCCCAGCAGTCCGACGCCTCCGCGCTGCGGGCCCCCCTCACCGACCTCACGGACCGCGTCACCCGGCTGCGCGCCGGCTTCGACGCCCTGACCTGACCGGTCAGCTGCGGGCGCGCTCCAGCGCGTCCCAGAACCCCCTGCGCAGGGCGTGACGGACCTCGTCGTGCAGCAGGAAGTCGATCGGCAGCGACGACCCCTGCAGCAGCCTGGCCTCCAAGTCGGACGGCATCCGGGGCTTGCGCGCCAGCACCGCCTCCAGCCAGAGGGCGGGCGCGTCGCGGGCCACGGACTCGCCGAAGTCGTGGCCCTCGCGGTGGGCCGCCTTGACCGCGTCGGCCAGCGTCGTGGCTCCCGAGGAGGACGAGGCCGGCTGCTGGGTCACCGGCGCCGGCTGCGGCCCCGTGTAGGGCCCGAGCTGCTGATAGGTGCCCGCGCTCGACGGCGAGGAGAACTGCCCGGTGGTCGGCGACTGCTGCGGCAGCTGCCCGGTCGCCGGCGCGGCCGGCTGCTGCGGCACGGGCGGGTCGGCGGGGAAGGTGTACGAGGGCAGCGACGGAGGCTGCGACTGGGCCCGGCTGGGCGGGGGACTCGCCGGCTGGGGCTGGCTCGCGGAGGAGTGCGGGGCGGCGTGGCTGCCGGTGCTGGCCGGGGCCGGGGGCAGCGAGCCGGTCGAGGAGGCCGGGGGCAGCGATGACGGCGCGGGCGCGGCGGGCAGCGAGTGTGAGCCGTGGCCGTTGCTCATCGGCTGGTGACCGTTGACGGCCTCCGACGACCCGGTCACCAGCGTCACGTACGGCCGCAGATGACCGGCGCCCAGCTCGATGAGGTCGTCGCACTCCTGGCGCAGGGAGCGCGAGGCGGCCCAGCTCCCGTCGGCGGCGATGTGGACCACGGTCAGCCGGACGCCGAGGTCCTGCGCGTCGCAGACGACCTGGGTGAGGTCCTCGTCGCCGCTCACCACGACCGCGTCGCAGATGGCGTTGTTGCGCGCCAGCGTCATCAGGTCGCGGTGGACCTGCGCGTCGACGCCCTCCCGGCGGCCGGGCCTGATGCGGGACAGGCGGAGCTTGAGACCGGGGATGTCGGCCAGCACGTCGTGCTCGGAGGTGCGGCGCCCCTCGATCGTGGCCTCGTACCAGTAACAGCGCAGCAGCGGCAGGCCGGTGCGCTCGCGGGACAGGCTGGACATCAGCTGCAACAGCCCGGGATAGTCCCACGACACCGACTCGCGATGGCGGGTGCCATGCACGGCCATCGCGCCGTCCGCCAGCAGATAGCCGGCGTCGACGAACAGCGCGCAGCGATCCACTGACACCGCCCCTTTCGTGGTGGTCCGACGTGCTGGCTCTGCACCGTCAGAGCCGGACTCGGCGGCCCTGTCCCAGGGTAATGAAAGCGGGTGATCGCGCGAGGGTGAATCCCGACGATTCGCCCCTCGACCGGCGTTAAGCCAGACCCGTTAGGCGAACCGTACCAGTTTGTCCTGGTCACCGTCACGGTCGCGCACGAACGCTCACCGCAACGACCCCGAACAGCACCACGCCCTCCTTCCCTGTGATCGTCAAGCTGGGACGGTGCCCCAGGACGTGGCTCACCGTGTCGACATCGACACCGAACGTCGTGCCGACCGAGGCGTCGCCCGCGTCACGGTCGCGGACCTCCGGCATGACCCGGCCGTCGCCCGCGCCGCGATTGCCGCCCTCCGGCGTGACCGGGCCGTGGCCCGCATCGCGGTCGCCGCCCTCCGGCGTGCCGGCCGAGCCGCTGCCTGCGTCGCGGCTGCCGCGCTCCGGCCTGACCCGGCCGTCGCCCGCGCCGCGATTGCCGCCTTCCGGCGTGACCGGGCCGTCGCCCGCATCGCGGTCGCCGCCCTCCGGCGTGCCGGCCGAGCCGCTGCCTGCGTCGCGGTTGCCGCGCTCCGGCGTGACCCGGCCGTCGCCCGGCGACACCCGGTCGCCGCGCAGGCCGGCGTCGCCTGCCCAGGCGACCAGTTCCACCCGGGCGGGGGCGCCGGCGGGCTCCAGTCCGCCGAGCGGCAGCCGCAGCGCCGGGTTGTCGCCGCCGACGATCCGGGTGTCGTCGAGGACGACCGCGTTGCCGTACGGGGCGGCCGGGTCGGTGGTGACGACCACGAGGCTCCAGCCGGCGTGACCCCGCGTGCCCATCGGCGGGTCCGCCGCCCACCACTCACCGTTCTTGGCGGCGCTCGCCGCCAGTCCTGTGACGTCGGCGTACGCCTGGTAGGCGGGGCCGTGGGGCAGTTTCTGCCAGGCGACCCGGCTGGGCCGTACGGTCACGTAGCGGCCCCTGCCGGGCGGCTTCAGCTTGATCGGCCCTGCGCCCTCGGCGGTGGCCGACCAGTAGAGCCCCGCCCAGAGGATCCGGCCGCCCTGGGGCAGGTCGAGCCGGGCGGCGCTGGAGGCTTTCGTTTTCCGGGACCTGTCGAGGTCGAGCGGCTCCAGGTCGCCGTCGCGGTGCTCACCCCCGGGCCGCTCCGCGCACCCCTGACGCTTGTCCGGGCACGTCAGCAACCCGTTCCCCACCGCCCTGACCGTCACCTTCCCGTCGGCGGCGAACCTGGCCGGCGCTCCCCCTTCCCACACCCCCACCGGCGCCCGCGCGCTCAACCTGAGCGCGCCCGCCTCCACCCGCAGCCTGGGCCCCTCCCCCTCCGGAGCGTCCCGCGCCACCCGCACCCGCAGGAACACCGACGCGACCTTCCCCGCCGCCAACGGCGCCCTGGCACACCGCACCCCACCTCTGACGGCCCGGCACGCCCACCCACCGGCCCGCCCTTCCCTCACATCCCCCACCCACTGAACCGCTGCCCGGCCGTGGGTCTCCGCTTTGTCCCCCCACTGGACCGTCGCCCGGTCCTCGGTCTTCGCTTTGCCCACCACCCACTGGACCGCCGCCCGGTCCCCGAGCTCCGCCTTGTCCCCCCACTGAACCGCCGCCCGGTCCTGGGTCTCCGCCTCGTCCACCACCCACTGAACGGCTGCCCGGTCTTCGGTCTTCGCTTTGTCCACCTTCCACTGGACCGCTGCCCGGCCCTGGGTCTCCGCCTTGTCCCCCCACTGGACCGTCGCCCGGTCCTCGGCCTCCGCCTCGTCCACCACCCACTGGACCGCCGCCCGGTCCCCGATCTCCGCCTTGTCCCCCCACTGAACCGCCGCCTGGTCCCCAGCCCCGGTGGCACTCCCCCACAGCCGTCCCAGCGAACCGGCCCCCTCCTGTGAAGGCTCGCGCGGGGCAGCGGGTGGTAGGACGCCTCCGCCCACGTCGGTGCCCGCACGATCCGCGGCGCCCTCCTGCGCACGCGCGAATCCGCTCGCTGCCTCACCTTCGTGCCAGCGCATGGCAGCAGGTAGAAGAACACCTCCGGCGAGGTTGGTGACCTCACGATTCACGGCAGAGCTTTCCTGCACCTGGCTCGCATATCCATCCGCCAGAGAACTTGCTGAACGCCCGCGTATTACGGCGAGTGGGAGAACAGTCCCGCCTCTACCTGCGCTTACGTCGACGCCCCCACGGTCCTCGGCCGTGCCCTCCTGCGCCCTCACGGATCCACCCGCAGGAGAACCGGCCGTCTCCGGTGGAAGTTCGTGCAGTGCGGCGGGGAGGAGAACACCCCAGCCCACTGCGCCCAGGTCGGCGGCTACCCCGCGCGTATGCATAGGGATGGCGTTTCCTGGGGTGAGCGTGCCGTCATCACGGGGCGATACCTCGGAGGTGTCCCATCCTTCGGTGTCCGTGTCTGTCGAGCTCTGAGAGAGCCGGGAGGCGGCATGCCTTTCCGCCGCCACCCACTGGACCGCGCCGGGCTTTCCCGGGACGGTCCATGGGGTTTCCGCGATCGGGCTCGTCTGGGGGACGAGGGTGACGCCCGGAGGCAGCTCGATGGCGGCGTAGATGTCCCGGGTCGGCGCATTGCCGATGTTGCGGACGCGCATGGCCACGATGCCGTCCTCGCCCCGTACCAGGGAGCCCATCGCCGCTACGGAGGCGCGCAGGCGGGCCGTCCTGCGCTCGCTGGACGCCCCCACCCGCTCGCGCTCCGGACGGCGGGCGCGTTCCCCTCCAGCCTCGTCCGAGGAGGACCGGGCGCGGTCCCTCCTCGGCTCCCCGGACGAGGAGCCATCGCGATCCCGACCGGACGAGGAACCACCGCGATCCCTTCTGGCCTCACCGGACGAGGAGCCGGCACGCTCCCGATCAGGCGTGCGTGACGAGGACCCGGCGCGATCCCTTCTCGGGTCACGGGACGAGGAACCACCGCGATCCCGGTCAGGCATGCGTGACGAGGAACCACCGCGGTCCTCTCCCGGGTCACCGGACGAGGAACCGGCACGCCCTCGATCAGGCCCACCGGGTGAGGAACCACCGCGATCCCTTCTCGGCTCACCGGAGGAGGAACCACCGCGATCCCGGTCAGGGTTGCCGGACGAGGAACCGGCACGCTCTCGGGCAGGCCGGCCGGGTGAGGAACCGTCGCGGTCGGCGCTGGCCTCGCTGGACGAGGAACCCGCGTGCTCTCGGTCAGGCGGGCCCGTACGGTCGCGGCTCGCCTCGTCGGGGGAGGCACCGGTGCGGTCCCCGCTGGCATGGTCGGGCGGGGAGCCGGTGTGGCTTCCGTCGGGGTCGTGGGGTGGGACGAGGGCGGGTGGCCGGCCCTCGGGGACGCCTGCGCGGGACGGGCCGTGCGGGCCCATCGCTGACGGCCGGTCAGCGGTGCCTGCCTCGCCGTGCAAGCCCGAGGCCTTGGAGTCCGACGGCGAGGCGGCGGCTGGGGTCCCCGAGCCTTGCGTGCCCGTGTTCTGGGGGGCCGCGTCCGACGGGCCGGCGGACTTCGAGCCTTGGGAACCCGTACCGCTGGAGGACTGCGTTTGCGCACCAGAGCCGTCCGCGACGGAGCCGCCTGGGCCGGATCCGTCTCCACCCGAGCCATCCGAACCTGGGCCGTCCGCGCCTGACCTGTCGCCGCCGGAACCGTCCGAACCCGAGCCGCCCGTACCGCCCGCACCCGTATGGGAGAGGTTCTCGCCGTACAGGCCGACGTGGTCGTACTGGTCGGCGGCGGAGCGGGGGTGGGCGTCGGGGCGGGCTCCCACGTCCTGGCCCGACACCACGGCGAAGGCCGCCGCCACCGCCATCACCGTGGCCGCCCCGCCCGCCACCGCGACGTGCGTCCGCCGCATCCGGCCCAGCGTCCGCCGGGGAGCGGGGGCGGGCCGGGACAGAGCCTCCAGATAGCCGGCGGCCGCGTCGCCCAGCACCAGGGGCCCGATGACCGTGCGCAGCCCCCGGTTGACGTCGGTGAGCTCCCGCAGGACGGTGTGGCAGTTGGGGCAGTCGCGCACGTGCTCGTCCACCGACCGCGAGTCGCGCCGGGTCAGCCCGCCGCGCACGTACGCGCCCAGCTTGCCGATCACCGCCTTGCACTCGGGCGGCGGCGACCCCGTCAGGTAGAGCTGCAGGTACGCCTGCCGCAACCCCTCACGAGCCCGATAGGCCAGCGCGGAGACCCCGTTGGCCGACAGCCCGAGCAGCGGCGCCACGTCGGCGGACCGGGCGTTCTCCACCTCGGTGTGCCACAGCACCGCCCGCCACCGCTCCGCCAGCGACAGGTAGGCCTGGGCGATCAGCGACCCCTCCAGGCGGGCCGACGCCGGGTCGGCGGGCATGGCGGTGTCGGACAGCTCGATCTCGCCCGTCACGCGGGTGCGGTCGTGGACGGTGCGCCGGACCACGATCAGCAGGTAGGTGCGGAAGGCCGACGCCGGCCCGCCGCCACGGCCCACGTGGTCGAGCACCCTGGTGAACGACTCGGCGACGACGTCCTCGACCTCCGCCTCGCCGTACACGAGCTGCCCGGCCAGGGCGCGTGCGGCGGCCACGTGACGCTCGTAGAGCTGCCCGTACGCGGTGGCATCACCCCCTCTGACGGCATGCAGCAGGTATGCGTCGCTCTGCGGTGTTTCCACACTCATGGTGACCTCGCGGTTACGAACCGTTGCCCGTGCAGTCATTCCGCACTCACGCCCATGGCTAAACCGAGCGCGTCTCTTTGCCGTCGAGGACCGGCTCTAAGCTGAACCCATGAGCGACCGTGACAGACTGCTGGCCGAGATCGAGAAGAAGGCCGTCGTGCACGGCCGGGTGGTGCTCTCCTCAGGGCAGGAGGCCGACTTCTACCTCGACCTGCGCCGCATCACGCTCGACGCCACGGCGGCCCCGCTGGTCGGCGGCGTGCTCCTCGACCTGACAGCCGACCTCGACTACGACGCGGTGGGCGGGCTCACGCTGGGCGCCGACCCGGTGGCGACGGCCATGCTGCACGTCGCGGCGGCGCGCGGGCGTTCGCTGGACGCGTTCGTGGTGCGCAAGGCGCAGAAGGCCCACGGGATGCAGCGCCGGATCGAGGGCCCCGAGGTGAAGGGCCGCCGGGTCCTCGTGGTCGAGGACACCTCGACGACCGGCTCGTCCCCGCTGACGGCGGTGGAGGCGCTGCGCGAGGAGGGCGCCGAGGTGGTCGCGGTGGCCACGATCGTCGACCGGGGCGCCGCGGCCAGGATGGCCGAGGAGGGCCTCGACTACCGTTCCGCCTTCACTCTGGCGGACCTCCGACTGTGAACGCCTCCCGCTCCCCCTGCTCGCCCCGCGGCCGGAGGGTGCCGTTCTCGGTGACGCGGACGGTGCCGGCGTCGGAGATCACCACGTCCAGCTCGGGCTCGAAGTAGCTGACCTCCTCGCCCTCGGTCATCTCGCGATGCTGCAGCACGTCGCCGCCGGGGACCCGTACGGTGACGAGCGGGCAGGTGGCGGCCACGCACTCGATGCGCACGGTCGGCACCGGAGCGGTGACCGTGGGCGTGGCGGACGTCCGCTCGGGCGCGGCGTCCTCTGTGTCGAGCGAGTCGAACAACGCCCGCCCGCCGATGACCAGCAGCACCACGAGGGCCGCTGCCGCCAGGACGGCGAGCGCCAGTCGGGCGAGGCCCATCGGATCTGACCTGTGGCGTCCCACGCGCCGAGACTATCCAATGGTAAGACGGCTTTCCCGATGTGTTTCGAATGCCGACGGCCGACACCGCAACCGGGATGGTCAGCTTCTCGGCCGTGAACGACCGAGCTTGCGGCTCCTCACCGTCCATGGCTTCGACGGTTCAGCCGCTTCAGCAACCGCTTAGCCGATGTGGTCTGCTTGGCCTGCAGGCGGCGGCGCAGCCGCCCTCCCAAGCTGCCGTTTCCTCCCGGACGTGAACGCCCGCGGGGTTCCATGCCGGATTATGCTGAACAGCGCGAAGCCGTTACTTCTAGGGAGATGACTCATGCCCATCGCGACTCCTGAGGTCTATGCGGAGATGCTCGATCGAGCGAAGGCAGGCGGGTTCGCCTATCCGGCGATCAACGTGACCTCTTCCCAGACGCTGAACGCCGCTCTTCGCGGCTTCGCCGAAGCGGAGAGCGACGGCATCATCCAGGTGTCCACGGGCGGCGCCGAATACCTGTCCGGTCCGACGGTCAAGGACATGGTGACCGGTGCGACGGCGCTCGCCGAGTACGCCCGGGTGGTGGCCGCGAAGTATCCCGTCACGGTGGCGCTGCACACCGACCACTGCCCCAAGAACAAGCTCGACGGTTTCATGCGCCCGCTCGTCGACATCTCGCTGGAGCGGGTGTCGAAGGGCCTCGACCCGCTGTTCCAGTCCCACATGTGGGACGGCTCGGCCGTGCCGCTGGAGGAGAACCTGGAGATCGCCAAGGAGCTCCTCGACAAGTGCGCCCGCGCCCGGATCATCATGGAGATGGAGATCGGCGTCGTCGGCGGCGAGGAGGACGGCGTCGTCGGCGAGATGAACGAGAAGCTCTACACCACCACCGGTGACGCGCTGGCCACGGCGGAGGCCGTCGGCCTGGGCGAGCAGGGCCGCTACATGCTCGCCGCCACGTTCGGCAACGTCCACGGGGTCTACAAGCCGGGCCACGTCAAGCTGCGGCCGAGCGTGCTGAAGGAGATCCAGGAGGCGGTGGGCGGCAAGTTCGGCAAGGAGAAGCCGTTCGACCTGGTCTTCCACGGCGGCTCCGGCTCGGCGCTGGAGGAGATCCACGAGGCGATCTCGTACGGGGTCGTCAAGATGAACGTCGACACCGACACCCAGTACGCCTTCACCCGGCCGGTGGCCGACCACATGTTCCGCAACTACGACGGCGTGCTGAAGGTCGACGGCGACGTCGGCCAGAAGAAGACGTACGACCCGCGTTCGTGGGGCAAGTCGGCCGAGACGGGCATGGCCGCCCGCGTCACCGAGGCGTGCGAGCACCTCAAGAGCAGTGGGACGAAGCTCTCCTAGCCACGAAGACGGCCCGGCGGGTATGACTTGTCCTATGGATAACCTTCTCGCCGGGCCGCCCCCGACGCAGCTGCCGGACACGCCCGAGGCCAGGGAGGCCCTCGATTCCGGCGTCAAGGCCTCCGACGTGGCCGCCCGTTTCCCCGCCTACCCGGCGGCCTGGGCGGCGCTCGCGGAGGAGTACTTCGCCCAGGGCCACGCCGTCACCTCCTACGCCTTCGCCCGCACCGGCTACCACCGCGGGCTCGATCATCTGCGCCGCAGCGGGTGGAAGGGGCATGGGCCGATCCCGTGGGAGCACGAGCCCAACCGCGGGTTCCTGCGCTGCCTGTACGCGCTGAGCCGGGCCGCGCAGGCGATCGGCGAGAAGGACGAGGCCGAACGGTGCCTGCAGTTCCTCAAGGACAGCAGCGAGAGCGGCTATGACGCGCTGACCAAGGGGTAGCTCTTGGGACGATAAGCCCCACTCGGGTAGTCTCTCCACGCAAGAGCCCCTGTCGCGCTTGCGCCAGGGGTTTCGTTTTGTGTTCGGGAGACTTCACCATGCCGGCTGCCGTTCTCGTGGGTGCCCAATGGGGCGATGAGGGCAAGGGCAAGGCCACCGACCTGCTCGGTGGCGACGTCGACTACGTCGTCCGTTATCAGGGTGGCAACAACGCGGGCCACACCGTGGTCATCGGCGACCAGAAATACGCGCTGCACCTGCTGCCCACGGGCATCCTGTCGCCACACGTGGTGCCGGTGATCGGCAACGGTGTCGTGATCGACCCAGGGGTGCTGCTGGGCGAGATCGACGGCCTGGCCAAGCGGGGCATCTCCGCCGAGCGGCTGCTCATCTCGGCCAACGCGCACCTGATCATGCCTCACCACAAGGCGCTCGACAAGGTGACCGAGCGTTACCTGGGCAAGGCCAAGATCGGTACGACCGGCCGCGGCATCGGCCCGGCCTACGGCGACAAGATCTACCGGGTCGGGGTGCGGGTGCAGGACCTGCTCGACCCCGGCATCCTGGCCAAGAAGATCGAGGTGGCGCTGGGCGAGAAGAACCAGGTGCTCACCAAGGTCTACAACCGGCGCGGCATCGAGGCCGAGGCGGTCGTCGAGGAGTATCTCGGCTACGCCGAGCGGCTCAAGCCGCACATCGCCGACACCTCCCTGGTGCTGAGCAAGGCGCTGGACGAGGACAAGTTCGTGCTGCTGGAGGGCGGTCAGGGCACGCTCCTCGACATCGACCACGGCACCTACCCGTTCGTCACCTCCTCCTCGCCCACCTCGGGCGGCGCCTGCGCCGGCGCGGGCATCCCGCCGAACCGGCTCACGAAGGTGATCGGCATCCTCAAGGCCTACACCACCCGTGTCGGTTCCGGCCCGTTCCCGACGGAGCTGGAGGACGAGATGGGCGAGTGGCTGCGCCGGACGGGCGGCGAGTACGGCGTCACGACCGGCAGGAACCGGCGCTGCGGCTGGTTCGACGCGGTGATCGCCCGCTACGCCACCCGGATCAACGGCGTCACGGACTTCTTCCTCACCAAGCTGGACGTGCTGTCCGGCCTGGAGCGGATCCCGGTGTGCGTGGCGTACGACGTCGACGGGACGCGGCACGACGAGATCCCGATGACGCAGACGGAGTTCCACCACGCCAAGCCGATCTACGAGGAGCTGCCGGGCTGGCAGGAGGACATCACGGGCGCCAAGACGTTCGAGGACCTGCCGCCGAACGCCCAGGCGTACGTGCGCGCGCTGGAGGAGATGAGCGGCGCGCCCATCTCCGCGATCGGCGTGGGCCCGGGCCGCGACCAGACCCTGGTGATCCGTTCCCTGGTCTGACCAGCGGTCAGCCGGTGAAGACCGCCGCCGTCATGGGCGAGCGGAGCCGCCAGCCGAGGCTCTCGTAGAGCTTCCTGCCCTCCGGGGTGGCCACCAGGACACCTGTGGTGGCGCCCCGGGAGACGGCGGTGGCGGCGAGCGTCTTCATGACGACGACGCCCAGGCCGCGGCGGCGGTGGTTCTCGGCGGTCTCGACCCGGTCCACCACGGCGGCCCAGCCGGCCGTGGCGAGCTGGCCGCGGGCCGCTATCTCGCCCGCGTCGGTCAGCAGGCGGGCGACGGTGACGCCGGCCCGGGTGGTCACGGCCAGCGTGTAGCCGGGCGGCGCCGCCGCGTGCTCGCGGGCGAGCGTGCCGGTCATCAGATACTCGGGAGGGTCGATGGCCCAGCCCGGCGGCAGCCAGGGGGCGATCAGCTCGGCCGGGGCGCAGAGCTTCAGCCAGGTGCCCGGCACCGTGATCGCGGACGTCAGCCGCTGGATGAGGGCGGGCGTCGGGTCGGGGACGACGTGGCGGGCGACGTGGCCGGGCAGGCCGGTGTCCACCCGCAGCCCCCAGGGCTCGGTCACGGGCGGCGGGGTGCCGCGCGAGACCGTCCACCCGTCCACCCAGGCCCGTACGGTGTCGAGCCGGGTGGATTCGAGAGCCTTGGTCATAGTTGCTCAGCTTATTGCAATATTGTTGTATTTTTTGCCAAAAAACTGGGTGCACAGTGGGGTAACGCCTGCTTAACCTCCTCCCATGGACATCCGTCGCGTCACCCGGTCCGAGGCCGTCGAGGAGGCCGGTCACCTCTTCGACGCGGCTCCCCAGAGGTTCGCGGACGAGGGCTGTCATCTCCTCGTCGCCTACGTGGACGGGTTCCCCGCGGGGATGGTGACCGGGGTGGAGATGACGCACCCCGGCAAGGGCACCGAGATGTTCCTGTACGAGCTCTCCGTGGACGACCGCTTCCGCGGCCGCGGCATCGGCCGGTCACTGGTCACCGCGCTCGCCCGGCTGGCCCGCGAGCGGGGCTGCCAGGGGCTGTGGACGGCCACCGCGGAGGACGACAGACCGGCCGGCGACGGGGACCAGGCCGTCCACACCTGGGAATTCGGCCGGCCGTAGCTCCGGTCGGGCGTGGCACTGCCTGAACACGGCCCGCGCCAGATAGGGTCCCGGTGTGCGCGTTGAGATACATGGTCATCGGGGGGCGAGGGGCCTCTGGCCCGAGAACACGCTGCCCGGAATGAGCCGGACGATGGAGCTCGGGGTGCACGCTCTGGAGCTCGACGTCGCGCTCACCGCCGATCGCCGGCTCGTGCTCACGCACGACCTGACGGTCTCCGCCGTCACGAGCGCCGACACGCGACCGGTCGCGCCGGACGACCCGGCTTTCCCGTACGTCGGGAAACCGATCAACTCGCTCACCCTCGCGCAGCTCCGCACGCTCGACGTGGGGGTGCGCTTCCCGCGCCATCCGCAGGACCCGTTCGCGCTGACCCAGGTGGCGATGCCCGAGACCCGCATGCCCACGCTCGGGGCCGTGCTCGGGCTGGTCAACGCCTACCAGGCGGCGGGCGTACGGCTGCACATCGAGCTGAAGTCCGACCCGACGCGGCCCGCGCTGTCGGCCGCCCCCGAGGAGTTCGCCGAGCTGGTGCTCGACGAGCTCGACCGGCACGGCAGGCTGCACAACGCCGCGATCCTGAGCTTCGACTGGCGGATCATCTCGCGGGTGGCCGAGCTGGCGCCCGACGTCCGACGCTTCGCGCTGGTCGAGCTCGACACCCTCGGCTGGAACGGCCCGCTCGGCGACGACGTCCCCGCCGCCGCCCGCGCCGCCGGCGCCACCACGCTCTCGCCCGAGCACGTGATGGTCGACGAGCGGCTCATGGCCCAGGCCGCCGCGGCCGGGCTCGACGTCGCCGTCTGGACCGTCAACGACACCACGCTCGGCGCCCGCATGCTCGACCTCGGCGTCTCCGGGATCGTCACCGACTATCCCGACCGGATGCGCGAGCTGTGGCGGGAGCGCGGGCTTGAGCTGCCCGAGCCGGTCGGGCCGCTCAAGCCGGTCGGCGTCTGACTAGAGCCAGCCGTTGCGGCGGAAGCCGCGGTGCAGCAGCACGCACACCGTGACCATCACGGCCAGCACCGCGGGATAGCCCCACACCTGGCGGGTCTCGGGCATGAAGTCGAAGTTCATGCCGTAGATCCCGGCGATCATCGTCGGCACCGCCAGGATGGCCACCCAGGACGAGATCTTGCGCATGTCCTCGTTGGCCAGCGCGTTCGAGCGGGCCAGCGCGGCCTGCAGGATCGAGCTGCACAGCTCGTTGGACGACTCCACCTGCTCGCACACCCGTGCCAGGTGGTCGCCGACGTCGCGGAAGTATTCGCGCATGTCGGAGGGGATCACCCGGCGCTGCGGCAGCGCGGCCAGCGGCGCCTGCAGCGGGGTGACCGCCCGCTTCAGGTCGAGCATCTCGCGCTTGAGCTGGTAGATCCGGTTGATGTCGCGGGAGCTGACGTCGGCGAACACCGTGGCCTCGACGTCCTCCAGCTCCAGCTGCATGAGGTCGGCGACCTGGAGGTAGCGGTCGACGACGTGGTCGGCGATCGCGTGCAGCACCCCGGCCGGGCCGCGGGCCAGCAGGTCGGGACCGTCCTCGATGCGCTCGCGCACCTCCGTCAGCGGGCAGTGCTCGCCGTGGCGCACGGTGACCACGAAGTCGGGGCCCAGGAAGATCATGATCTCGCCGGTGGCGATGATCTCACCGGCGGGCTCGGCGCTGTCGAGGTACGCGATCGTCTTCAGCACCATGAACATCGAGTCGCCGTAGCGCTCGACCTTGGGGCGCTGGTGCGCCTTGACGGCGTCCTCGACGGCGAGCGGATGCAGCCCGAAGACCTCGGCCAGCCACTCGACCTCCGGCGCCGCCGGCTCGTGCAGGCCCACCCAGACGAACGCCTTGGCGCCCTCGGTGATCCTGTTGTGCCGGCGGACCAGCTCCAATGACTCGACGATGCCCGCGGCCCGGGTCTTCTCGCCCTCGATGTACGCGGCGTACTCCACGATGGAGTCGACAGGTGGCACGCACGCCTCGGTCACGGTCTGGAGACGCTGACGCGGCTGGTGCCGCTGAACGGGGTGACGGTTGATGCGACGGAAAAGCGTGGACGAGCGCATGGCAGTCCCTTTCCGCCCGACCTGGCACGCTCCACGCGCGTGATGCGACATCACCTCTTAAAAACGGGAATGCGTGGAGGCACGATCAGGCTGCCGGATTGGAGTGGTCGGGGGTATTCGAGATGTACGTGAACGAGCACGTACTGCTGGGATCACCAGGATTCATCCCGGACCACCTCCAATCACACGAGAAGCCATAAAGCCGCCCCAATTTACCACGGGGCGGGGAACGCACCTGACTGTACTAGCCTGACGGCCGCCGGATCCGGTAGAAGCTGCCGAAGAAGCCGGGACCCTTCTGGCATGTCCCGGCAGCTTGCTTCTGCCCCCGCCGCGCCCTTCCAATCCAGCCCCCCGAGGGGCTGAGGGGGGCGCGGGGCGCCGGGGCTGCGAGAATGGGCGGGTGCGCGTACTCGTTATTGGTTCCGGAGGGCGGGAGCACGCCCTCTGCCGTTCGCTCAGGCTGGATCCGCAGGTCACCGAGGTGCACTGCGCGCCCGGCAACCCGGGCATCGGGCAGGTCGCCGAGCTGCACGCCGTCGATCCCGTCGACCCGGAGGCGGTCGCCGGGCTGGCGAAGCGGCTGGGCGTGGATCTGGTGGTCGTGGGCCCGGAGGCGCCGCTGGTCGCCGGGGTCGCCGACGCCGTGCGGGAGGCCGGCATCGCCTGCTTCGGCCCGTCCAGGCAGGCGGCGATGATCGAGGGCTCCAAGGCCTTCGCCAAGGAGGTCATGCTGGCCGCCGGGGTGCCGACGGCCGAGGCGCGGGTGTGCGACAACCCCGACGAGGCCGCGGCGGCGTGCGCCGAGTTCGGGGCCCCGTACGTGGTCAAGGACGACGGCCTGGCCGCCGGCAAGGGCGTCGTGGTCACCGGCGACCTGGAGGAGGCGCTGCGCCACGGGCGGGCGTGCGGGCGGGTGGTGATCGAGGAGTTCCTCGACGGGCCCGAGGTGTCGCTCTTCGCGCTCTGCGACGGGAGCACGGCGGTGCCGTTCCAGCCGGCCCAGGACTTCAAGCGCGCCTACGACGGCGACGCGGGCCCCAACACGGGCGGCATGGGCGCCTACACGCCGCTGCCGTGGCTTCCCGAAGGGCTCACCGAGCAGGTGATGCGCGAGGTCGTGCACCCGACGATCGCGGAGCTGGGCCGGCGCGGGCTGCCCTACCAGGGGGTGCTCTACGTGGGGCTGGCGCTGACCGCCAAGGGCCCGAAGGTGGTGGAGTTCAACGCCCGGTTCGGCGACCCGGAGACGCAGGTCCTGCTCGACCGGCTGGAGACGCCGCTGGGCGGGCTGCTGATGGCGTGCGCGACCGGCGAGCTGGGGCTCGACCCGGTGTTCAGGCCGGGCGCGGCGGTGACCGTGGTGCTCGCGGCCGAGGGCTATCCGGCCGCCCCGGTCAAGGGCGACGCGATCACCGGGCTGGAGCCGACGGACGACGCGTACGTGATCCACGCCGGCACGGCGCTGAAGGACGGCGAGCTGGTCTCGGCGGGCGGCCGGGTGCTCAACGTCGTCGGCACGGGCCCCGACCAGGAGACCGCCCGCCGCAACGCCTACGAGCTGGTCGAGCGGATCCGCATGCGCGGCGCCCACTACCGGACGGACATCGCCGGATGAGACACCTCCACTCCGGCAAGGTCCGCGACCTCTACGAGACCGGTGAGGGGACGCTGCTGATGGTGGCCTCCGACCGGATCTCGGCCTTCGACCACGTGCTCGAGTCCGAGATCCCCGGCAAGGGCGCCATCCTCACCCAGCTGTCGCTGTGGTGGTTCGACCAGTTGCGTGACGTGGTGCCCAACCATGTGGTGTCCGCGGGGCCCGACACGCGCAGCGTGCTGGTGAAGCCGCTCAAGATGGTGCAGATCGAGTGCGTGGCCAGGGGCTACCTGACGGGTGGCGGGCTGAGTGAATACCGCGCCACCGGCGCGGTGTCGGGCATCCCGCTGCCGCCGGGCCTCGAAGACGGGTCGCGGCTGCCCGAGCCGATCTTCACACCGTCCACGAAGGCGCCCGCGGGTCAGCACGACGAGCCGATCCCGTACGAGCGGGTGGTCGCGGAGGTGGGCGAGGAGACCGCGGCGGAGCTGCGCCGCATCACGCTCGCGGTCTACGCGCGGGGGGCGGAGATCGCCCGCGAGCGCGGCATCATCGTCGCCGACACCAAGATCGAGCTTGGCTACGACGCCGACGGCGTGCTGACGCTGGGCGACGAGGTGCTGACGCCCGACTCGTCGCGGTTCTGGCCGGCCGACCAATGGGAGCCGGGCCGGTCGCAACCGTCCTATGACAAGCAATATGTCCGCGATTGGCTTACTTCGCCGGAATCGGGATGGGACAAAGATTCCGGAACTCCACCACCGCGGCTGCCCGATGTCGTGGTCGAGCGCACCCGCGATCGATACCGAGAAGCGTATGAGCGCATCACCGGGGTTGCCTTTACAGGATGATTCGGCCGGGTCAAGTGGTGTTACCGGCTACTGTTGGCCGGGCCTAGCCTCACGCTGAACTCTCAAGGAGCCGCCCGAATGGTCCGTTACCGCGTGCGCGGTGGCAACCCCCTGCGTGGAACCGCTTTCATCCAGGGCGCCAAGAACGCCGTGCTGCCGATGATCGGTGCGGCTCTGCTCACGGCCGAAGGCCGCACCGTCCTGCGCAACGTACCGATCATCGAGGACGTGCGCCGCGCCGTCGAGCTGGCCGAGGCCGTGGGCGCGTACGTCGAGCTGCACGAGTCCGAGCGCACGCTCGTCATCGACGCCTCCCGGCTGACCAGCCCGGTGCTGCCCGCCGAGATCGCCCGCCGGTTCCGCGGCTCGGTGCTCTTCACCCCCGCCCTGCTCCACCGGCTGGGCGAGGCGGTCGTGGAAGGCGTCGGCGGCTGCAACCTCGGCAGCCGCAACCTCGACTTCCACTACCTGGGCTACAAGCGCCTGGGCGCGGTGGTCGACGAGGGCGAGACGGTGATCCACGTCAAGGCGTCCGGGCTGACCGGCGCCACCCTCTACCTCGACACCCCCTCCCACACCGGCACCGAGAACCTCATCATGGCCGCCGCCCTGGCCAAGGGCACCACGGTCATCGAGAACGCGGCGCTGGAGCCCGAGGTCCTCGACGTGATCGACATGCTCACCAAGATGGGCGCGCGGATCAGCGGCGGCGGCACCGGCTTCATCACCGTCGAGGGCGTCGAGGAGCTGCACGCCGTCGAGCACACGGTGATGCCCGACCGGCTCGACGCGGGCGTGTTCGCCATGGCCGCGGCCATCACGCAGGGCGAGGTGAGCCTCGTCGGCACCGGCCTCGACCTGGGGGTGGTGCGCTACAAGCTGGAGCAGATGGGCGTCGACTTCGCCCGCCAGGGCGCGGTGCTGCAGGTGCGGTGCGACGGGCCGCTGCGGCCGATCAACATCATCACCGACACCTATCCCGGCTTCGCCACCGACCTCCAGTCGCCGATGATGACGGTGGCCGCGCTGGCCGGCGGCACCAGCTACATCCACGAGCGCATCTTCGACGGCCGCTTCGCGCTGGCGGGCGAGCTCAACAAGATGGGCGCCAACGTGGAGGTCGACGGCAGCCGGGCGATCGTGCGCGGCGCGACCCCGCTCACCGGAGCCGGCGTAACCGCTCACGATCTGCGTTCGGGTATAGCGCTGGTGCTCGCCGGACTGGCCGCCAATGGCGAGACCGTCATCGACTCCGGATACCTCATCGATCGCGGTCACGCACATCTCGCGCCCCGAATGCGAGCTCTCGGCGCGGACATTACACGAGAGATTTCTGAGCGTTGATAACGGCTGGAAAAACCCCGTTGAGCTGCTGATACATCTTCTCGGGCGGTCAACCAGAACGTCTTTCCGGAAAAGTCGGGCGTGACATTACGGCCCCCGCGAGCGATCGTTCCAAAAGAGAGCACTGCAACGGATCGCAGGATGGGACGAACATTGGTCGAGAGGGCGGAAGAAACTTCCCGAGTGTCACGCCCGGGCGCTATGACACCGGATCTCACCATTGGCGTGGTCGGACCTCATGACCTGGTGGAGCGGGTCATGTTGATGGGTCACGCCGCAGCGCCGCTTCCCTGCCGCCTGGTGGCCGCCGCCTATCGCGACGAGCAGGAAGCGCCCGACAAGGTGACACGGCTCGGTCCCGGCGTCGACGCCTGTCTGTTCGCCAGCCCGGTGCCCTACGACCTGGCCAGGCGTTCCGGCGTGCTGACGATGCCCGCCACGTACGTGCAGGTCGGCGGGGCGGCGTTGATCGCGGCACTGGCGAAGGCGGCGCTGGACACGCGGGTGGACCCGCAGCGGGTGAGCGTCGACGTGGTCAGCCGGGCCGATGTCGAGGAGGCGTACACCGACCTCGGCATCCCGGCGGCGGACGTGCACAGCCGCGACGAGCCGGGCGCCACCGGCACGATCGCCGCCTTCCACGAGCGGCTGTCCCGCCAGGGCACGACCACGGGGGCGCTGACGTGCCTTCCCGCCGTGGCCGAACGCCTGCAGGCGGCGGGGGTGCCGGTCATCAGGATCAGGCCGACGTCGGCGGCCATCCGCACGGCGCTGCACACCGCGGCGCTGCTCGGCGCGCACCACCGGCTGGAGGAGTCACAGCTCACGGTCGTGCTGGTGGAGGTGCCGACGCTGCGCGAGCCGGTGCGCCGGGCGGCGCCCCGCCACTGGCGCGACGAGCTGCGGCTGTCGCTGCACCGGCTGCTGGTCCAGGAGGCCAACCGGATCAACGCCACCGTCTGGCCGATCGACGACCACAGCTATCTGGTGACCGCCACCAGAGGCTCGGTCGCGACGGCCACCGACGGGTTCAGGGTGCTGCCGTTCGCCGCCAGGATCCGCGACGAGCTGGGGCTGGCGGTCGAGGTGGGTGTGGGCATGGGTCGCACCACCCACGACGCCGAGTCGCACGCACGGGCCGCGCTGGCGCGCACGCAGGCGGGCAAGCAGGCGCAGGGGTTCGCGGTCGACCGGGAGGGCCGGGCGCTCATCCCGGCCCCGCGGATGCCGCCGACCGGCGCGGCCGCGCTCAAGCCCAAGGGCGTGGAGGTGCTGTCGCGGCTGGCCGCCAAGCTGGAGGGCGGCGACACCGTGGTGGACGCGGAGGGCGCGGGCAAGATGCTGGGGGTGACGCCGCGTACGGCGCGGCGGCTGCTGCGCACGCTGGTTGACGAGGGACTCGCGTGGCCGTTGCCGCCCAACCGCACGCCGCAGCCGGGCCGGCCGCGCCAGCTCTACCGCCTCATCGTGGAGAAGCTGGGGCCCCGCTGACGTCCATGGGCCGGGCCCGCCGCCCTTCCTTCCCCCCTCCGGCGGCGGACCGGTTCATGGACTGTCTACTTCTGGTTGATTCGCGGTTGGGGCGTGGAGAGACGGGTATGAATTTCGTCGCCCCCGATCGATGGGATTCGGACGGGGGCGCCAACCGTTCTGGGGGCGCCCCGCCGACCATCACCCGTCCGGGCCGAAGCCCGGGGGTTCCCACATCTCAACGTCTGATACCCGCATGCGCTCTGTCGGCGGCGAGGACTATCGTCATGAGTCATGACAGCTGACACACCTGACCGGCGGGTCTCGCTCGCCGTGTGGACGGCGCTGGGCATCGTCTACGTGGTCTGGGGTTCCACCTACCTCGGCATCGCCATCGTCATCGAGACGATGCCGCCCATGTTCAGCGGCGCCATCCGCTTCCTCTCCGCGGCGCTGCTGCTGGGCGCGTTCCTGGCCATCAGGAAGGGCCCCGCCGTCTTCCGGATGACGCGGCGCCAGTTCGGCAGCGCGGCGCTGGTCGGGCTCCTGCTGCTGACGGGCGGCAACGGCATGGTGGCCGTCGCCGAGCAGCACATCTCCAGCGGCCTCGCCGCGCTGCTCGTGGCGTCCGTGCCGCTCTGGCTGGTCGTGTTCAGGATCGCGGTACGCGACAGGCCGATGGTGCTCACGCTGGCCGGGGTGCTGGTCGGGTTCGCCGGGGTGGCGGCCGTGTCGCTCAGCGGCGGCGGGGCGAGCGGCAGCGCCACCGGGATCGCGGTCATCCTGCTCGCCTCCGCGTCCTGGTCCGTCGGCTCGTTCCTGTCGGGACGGATCGCGATGCCGGCCAACACGTTCGCGGCCAGCACCGTCGAGATGGTCGCCGGAGGCCTCGGCATGGTCGCCGTCGGCGCCGTGGCGGGCGAGCGGCTCGACCCCGCGCTCGTCTCCGGCCGCTCCTGGGCCGCGCTCGCGTATCTGATCGTGATCGGCTCGCTGGTCGGGTTCACCGCCTACACGTGGCTGCTGGGCAACGCGCCGATCTCGCTGGTGTCGACGTACGCGTACGTGAACCCGATCGTGGCGGTGATCCTCGGCGTGCTGGTGCTGCAGGAGCAGGTGACCGTGCAGATCCTGCTGGGCGGGCTGGTGATCCTGGTGGGCGTCGCCCTGGTCGTGTCGACGGAGCGGCGACGCCCCAAGAAGGCCCCCGAGCCGGCCGCGGCGGTGTCTACGCCTTCATGAAGGCGGCGGCGGCGGTCAGGAAGGCGTCGTTGGCCTCCGGGTCGCCGATGGAGACCCGGGCGCCCTCCCCCGCGAACGGCCGCACCGCGACGCCCTCGGCGGCGCAGGCCGCGGCGAAGTCCATGGTGCGCTCGCCCAGCCGCAGCCAGACGAAGTTGGCCTCCGTCGGCGGCACCTCCCAGCCCTGGGCGATGAGCGCCTCGCGGACCCGGGTGCGCTCCTTGACCACCCGCTCCACCCGCTCGAGCAGCTCGTCCTCCGCCGCCAGCGACGCGATGGCCGCCACCTGGGCGAGCTGGTTGACCGCGAACGGGATGATCGTCTTGCGTACGGCGGCCGCGACCGGCTCCTGCCCGACCACGTAGCCGACGCGCAGCCCCGCGAGCCCGTACGCCTTGGAGAACGTGCGCAGCACGCAGACGTTCGGCCGGTCGCGGTAGAGAGTGAGGCCGTCGGGCACCGACTCGTCGCGGACGTACTCACGGTAGGCCTCGTCGAGCACCACCAGCACGTGCTCCGGCACCCGGTCCAGGAACGCCACCAGCTCACGCTCGCGGATCGAGGTGCCGGTCGGGTTGTTGGGGTTGCACACGAACACCATGCGCGTCCGGTCGTTGATCGCCTCGGCCATGGCGTCCAGGTCGTGGTCCTCCCCGGCCAGCGGCACCCGTACGGACGTCACCCCGGCCAGGTCGGCGAGGAGCGGATAGGCCTCGAACGACCGCCACGCGTAGACCACCTCGGCGCCCGGGTCGCCGACGCTCTCGAACAACTGCTGCGCCACCGTCACGGACCCCGCGCCCAGCGCGATGTGCTCCGCCGGCACCCCGAACCGCTCCGCGATCGCCTCGGTCAGCTTGACCGCCCCCGGATCGGGATAGCGGTGGATCAGCCGCGCCCCCTCGGCGATGGCCTCCACGACGGACGGCAACGGCTCGTAGGGCGACTCGTTGGACGACAGCTTGTAGGACCGGCCGTCGGGCGTCATGACGGCCTTGCCCGGCTTGTAGGCCGGCATGGTGTCGAGGATCGGGCGGAAACGAGGCATGTCCATACGATAGGCCAGCCCCCGCCAGGGCATCACCGGCCCTGGTCATTCCTTGAGCGAGCGGAGCATCGGGGGGTGCAGGAGCTCGGCGGGGCCGCGGCGGTAGAGCTTGGCGGGGCGGCCGCCGTCGCGGGTCGTGGTGGCGCCCGTCTCCACGAGGAAGCCCTCCGCCTTGGTGACCTTGCGGTGGAAGTTGCGCGGGTCGAGCGTGCGGCCCCAGACGATCTCGTACACCCTCCGCAGGTCGGCCACCGTGAACTCCGGCGGGCAGAAGGCGGCCCCCAGCGAGGTGTATTCGAGCTTGGCCCTGGCCCGCTCGACCCCGTCGAGCATGATGCGGCGGTGGTCGAAGGCCATGACGGCGAGGGATTCGACGGGCTGCCAGCTCATGTGGGCCTTCTCCGAGGCCGGCAGGTCGGGGGCGATGCCGAGGTAGGCGACGCTGAGCACGCGCTGGCGGGGGTCGCGGTCGGGGTAGCCGTAGGTCTGGAGCTGCTCCAGGTGGACGGGGGCGCCGGGGAGGCCGGCGCGCTCCGACAGGATGCGCTGGGCGGCCGCCGGAAGGTCCTCGTCGAGCTGGATGAACCCGCCGGAGAGCGACCAGCGGCGCAGGAAGGGCGGGTTGTCGCGACGCCAGGTGAGCGCGCTGAGCGCGTGGTTACGGACCGTGAGCACGACCAGGTCGACGCTGACCGGAATGCGCGGGACCATGCAGGCACGTTACACGCTGCCGCACGACCTGGTGACCGTCAGGTGTCGATGCGGACGTGCAAGGGCTCGCTGGTCGACTGCCCGGACGGGATCTTGACCTTGATGCGGACCCACTCCCCGGACGGCACCCGGCTCCAGTCGAAGGGCACCCAGGCCGTCTGCATGTGCTCGGGCAGTTCGTCCAGAGGGTCCTCGTCCAGCCAGCCCACCTCGGAGACGACCAGGTCGGCCGTGCCGCCCGACCACTCGACGGTGACGGTGCCGTCCTTCAGGTTGTAGCCGCGCACCTCCACCCCGTCCTCGGGGGCGCGGGCGCGGCGGATGGCGTCGACCGCGATCGGCCGCTGCCAGTCGCGCATGATCTCCGACTCCACCGACGGCGACCCGCAGGTCATGAAGTCGCTCCACATGTACGAGACGATCTTCTGGACGTAGCGGCCCGCCATGGCCACGGCCTGGTCGAGTCGCTTCTTGTCGGTCTTGCCGCGGGTGCCGTGGGCCGCGCAGGGCTCGTCGCCCGACGGCTCGAAGGCTTCGACGTTGGCCCAGAGCTGCACGTCGTGGCCGCCCTCGATCATCTCCTCGCGGGCCGCCGCCATCTCGCGGTAGTAGTCGCGGGTGGAGCCGTGGTAGGCGGTCTTGTAGGTGGTCTCGCCGACGACGGGGCGCAGCCGCTCGTCCACCTCGTCGCCGCGCTCGTCCGGCCAGTAGAGGCCGACCTTGCCGGTGCCGCGGCTGTCCTGCGGGGCGATGATGCCGACGCCGGTCCGCGCCAGCGCCTTGAAGCCCTCGGCGACCTGCGCGGGGGTCTGGCCGAAGGCGACGCGCTTGCGGGCGTCGAGATAGGGGCTGATCAGGATGGGCTTGCCCGGCAGCTCCTGGCGGACGATGCGGTGCTGGTCGGCGTACACCTCAAGGGTGGGGTTGTCGGCCAGCGTGTCGGCCATCTGCACCTCGAACGGCTGATAGACGCCGCCGAGCGACTGCCGCTCGGCGAAGCGCGCGCCGTAGTCCTGGAGGATGCGGCGGGTGACCGTGGTGAGGGTGCCGATGTGCTTGCGGTTGGCCCTGATCGGGCTGGCGGGGTCGCGCGGCGCCAGCGGCAGCGCGGGGAAGACCTGCACGCCGAACTGGTCGCCGAGGTCGAGCAGCTTGGTCAGGCTGTCTTCCGGCGAGCCGGCGATGAGGATCAGATCGTACGTGGAGCCCTTGGAGAAGTCGCAGGTCGGGTCGTCGGAGCCGTCCGGCGGGGCGATGAGGCGGAAGTAGGTGCGCTTGCCGCCGTCGATCGAGCGTTCCATGGGCTGACACCTGAACAGGCCGTCGCCGAACGACTCGTCGGTGCGGTAGACGTACACGCGCCCGATGCGGTTGTCGGGGTGCGCCTCCTTGAGGTCCCGCTCGGCGGACTCGTAGCAGCTGACCCCGTCCTCCTCGCACGCCTTGTAGAGGGAGTCGACCTCGCCGTCGCGGGTCTTGACGCGCCCCTTGCGGTCGACGGTGCGGAACTGCAGGCCGTAGCCGATCCTGATGACCGTGTCGCCGCCGACGCGGTGGATCTCCTGGAGCTGGCTGCGCCAGGTGCACGGGTTGGACGTGGGGGTGATCCAGTAGCCGGTGACGGCGTAGGGCGCCTTCTCCTGGGTCTCGAACGTTCCACAGGGGTCGGTGAACTCGCTGACCATCGGCGTCGGCTGGACGCGCGTCGGCGAGGCCTCGGCCTGTGGGGTGGCGGACTGGAGGGGTTCGTCGTCGCCGACGGGCAGGACGACGATCACCGCCGCGACCGCGGCCAGGATCGCTGCCCCCAGGAGGACGAAGAGCCAGCGCACGTTGGGAACCCTACCGCCGCTTCACCCCGGCCCAAGCTTCGAGCTGGGCGACGAATCGCTTGGCCGAGTTGGGCCAGTGGTGGTTGGCGCGGGCGGCGGCGTAGCCGCGCGCGCCCTGGGCACGGCGCTCGCGCACGTCGTCCCTGAGGGTCAGCACGGCCTGGGCCACCGCCTTCGGGTCCTCCCACGGCACCACGACGCCGCTCTCGTAGCGGTCGACCAGCTCGACGGCGCGGGGTGAGGGGGTGGTGATGACGGGGATGCCGTGCGCCATGTACTCGATGATCTTGGTGGGCATGGAGTGGCGGTAGTTCGGTTCGTCGTGCAGCAGCGACAGGCCGGCCAGCGCGCCGTCGAGCCGCTTGAGCGCCTCGTCGTTCGGCATGAAGTCGCGCCACTCCAGCACGCCGTCGTGCACGGCCTTGTTGAGCACCAGGCGGCTCTGCGGGTCGGCGTAGCCGATCAGCTCGACGGCCACCCGGTACGGCTGGAGCAGCCGGGCCACCTCGATCGCCTCGAACACGCCGCGGGCCCTGGACAGCCAGCCCAGGTAGACGATCCGGTCGTCGCCCGGCGGGGTGACCGAGTCGGGCACCCAGGTCTCGTTGGGCACGATCAGGTGGGCGTGCTTGAACCGGCCCGCGTACGCGGTCTCGGCCAGCAGCAGGTGCAGGTTGCGCTCGGCGATGCTCTCCAGCATCCGGGCGAGGAACCGTACGGGCGGGCGCAGCAGCGACGGCAGCCACGGCTTGAGCGAGAGCGTGGCCGGGGTGTCCTCGTGCACGTCCCACACGACGGGCGGCCGGTTGCGCATCCCCCAGACGGCGAACAGCAGCTCGGGGTCGTGGATGAGGGCCAGGTCGACCTTGTCGCGCATGCGCTTGAACAGCCTGCGCGCGGCCCACATGGCGGAGATCCGCTTACGCTGCACCGCTCTGGGCAGGTCGACGCCGGTCACCCAGGGGCGGGGGACGACTCCGTGGGCGGTGTAGGAGGCGGCGTACGTGACCTCATGACCGGCATCCACCAGGGCGCGGATCTGCCGGTGCAGGATCCTCGCGTCCTCGGGGTTATGCACCACCGTCATGACGAGCACGTGCACGCGCGTTGCCTCCGGTCGCTACAGCCGCTCGACGCGTTCACCCTCGGTGAGCACACCGCGGGTGTCGAGCACGAGCCTGGCCTTCGCCTCGACCATCCCCAGGTCGAACGCGGCGTGCTGTTGCAGCAGCACCGTCACGTCGGCATCGGCGACGGCCTCGGCCAGATCTTCCTCACGCCGCACGGGCGTGCCGTCCACTGACCACTCCTTGACGTGCGGGTCGGCGAACGTGAGATCGGCGCCCAGCTCCAGCAGCGCACGCGCCACGGGCAGGGCCGGGGTCTCGCGTTCGTCGGCGATGTCCGGCTTGTATGTGACGCCGAGCATAACGACTCTGGCGCCGTTCACCGCCTTTTTGTGTCTGTTGAGCAGACGTTGCACACGGGCCACCACGTAGGACGGCATCCGCTCGTTGATCTCCTGGGCCAGTTCGACGAACCTGAACGGGTAGCCGAGCTTGCGGACCGTGTAGGAGAGGTACGAGGGATCGACCGGTATGCAGTGGCCGCCGACGCCGGGGCCGGGCAGGAACTTGTGGAACCCGAACGGCTTGGTGGCGGCCGCCTCGATGGCCTCCCAGAGGTCCACGCCGAGCTCGTCGCAGAAGATCGCCATCTCGTTGACGAGAGCGATGTTGACGTGCCGGTAGGTGTTCTCCAGCAGCTTGGCCATCTCCGCCTCGCGGGTGCTGCTGACCGGCACGACCTGCTCGACGAAGCGTCCGTAGAAGGCGGTGGCCCGGTCGCGGCAGGCGGGCGTGTAGCCGCCGACGACCTTGGGGGTGTTGCGCAGGCCGTACTTGGGGTTGCCCGGGTCGATGCGCTCCGGCGAGAAGGCCAGGTGGAAGTCGACGCCGGCGGTCAGCCCCGAGGACTCCAGCAGCGGGCGGACCAGCTCGTCGGTGGTGCCCGGCCAGGTCGTCGACTCGAGCACGACGAGCGTGTCCTTGCCCATGTTGCGTGCCACGGTCTTGCTGGCGCCCTCGACCGCGGACAGGTCGGGCCTGTGGTCCTCGTCCAGCGGGGTGGGCACGCAGATGACGATCGTGCTGCACTCGGCCAGGACCGTCTCGTCCAGCGTGGCGGTGAACCCGTTGGCCAGCATGTGGTCGAGATCGGCGTCGGTCAGGTCATCGATGTAGGACTGCCCGGCCTTCAGAGCGTCGACCTTGCGGGGGTCGACGTCGAGGCCGACGACCTTCAGCCCGGCGGCCACCGCCTCTTTGGCGAGGGGCATGCCGACGTAGCCGAGGCCGATGACAGCCAAGTCGATTTCTGTCACAGCTGTGCCTTAGAGAGCCGGATACAACACTTCATGGTCGCAAAGGTTATCTCAAGTCCACCTAGCTCACGCCTAATGCGACGGAACCGATCAGAACAGACAGCCCAAGAGAAGGTCATCTTTCCGCAAGGCTCCTGTACAGGGCTTGATAAGTCTCGGCAACGCGGCTCCACGTGCGCTTCGCGGCCACTTCCGCACGGCCCGCCTCGCCCATCTCGGCCCGCTTGGCGGGATCGTCGGCGAGCGCGCCCAGCGCCTTGGCGAACTCGCCCGGGTCGCCGGCGGGCACGAGCATGCCCGCGCCGTCGCTGCCGACCAGCTCCGACAGCGCCGGCAGGTCGCTCAGCACGACCGGCTTGCCCAGCGCCATCGCCTCGACCGGCTTGAGCGGCGTGACGAGCCTGGTCACCCGCAGGTCCTCGCGCGGGCAGACGAAGATGTCGATGGCGTCCTGCGCCTGCAGGGCCTCCTCCGGCCCCACCCGGCCGGGCAGGATCGCGTCGGACAGCCCCAGCTCGGTCACGAGCTCCAGCAGGTTCTCGCGCTCGGCGCCGTCGCCGACGATGAGCACCCGCACCGGGTTGCCCTGGTCACGCAGGAGCGCCGCGGCCCGCAGCAGGGTGGCGAAGCCCTCGTACGCCACGATGCTGGAGACCGAGCCGACCACGATCTCGCGATCCTCGATGCCCATCTCGCGGCGGAACGAGGCCCCGTCGTACTGGGCGGTGAGCAGCGAGTCGTCGACCGCGTTGGGCGCCAGGTGGATCCTCTCGCGGGGGACGCCGCGCTCGACGATCTCCGTGGCCATGGTCTCGGCCAGCGTGACGACCGCGTCGGCCTCCCGCATCAGGAACGCCTCGCGCTCGCGCTGGAGCACGTGGCGCTGGCTGCCCACCCGTTTGGGGTCGCGCGAGGCCCAGGTCTCCTCCAGGAACCCGCGTACCTCGTACACGAACGGGGTGCCCGTGCGGTCGCGCACGGCGTGCGCGACCGAGCCGTTGCGGTGGTCGGTGGCGGCGTGCAGCACCTGCGGGCGGAGCTGGGTGACGAGCTTGGTGACCGCGTCGGCGCCCTTGATCATGCGGCCGCGCATCTCGAACGGCACCTCGCCGCGCCCGTCGGGCAGCATCCGGTAGTAGGGGACGCCGTCCAGCTCCTCGTACGGCGCCGCGTCCGCGTGGCCCTGGAGCATGGGGAAGCCCCAGCTGGTGACCACGTGCGGGTCGAGCCCCGCGGCCTTCTGGGAGGTGACGATGCGGTGGGTCCTGACCGTGTAGCCGGCCTGGGTGTACGGGAGCGAGTTCGTGATCAGGTGGACCACGCGCCCGGCGACCCGCTCCAGGATGGCCACCTTGGGGCCCGGCGGGATCGGGTCGGGGCTGATCGCCTCCAGCTCGCCGCGGTAGTAGGCGGCCCTGCGCTTGACGAACGGGTATTTGGTGAAGGGTTCGAGCACCTCGGCGGCCATGCTGACGCGCCCGGAGTCCCAGTGTTCCTTGGCTTCGTCCCACGGCGCCCTGATCATGCGCATGCCCAGCTTGCGGACGACGCGGCGGGCGCGGCGCGCGGCGGGCCAGGCCACCTTGCCGATGACCGGTCGCAGGCGCGGCGGCATCGCGTCGGCGGCCGCCTGGGCGGCCCGGACCGGGTCGGCCCTGACCTTGGTCACGACCACGCGGGAGACGATGATCGGATGCTGGATGAAGCCCTTCAGAAGCCCACCGACGCCGGCACGGGCGGACTTCGCGGACACCCCAGCGGAACTTTTCGAGGAGTCTTGAGGACTGGCGTCGGATGCCACGCGGTGACCGTACCATAGGCAGCGTTTTTTCCCTTCCGCTATGAAAGGCGAGGTCATGGGGGACAACGTCCTGGTGCTGCACGTTCTGGGAGCCCGGCCCAACTTCGTGAAGGCGGCCCCGGTGGTGCGCGCGCTCGGCGAACTCGGCGTGCGGCAGGGCATCATCCACACCGGCCAGCACTACGACGCGCTGATGTCGGACGTGTTCTTCGCGGACCTCGGCCTGCCCGACCCGGTGGCGAACCTGGGGGTGGGCTCCGGCAGCCACGCCAGGCAGACGGCGGCCCTGCTCGTCGGCCTGGAGGACACCTTCCAGGAGCACGACCCGGACCTGGTCGTCGTCTACGGCGACGTGAACTCGACGCTGGCCGCGATCCTCGTCTGCGCCAAGCTCGACATCAAGACCGCGCACGTGGAGGCCGGGCTGCGCTCGTTCGACCGGTCCATGCCGGAGGAGGTCAACCGGGTCGTCACCGACTCGCTGTCCGACCTGCTCTTCGCCACCTCGCCCGACGCGCTCTCCCACTTGGCGGCCGAGGGCGTGCCCGCCTCCAAGGTGCACCTGGTGGGCAACCCGATGATCGACAGCCTGTTCTCCGCGCTGCCGTCGCTCGACCCGGCCCCGGTGGTGGAGCGGCTGGGCCTGCCTGAGCGGTACGCGGTCGCGACGCTGCACCGCCCGGCCAACGTGGACACCCCGGAGGCGGCGCGCGAGCTGGTCTCGGCGGTGCTCGACGTGGCCCGCCAGATCCCGCTCGTGGTGCCGATCCACCCGCGTGGCCGCACCCGCCTGGCCGAGGCCGGGCTGGTCGACGGCCCCTCGGTGCGCGTGGTCGACCCGCTGGGCTATGTGGACTTCCTCTCACTCGTCCGGGGCGCCGCGCTGGTCGTCACCGACTCCGGGGGCGTGCAGGAGGAGACCACCATGCTGGGCGTGCCCTGCCTGACCGTGCGGCCCAACACCGAGCGCCCGGTCACGATCACCCACGGCACGAACCGGCTGGTCACGCCCGCCCTGCTGCCCGCGGCGGCGGAGAAGGCGCTGGCCGACGGGGCGGTCACGCCCTCCGGTGAGCTGCCCCCGCTGTGGGACGGCGCCGCCGGGCCGCGCATCGCCCGGGTGATCTCCGCGTGGCTGAAGGGGGACAACCTCTCCCCCGCCGCCCAGGGGGCGCGTTCCGAGTAACCCCACTTTTCGTACGGATCTCGCCGTACTATGACATACCCCGCACCAGCGTTAGGCGATGCCCCATGGCCGAAACCCCTGAAGAGCCCACGTTCCAGCGCCTCGGACCGGTGAACTGGCTGCCGGAGGAGCGCAAGGTCGTCGAGCGCCACGAGGCGGAGATCAGGGAGCTGCGCCGCAGGCTGGAGATCGCGGAGGCCAAGGCCGCCTACGCCGCCTGGAAGCTGGAGGCCACCCAGGCCAAGCGGACCTTCAAGCTGGGCGAGGCCATCGGGTCCAGGAGCCCCGGCAAGATGCTGGAGGCCGTCAGGTCCAGGGACCGCGCGCCGAAGGCGCCGATGCCGGTCAACGAGGCCATCGAGCTCGCGAACCACAGGGCGCCCGAGGTCAAGGTGCCGGCGGTCAAGTGGCCGGCGGGGCCGGTGAACCGTCCCGACCTGAAGGTGGCGGTCATCCTGGACGACTTCTCCAGGATGGCCTTCCGCTACGAGTGGGACCAGATCGAGTTCGGGCTCAAGGACTGGCCGGAGATCTTCGCGGCGAAGCGGCCGGACCTGCTGTTCTGCGAGTCGGCCTGGCACGGCAACCAGGGCCGCTGGCGCTACCAGATGACCGGCACCAACGCGCCCAAGGAGCCGCTGCGTGACCTGGTCTCCTGGTGCAGGGCGGCGGGCATCCCGACGGTCTTCTGGAACAAGGAGGACCCGCCGAACTTCGACTTCTTCATCGACACGGCCAAGCTGTTCGACTACGTGTTCACCTGCGACGGTGACATGTTGCCGAAATATCGCGAAATTCTGGGCCACGACCGGGTGGACGTGCTCCAGTTCGCCGCCCAGCCGCGCGTGCACAACCCGGTCCAGCAGCGGGAGGGCCGGCTGCACGACGTGGTCTTCGCCGGCATGTACTTCCGCGACAAGCACCCCGAGCGCCGCGAGCAGATGGAGACCGTGCTCGACCCGGTGCGCGAGCTGGGCCTGCACATCTTCGCCCGCAACGGCGAGGTGGACGAGAAGTACGCCTGGCCGGAGAAGTACCGCCCGCACATCGTGGGGGAGCTGCCCTACGACCAGATGCTCGCCGCGTACCGGATGTACAAGGTCTTCCTGAACGTCAACTCGGTGCTCGAATCGCCGACCATGTGCGCCCGCCGCGTGTTCGAGCTGTCGGCCTGTGCCACCCCGGTGGTGTCGGGCTGGTCGCGGGCCGTCGAGGAGACGTTCGGCGACCTGATCCCGATCGCCCGCGAGCCGATCGAGTCGTACAACCAGGTGCTGCACCTGATCAACAGCCCTGAGCTGCGCGCCCGGCAGGGGCATCTGGCGATGCGCGAGGTGTTCGACAAGCACCTGTTCACCCACCGCGTGGACCAGATACTCCAGCTGCTCGGCCGCCCGGCGACGCCGCGGTCGCGGTCGATCTCGGTGGTGCTGCCGACCAACCGCGCCGCCCAGATCGAGCACGCGATCTCGTCGGTGGCCAAGCAGATCCACCGGCCGGTGCAGCTGATCATGGTGCTGCACGGCCTGGACATCGACCCGGTCGTGGTGGCCGACAAGGCTCGCATGGCGGGCATCACGGACGTGACCGTGCTCCCGGCCGACCCAGGGCTGTCGCTGGGCGCCTGCATGAACCTGGGCATCGACGCCGCCGAGGGCGAGCTGATCGCCAAGATGGACGACGACAACCTCTACGGCGAGCACTACCTGTCGGACCTGCAGCGCGCCTTCGACTACACCGAGGCGGAGCTGGTCGGCAAGGGCGCCCACTACTCGTTCTTCGAGGGCTCCAACACCACCATGCTGCGCCTGCCGGGCCTGGAGCACCGCTACTCGTTCCTGGTGCAAGGCGGGACGTTCCTCGGCAAGGCGGACATGTTCCGCACCTACCGCTTCCCCGACCTGACCCGGGGCGAGGACACCCACCTGGTCCGCCGCCTCAAGGAGGACGGGGTCAAGATCTACTCGGCGGACCGGTTCAACTTCGTCTACTGGCGCAGCGCCGACTCGGCGATGCACACCTGGCAGGCCGACCACATCAAGCTGACCAGGAACGCCCAGTTCTCCTTCGTCGGCCGTCCTGATGACCACGTGCTGATCTGACGGCGTGTTGCGGGCGCCGTGCCGTGCACCCGGCAGGGAGCCGTGCCTATGGTGGCGCGATGAGGGACGATTGCGGCCTGGTGACGATCAGCGGTCACGAGGCGTTCGACAAGACGGTCGACGACGTGTGCGCGGCGGTGACCGCGGCCGGCTACCACGTGTTCGCGCGGGTGGACCACACGGAGAACGCGGTGCGGGCCGGCAGGGAGCTGCCCCCGACCACGCTGGTGCTCTTCGGCGAGCCCACCGTCGGCACCGACCTGATCGCGGAACGCCGCACCGCGGCCATCGACCTGCCGTCCAAGATCCTCGTCTGGCAGGACGGGGACGCCGTGCGGCTGACGTACAACACCGCCGACTGGCTGGTGCGCCGCCACGGCGTGGAGCGGGAGGGCGCCGCCGCCGCGCGGACCCTGGAGGAGGCGACCGAGCAGATCTGCCGGCGGACGGCGGCCTCCGCGCGCGCGTAGGCGGCGGCTGGGTCTCCGCGGCTCAGACGGCGGCCCGCGAGAGGTTCTGGTCGGCGAGCTTGCCGAGCTCCATCAGGCCGGCTCGTTTCACCTCGCGGCCGACGACCATGAGGCTCATGACGAGGGTGCCGCGCCTGATCGTGACCGTGCCGATCTGGGCCTGCCGGTCGCCGCCCGACGCGGTGGTGAGGTAGGCGCGCGACTCGTCGCCCTGCTTCGGCATCTTCAGGTCGCGGGTGCGGTAGACCACGTCGATGCCGCGCACGTGGGCGTGGTACGCGTCGCACTCGCTGGGCAGCGGGCCGGGGAACACCCCGGCGGGCAGCGAGACCACGGCCTGGGTGATCGACCCCTTCGGCGAGGCGAACCCGACGACGGCGGCCGGGGCCTTGGCGACCTCCGGCTGGGCCACGTCGAGCAGGGCCGCGCCCGCGCACTCGGGGTGGTCCAGCTTGGCCTGGCGGACCGACTCCAGGCCCTGTCTGGTGGACCGGAGCGTGCTGTAGGTGCCGACCTCCGGGCCGTACGCGACCTGCATGCCCTTGGGCGCCGGCAGCAGCGCGGCGCGGAGCTTGGCCGCCTCGGCGGGCTTCGGGGCGGACGCGGGCGGCGGGGTGGACGCGGCGGGCGCCGCGGCCTTCTCCGAAGAGCAGCCCGCTATGACCGTCATGCTTAGAAATGCGGCGGAAAATGCCTTAAGCATGAGTTCTCCATTTCACTTCAACGGCATCGGGTAGACGCTAAAGGAAACGCGCGCCGCGCGAACCGGCAACGGCGCTATCCACCGGATTCAACGCATTCGACAAGACCGCCCAACCCACCTTCTAGCAGCGACTACGGCCCGCGCTCGGCGAATCGGACGGCATTTACCCAACGGCATTCACCGTCACATGTAGCGCAAAGACTCAGCCACCCGCAGCGCGGCGCCATTGGCCTTTTCCGGCGAGTCCCGATGATCGGCCCCATGGGGGACATCGGCCGTTCGGCGGCGGGACGCGAACTGGGCATGGGGCGCGCCATCTCGCGCCGCGACTTCTTCGACGGGGTGGCCGTGACGGCGGGCGCCGCGGCCCTGGGCGCCTCGGGAGGAGCCGGAACGGCCTATGCCGCCTCGTCGGCCCCGGCGGCGCCGGCGTTCCGCGGCAACACCTCCCAGGCGCTCGGCGTGCTCCACGCGCTGCGCGACGGCCGGTTCTGGCAGCAGGCGGACCCGCCCGTGCCGACGGGGGAGGCCTACGACCTGGTGGTGGTGGGGGCCGGGCTGAGCGGGGTGAGCGCCGCCCACGAGTGGCTGCGCCGCCATCCCGGGGCGCGCGTGCTGATCCTGGACAACCACGACACGATCGGCGGCCACGCCCAGCGTCCCGGCTCGGGTTCGGTGGCGGCGCCCGTGACCTGGACGCCGGAGTTCCGCGAGCTGCTCGACCGGCTGGGCGTCGTGGCCGCCCCGTGCCAGGAGTGCGGCGCCGACGACAGCGTGATGTGCGACCGCGAGACGTTCCCCGTCGAGACGCTGGTGTCCACCGGCGCGAGCGCCGCCGGGTGGATCGGCCGCCTGCCCGTCGCCGACGCCGCCAGGCAGGACCTGATCCGCCTGCACACCGACCCGCCCGACCCGTTCCCCGGGCTCGGGCCGGAGGCCAAGCAGGAGCGCCTGGCCGACCTCACCTACTCCCGCTACCTGCTGGACTCGCTGCGGGTGCACCCGGACGCCGAGCGGTTCCACCGGACCCTGCCCAGCGCCTCCTGGGGGTACGACACGCGTGTCCTGGGCGCGGTGGACGCCTGGGGGCTCGGCTACCCGGGGTTCGGCGGGCTCGGGCTGGACGAGGGCAAGCCGTCGCGGTTCAGCGCGCCCACGATCGCCAAGGAGTGGGGCGTGACCGGCCGGGTGGCGCACCTGCCCGGCGGGGTGCACGGGCTCGTCCGGGCGATGCTGGACGCGATGGGCGGCAGGGCCAGGTTCCGGCTGTCGAGCCCCGTCGTGTCCGTGCGCAACGACGGCCCGCCCGAGACCGCGACCACCGCCACCGTCGGCTACTTCGACGGCCACGAGGTCAGGTCCGTCGGCGCCGGGGCGGTGATCCTCGCCTGCTGGCACTCCGTCGTCCCGTACCTCGTCCCCGACCTGCCCGGCGCGCAGCGCACGGCGCTGCGCGCGGCGGTGAAGACGCCGCTGGTGGAGGCCGTGGTGCGGCTGCGCAGCGCGGACGCCTGGCGGCGGCTCGGCGTCTCACGCACCCGCTGGACCGGCGCGTACTGGTGCATGAGCGAGCTGACCCACCACTCCGGCGACGGCGTCACGGCGCGGCTGGTGGCCGCGCCCTCCCGTTCGGAGCTGGGTCCCGCCGAGGGGGCGGCCGCCGGGCGGCAGGCGCTGCTGCGCACCCCGTACGCGATGCTGGAGTTCGGGGCGCGCGACCAGCTCGCGCGGCTGCTCGGCGCCGGCGGGTTCGATCCGGGCAGGGACGTCGAGGCGGTGGCGGTCTACCGGTGGGGTCATGGGTACTCGCCCGAATACTGCCGTCCGTGGCACGGGTTCCATCCCGACGGGCCGTCGCCGGCCGAGGCGGCGCGCAGGCGGTTCGGCCGGATCGGGCTGGCCGGATCGGACGCGGCTCCCTCTGCCAGGGCGGACGCCGCCGTCACCGCCGCTCATCGGGCCGTCGGGGAGCTCTCAGGGTGAGACGGAGCGGTAATACCCTCGTGTCCTACTCGGTACCTTCCTGGGGTCCGCTTCGGTAATCGCAGAAAACATCCCTGTTCCTCCCACTGCGGCGGATGCTTAATCGGTGCTAGTCTCCTGTGCGATCTTCCGGAGGTGTATTTACACAGAGGTTGTGGAAATGCCCTCGACTCCGAGGTTGGGACATGGGCTCGCAAAACCGGTCAATTCGGTTCAAGATCTTTATATTGCTGCTGTTACCCCTCCTGTCCTTGAGCGCGCTCTGGGGCTTCGTGCTCAACCTCACTGTGAGCGACGGATGGTCGTTGCTGCGCGGCGACTCCCTTCACCAGACGGTCGGCGTCACCTCCACTGAGCTGGGCGTCGAGCTCCAGGCCGAGCGGGAGCGCTCACTTCTCAAGCTCACGGACGGTGAGCCCAGCGCCGAGCTCGGCGAGCAGCGCGCCCGCACCGACACCGCGGTCGACGCCTTCCGCGAAGCCGTCATACGGGCCGAGGACGACCTCACCGACGACATGCGCGCGCCGCTCAACACCGTGCAGGCCGAGCTGTCGCGGCTGCACGCCATCCGCTCGGGCATCGACGGCGGCTTCAGCACCAGGATGCTCGGACTCAACGAGTACAACCGGCTGCTCGACGCCATGTTCCGGTTCTACGACCACCTCGCCCCCGCCCCCGAGCTGACCATCTACCAGCAGGTCACCGCGCTGCAGACGATGAGCAACGCGCACGAGTTCCTGCTCAGGGAGCACGCCCTCGTCCGGGCCGCCCAGCTCGACGGCCGGCTGATCGAGCCCGAGGCGGCCGCCTTCACCGAGTACGCCTCTTCCAGGAAGTTCCTGCACGCGCGCGGCCTCGCGGGTCTCGACGTCGAGCTGCGCCAGCCGTACGAGGAGCTCTTCAAGAGCCAGACGTTCCTGACCTTCGCCACCATGGAGGCCCGGGTCATCAGGTCCGGCGCGCCGCCGCCCGACGGCGGGAGCTGGAACGACAACACCGGCAAGGTGATCACCGAGCTGGAGAGGATCAACGGCCTGGCGGCCGAGGAGCTGGGCGGCAGGGCCGCCGGCGCGGTCACCGCCACCAGGGTCCAGATCGGCGTCGCCGGCGGCGTCGGCCTGGTCGCCGTGCTGGCCTCGATCATCATCTCGGTGCGTTTCGGCCGCCGGCTCGGCGCCGAGCTGGCCGGGCTGCGCTCGGCCGCCGTCGAGCTGTCCGAGCAGCGGCTGCCCGACCTGGTCAGGCGGCTCAGCAGGGGCGAGGAGGTCGACGTCGCCCAGGCGGCCAGACCGATCCAGGTCAGCGGCTCGGCCGAGATCAGCGACGTGGCCGGCGCGTTCGGCGCCGTCCAGGCCACCGCGGTGCGCGCCGCCGTCGGCCAGGCCGCGCTGCGCCGCGGGCTCGGCCAGGTCTTCCTCAACCTGGCCCGGCGTAAGCAGGGCCTGCTGCACCGCCAGCTTTCGGTGCTCGACGGCATGCAGCGGCGCACCCACGACCCGGACCAGCTGGAAGAGCTCTTCCGGCTGGACCACCTGACCACCCGCATGCGGCGGCACGCGGAGAGCCTGATCATCCTCTCGGGCTCCGCCCCCGGACGGGCCTGGCGCAAGCCGGTGCCGGTGATCGACGTCGTCCGGGCGGCCATCGCCGAGGTGGAGGACTACACCCGGGTCGACGTGGCCGGCATGCACGGCAGCGCGGTGGACGGCTCGGCCGCGGCCGACCTCACCCACCTGATCGCCGAGCTGGTGGAGAACGCCACGATCTACTCACCGCCCGACACCACGGTCCACGTCCGCGGCGACCGGGTCAGCAACGGCTACTCGGTCGAGGTGGAGGATCGCGGGCTCGGGCTGCAGCCGGAGGAGTACGACGCCTACAACCGCGTCCTGACGGAACCTCCGGAGTTCGACCTGGCCGACAGCGACAGGCTCGGCCTGTTCGTGGTCGCCAAGCTGGCCCAGCGGCACGCCATCAAGGTGCTGCTGAGGCGATCACCGTTCGGCGGCACCACCGCCATCGTGTTCGTGCCGGACAGGCTCGTCACCGACCAGCAGGAACTGCCCCCCGCCAAGAACGACGGGCTGCCCTCGCTGCCGGGCCGGACCAGGAAGAAGGCCCTGGCGGTGGTCAGCGGCACGCACGCGGGCTTGCCAAGGCGGGTCCGGCAGGCCACATTGTCATCCCGGCTCAAGGACGGCCAGCCGCCCGAGCCGGAGCCCGAGCGGAAGAACGAACGCTCTCCCGACGAGGTACGCGACCTGTTCTCCGCGTTCCAGCGGGGAACCCAGCGCGCCCGAGAAGAAGCTGATGAGGAGGGGGAGGCATGAGTGTGCCGACGACCAACACCGGTGAGCTGAACTGGCTCCTTGACGACCTGACGACCAGGGTGGGCGCGGTCAGGCAAGCGGTCATCCTGTCGACCGACGGCCTGGCCGTCGGTTACTCCAAGGGTCTGACCCGCGAGGACGCCGAGCATCTGTCCGCCGTGGCCGCCGGTTTCCAGAGCCTGGCCCGGGGCACCGGCCGCCATTTCGGCGGCGGTGACGTACGCCAGACCATCGTGGAGATGGAGTCCGCGTTCCTGTTCGTGACGGCGGCGGGCCAGGGCACGTGCCTCGCGGTGCTCGCCGACGCCAACGTCGACGTGGGCCACATCGCCTACGAGATGGCGATGCTGGTCAAGCGGGTGGGCCAGCACATCACGACCAACCCGCGAGCCATGCCATGAGCGATACCCCGCAGTGGTTGGACGAGGACGCGGGGCCGATCGTGCGGCCCTACGCCCTCATCCGAGGTCGTACGAGGTCGTCGGGGGACAATCTCGACCTCGTCGCGACCGTCCGCGCCGTGGGGGAAGCTCCGGGCAGCCTCTCCCCCGAGCAGTCGCTCATTCTCCGGGCGGCTCGCAACCCGATCTCGGTGGCCGACGTGGCCGTCGAGCTCGATCTGCCTGTCGGCGTCGTCCGGGTGCTGCTGGGCGACCTGCGTGACCAAGGCCTCATCTCGGTGTCGGCCCCCTCAGCGGCGGGATCGCGCCCGAGTGAGGGCATTCTCAAGGAAGTGATCAATGGACTCCGTGCTCTCTGAGGACCCCGTCGCGCTCAAGATCCTCATTGCCGGGGGCTTCGGCGTGGGCAAGACCACCCTGGTGGGGTCGATCAGTGAGATCAGGCCGCTGCGCACGGAAGAGGTGCTGTCCGACCGCGGGGTCGGCGTCGACGACCTCGACGGCGTCGAGGCCAAGACCACCACGACCGTGGCGATGGACTTCGGCCGCATCACGATCCGCGAGGGCCTGGTCGTCTACCTGTTCGGCACCCCCGGCCAGGAGCGGTTCTGGTTCATGTGGGACGAGCTGTCCTACGGCGCGCTGGGCGCGGTCGTGATCGCCGACACCCGGCGGCTGACCGACTGCTTCCCCTCCGTCGACTACTTCGAGCAGCGCGGCACGCCGTTCGTGGTGGCCGTCAACTGCTTCGACGACGCCGAGCAGCACAGCGTGGAGGACGTGCGCATCGCGCTCGACCTGGACCCGGACGTGCCCGTGATGCTGTGCGACGTGCGGCGGCGCAACTCGGCCAAGGAAGTCATGATCACCCTTGTCGAGCACTCGCTGCGCACGCTGACCACGACAGGTTAGAGCGCGCGCAGCCCGTTGATCACTTCACGCAGGAGGCTCTCCGTAGGCGTCGCGGCCTTCGACCGCGGCGCCTTCACCACGACCAGGCCGTAGTCGATCAGGTCGCCGATCAGCACCCTGACCACCGCCACCGGCAGGTCGAGCTCCCCCGCGATCTCGGCGACCGGCCTGGCGTGCTGGACCACGCAGTTCAGCAGCCGCCGGTGCTGGGCGCCCAGCTCCGCGTTCGCCGGAGCCGGCTGCCCGGTGAGCGACACGGTGGCCAGCATGTCGAGCACGGTGGACAGCGCCTTGGCCGCGGGCCTGGTGCGTCCGCGGGTCACCGCGTACGGGCGCACGACCGGCCCGGCCTCCTCGTCGACCCACTCACGCTCGCGACTCACGATGGCGTCCCCCCGTCCTGGTCACTGTCCTGACGTCCGCGCTGCCAGCCCGACTGGAGAGACGAGAGCAGGGCCCTGGTCTCCTCGGGCGAGCGCTCCTGCGCCGGCTCCCGCGGCTCCTCCGCGACCGGCGCGCTCTGCTGCTTGAGCCGCTCCGGCAGGTTGGCCTGGCGGACCCGGCGGGGCAGCCCTGATCCCCCCGACGACTCGGCGTTGCGCTTGGCGGTACGGACCCGGCGTGGCAGCTCGCTCGGCCCCGGGCCCGCGGGAGGCCGGTTGTCCTGCGGAGCGCTCTGCGTCTCCGTGCCCTCCCTGCTCTCTCTGCTCTCCCTGCCTACCACCGACACCGTGACGGACTCCAGCTCGGGCGGCTCCGGCGTCCGGATCGACGGCATCTGCTGGACCAGTTGCACGGGCACCAGCACGATCGCCGTGGTCCCCCCGTACGGCGAGGGCTTGAGCGTGACGCTCACCCCGTGCCTGGCCGCCAGCATGCCGACCACCGCGAAGCCGAGCTGCTCGGTCCGCGCAGGGTCGAACTCGGGCGGGCTGGCCAGCCGCCGGTTGACGGCCTCCCTGGCCTCGTCCGTCATGCCGAGCCCGCGGTCCTCGACCTCGACCGCGAAGCCCTTGCCGACCAGCTCGCCGCGGACCGACACCTCACTGCCTGGCGCGGAGAAGGTGGCCGCGTTCTCGATCAGCTCGGCGAACAGGTGCATGAGGTCGGCCACCGCCTCACCCGGGATGCCGCACTCCGGCATCGGGTAGACGCGCACCCGGGTGTACTCCTCGACCTGGCCCGCGGCCCCGTTCAGCATGTCCTCGACGCCGATGACGCCGCGCCAGCGCCGGCCGGCCGCGCCGCCGGACAGCAGCACCAGGCCCTCGGCGTGCCGGCGCATGCGGGTCGTCAGATGGTCGAGCTTGAACAGGCTCTCCAGCGCCTCCGGCTCCTCGGTCTGCCGCTGCATCTCGTCCAGCAGCTTGAGCTGGCGCTGGACCAGCGACTGGCTGCGCCTGGCCAGGTTGCGCAGCGCCTCGGCCACGCCCTCGCGCAGCCGGGCCTGCTCCAGCGCGGCGTCGACCGCGGTGTGCCGGACGCTGTCGAACGAGGCCGCCAGGTCGGTCACCTCGCTGGTGGCGCCCGCCTCCACCTCGATCGGCGGCACCTCGGCGGCCTGGTCCACCGGCTCGCCGCGGCGCAGCTTGGCGACCACGCCGGGCAGGCGCACCTCGGCCAGCTCCTGCGCGGAGCCGCGCAGCGCCGCCAGCTCGCGGGAGAGCCGCCGGCCGACCCGTACGGAGACGACGACGGAGAAGACGACCGCGATGAGCCCGAGCGCGCCCGCGACGGCGGCGCGCACGATGATGACCATGCCGGCGGGCTCCATCCGGGCCAGCAGGATGTCACCGGCCGTGTAGAGGCCCTGGGTGTACTCCTCCAGCACCGGCTCGACCTGGCCCCGCCACACCTGCAGGTCCACCGGCTGGCCGGAGACGTACGAGTGCAGCAGCCGCTCCATGGAGCCGTAGTTCCCGGTGGCGGCCATCCTCTCCAGCGGGGCCCGCATCTCGGGGTCCAGGTTGGCCATGACCTTGGGGAAGAGGTACGTGCGCGCGCCGTCGATGCCGGCCAGCAGGTGGATCTCGGCCATCGTCCACCCGTCGCCGCCGGGGACGGCGTTGCCGGCGACGATCAGGGCGTGCTCGCGGCTGAGGAGCTCGCGCACCTGCGCGGCCATGATCAGGGCCTGCGACTGCCGGGACAGCTCGACGTCGGTGCTGACGGTGAAGGCCGCGTACAGGCGGTCGATGGCGTCCGGGATGGTGGCGTACTCGGTGATCAGGGCGTGCGGGGTCAGCGTCCGGCTGTCGACCTTGCTCCTGATCTCCGTCAGCCGGTCGACGGCCTTGAAGACGTCGGCGAGCTGCGTCTTCATGTCGTCGTCGAGCGCCGCCTGGGTGTCCTCGGACAGCGCGCCGTCGGTCAGGTTCTTCCTGACCCGGTCCACCGTGGCACGGGCGTCGGCCAGCTTCTTGGCGTTGACGGGAGCGCCGGACAGCAGCTCGGCGGAGGCCAGGCGCTCGGCCTGGAGGTTGACCACGAGGAAGTCGGCGTGATCGATGATCCCGGTCCAGAAGGTCTCGACCTTGAGGAGGTTCAGCGCCTCCCTCGACGTCGTGCTCGCGGCGAATCCCCAGAGCGCGACCAGGGAGACCAGCGGGATGACGAGCAGCGTCGAGATCTTGAATCGGATGGATCTGCCCGATGCCATGACACCTGCTCCCGGTTAGAAGATCGCGGGAGAGAATAGCACTCATCGAGGCCGAGATAAGATCAACTAGCGATAAATCTGTGATATGTCGTGATTTTGACTGTGGTACTGACCCAGACCACGCGCACCAACCATGCTGCCAGCACGGCCAGCAACGCCACCTCCGCGCCCAGCAGCGCTCGTTCCACCAATCCGATCATGACCCGCTCCCCGGGCAGCGCCACGTACGTGATCGCCAGCACCCCGAGCCCGCCCGCCAGGGCCAGCCACTCGACGACCCTGGCCACCGGCCGCCACACGGGGTCGCGGGCCAGCCTGGGCACCAGCAGCGCCCCCGCCGCCGGCAGGCTGACGAACGCCGCGATCGACACGTACTGGTGAACCTGCGCGGCGAACGTCGGGTCGGCGCCGAACGGTGTGGTCGGGACGGCCGCCGCCACCAGCAGCGCGCCCGACCACACCAGGAGCAGCCTCTCCGGCATCCCCCTCACCGGAGCCCCCACAGACCGCAATCCCGCCAGCAGCGCCAGCGAGCCCAGGGCCACCACCGCCATCGCGACCTCCGTGACGCCCCCGCGGTCGGCCACGGCGTACTCGCTCACGGTCACGTGCAGCGGGTTCAGATCGGAGTCGAGTTGCGCGAACCCGATCCCGGCCACGCCGGACACGATCGCGGCGAGCGCGACGAGCGGGTAGGCCCGGGAACCGGCGGGGAGTCCGCCCGCCGGCCGCCCAGCCACGCCCCCGCGCGGCCGGCGCCCCTCCACGTCGGCATCGGCCTCGGTGGCGGGCAGTTCCTCGGTGACTCCGGTCATGGCAGAGAGTCTTCCGGGAGGACGGCGCCGCGACATCCGGCGTCGTCCCTTACCTCACCCTGACCGATCCCTGAGTTGCCGGGCCGCGCTGTCGAGGAGCATGTCCAGGGCCGCCGGGTAGCCGCTGTCGTTCATCCTGGCCACCAGGAGGGGCGCCGTGGCGGCGATGTGGGGGTGGGTCTCGGCCGGGAGGCGGGCGTAGGTCTCGCGCCAGACCTCCTGGTCGGCCTGCCGTGCCGCCTCGGGCAGCGCCAGGGAGGCGGCGTCGAGCACGGCGAAGGCCAGGCTCTGGTCGATGAAGGCGTGATAGACCCGCACGGCGTCGGGGTCGGGGAAGCCCTCGGTGCGCAGGATGCCGAGGATCGTCTCGTCCACCGCCACCTCGTGCGGGCGGCCCGCCACCCGGCTCGCGGTGAGCACGGCCGCCTGCGGGTGCGACAGGTAGGCCCGGTAGATGCTCAGCCCCAGCGCCCGCAGGTCGGCCCGCCAGTCGCCGGTCGCGCGCCAGCTCTCCAGCGCCGCGGCGAACAGCGCGTCGGCGATGGCCAGGGTCAGGTCGTCCATGCCGCGGAAGTAGCGGTAGATCGTGCTGGCGTCGGCGCCCAGCGCCAGCCCCAGCCGCCTGGCCGTCAGGCCCGCCGCGCCGTGCTCCTTGAGCATGCGCAGGGCGGTGGCGATGATCAGCTCGTGGCTGAGCACCCGGCCCTGCCGGGTGGGCCGGCGCCGCCGTCGTGCCGCCTCGGGCACTACGCGCTTCGGCATACCTCTCCTTATGCCAACACCATTGACGTTGATGAGCGTACTCGTCTTTGCTTGAAGGGCACCCCCCGCAACCAGGAGAGATCATGCGTATTCTTCTTGTGGGCGCCGGCGGTGTGGGCACCGCCATCACCCGCATCGCCACCCGCCGCGAGTTCTTCGACCATATGGTGGTCGCCGACTACGACATTTCCCGGGCTCAGGCGGCCGTCGCCGCGCTCGGCCCCGGCGAGACCCGCTTCACCGCGGCCGCGGTCGACGCCTCCGATACCTCGGCGGTCGCCGGCCTGCTTCTCGGCCACCGGTGCGACGTCCTGCTCAACGCCACCGACCCCCGCTTCGTGATGCCGCTGTTCGAGGCGGCGCTCGCGGGCGGGGCGCACTATCTCGACATGGCGATGTCCATGTCCAGGCCGCACCCCGAGCACCCGTACGAGCAGGTCGGGGTAAAGCTCGGCGACGAGCAGTTCGCCCGCGACGGCGACTGGCGGCGGGCCGGCCGGCTGGCGCTCGTCGGCATGGGCGTCGAGCCGGGGCTGTCCGACGTGTTCGCCCGCTACGCCGCCGACGAGCTGTTCGACGAGATCGAGGAGATCGGCGTACGCGACGGCGGCAACCTCACCGTCGACGGCTACGAGTTCGCCCCGTCGTTCTCCATCTGGACCACGATCGAGGAGTGTCTCAACCCGCCGCTCGTCTACGAGCGCGACCGGGGGTGGTTCACCACCGAGCCGTTCAGCGAGCCGGAGGTGTTCGACTTCCCCGAGGGCATCGGCCCGATCGAGTGCGTGAACGTCGAGCACGAGGAGGTGCTGCTGGTGCCCCGCTGGGTGGACGCCGGGCGGGTCACCTTCAAGTACGGGCTCGGCGAGGACTTCATCTCCAGGCTCAAGACCCTGCACGAGCTGGGCCTGGACGGCACCCGGCCGGTCACCGTGCGGACCGACCGCGGCCCCGCCCGGGTCTCGCCGCGCGACGTGGTGGCCGCCGTGCTGCCCGACCCGGCCGAGCTGGGCGACCGCATGCACGGCAAGACCTGCGCCGGCACCTGGGTGAAGGGCGTCAAGGACGGCCGGCCGCGCGAGGTGTACCTCTACCACGTGGTCGACAATCAGTGGTCGATGCGCGAGTACGGCTCGCAGGCCGTGGTCTGGCAGACCGCCGTCAACCCGGTCGCCGCGCTGGAACTGGTCGCCGGCGGCACGTGGCGGGGCGAGGGCGTGCTCGGCCCCGAGGCGTTCCCGCCGCGCCCGTTCCTGGACCTGCTGGAGGAGTACGGGTCGCCGTGGGGCCTGCGCGAGCAGGAACCCGCCGGAGTGGGGTCAGAGGCCTGACGGGTCGCGGCCCACGCTGATCTCCTCGGCGATGCGCCGGATGTCGGCGCCGGTGAAGCCGGGGGCCTGGGGCAACTGCCGCAACAGCGCGTCGATCACCACGGGCACCGGCTGGCCGGCGAACCGGCCCGCGATGCCGTGAACCGTGCGGAACAGCGCCTCTTCGTCGTGCATCCCCGTCTCCTCATACGACTACCCGGGACACGGTACGACGGGGCGCCGACAGTTTCCGGCTATCGCTTCAGCGTGTCCCGTACCGTGGCGCAGATCTCATGCAGGCTGCCGGCCTGCTCGGGCGTGAGCACGTCGAACAGGACGCGGCGCACCTCCTCGACGTGACCGGGCGCGGCGGACTCCAGCGCCGCGAAGCCCGTGTCGGTGAGCACGGCGATGTTGCCGCGCCGGTCCTCGGGGCAGCGGTCGCGGCGGACCCAGCCGCGCTCCTCCAGCCGGGCCACCGCGTGCGAGAGCCGGCTCTGCGAGCTCTGCGCCTTCGCGGCCAGCTCGCTCATCCGCAGCGCGCGCCCCGGCGCCTCCGACAGCGCCACCAGGATCATGTAGTACGCGTGCGGCATCCCGGCGTCGCGCTGCAACTGCCGGTCGAGCGCCTCATGCACGAGCTGGGTCGCCGCCATGAAGCTCCGCCAGGTGCGCTGCTCTTCGTCGTCCAGCCATCGGGTCACATCTGACAATTTACTTGAACTCTCATATACTTGGGGACGAATCCGGCCAAAGGAGATCATCATGCCCGTCCAGCGGCTCAATCATGCGGTCCTGTACGTTCGGGACGTCGAGCGCAGCGTCGCCTTCTACCGCGAGGCCCTCGGCTTCGAGCCGGTCATGGAGATGCCCGGCGCCGCGTTCCTCCAGGCGGCCGGCTCTTCCAACGACCACGACCTGGGACTGTTCCAGATCGGCGCGCAGGCCGGGCCGTCGCCCGCCGGGCGCACCGCCGTCGGGCTCTACCACCTGGCGTGGGAGGTCGACACGCTCGACGAGCTGGAGCGCGTCGCCGCCAAGCTGAGCGAGCTCGGCGCGCTGGTGGGCGCCTCCGACCACGCCACCACCAAGGCCCTCTACGCGCACGACCCCGACGGGCTGGAGTTCGAGGTGTCCTGGCTGGTGCCGGCCGACATGATCGACGACGAGCTGCTCGCCGCCAGGACCCGCGTCCTGCCGCTCGACCTGGCCGCCGCCAAGGAGCGGTTCGGCGCGCGCACGCGCGGCGGCGTCGGAGTGTCGATCCCGGTCTGACGTGATCGGGCGGGTACGGGTTACCGTGGTGTTAATCCGATTCCCCTCCTGGAGAACGTCATGCCGAGGGATCCAGACCACGTGCTCGACGCCATCGACGGCGTCGTCGACGAGTGGGAGACGCTGAGCGCCGACGCCATGCGCTGGGCGCCGCCCGAGGACAAGAGCGACGACCTGCTGCGCGAGGTGAGCGAGATCTTCGGGCCGCTGGCCAACGCGCTCACCCAGGCGTTCCGCCCGCTGGGCGACGCGGTGAACCGCGTCCTGGACGACCTGCTCCCCGACGACGAGGGGCCCGCCTACGACCAGGACGACGACGAGCGCTAGCCCGTCCGGCGCCGGCGGGTCCGGCGCGGGTAGGCCTTGGCGGTCTCGGCCAGCCTCGCGGCGTGCTCGGCCTGCTTGCGCCAGTGGCCGTAGGCGTCGCCGCGCTGGGCCAGCCGGTCGAGCTCACGCACCGTGGCCAGGGGGATGAACGCGGGCTCGGCGTCGCGCCACGGAGTGCCCGGCAGCGGCATGAAGGTATGGGTGTGGATGCGCGCCCCCAGGTCGGCCAGATCGGCGGCCAGCCTGAGCGAGGCCTCCTGATCGTCCTCCTGCTCGCCCGGCATGCCGAAGATGAAGTCGACGTTCGGCCGGAAGCCGTGCTCCACCGCGATCCGCACCGCGTCGCGTACGGGTGAGGTGTCGTGGCCGCGCCCCGAGGCCGCGAGCACGCGGTCGGAGCCCGACTGAGCGCCGATGATCAGATTGTCGTTGGCCACGTAGCGCTTGAGCAGCCGCATGGCCTCGGGCGTCACGTGCTCGGGCCGCACCTCGGACGGGAAGCTGCCGAAGAACACCCGGCCGTGCGGCGGCAGCTCCTCCTTGACCCCGGCCAGCAGCTCCTCCACGGCGTCCAGGTCGGGGCTCGGACCCGGCGACCCGTACGAGAGCGAGGTCGGCGTGATGAACCGGACGTCGCGCAGCCCGTGTCCGGCCATCTCCCGCACGTGCTCGCGCACGCTCGCCACCGACCGGTGGCGGAACTGGCCGCCGAACATGAAGGGCGTCTGGCAGAAGCGACAGGTGTAACGGCACCCTCTGGTGATCTCGATCGGCCCGAACCGCCCGCGCCGGGCCCGGAAGGACGGGAACGCGTCCAGCGGGAGCTGCGGCGCCGGGCGGGTCCGCAGCGCGACCCCGTCGGCGTCCCTGAGCGCGAGCCCGGGGACGCCCGTGAGCGGGTCGCCGCCGCGCAACGCCTCGACGAGCGCGACGATCGTCGACTCGCCCTCGCCGACGCCGGCCAGGTCCCACCCGGCGTCGATGACCTGCTGCGGCTCGGCGGTGGCGTGCACGCCGCCCGCGATGTGCAGGACGCCGTCCCGGTCTGCCAGCGCCCGCACCGCTGCCAGCTCGGCGGCCATCGCGTCGGCGTCGGGCGAGTAGAACGACCACAGGACCAGCACTCGATCGGCCCGGCTGGCGGCGATCTGCGCCGCCGTCTCCTCGACGGTGGTGCCGAGGCGCAGCCCGTGCTCGACCCCCGCGATCTCCAGCGCGGCGAGCAGGGCGTGCACGCCGTAGGTCACGGCCTTGCGATATCGGACCACCACGTCAACAGCGAGCGCCACGCCGTGCAGCGTAGCCGACGGCCACCCGGATGTGCGGCGCGCGCCGTTCACCCGGGATCGTCGTGGGGTCCTTCCCGACAGCCACCCAGGTGTGCGACGCGCCCGTTCACCCGGGATCATCGCGGGGTCCTTGCCGACAGCCACCCAGGTGTGCGACGCGCCCGTTCACCGGCCCTTATCGGGCGAACCGCTCGACCGCCGCCTTCAGGGCGTCGCGCATGCCCGGCTGACCGCCGCTGTGGCCCGCCTCCTCGACGATCACCAGCTCGCAGCCCGGCCACGCTCTCGACAGCTCCCACGCCGTCCGCAGCGGGCTGCTCAGGTCGATCCGGCCGTGTACCAGCACGCCGGGCACGTCGCCCAGCTTCTCCACCCCGGCCAGGATCTCGCCGTCCTCCAGCCAGGCGTGGTTGCTCCAGTAGTGGGTGACCAGCCGCGCGAACCGCATCCGGAACCGGGGGTCGGCGTAGCGCGGGTCGGGCTCCTGGTCGGCGCGCACCCGTACGTGGGAGTCCTCCCAGTCGCACCAGTCGCGGGCCGCCTTCTCCCGGACGGCCGGGTCGGGGTCGGCGAGCAGCCGGGCGTAGGCGTCGACGAGCCGCCCGCCACCCGGGGCGCCGTCGCGGAACCGCTCCCATTCCCGGGGGAAGTAGTGGCCGACGCCCTCGGTGATCCACTCCACCTCCCACCGGGTGGTGGTGGCGACGCCGGACATGACGATCTCGGTGACCCTGTCGGGGTGGCGGATCGCGTAGGCCAGGCCGAGAGTCGTCCCCCACGAGCCGCCGAACAGCATCCACCGGTCGATGCCCAGGTGCTCGCGGAGCAGCTCCATGTCGGCGATCAGGTGGTGGGTGGTGTTCACGGACAGGTCCGTGTCGTGGTCGGCCGCGTCAGGCGTGCTCCTTCCACAGCCGCGCTGGTCGAACAGCACGACCCGGTACTTCTCCAGGTCGAAGAACCGCAGCCAGCCGGGACCCGCCCCGGAGCCCGGACCGCCATGGACCACCACGGCCGGTTTCCCACCGGGCGCGCCGTGGACCTCCCAATGCACGTGGTTGCCGTCGCCCACGTCAAGCATGCCGCTCTCATTGATCATGACCCCATCCTCACCCCTTCTGAACGGAGACCGCCTCACACGCAGAGTCCAGGGGCGAACAGTCCGCTCCCTGCTCGACGGGAACGGCCTCACACACGGGGTCCGGGGGCTGGGGTCGATATCGCGCCGTCCCCTTCCTGTTTGACGGAGGCCGCCTCACACCAGGTCCAGGGGCTAACCGTCCGCTCCCGGCTTTGACGGAAACCGCCTCACACACGGGGTCCGGGGGCGGGAGCCCCTGGCAAGGGGGTGTGGGGGAGCTTGGCTCCCCCGCAGAGCGCAGCCCGAGTCGGGGTCGCGCGCAGCGCGCTGACTTGCGAGGACCTTGATGTCGGCTCGGGCATGGAAAACCGCCTGATCTTGTCGGTGGCGGCTGCCATAGTGAGGGAGTGTTCCACACCTCCTCCCTAGTCCCCTGCCATGTCCGTCACCTGCCCGGGGGCGCCATCGAGCTGATGCCGATCGTGCTGCCGATGACCCTCACGGCCGCCCAGCGCCGCAGCCTGGCCGCCGTCCTCCTGGAGGGTCTCGACGACGACACCGCCCCCGCCGGCGCGGACCTCTGCCTGGCCTAACCGAGCCTGGCCCGGTAGACCTGCCGCGCGCGGTCGTAGAGCGCCACGTGGTCGTCGTACTGGTCCTTGGTCGCGAAGACGCCCGACTCCCGCAGCACCTCCTCCAGCCGGTCCAGCCAGTCCAGGCACCACCGCACGTCCTCGGGCCGCGCCACGCGCGTGCCCGCCACGTTCAGGTAGACCGGGCTCGTGTGCGCGTACGCGCCGCTTCCGTGGAAGCTTCGCGGGTGCGGCCCTCCGGTGGCGACCGCGACCACGTACGTGGGCTCGCCCGCGGTCAGCGTGGCCGTGAGGCGGCCGGGCGGCCCCTGGGCCACCACCCCGTCGGCGGTGCGGATCTCCAGGGTCTCGACCTCGGGCCCGACCGAGGTGACGGTGATCTCGACGTGCTCCCCTGGCGCCAGGTCCAGCGTGTCGCCGGGGCCGTGGCCGTTCACGGTGAGGTCGAGCCACGGGCCGGTGGTGGCGAACGTGCGCCCCATGAGGATCGCCTCGGCGAACGACTCGGCGGTGAGCGGGCCGTCCACCCGCGCGTACACCCGCTCCCACCCGGGCGGGCCCGACGAGGTGCCGCGGTGGCAGAACGACAGCACCGCGTCGGTGCCGGCGGTCACCGTCAGCCGGTTGCCGGCCCCGATCAGGCGCCGGTAGACCGCGGCCGTGGCGCTGATCGACGAATGGTTGAGCACGTCCAGCGTGTCGATCAGGCCGAGCGCCGCGTCGGCGACGATCTCCCTGGCCGAGCAGTTGCGCCCGCGCCGCACCGCTGCCTCCGGCGGGTCGGTGTCGGAGACCGGCAGGTGGAACGGGTGCCCGTAGCCGAGCACGGCGCCCATCTCGTGCAGTTCCTCGCAGGCGACCGCGTTCGGGGGCCAGTCGGCGTCGCCGGAGAAGCCCGTGTGGAAGCGCTCGGGCAGCCCGCGCAGCCCGAAGGCGCCGACGTGGCCGACCAGGTCGTTGCGGTACTCCACGCCGATCCTGGCCAGGTGGCGCCCGTCGGACCACGGCAAATCGCGGCCCAGCCAGTGTTCGAGCGCCTCCCGGTCATAGACCCGCGCGCTCGCCACGTTCCCGGCCACCAGGTTGAGCACGTGCAGGTCCTCGCCGTGCTGGGCGGCCGCGGCCAGCTCGGGTGCGGCCGGTTCCTCGCCCATCCAGTTGAGGTGGACGTGCATGTCGCCGCCGTACCAGCCGTGCGCCGCCGCGTCGTACAACCGCTCGGGGGTCAGCTCGACCAGCGTCTCCCCGCCCGCGGCCGGGGTCAGCGCGACCTCGGACTCGGCGTACTCCATGCCCCTGGTGACCGTCACCGTGATCGGCTCGGCGGGCACGGCCACCACCAGGTCGTCGCCGTGGAAGTACGCTCTGCCGTGCCCGTCGACCTTGGGCGGGGCGCCTTCGGGATACCAGCCCTGCCCGCCGGCCGACGTCACACTCCATCGGCACGGGAACCCGGCGCGCAGCCGCACCGCCGCCGCCTCCGCCCGCCTGGTCAGCGGCGCCAGATCGACCGGCGCCCCGTCGGCGACGACCTCCCGCCGCACGCCGACGATCTTCGCTCCGCGTGGCTGAATCTCGTACGCGTCGCCGTCCACGAGCACCGTGACCGGCTCGTCCCGGCTCGAGTCCAGCAGCAACCACGTACGGCCTGGCTCGTCACCGAGCACCACCCGCGCGCGGGCCTCCAGCGTGACCGCGCCGGGCCGCAGCCGCAGCGCGGGCAGTGAGGTGAGCGCTTCGCCGCCGAGCGCGTCGCGGACCACCCGGTCGACGTCCACCTCGCCCATCCGGTCGTCGATCTCGTCCTCGGACGCCCCGGGCAGGCGCTCGGCGAGCTGCCGCATCCCGGTGGCCCAGTAGTCGTGGCTCCGGTCGAGGAAGACGGTGGCCCATGCCTGGACCACGTACGACAGCGGCTCCTCGCCCCAGCACACGCCGTGCCGATCGCGGAGGTCCCGGTAATCGGTCAGCGCGCGGGCGACAGTCTCGGGAAGCAGCGGATCGTCACACATCGGACACTCCTCGAAGTCACCGACATCGTGTCACGAAACGCTGGACCCGTCAGGTACTTACCACCCACCGCCCGACTGCACGGCCGAGACGACCACGGCGAGCCCACTCATCCCGACCATCCCGATGATGACCATAAGGGCGACGATGCGACGGTTCACATGGCGGATGCTACCCGGCGTCCAGGGAGAAGACGGCCAGGCCAGGAGGAGGTGCGCCGGAAATAATGGGACCCGGGCACCGGTTACCTTTTGGTACCCGCTAAGGAAAGGTACGTCCCATGCCCCTGCCTCTCTCCATTCTCGATCTCGCGTACATCGGCAAGGGAGAGACCGCCGCCGACAGTTTCGCCGCCAGCGTGGAGCTGGCGCGGCGTGCCGAGCAGTGGGGATACCGGCGCATCTGGTATGCCGAGCACCACAACATGCCCTCGATCGCGTCCTCGGCCACCAGCGTGCTGATCGCGCACGTGGCCGCGCGGACGAGCACCATCCGTCTCGGCGCCGGCGGCGTCATGCTGCCCAACCACTCCCCGCTGACCATCGCCGAGCAGTACGGCACGCTCGCCACGCTGCACCCCGGCCGGATCGACCTGGGCCTCGGGCGGGCGCCCGGCAGCGACCAGAAGACCATGCGGGCGCTGCGCCGCACGCCCTCCTCGGCGGACAGCTTCCCGCAGGACGTGCTGGAGCTGCAGGGCTACCTGACCGGCGACTCCCGCATCCCGGGCGTGGACGCGACACCGGGCAAAGGCACCGACGTGCCGCTGTACATCCTCGGGTCCTCGCTGTTCGGCGCGCAGCTCGCGGCCATGCTCGGGCTGCCGTACGCGTTCGCCTCGCACTTCGCGCCCGCCGCGCTGGAGGAGGCGGTCGCGCTCTACCGGCGCGAGTTCAAGCCGTCCGCCCAGCTCGCCGAGCCGTACGTGATCGCCGGCGTGAACGTGATCACCGCCGACACCAGGGAGAAGGCGGAGGAGCAGTTCCTGGCCGCCAAGCGCAACCGGGTGAGTCTCCTGCTGGGCCGCGAGCGTGAGTTCACCGCCGAAGAGGCGGACATGATTTTGGAGTCGCCCGCCGGCCAGCAGATCCTCCAGATGACCAAGTACTCGGCCGTCGGCACGCCCGGCGAGGTCAAGGAGTATCTGGGCCGGTTCGCCGAGCATGTCGGGGCCGACGAGCTCATCACGGTGTCGGCGGCCCCCGACCGGGAGGCCTGGCTACGCTCCTTCGAGCTTCTCGCCGAGGTCCAGGGCCTCGTCCCCGCCTGACGGCTCCAGGATCACCAGCGGGATGTCCCGGTCCGTTTTGGACTGGTACGTGTCGTACGTCGGGAACACGGTGGCCATGCCCGGCCACAGCTCCTTCTTCTCCTGCTCGGTGGCGGTGCGGGCGCGGGCGGCGAACCTGTCGGCCCGCACCTGCACGGTGACGTCCGGATCAGCGGTCAGGTTGAGATACCAGGCGGGGTGCTGCGCGGAGCCGCCGTTGGAGGCGACGAGCAGGTAGCGGTCGCCGTCCTGCCCGTAGATCAGCGCCGTGCGGCGCAGTTGCCCCGACTTCCTGCCTCGGGTCGTGAGCAGCAGCGTGGGCAGCCCCTGGAACAGGTGCCCGCTCTCCCCGTCCGTCTCCACGTAGCGGCGGATGTGCTCGGCCACCCAGCCCGTCGGGCTGTCGATTACCTCGTCCATGCGATCAAGTGTGGGACTTCGACCGGGGTTGAGGTCAAGTCGCCCAGCCCATGACATTCGTCAGGTCTGCGCCCGGAGTCCCCCGATTAGGGTGATCGGCATGAAGGGCCGGCTCTGGACCTCCGTCTACCTCGCCGTCCTGGTATGGCCGCTCCCCGGCTTCCTGTCCCGCTCGCCGTCCGCCGCCGAGGTGGCGCTCGTGGCAACGGGGCTGGTCTGCTTCGCCGCGCTCTACCTCCGGGTCGTGTGGACGGCCCTGGACCGCCCGCACGGGAACGCGACCCCGTACGCGCTCGTCCTCCTGTACGCGGCCGCGGCCGGACTGGCGCCGGCGCTGGGCGAGCTGTGGGTGTTCGCCGCCTCCTTCTTCCTGATCACGGCGCTGGCGGCGACTCTGCCCGAGCGGGCCATGCCGGCCGGGGCCGCGCTGACCGTCGGAGGCGTCGCGGTGGCGCTGCCGCTGCTGGGCGCGTCGCTCGCGGACAGCTGGTGGATCCCGCTGCAGGCGGCGGTGTTCGCCGGGGCGATGCGCGCCTTCCTCGCGCTGAGCGCCGCGAACCGTGCCCTGTCCCGGGCGAACGCCGAGGTGGAGCGGCTGGCCGTGGACAACGAGCGGCTGCGCTTCGCCCGCGACATGCACGACATCCTCGGCCACAGCCTGGCGGTGATGACGTTGAAGAGCCAGCTCGCGGGCAAACTCCTCACGGCGGACCCTTCACGGGCGGCTGCGGAGATCGGGGACGTCGAGGACCTGTCCCGTCAGGCGCTGTCGGACGTGCGCGACGCGATCGCCGGCTACCGGGAGCTGTCGCTGCCGGACGAACTCGACGGGGCCCGGCGGGCGCTCGCCGCCGCCGGCGTGCCCGTGGAGGTGTCCGCCGAGCCGGTCCCCGCGGAGGTGGAGCCGGTGCTGGCGTGGGTGGTGCGGGAGGGCGCGACGAACGTGGTCCGGCACAGCCGCGCCCGCCGGTGCCGCATCGGGCTGGGGACCGCCGGCGGCGAGGCGTACGTCGAGGTCACCGACGACGGCCGCGGCTCCGCCCCCGGCGACGGCGGCACCGGGCTGCGCGGGCTCGCCGAACGGGTCGAGCTCGCGGGCGGCACCCTGCACGGCGGACCGGCCGAGCACGGCGGCTTCCGCCTGCACGCCCGTGTCCCTCTGCCGGCCCGCCCGCCCCGGGAAGACGCCGTTCCCCGGCCCCGGCCGCCTGCGAAAGGAAGCCCGTGATCCGCGTCCTGCTCGCCGACGACCAGCATCTCGTACGGGAGGCGCTCGCGGCATTGCTCGGCCTGGAGCCCGGCATCGAGGTCGCCGGCCAAGTGGGCCGCGGGGACGAGGTGGCGACGGCGGTCGCCGCGGCGCGGCCCGACGTCGTCCTGCTCGACATCGAGATGCCGGGCGGCGACGGCCTCACCGTCGCGGCCGGGCTCACCGGCGTACGGGTGATCATCCTGACGACGTTCGGGCGGCCCGGTTACCTGCGGCGCGCCATGGACGCCGGCGTCGCCGGTTACGTGGTCAAGGACGCCAGGGCCGGGGAGCTGGCCGACGCGATCCGCCGGGTGCACGCCGGTGAGCGGGTGTTCGACAGGAAGCTGGCCGCCGCCAGCCTCTCCGAAGGCGCCAACCCCCTCACCGGCCGCGAACGCGACGTGCTGCGCGCCGCCACCGAGGGCGGGACGATCGCCGACATCGCCCGCCGTCTGTACCTGTCGGACGGCACCGTACGCAACTACCTGTCGTCGGCCATCGGCAAGCTCGGCGCCCGCAACCGGGCCGAGGCGGCACGCGCCGCGGAGGCCAAGGGCTGGCTCTGACGAACGTCACTACCGGCCGCCCGCCGCTCTCGCGACGCTGGTGACATGTGGAAACGCGTCGCGCCCGCGCTCGGGCTCTTCTTCCTGTCGCCGCTCATCGGCGAGTTCCTGCTGGGCAACCTGCCCGTCACCATGCTGGTCGCGCTGATCACCATGGCCCCGCTGTACGGGGGCGGCGCGCTGCTCGTCCGCGAGCTGGCCCGGCGCCGGGGCGTGGGCTGGCCGGGCATCGTGCTGCTCGCCGTCGCGTACGGCCTGATCGAGGAAGGGCTGGTCACCCGATCCCTGTTCAACCCCGGCTTCGCGGGGATGGACCTGCGGTCGTACGCCTGGATCCCCGGCGTGGAGGTGAGCGCCTGGTGGACGGTGTTCGTGCTGGGCGTCCACGTGGTGGGCAGCATCTGCGTGCCGATCGCCGTCATGGAGTCGCTGGTGCCCGCCCGCGCCTCGGAGCCGTGGCTGCGCCGGCCGGGCCTGGTGGTGGCGGGGGTGCTGCTCGTGCTGGGGGCGGCGGCCTCGGCGGTGTTCGCGACGGATCCGTACGATCCCGGGTTCGGGCGGCTCGCGGGCGTGGCCCTGCTGGCGGGCCTGCTGGTGTTCCTCGCCCTGCGCCGCCGCTCCCCCGCCGCGCCGGGCACCATCCGGTCCGGACGGGGGCCCGGAGGCTGGGCGGTGCTCGCGTTCTCGCTGGCGGCCGGCGCCGCGTTCTGGCTGCCGGTGATGAACGTGGACGCGCTCGGCGCCTGGCTGGTCACGGCCATCCACCTGGCTCTGTACACCACCGTCTGCGTGCTGGTCGTGCGCTGGTCCGGGCAGCCGGGGTGGGGTGTGTGGCAGCGGTTCGGGCTGGCGGCGGGCGGCGTGCTCACCTACGCCTGGCACGGGTTCCCGCAGCCTCCGGCCGTCCCCACCGATCCGATGGCCGACCTCATCGGGAACCTCGTCTTCGCGGTCGCGGCGGTCGCCCTGCTCGTCACCGCCGCCACGAGAATCCGCTCCCACGCCGCGGGCCGCTACGTCGAGTGGGTGGCGTAGTAGCGGCGGGACTTGTCGCGGCTGCCGCACGTCGTCATGCTGCACCAGCGGCGGCGCCGGTTCCTGCTCGTGTCCAGGAACAGCCACACGCATGACGGGCAGGCGCCGAGCCGGTCCAACGGCCCGTGGGTGAGCAGCTCGACCGCCGATTCGGCGACCTCCCACAGCAGCACGCGCACCGTACGGGGATCCTCCCACCGCAGCCGGTAGGTGTCGCCGTCCTCGTCGAGCCGGGCGTGGCCGGATCCCTCGGCGTAGGCGGCCATCAGCGCGGCGAGGTCCTCCCGGGGCGGCTGCCCGCCGTAGGCGAGCGCCCAGAACACCCGGAAGACGGCCTCCCGCAGCTCCCGCGCCTCGGGCAGAGCCTCCGCCAGCCCGGCCGGATCCTCGACGGCCAGGCCGACGGCGCCTGCCCAGGTCAGGGCCTCCTCGGGCGTCGCCAGCCAGTCCCGCTCGGCGACGGGGCGGGCGTTGACGGTGTTGGCGAAGTCCAGACAGAGCGCGTTCCCGACCAGTTCCACTGCGGTCATGCCCTCCAGTATCTCACCAATCAATCCCGATTGACAGGTGAGATCGCGCAGTCTTACCGTTCAACCTACTTTGAAAGGTGAGACCTATGCGCATCCTTCCCGCGTCGCTCGGCCGGTCGTTCAACGGCCTGTGGTTCGGCACCGGCGCCGCGAACCTCGGTGACGGCATGGCCCTGTTCGCGCTGCCCCTGCTGGCCCTCGCCGTCGGCGCCTCGCCCGGCGGGGTGGCGGCCGTGACGACCGCGCTCACCCTGGCCTGGCCGCTGTTCGGGCTGCACGCTGGCTGGATCGTCGACCGCGTCGACCGGCGCGCCCTACTCACCGGAGTCAACCTGGCCCGCGCCGCCCTCCTGGCCGGCCTGACCGCCGCCCACCTCGCGGGAGTCCTCTCACTCCCGCTGATCATCGCCGCGGCCGTCCTGCTCGGCGTCGCGGAAACCCTCGTCGACACGGCGCTGACCTCGACCATCCCGCGAGTCGTGCCCCCCACCGCGCGCGGTCGCGCCAACGCCCGCGTCGAAGCCACCATCAACGTCACGAACCAGCTCGCCGGCCCGCCCCTCGCCGGCCTCCTGGCCGCGACCACCCTCGCCCTGGCTACCGGCGCCAGCGCCGTCCTCTACGTCCTGGCAGTCGCTGGCATCCTCGTCATGACGCTCTCCCCCGTACCGGCCGGCGCCGGCACGCCCCACCCCGACCGGCCCCGTGACGGCCTGGTCGCGGGCCTGCGCTACCTCTGGCGCCAGCCCGTGGTGCGCACCCTCACCCTCTACACCGCCGTGATGAACGTCGTCTGGGCCGCCGCCACCGCCCTGCTCGTCGTGTACGCGGTCGCCCCCGGCCCGCTCGGCCTCACCACCACCCAGTACGGGCTCCTGCTCACCGCCATGGCGGTCGGCGGCCTGGTCGCGTCGGCCGTGGTGGAGCCGCTGCGCCGCCGCTTCGGGGTGACCACCCTGCTCATCGCCGACGCCGCCGGCACTGTGCTCCTGGTCCTGCCCGTCGCCGTGGACGCCCCCGCCTGGGCGGTCGCCGCCGGCGCGGTGGTGGCGGGCGCCGGGTCGAGCATCTGGCGCATCCTCGTGGCCACCATCCGCCAGAACCTCTCCCCGCCCGAGCTGCTGGGCCGGGTGTACGCGGCCTCACGCGTCCTCAGCTGGGGCGTCCTTCCCCCGGGCGCGGCCCTGGCCGGAGTGATAGCGGAGCTGTGGGGGGTGCGCGCGGCGTTCGTCCTCGCCACGGTGCTCGCCCTGGTGGTGATGGCGGCCTTCATCCGCTACGCACTCCGCACCGACCTGTCGGCGGCCGTCGAAGCCCCCGACGAAACCGTCAAGGCATGACCGACGAACCCGGTCGCACGGTGGCGATCGTGATGGTGAGTGTCATCCGTTAGGCGGCGCCCGGGGGCGGGTCACCATATAGTCGGACGCCGATCGAGCGTGATGGGGTCGTATGGAGATCGAGGGGTCGTTCTGGCGGGCGATCGCGGTCTACCGCGTCGCCTCCCTGGTCTACGCCGCGCTGCTGCTGGCGACCGCCGGCGGTTACCAGCGTCCGCTCGCGGGCTGGCTCGTCCTCGGTGTGATGGCGGTCTGGACGGTGGTCACCACCGTCGCGTACTCGACCGTGAGAAGCCGCAGGCTCCTCACGGTGGACGTCCTCGTCACCCTCGGCTGCCTGCTGGCCTCGCCCTACGTCCAGGGATCCCAGGCCGGGCAGGCGGGTCTGATGCCGGTCACGGCGACCTGGGTCGGCGCGCCCGTGCTCGCCTGGGCCGTCTACGGCGGGCGGCGGGCGGGCGCGGTCGCGGCCGTCGTCCTGTCGCTCGCCGACCTGTGGCTGCGCGGGCTGCACGAGTTCAACCTCTCCGTCCCGGTCAACGGAGCCGTCCTGCTCATCCTCGCCGGGGCCGTCGTCGGGCACGTGGCGCGGCTGACCAAGCAGGCGGAAGAGCGTCTTCAGCAGGCCGCCGAGCTGGAGGCGGCCAACCGGGAACGCGAGCGGCTGGCCCGCGGGATCCACGACTCGGTCCTCCAGGTCCTGGCGCTGATGCAGCGCCGCGGGCAGGAGATCGGCGGGGAGGCCGCCGAGCTGGGACGGCTCGCCGGAGAGCAGGAGGCGGCGGTACGGGAGCTGATCCGCAGCGGCCCGGCCCCGGCGGCACAGGACAGCGCGGGCCTCGTCGACGTGGGCGCCCGCTTACGCCGGTTCACCACACCGGCGGTCACCGTCTCGGCGCCGGCCACCCCCGTGCCGCTCCCCGCCCGTCAGGCCGACGAGGTGGTCGCCGCAGTCGGCGCGGCGCTCGACAACGTCCGGCGGCACTGCGGCGAGGACGCCAGGGCCTGGGTCTTCGCCGAGCACGACGGCGACACGGTGACCATCACCGTGCGCGACGAGGGCCCCGGCATCCCCGCCGGACGACTGGAGGAGGCCGAGACGGAGGGCAGGCTCGGCATCGCGCAGTCCATCAAGGGCCGGATCGCCGGCGTCGGCGGCACCGTCGGCTTCACGTCCGTGCCCGGCCAGGGGACCGAGGTCGAATTCGTCATCCCCGTCCGCACGTGAACCCGGGTCTACAGTTACGGCATGACCAGCGCACTGCGGGTGATGGTGGTGGACGACCATCCGATGTGGCGGGACGCGGTCGCCCGCGACCTGGAGCACGCCGGCTACCAGGTGGTGGCGACCACCGGCGAGGGCCGCCAGGCGCTCCGCGTCGCCGGCGCCGTACGCCCCGAGGTGGTCATCCTCGACCTGAGGCTGCCCGACCTGCCCGGCGCGGAAGTGGCCAGAGGGCTGGCCGCGTCCGAGCATCCGCCCCGCGTCCTGATGCTGTCGGCGAGCGGCGAGCACGAGGACGTGCTCGAAGCCGTCAAGGCCGGCGCCTCCGGCTACCTGGTCAAGTCGGCGAGCCGGGAGGAGTTCCTCGACGCCGTCAAGCGCACGGCCGAAGGGGAGCCGGTCTTCACCCCCGGCCTGGCCGGCCTGGTGCTCGGCGAGTATCGCCGCCTCGCCACCCAGCGACCTTCCGACGACGGCCCCCGCCTCACCGACCGCGAGACCGAGGTGCTCCGCCTGGTCGCCAAGGGCCTGTCGTACAGGCAGATAGCCGAGCGGCTCGTCCTCAGCCACCGGACCGTGCAGAACCACGTACAGAACACCTTGAACAAGCTCCAGCTCCACAACCGCGTCGAACTCGTCCGATACGCGATCGAACGCGGACTCGACGAGGCGTAGACCGGCTCAGAGATTGTCGACCTTGAACGGGTCGTGCTCGGAGAGCAGCTTGTCCAGGCGCGCCTGGTCGACGCGGCTGGCCGTGTTCGCCGCCTCCTGCCGATCGCGCACGCACTTGGCCAGACCGAACGCCGACGTCACCGTGTAGAGCACGGCGACCGCCAGGAACGCGCGGACCCAGGGGTTGACCGGCAGGAAGACGATGCCGATCCCCACGCTGCCGAGTGCGACCGCGAAGGAGATGACGCATTGCGCGTAGTAAGCGGCGGTCATGGTGGGCTGGACTGGTTTGGTCATGCCACCCAGCGTCCGGCACGGACCGGGCGCCCGCCTGAGTACGCGTACCCAATCCCGCCTGAGTAGCAGGCACTGCCGTGACGATGACGGCCCCGTTACGATCGCCTTGGAAGCATTGCCGTAGCGAGGACATATGCCGGTGAGACGATGGACCGCCCTGGCGACCGCCGTACTGATCGCGTCGGCACCGTTCGCCACAAGTCCCGCCGCCGCCCAGACAGGCGCCCCGGATCCGGCGCGCGCTCTCAAGCGGCAGCTCGGGAACAAGCAGGGCGTCCGGATCTCCGAGACCAGCCGCTACTTCTTCGGCGGGAAGTCGACGGTCTCCGGGAACGGGACCCGGATCAAGGGCCGTCTCCGGCTCGCCCCGTCGGGCCCGGCGGCCGCGGACTACACCTGGTGGGACCTGCCCTCGGCCAAGACGAAGAAGAAGCCGGAGCTCCACCGCGTGATCCGCGTCGGTGCGGACGTGTACGTCGACGCCGGCCAGTATCCCGGGCCGACCCCGGAGGGCAAGGAGTGGATCCGATACCCCTCGAAGCACAGGGGGAGCATGGGCCGGGACATGGATCGGGACGCGAGCCTACAGCCGATCAGCGTGTACGACCCGTCCACGCTGAAGGCCGTGCTGAAGCGCTCGGCGAGCAAGCCCGTCTCCGGCGGATTCCTGTACTGGGGCGCCATGAGCTACAAGGACCTGCGCAAGGTCTCCAAGGGCGCCGCCATCAGCTGGACCTCCGGGCGGCCGATCAGCGGGAAGAACAAGGGGAAGATCGCCTGGCGCCTCTGGACCGGCCGTGACGGCCTCCTCAAGCGCCTGACCACCACCGACACCGCAGGAACGGGAAAGAAGCCGCCGGTCAAGCGGACCGACACACGCTACACCGGCTGGGGGTCCCGCGTCGTCGTCACCGCCCCGCCCGCCGATGAGGTCATCGACGAGCGTGACCTGCTGGAGTACGTCCGCGAGCAGAACGCGCACATCCCGGAGGACGAGAAGAACTCCTGAAGCGGGCGTGTCACCTGAGCGGGATGGACCGGCCCAGCTCGTCGGCCGGGCGCGAGCCGGAGATGCGCCGCTGCTCCTCGGTGATGGCCACGTCGTTGATGCTGGCCTCCCGCCGCCGCATCAGCCCTTCCGCGTCGAACTCCCAGAGCTCGTTGCCGTAGCTGCGCCACCACTGTCCGTCGGCGTCGTGCCATTCGTACTGGAACCGGACAGCGATCCGATCGTCGGTGAAGGCCCAGAGCTCCTTGCGGAGCACGTAGTCGAGTTCCTTCTCCCACTTACGGGTCAGGAAGGCGATGATCTCGTCCCGGCCGGTGATGAACTCGTCGCGATTGCGCCAGACCGAGTCGGGAGTGTAGGCGAGGGCCACGCGGCGCGGGTCGCGGGTGTTCCAGGCGTTCTCGGCCGCCTGGACCTTGGCGCGGGCGGTCTCGGCCGTGAAAGGCGGGACGGGTGGCGGGGTCATGCGTACTCCTTGGTGATCAATGTGCGGTGGCGGAAGAAGCCTCTTTGCTTCCTTCCGGGTTGAAGCGGGAGTATTCGCCGAAAGCCCAGCGCTGCCCCATACCGCCGGAAATCTGGACCACCCGCTCGACGGAGAAGTCGACGAGCCGCTTGGCGCCGGGGACTGTCGCGGCCCTGTCAGGGTCCCAGTCGACGCGGGCGCGGCCGGTCAGGTGCAGCGTGTCCCCGTTCTCCCAGTCGAGGAACAGCAGCCCGCAGCGGGGTTCGAGTTCGAGGTTGCCCAACGTCATGTACATGGCGTTGCCCGTGTAGTCGGGCCAGGTCAGCCGCCGGTCGCCGGTCACGGTGACGAAGCCGGGGTTGCCGCCCCGATGCGACGCGTCCGCGCCCTGGCCGGGCGCGTAGGTGCCGATGAAGAACGTGTCGGCGCCGGCGATCCACCGCTGCTGCCCGGCGGTCAGCTCGCCGCCGGCGACCGCTTCCCCTCGTACCGTCTCGTTGACGTACGTACGAGTCTGGATGTATTTGGGGCAGTTGGAATACACCTGTGCTGTACGCACCAGCAGCCGGTCGCCATCTCTGCCGGCTCGCCCGTTGACGCGCATCCGTTTGCGGCTGCCGGGCTCGATCATGAGCATGCCGATGTCCCGCTCGGCGTCGAACAGGCCCGCGAGCGGATCCCCGGCAGCGGGGAGCCGCCCGACGACGAGCGTGCGGTCGTCGGGCGCGGCGATGAACCCGGGCGGTCCGGTGATCACGCCGGTCCAGGCCGCGCCGGCGTCGTCGGCGGCCGCGACCACCACCAGCCGCTGCCGGCCGGCGAAGTCGGCGGCCACCGGCGGGACGGTCGCGCCGACGCGGGCCGACCCCCATCTGTCGCGGGTCAGACCGGCGCGGCGCTGCACCGTGTGTTCACCTTGGTGGAGCATGGTCAGTTCCTTCCGCGCGGTATCAGAAGAAACCGCAGGTCGGCGCGCCCTGCGTCGGCGCGGGCGCGGTGTCGGCGCCGGTCGGCGCGTAGATCTCCAGGCGGATGCCGTCCGGGTCGGTGAAGAACACGCCGCCGGAGGAGGCGCCCTCCCCGTGCGGCACCACGCCGTCGTAGACGAGCGGCACGCCGAGGTCGCGCAAGGTGGCCTCGGCACGGCGCACCGCCTCGATGTCGGGCACCTGGAACGCCAGATGGTGCAGTCCGGGCCGGTCGGCGGCGAAGCCGCCGTCGCTCTGCTGCCACAGCGTCACCATCAGCCCGCCGTCCCGGCCGAGGAACGCGAACCTGCGATCCCCCTCGGCCTGCTCGCCGAGGACGTCGAAGCCGAAGACCTGGCGGTAGAAGGCGATGGAACGGGTTAGATCAGTCACGTTCAGGCCGACGTGCCCGGTCTTCAGGACCGGAGCGTTCATGCTGGACCTCCCTTGCAGGCGACCGATCTAACGGCCGCATTAGTCATCATCCATTAGAATGGTTGCGGAGGTTTCTTACGGTGTCAAGCGGAAGGAAGCATTAGAAAGTGGACGTGGCACAGCTCCCCGGCGGCGGTGCTCCCCTTCTCGGCGAGCCACCTCCGCTCGAACTCGCCAACACCGCCTACGCGGTCCGCGGCCGCCTCCAGGACGGCCTGCTGACCGTCGAGCACCTGACCGCGTGGCTGCGCGACCTGCGCCCGCACCTCGCCGTCCCCGTCACGGACGCCGACCTCCAGGACGTGGGCGAAGGCGACCTCCAGCTCGCCAGGGAGCTCCGGGACGTCATCCGGGCCCTGGCGGCCGCCGCCGTAGCGGACCACGACCCCGATCCGGACACCGTCACGACCCTCAACCGTCATGCCGGCCTGGCCCCGCGATGGCGGGAGCTGCGCACCGCCCCCGAGCCGCACACGACGGTCCGCAGCACCGGCCGCCCGGTCACGGCGGCCCTCGCCGCCCTGGCCGAGGAGGCCGTCGTCCTCTTCGCCGGGCCGGCCCGGCACGAGGTGCACGCCTGCCACGGCCCCGGCTGCGTGCTCTACTTCCTCCGCGACACCCCCCGGCGCGAATGGTGCTCAGCCGGCTGCGGCAACCGGGCCCGAGCCGCGCGCCACTACGCCAAGAAGAAGACCGCCGAATAGGACCCGTGTCACCCTTCGGCCAGGCGTCGCCGCTCCTCCCTGACGATCTGCTCGGCCAGGGTCTCCTCCGAGATGTCGATGGCGTCAGGCGTCGACTCGGCGAGATGGCTGCGCCTGGCGTAGGCGTCGAACAGCGTGGCCTTGGCGTTCATGATCTCCAGCAGCCGCTCGTCCATGCTGTCGGGCGTGAGAAGGCGGTGCACCTGCACGCGCCGCACCTGGCCCATGCGGTACGCGCGGGCCACGGCCTGGCTCTCCATGGTCGGTTTGACCTGGGGCTCGCAAATGATCACAACGGATGCCGCCTGGAGGTTGAGCCCCACCCCGCCCGTCTGGATCTGCGCGAGCAGCACCGCGTGACCCCGGGCCGCGGTGAAGGCGTCGATCACCCCCTGACGGCGTTCCGGCGCCAGCTCGCCGCTGAGCGGCCCGTGGACCGGAGAGCCGAGGGCCTGGCCGACGGCGGCGAGCACGTCGCGGAAGTAGGAGAACACCACGACCTTGAGCTCCGCCTCGGCCGCCTCGTCGACCAGTTCGCGCAGCCGTTCCAGCTTGGCGGACTTCTCCGGCACCGCGTAGGCCGCGCGGCGCATCGTCATGAACCTGCCCGACGCCACCGCGTCCCGGTAAGCCTCGGCGTCGGCCGTACTGAACTCCTCCCACTCGTCCATGTGCACCAGATCGGGCAGCTCCGTGACCACGTCCTGCTGGTTGCGGCGCAGGTAGACGGGCGCGACGGCGCGCCGGAACGCCTGCGCGCTGTCATTCGCCTCGACCGTGCCGAACAACCCCGGCTGGAGGTAGTCCACGAGGGAGCGGAACTCCTCGATCCGGTTCTCCATCGGCGTGCCGGTCATGAACAGGACCCTGCCGACCCTGTCGCACCACCCGGCCACGGCCTTGGAGCGGCGGGCCTGCCGATTCTTCACGTAGTGCGCCTCGTCGACGACGAGCACCCCCACCCGCGGCTCGATCTCCAGCGTGTGCAGCCCGGCGTACGTCGTGACCGCGACCCCGCCGCGTTCGAGCCACGCGGCGTGAGCCAGGCGGCGATCGTCGCCATGGAGCCGATAGGTCTTGAGCGAACTGCGGGTCTCGATCTCGCGCAGCCAGTTGACCAGCACGCTCGCCGGGCAGACCACCAGGGAATGCGTCGTGCCCCGCGCGTGCAGGTGAGCCATGACGGCGATCGCCTGGATCGTCTTGCCCAGCCCCATGTCGTCACCGAGGATCACCCGGCGCTGGGCGAGCGCGAACCGGGCGCCGAACGCCTGATAGCCGCGGAGCGAGACCCGCCGCAGGGTGTCGTCGAGCTCCTGCTCCCTGACCCGCTCGGCCAGATCGCCGGGCAGGAAGCCCTCGGCGGCGGCCCGGTCCGACGGCGCCAAGGCGGAGAGCTCCGCCAGCAGGTTGTAGTAGTCGGCCGCGTGGATCTCGAAGTCGATCCACGCCAGGGCCCCGTCCGGCGGCGGGCGCAGCAGGTCCGTGGTCGCCTGGGCGATGAGCAGCCTGGTCTCGGTCTCGTCGGCCAGCAGGGCGGCGATCCGCTCCACGGCCCGCGCGGCGCGGGCGCGGCGGCGGCTTCCCGACAGCAGCCTGCGCAGCCAGTTGCCGATGGGGCGAGCCTGGGGAATCAGCTCTCTCAGCCTTCCCCCGACCGCCTCGGCCGTACGACGGGCGCGGGGCAGCTCGGGACCGACGGCGACCAGCCGGTGCAGCGCCAGGAGCAGCCGGGTGGTCTCGGCGTCCCGGTCGTCGACGTCGATGTGGACGGTGCGGGACCGCCTCGTGGCGAGCGCGATGCCCTCGGCCGCCTTCTGCGCCTGCTTGCGGGTCTGCGGCCCGACTCCCGGCAGCTTCTGCAGCTCGTACGGCATCGCTCGCAGAACGCTCCGTACGGTGGTGTAGCCGGCTTCCTCCAGCGCCCCGATCCGCAGCCGGCCGCTGGTGACGTCCTTCAGCCGGGACACCGGCATGGCGTCGAGTTCCGCCTCGGCCTGCCGGTCGCGGAGCGGTCCGAGAGCATCGCGGACCTCGGCGACCGCTCGTTCGTGCTCGACCACCAGGTCTCGCGCGTCGCCCAGCAGCCGCCGCGCGCGCCGTAACAGGTCTCGAACATCCCCGGCAGAGGGTGGTTCCATAGGTCAGAACGTATCTTCCCCAGTCCGAGATCGTGTCCCGCTGCTTGGGCGGGTGCCGACCGGGTAGTTTGACCAGGTTTCGACGCATCTGACCGAAGGGATGCCATCATCGGCAGCGACGCTTTCTCTCCGTGGGAGGACCGGCCGAGGCCGGCGCGCCGCCGCGTCACAGAAGCGGCGATCCTGAGCACTCGTGACCACACCCGGGCCGACGTCGCCCAGTGGACCTGCCCGCACGACCGGCACGCCGGGCACGGCTGCGTCACCTGCTACCACGCCTCGGCCGACGCCGACCCGGCCCTGCCGCTGTGGGAGGTCGCGGCCTGGTTCACCACCGAGCGGCCGATCCCGATCAGGGCACTGCAGGACGTGCACCGCCACGACCGCGCCCTCACCCTCACCCAGCCGTCGACCCCCCTCGTCTACCTCCTGACCGCGCAGGTGAGAGCCACCTTGGCCGCGGAGGCGGTGGCGGGCGTCGTGGGCTTCCTGGTGCAGAACCGGCACATCGTCGACGCGTTCACCGTGACGGAGATCCGCGCCACCCACTCCTAAAACCTTTCCAAGCCCCGGCCGCGACGAGTTCCGGCCGGGTCGCGGGTCTGTTCTCATGACCGCCATGGCGTCGTACGACGCCGCCCGTCACGAGGACCACGGAGGACACCATGACACTGCCCGGCCGCCCGCCCGTCGTCGACCTCGCCACCTGGCAGGCCGCCCGTGACAAGCTCCTGGTCCGCGAGAAGGCCCACACCCGCGAGGGCGACGCCATCGCCGCCGCCCGCCGCCGGCTGCCGATGGTGGAGTTCGACGGTACGGTCGAGGTCGTCGGAGCCGACGGCCCGGTCCCGTTCCTGGACCTGTTCCAGGGCCGCGACGAGCTCGTGGTCTACAAGCACATGTGGCACGACGGCGCGCCGCACCAGGGGCAGTGCGAAGGCTGCACCGTCACGGCCTGGCACCTGAAGGACGCCGTCTACCTCAACGCCCGGGGCGTCTCGTTCGCCATCCTGACCACGGGCGTCTGGGACGAGGTGGCCCCCTTCGTCGACTTCATGGGCTACACCCAGCCCTGGTACTCGGTGCGCGACGTGGACGAGCCGGTGGGTGGAGAAATGGGGCACATCACCTGCTACCTGCGCGACGGCGACCGCGTGTTCCTGACCTACACCACGACGGGTCGTGGCATCGAGTCCGCCGACGGGTCCTTCGGCCTGCTCGACATGACGCCTTACGGCCGCGGCGAGGCATGGGAGGACAAGCCGGAGGGCTGGCCCGAGGGGCGCCACGCCTGCTGGTACTGGCGCTCGGACGCGGACGGCAACGCCACCTGGGGCCCCACCAGCCGCCCCGCACCGCAGTGGACCCGCCCCGGCGCGACCCCGGTGGACACCCTCGGCCGCCAAGGCGACCACTGACCGGCTGGATGGCCTTTTCCTACCCGTACAGTGATCGAACGGCGGCAACCGCGACCTGCATTCCTTGCAGGCCGGTCAGCGTGGAGACCGCCGGCGAGGAGCGGCACCGGACATGAGCGACACGCCTGCCACCGACGGCCGCGGGACGGTCGGCGTGTTCCTCGTCCTCGCCGCCGCGTTGACGATCGTCTGGGCGACGGGTTCATGGCTCGGCAAGATGTTCGACTGGACGCACCAGGGCTTCGCGTCGGCGTCCCTCGTCCAGCTCGCGGGCTACCTCATCGGCGGTGCGCTGCAATACTTGGCGATCTTCTCCTGGCCCGTGCTGCTCGCCCGGACGGGGCGGACGCTGTCCCGGCGTCGGTACACGGCCATGAGCGGCGTCCTGTTAGGCGCCGGGCTCACCACCTTCGCCCTGACGTTATGGTCGCGTGGCGACGCCCCGGTCACGACCTGGCCGCACTGGCTCCTGCTCGGAGTGACGGTGCAGGGGACGCTCGCCGGACTCGCCGGGCTCGGCCACTGCGCCTGTCTCGCCCGGAAATCACGAATGGCGGATCGACAGCCACCTGCGCGAGGAGATCGATCTGCTTGAGGCCGGCCGCAAGCAGATCACGCAACTCGCCGCCGTAGGTCGTCTGCTATCTCGATCGGCTTCGGGAGATCGGGGCGTCAGAGCGGGTGGTGGAGGCCGAGCGGGACGACTGGATCCTGGTCGCGGCCCGGTGGCCCGATCACATCCGCGTCCCGGCCGCCCCACCGCTGGAGGTGAGCGGGATCGGGAGCGCGGGTTACGCCGCGCACCCGGCACAGAAGCGGGTCACTGTCACACGAGCAGCGCCTCGAGCTCCGGAAGGCGGCCGAACATGTCGGGGAGGCCGCGCACGCCGTTGCCCACGGACTCGTGCGACAGCGCGAGGGCAGGGCCGGTGCTCGCCTCGACACCGGCGAGGCAGCGGAGGATGTTCCACCTCGTGAACCCCAGCCAGCCGCCGATCATGAACACGAACCAGCTTGGACCCGACGGCGGCAGCGCTCCGCCCCCCGCGACGTAACCGTCGAGTACCGAGCGGAAGATGGTGGGCTCGATGTCGTCGAAGCCAGATCCCTTCGCGAGGCTCAGCGCGGTCGAGCCGAGCTCACTGGCCAGGTCGAGCATCCCCGAGAGCTCCCAGTCGAGCACCACCGGTCGACCGTCTCGAGCGAGCAGGTTCCACGGTTGGATGTCCTTATGGGTCAGCACGACGGGGCCTGGCCGTTCGCAGGTGTCGACGAAGTGGGCGATCGCGAGGAATGTCTCGACGTGGGAGGCGAGTTCATCGGCCCACGGTTGTCCGGTCGACGCCGCCCGCTCGGCGAGTTCGGGCCAGTCCCGTGACGTCGGGTCCTCGATCGACACGTGGGTCCACTCGACGTCGAGTGCGTGGATGCGTGCGAGGATCTCACCGATCTCGAACGCGTACGCCGCCGACACCGGTGCTTCGGGCACCTTCTCTCCCTCGACCCACCGGTGGACGAGCGTGTGGTGGCTGGCCGAGATCGGCTCTGGCATCGGGATGCCGGCAGCGAAAGCCGCCCGCTCGAACCTGAACACGTCCTCGACGTGGTAGGTCCAGCGGCGGTCGACGAGGTTCAACTCCTTCACCGCGAACGACCCCTGGTCGGTGTCGAGCCGGTACAGCCGGTTGGCCGACCCGCCCTGGACACGGATCATCGGCCCGATCGGCGCGCCGAGATGCGAGAGGTTGGAGGGCACGTCGTCGTCCGCGGTCACCCCACGTAATCTAGTCGCTTTGATCACCAACCCGTCCAACGCAGCCTTCACCGCAGGGCAGGTGCTACTTCGTTTTGCTGCCGGGACCCCATCAGGTCAGGGCCATATCCGCCCGATTTTCCGCGAGCACTCCGGGGACCCGGGCCCCGGCGAGAAGAGCCTCCATGCTGCACGACGTGCCGCCGCCGGCGACCGCCCGCGCTTGGGCATGGACGGTGTGGCCACACCTGATGTCGGGGTCGAAAATGCAGGCGTTCTCGCCCGACGACCGTCCGCGGCGCTGCCGAGACTCACGGACTGGACAGCAGCTCAGCGGTAGGTCCGTGACGCCCCCAGGTGCGCGTGCTCGTTGTACGACAGCAGGCTCAGCCCTGAGGAGCCCGCCAGCACGGCTGTGATGGACGCGTTCACCATGACGCGGTTGAGTGCGACGACGCCGGTGGCCGGGACCTCCAGGAGCGAGCCTGCCGTGGCGGCGATGACGCCGGCGGAGGTCACCACGACAGCGTCCTGACCAGGCGCGAGACGGCCGGGGATGGCGTGCAGCGCCTCGACCGCGGAGCCCGCGAAGGTGTCCCATCCTCCCGGGTGGCCTTGCTCGATCCACTGCTTGAGTGCCTGGTCGAGGTGGGTCTGGAACTGGCGGCTGTCGCCGGTGGTGTGCGAAGTGCCATCGTCCAGGTACCGGCGGACGAGCCCGAGGTGGTCGTACTCGTTCCAGCGCGGATCCTCGACGGGGACGGCGGCCGGCAGGCCGAGCAGCGCGGCGGTGTCCTTCTGCCGGCGCAGCGACCCGGAAACGAGCAGCGGCTCGCGCGCCCGGCCCAAGAGCTCCTGACCGACGAGCCGGGCCTGGTGACGGCCGAGCTCGCTCAGGGCGTCGTAGTCCGCCGCGCCGAACGACGCCTGCCCGTGCCTGACGAGATAGATCACAGCCATCGCAACTCCACCTATGACACCGACGTGCTGCGGGCACGCACCGTCCACACGCGCCACGCACCGGCCACGAGTCCCACCGCGGCCAGTATCACCATGCCAGGGAGCAGCCCGCCGGGCGGCGCCGCCTGCTCCAGCAGCACGAACGCCCCCATCACCAGCACGAACCAGCCGAAGACGCTCCGCAGCCGGGCTTCGGGGATCCGTCCGGCGAGCCAGCCGCCGAGCACGCTGCCGAGGATGGCGGCCGCGGTGACGCCGATGGCGAGGTTCCAAGCGATGGAGACGCTGGTCAGGTAGCCGGCGAGGCCGGCGAAGGACTTCATCGCGATCACGATCAGCGAGGTGCCGACCGCGGCGGCCATCGGCAGCCCGCCGAGCAGCGCGAGGGCGGGGACGACGAGGAACCCTCCCCCGGCGCCGACCAGTCCGGTCACCAGGCCGACCACCACGCCGTCGATCAGGGCGCGGACCACGGCCACGTCGCCGCGGGCGTGCGCCGGTTCGGTACGCCGGGCGCGGAGCATCGCGATGGAGGTGGCGACCATCATCAGCGCGAAGCCGATCAGCAGGAGCCGCCCGGGTACGTAACCGCCGAGTATGCCGCCGCCGAAGGCGCCGACCATCCCGCCGGCGCCGAAGAGCACACCCGTCCGCCACCGGATCCGGCCCGCGCGGGCGTGGGTGACCGCCCCGGCGACCGAGGTGGCGGCCACGACCAGCAGGGAGGTGGCGATCGCCTGCTTCGGCTCCAGCCCCGCGACGTAGACCAGGATCGGCACTGTCAGGATCGAGCCGCCACCCCCCAGAGCGCCGAGCGCGACGCCGACCAGTAATGAGAGCGCCAGCACGACGGCGAGGGTCATGCCCCTCCGCTCGTCACCGTGAGGCCGGCGCCCGCCGCCTCGCCGAAGTGGTCGTCGACCGCCACCACGTCCCGGCCCGCCGCGGCGAGCAGCGACGCCGCCACCGAGGCGCGGTAGCCGCTCTGGCAGTGGATCCACAGCTCCCCGCCGGGCAGGTCCGATGACCGCAGCTCGTGCAGCGGCGCGTTCACCGCGCCCTCGATGTGCCCGGCCTCGAACTCGTCGGTCCGCCGTACGTCCAGGACCACGACCGGCCGCTCCCGCAGCACCTCGGCGAGGCGGCGGAAGTCGGCCTGGCCGAAGGCGGCCGGCTCCCGGTCGCTCCACTGACCGGGACCTCCGGTGGCCGCGGCCACCGGACGGTCGATGCCGATCCGTACCAGCTCGCGCTGCGCCTGTGAGACGTGCTCGGGCAGTTCGCCCAGCAGGGTGATCGGGGTTCCCCAGTCGAACAACCAGCCCAGGTTGGTCGCGAACGAGCCGTCCAGCCCGAAGTTGAAGCTGCCCGGCACGTGGCCGGCCGCGAAGGCCGTCCTGTTCCGCAGGTCGACCACCCACTCGCCCGCGTCGACGCGGCGCCGGATCTCCTCCGGCGTCGCCTCGCGCGGGAACGTCAGATCGGGCCGCTCAGGACCGGCGCTGTTCAGCGACGCCATGTGGACGTAGTACCCCGGCCAGTCGCCCAGCCCTTCCAGCAGCTGCCGGACGTAGGTGTCCTCGTCGTGCAGCAGCACGGGGTTGGTGGAACGCTCCATGCCGATGGTGGACTCCGCGGCGTCGGACTGCGTGGCCGAGCAGAACGAGCCGAACCCGTGGGTCGGGTAGAGCAGCGCGTCGTCCGGCAGCAGCTCGCGCAGCCGCCGCGCCGAGCCGTGCTGCAACCGGGCCAGCCGGTCGGTGTGCTCCTCGCCCAGCAGGTCCGGCCGCCCGGTCGAGCCGTAGAGCAGCGACCCTCCGGAGAAGACCGCCAGCCCCTGCCCCGAGTGCCGGTCGTGCAGCACGTAGGAGAGGTGGTTGAAGGTGTGCCCCGGCGTGGCCACGACCTCCACCCGGATCCGGTCCCCGATCCCGAGCGACTGCCCGTCGTGGAGCGGCTCCCGGTCGAAGGCGACCTCGTCCCTGTCGTTGAGCAGGTACGCCGCGCCGGTCTCCCTGGCCAGCGCGAGCCCGCCGGTGACGTAGTCGTTGTGGACGTGGGTCTCGAACACGTGCGTCAGCGACAGGCCCTCGCGGTCCAGCACCTCCAGCACCCGGTCGATGTCGCGCTGCGGGTCCACCACGAACGCCACCGATCCGTCGTGCACCAGGTAGCTGCGGTCACCCAGGCTCGGGGTGTCGATCGGCACGATCGACAGCGTCCGTTGCGGGGTGACGCCGGTGGGGGTCATGCCCGGCCCCCTTCGTCGACGCACTTCAGCACGCGTTCGGCGAGCATCGGCAGGGTGGTGGGCCTGGCGCCCACGGCGTCCTCGACCGCGCTGGCGATCGTGGCCGCGCACGGCCCGATCGGCGGCTCCCCGATGCCCCGCGCGTTGAACGGCCCCACGCCCTCACCGGACTCCAGGACCTTCACCTCGATCTCCGGGCAGTCGGCGGCCGTCGGGATGGCGTACTGGTAGAAGGCGCCGGTGAGGTTGACGGCCTCGTCGTACACGATCCGCTCGGACAGGGCGTATCCCAGGCCCTGCACGACCGCGCCCTCGATCTGGCCGCGCACGCTGAGCGGGTTGATCGCCCGGCCCACGTCGTGGGCGGCGACGTAGCGCAGTGGCCGCACCTCACCGGTCCGGGTGTCGACCTCGATGTACGCCGCGTGGGCCCCGAAGGTGAAGTCCGGGACGATCCGCTCGGAGTCGATCAGCTGGGTCACCGGCTTCGCGGTGGGCGCGAAGTACGTCTTCATCGCGTTGATCGCCACGCCGTTCGCCAGGCACATCGCCACGACCTCGGCCAGCGGCACCACCCCCTCAGGCGTGAGCACGCCGCCCTCGGCGAGCGTCAGGTCGTGCTCGGCACAGCCGGTCGCCTTCGCCACGCCCGCCACCAGCTGGGCGCGGAGCTCGCGGGCCGCCGACAGCACGGCGTTGCCGGACATGTAGAGCTGCCGGGTCGCCGTGGTCCGTCCCGCCAGCGGGGTGCGCGCGCTGTCGCCGAAGTGGACCGTGACGTTCTCGATCGGCACGCCCAGCACCTCGGCGGCGATCTGCGCCAGCGACGACACCTGGCCGCCGCCCACGTCGGGCACGCCGCAGCGCACCACGACGCCGCCGTCGCGCTCGCAGCCCACCCATGCGGAGGCGGAGTCGTTCATCCACGCCACCCGCCCGTACGGCTGCACGTTGCACGCCAGTCCCAGACCCACCCGGTGCTCGGGTGAGGACGGCTCGGGCCGGGGGCCGATCGCCTCCATCACCGCGTCGATGCACTGCGGCAGCCACACGGCGGTCTCGATGGGCTGTCCGGCGGGGATCCGGTCGCCCGTCTTGAAGGCGTTGCGCTTGCGGACTTCGACGCGGTCCCGGCCGGCCGCGTCGGCGACCTTGTCGATCTGCGCCTCGTAGCCCAGCACCGGCTGCATCCCGCCGAACCCGCGGAACGCCGAACCCGGCGTGTTGTTCGTGTAGGCCGCGCGCGAGCGCACCCGTACGTTGTCGCAGCGGTACGGCCCGGCCGCGTTCAGGGTGATGTACAGCAGCACGAAACCGCTGAGCAGCGGGTAGGCGCCCGCGTCCGAGACGATGTCGATGTCGTGGGCCAGCAGCTGGCCGTCCTCGGTCGCCGCGGTCCGGTAGCTCATCCGCACCGGGTGCCGCTTGGCCCGCGCGGTCAGCGACTCCTGCCGGCTCCAGGTCATCTTCACCGGCCGGCCGGTCCGCTGCACCGCCAGCGCGATGTACGGCTCGACGGTCATGTCCTCCTTGCCGCCGAAGCCGCCGCCGAGGTACGGCGCCTGGACGCGCACCTTGGAGTCCGGCAGCCCCACGACGTGCGCGATGCGCCGGTAGTGCTCGATCTCCTGCGTGGAGACCTTGATGTTGATGACGCCTTCGTCGTCCAGCCACCCGATGCCGGTCTCCGGCTCCAGGTAGGCATGGTCGACGACCTGCGCCTCGTAGCGGCCCTCCACCACGATCGGCGCCTCGGCGAACACCTTGTCGACGTCGCCGCGGTCGATGTTCCACTCGCTGAGCAGGTTGCCGCCCTCGTGCACCCGCGCCGAGCCGGACTCCAGGGCGGACTCCGGGTCCGAGACCACGGGGAGCGCGTCGTACTCGATCTCCACCAGCGCCTCGGCGGCGGCCAGCGCCCGCGTGTTCTCGGCCACCACCAGCGCGACCGGTTCGCCGTGGTAGCGCACCCGCTCGGTGGCCAGCACCCAGGACGGCGGCAGCGGCCGCCCCTTGATCCCGGCGGTGTTGGTCGGGATCTCGTTGTTGGGCACGTCCTCGCCGAAGAGCACGGCGACGACCCCGGGCACCGCCAGCGCGGCGGTCGCGTCCTTGGCCACGATCCGCGCCGAGGGCAGCGGCGAACGGACCAGGCGGGCGTAGAGCTGGCCGGCGACGTCGAAGTCACCGGCGTAGCGGGTCTTGCCGAGCAGCTTCTCGCGCGAGTCCTGCCGCTTCACCTCGGTGTTGACCACGCGGGTCGTCTCCCGGGCGCGGCTCGGGACGGTCTCCGTCATCGGGTCGCCCCCTCCTCCGCCGCCTTGACCACGGCGTCCACGATCGCCTGGTAGCCGGTGCACCGGCAGAGGTTGCCGTGCAGGTGCTCGCGCACCTTGGCGGGCGTGACCTCGTCGCCGGAGCGGAGCAGCTCGACGGCCGACATCAGCATCCCCTGCGTGCAGAAGCCGCACTGGGAAGCGCCGGTCTCCCAGAACTTCGCCTGCAGCGGGCTCAGCTCCTCGCCTTCGGCCAGGGACGCGCTGGTCTCCACCCGCGCGCCGTCGACCTGGACCGCCAGGGTGGTGCAGCCGGTCGCCGACCGGCCGTCGACGAGCACCGTACAGGTCCCGCAGGTGCCCTCGTTGCAGCCCTCCTTGACCTCGTAGGCGTGGGCCTGCTCGCGCAGCCAGCGCACCAGCGTGGTGTCGGCGGGCGCGTGACCGGTGACCTCCTTGCCGTTGAGTGTCATCCGGGTCTCGACGTGGCTCATGCCTGTTCCCTCCTCGCGTCGGCGCAGGCGTCCCTGACCGCCCGCACCGCCATCGCCTCGATCAGCCGGGCCCGGTCCGCACCCTTGGTGTACGGGTCGTCGGCGACGTCGAGAGCCGCGGCCAGGCCCGACATCACCCGCTCCGCCTCCGCGACGGTGACACCGGTGAGCCGTCGCTCGACCGCTTCCAGCCGGAGCGGCCGGTCGGCGGCGCCGGTCACGGCGACGGCCGCGCTGCTGATCCGGTCGCCGTCCAGCGCGACGCCCGCGGCGGCGGAGGCCAGGGCGAAGTCGCCGGCGCGGCGTGAGTACTCGTGGAAGCCCCACCCGTGGCGCGGGCGCAGCGGTATCCGGACCGCCGTCACCAGCTCACCCGAGCGGAGGTCGGTCTGGTAGTAGCCCAGCGAGAACTCCCGCGCCGGGCGCCACTCCTGGCGGCCCAGGCTCTCGACCCGGTAGTCGGCCTCCAGTACGTGGCAGCTCACCGGCAGCTCGGCCGCCGCGTCCCCGTGGGAGACCGAGCCGCCGATGGTGCCGCGGTTGCGGATCCGCCGGCTGCCGATGTGGGCCGCGGCCATCGCGAGCAGCGGCGCGTGCTCGGCGATCAGCGGGTCGGTGGTCAGTTCGGCGTGGGTGACCGCCGCGCCGACGACGAGGTGTCCGCCGTCGACGCCGATCGTGCGCAGCGCGGGGATGCCTGACACGTCGACCAGGAACGCGGGCGCGGCCAGGCCGAGGTTCATCATCGGCACCAGGCTCTGGCCTCCCGAGATCGGGCGGGTGTCCTCGCCTCCCTCGGCGAGCAGGGTGAGCGCCTCGGGGACGCTGCGGGCCCGCTCGTAGGCCATCGTGGTGAGTACGTCCGACATCAGCGGGTCTCCCTCCTCCCGACGCTCCGGCCGAGGAGGAAGGCGAGGACCAGCGCCACCAGGCCCGCGGCCGCGCCGGCGAGCTGTTTCTTGGGCACCAGCGAGCCGTCGAGCAGGTTGATCGGCTCGGCCTCCACAGCCGGGGCGACCGGGCTGCCGGCGGCCGGGGCGGGCTCGTCGATCCTGGAGGCGAGGCTGTCGGCGAACTGGCGCATCAGCTTCGAGCTCACGTCCTTGATCGGCCCCTGCCCGAGTTGGGCGACTCGGCCGGTGAGGCCCAGGTCGGTCGCCAGGGTCACCTGCGTACCGCCGGGGACCTCGGTCAGGCCGGCCTTGATCTTGGCCTTCACCGTGCCGCCGCCGCGGCCGTCGCGGCCGCCGACCTCGATGGTGGCCACCTTGTTCACCTCGTCCTTGACGAGGAACCTGGCCTCACCCGTGTAGGTCATGTTCATCGGGCCGATACGCAGCGCCACCCGGCCGGTGAGCGCCTCGCCCTCGACGGACTCCACGGTGGCGCCGGGGACGCAGGGGGCGACCCGGCCCAGGTCGGTGAGGAACTCCCACGCCCGCTCCGGGGTCGCGGGCACGACGAACTGGTTGTCGATGCGCACGGTGACTCCTCCCTTACTTACTGCCGGGTTCGCGGGCCACGGCGATCGCCTGGACCTCCAGGCGCCACGCGGGGTTGAGGAACCCGGAGACCTCCACGACGGTGCTGGTGGGCCGGTGGTCGCCGAAGAACCGGGCGCGGACCGCCGAGACCTCGGGGCCGTCGGCGACGTCGCGCAGGTAGGTCGTGATCGACACCACGTCGGACATCGCCAGGCCCTCGTCGGCCAGGCAGCCCTCCAGGTTGGCGAAGACCTGCTCGGCCTGGGCGACCAGGTCGTCGGCGGGCAGGGTGTCGCCGTTGCGGTCGACCGGCACCTGCCCGGAAACGAAGCACAGGCCGGCCGCTGTCATGGTCTGGACGTAGGCGCCGAGCGGCGCCGGGCCCTTTCGCTGGTTCATCCGTGCCTCTGGATCGGGTTGTCGGCGTGCTGGGACCATTCGGACCACGAGCCGTCGTAGAGGGCGAGGTCGCTGAAGCCGGCGTCGCGCAGGGCGATGAGCACGGCGGCCGCGGAGACGCCCCCGCCGCAGTAGAGGACCGCGGGGCGGTCCTTGTCCACGCCGGCGTCGGCGGCCAGCCGGGCGACTTCCTCGCCGCGCCTGAAGCGGCCGTCCTCCCCGATCAGGCTCGGGGAGGGGAGCCGGTTGGCGCCGGGGATCCGCCCCTCGGAGGCCGCGAAGGTCTCCTCCATCCGGCAGTCGACCAGCGTCACGTCGTCGCGGCCGAGCAGCGCGCGGACCTCGTCCATCTCCCGGCGCATCCCCTGCGGGGCGCCGGGGCGGTAGTCGCGCGGCTCCGGGCGGCCGTCGGCCTGGTCCGTGGAGACCTCGAGGCCGGCCGCCTGCCAGGCGGGGAAGCCGCCGTCGAGGATCGCGACCCGCTGGTGGCCGTGGTGCAGCAGCGCCCAGGCCAGCCGGGAGGCGGTGAACAGGGAGTTGTCGTCGTAGGCGACCACGAGGGTGTCGTTGCCGACGCCCAGGCGTGACATGGCCTTGGCGAACTCCTCGGGCTCAGGAAGCATCCCCTCGACGCCGTCGACGGTGGTGCCCCAGTCCTCGATCCAGTCGGCGTGCACCGCGCCGGGGACGTGGCCGGCGGCCCACATGTCCCGGCCGCCGGGCCCGTCCGCGAGCGAGGCGCGGGTGTCGACGACCCGGACGTCCGGCCGGCCGAGCATCTCGGCCAGGGCCGCGGGCTCAAGGTAGATCTGGTTCATCCTCATGCTCCTAGGTAGATCGCTTGCACCCTCGACGAGCGGGCGAGGTCGGCGGCGGCGCCTTCCTCGACGATCCGCCCGGTTTCGAGGACGTAGGCGTGGTCTGCCAGTTCGAGCGCCAGGTTGGCGTTCTGCTCGGAGAGCAGGATCGTGTAGCCCTGCGCGCGCAGCGCGACCAGCGCCTCGTAGATGCGGTTGACCAGCACCGGGCTGAGCCCCATCGACGGCTCGTCGAGGACGAGCATCTCGGGCCGGGCCATCATCGCCCGCCCCATCGCGAGCATCTGCTGCTGGCCGCCGGAGAGCAGACCGGCCTTGCTGTCAGTGCGCTCCCTCAGCTCGGGGAAGAGGTCGAAGACCTCGCCGAGCTTCTCGGCGTCCCGCCAGCCGCCGGGACGCCGCACCGCGCCCATCCGGAGGTTCTCGAGCACCGTCAGGTCGGCGAAGACCCGGCGGCCCTCCGGCACGAGCGCGATGCCGTGCCGTGCGATGGCGTGGGTGGGCAGCCCGGCCAGGGACTCGCCCCGGAAGGTGACCTTCCTCGACCCGCTGGGCTGGAGCCCGAGTATGCCGCGGATGGTGGTCGTCTTGCCGGCGCCGTTGTTCCCGACCAGGCAGGTGACCTGGCCCGGCAGCGCCCGGAAGCTGACGCCGTGGACGACCTCGACGCGGCCGTAGCGGACCGTGAGGCCCTCCACGACGAGGCCCTGGGTCTGGACGTGCTCCCCGGCCCGCTCGTGGACGCCCGCCCGGGTGTTGGTGTCCATGCTGCTCATAGCGTGAGTTCCTCGCTCTTCGCGTGGCCGGGGCCGAGGTAGGCCTCGATCACCCTCGGGTCCTTCTGGACCTCGGCCGGCGACCCCTCGGTCAGCACCCGTCCCTGGTCGAGGACGACGACGTGCTCGGAGATGCTCATCACCAGCTTCATGTTGTGCTCGATGAGCAGCACCCCGATGCCCTCCTGGGCCATCCCGGCGATGGTCTCGGCCAGCGGCATGGCACTGGCCGGGGGCAGCCCGGCGGCGGGCTCGTCGAGGACGACCACCTCCGGCTCCATCGCCAGCACGCGGACCATCTCGACGAGCTTCGCCTCGCCGAAGGGCAGGGACTCCACCAGGGAGTCGGCCCGGTGCTCCAGCCCGAACTTGCGCAGCAGAGCCCGTGCCGACTCCTCGGCCTCCCGCTCGTTGCGCCGGGTACGAGGACCACGGATCAGGTCGCCCAGGTGGCTGCCCTTCTGCCGGGAGTACGCTCCCATCGCGACGTTGTGCAGCACCGTCATGCCGGTGAAGACCTCCAGGTTCTGGAAGGTCCGCCCCAGGCGGTGGCCCGCGCGGGCGACCGCCTTGCCGGCCGGCAGTTCGGCGCCGTTGACGAAGACCTGGCCGGCGTCCTGCGTGACGAAGCCGGAGATGACGTTGGCCAGCGTGCTCTTGCCGGCGCCGTTCGGCCCGATCACCGCGGTGATCGATCCCGCCGGCGCCCGCAGCGTCACGTCCTTCAGCACCTGCAGGCCGCCGTATGCCTTGGACACGCCGGTGACCCGCAGGCCCTGGCGCTCGCTCGTACTCATGCCCGCACCACCTCCTGGTCCGGCTTGGCCTGTTCGGCCGCCTCGCGCTTGGCCCGCTCGCGGCGGTCCTCGCGGCGCGCGGCCAGCTCGCCCGCGAGGCCACGGGGGAAGAGCTGGATGGCGATCAGGAAGATCACGCCCATGATCAGCGGCTCGTAGTCCGCGTAGTCGGCGGCGAACACCTCGATGCCCGTGAGCAGCAGCGCTCCGAGGATCGGGCCGATCATCCGTCCCGCCCCCGAGAGCACGAGGGCGACGACCAGGAGGACGGCCATCATGAAGTCGAAGGTGGAGGGGCTGATGAAGCGGGAGTCGAAGGCCTCCAGCGCCCCCGCGACGCCGGCGTAGAAGCCGCTCATGCCGAACGCGAGCAGGCGCAGCTTGAACGGGCTGGCGCCGGCGGCCAGGGCCGCGGGCTCCGAGGCGCCGTAGGCCCGCAACGCCCGGCCGGTACGCGACACCAGCAGGTTGTGGGCCACGATCGCGCCGATGATGGCGAGCAGCGCGACGAAGCCGTACTTCACGATCGGCTCGGTGAACTCGAAGCCGAACACCGAGAACGGCGGGATGCCGACCAGGCCGTTGGGCCCGCCGGTGAGCTCGACCATCCGCCCGAAGAGGAGGAAGAGCACGAACCCGGCGCCCAGGGTCGCCATCTTGAAGTAGATCTCCTTCAGGCGCATCGACATCATGCCCACCAGCAGCGCCGCCAGGGTCACCACCACCGGCGCGATGACCAGCGCGAGCACGGGCGGCACGTCGAAGCGCACCGCCGCGATGCCGGCGGCGTAGGCGCCGAGGCCGAAGAATCCGGCCTGGGCCAGGGAGATCATCCCGGCCATGCCGTTGATGAAGTTCAGGCCGGTCAGCAGGATCACGTAGATCGCCATCCGGGTCCAGATGTGCAGCGCGTAGTCGGTCGCCATCAGCATCGGGAGCAGGAGCAGGAGACCGATCGTGATCCACAGCTCCCAGGAGTTCGTCCTGCCCAGGGAGCGTGGCAAAGCGCTGAGACGACTGCTCATGTGCGCACCGCCCGGGCCGTGCCGAACATGCCGGTGGGCTTGAAGGTCAGGATCGCGAGCAGCACCACGAAGGCGACCACGTCCGCGTACGCCGACGTTCCGTACCCCGCCACGACCGCCTCGGCGACGCCGAGCAGCAGGCCGCCCGCCAGCGCGCCCTGCGGGTTGCCGAGACCGCCGAGCATCGCCGCGGCGAAGCCCTTGAGACCCAGCAGGGTGCCGGAGTCGAACGACATCACGGTCAGCGGGGCCAGGCCCGCGCCGGCCACGGCGCCGAGGGCCGCCGCGATGACGAACGCCCAGCGGGCCGTGGTGCGGTAGGAGACGCCGAACGTCTGCAGCGTCTCGGAGTCTCCCGCGGCGGCGCGCAGGGTGGTGCCGAGCTTGGTCCGCCGGAAGAACAGCGTCAGCGCGACCACGACCAGTACGGCGAGGACGAGGTTGAGAATCGTCTGCCGGCTGGTCGAGGCGCCCAGGATCCGCAGCGACTCCGAGCCGAGCACCGAGGGCAGCGCATAGGTGTCGCGGACCGAGATCAGCATCGCGGCGCCCTTGACGATCACCGCGATGGCGATCGTGGCGATCGTGATGGCGGCCGGCGTCCGGAGGCGGCCGAAGCCGAGCAGCCCCATCTCCGTCAGCAGCCCGAGCACGGTGGTCACCGCGATCGCGACCAGGATCGCGACGAAGATCGGGACGTCCCACGCCTCGTAGAGCATGGCGGCGCTGAGTCCGCCGACCATGACGTACTCACCCTGGACGAAGTTGATGGCTCCGGTGGCGTTGAAGATGACGCCGAAGCCCAGGGCGACGATCGCGTAGATCGCGCCCACGCTGAGCCCCGAGAGCAGGACCTGGATGAAAAGATCCATGGCTCACTCCGCCGGGACGAATCGCGAACCGTCCCACTGGACGACGGCGACGTCGTCGGCGGTCAGCCCGCTGTGGTCGTCCGGGGTGAACTTGAAGACGCCGGTCACGCCCACGTGGGACCCGAGGCCCTCGATCGCCTTGGCGACCTTCTCGCCGTCGGGGTCGCCGCCGGTCGCGCGCAGCGCCTCGACCGCCACCATCATCGCGTCGTAGGCCTGGCCCGCGTAGACGTTCGGCTGCTCCCCGGCGTACTTCTCGGCGTAGCTGGTGGCGAAGTCCTCCATCGCCGCCTTCTGCTGGTCGCTGTCCTCGGTCTTGTCCCAGATCGGCAGCTTCGGCGAGACCAGGATCGTGCCCTCGGCCGCCGCGCCGGCCTGCTGCATGTAGCGGTCGTCGACGAAGCCGAAGCCGTGCATCACCATGACGTCACGGTCGGCGAGCACGCTGCGCACGTTCTTGAGGAACGTCACGCCGGAGGGCTGGATGGTCCAGGCCAGGTAGGCCTGCGGGTCGTTGCCGGCGAGCCGCTTGACCTGGGGGGTGAGGTCGTTGGCGGCCGGGTCGAAGGCCGCGGTGAACACCTTGATGCCGGCCTCGGGGGCGAGCCGCTCGAGCTCCTCCTGGGCCGACTGCCCGAAGCTGGAGGTGTCCGGCATGAACGCGACCCTGGTCACGTCCTTCGCCTTCCAGTACTCGATCAGCTTCTCGATCATCACCGTGTCGTTGAACGTGGTCTTGAAGGTCAGCCGGTGGTCCGCCGCCGGCTCCACGATCTGACGGGCTCCCTCGGTGGCGATGAAGGTGATGCCCTTGCCGCTGGTGATGGGGTCCATCGCCAGCGCGATGCCCGACGAGCCGCCGCCGCCGACGACGAGTTCCACGCCGTCGCTGTCGAGCATGCGGTTGGTCTGCTGCACGGCGGTGGAGGTGTCGCCGGCGGGGTCGTAGAAGACCCACTTGATCTTCTTGCCGTCGATGCCGCCCTGGCTGTTGACCTGCTCCACGGCCAGCTCGGCACCCTTGCGCATCTTGTCGCCCAGCTTCGCGCCAGCCCCCGAGACGGAGAACAGGGTCCCGATCGTGATAGTGTCGTCACCGCCGCCGGCCCCGGAGCTGCCCAGACCGCAGGCAGACGAGGCGAGGAGGGCCGAACCGGCCAGCAACGCGAGGATCTTCTTCCTCATCGGATCTCCTTGATCCGGGAGCCGCTCCACGGCTCCCGATGGGTGGCTAAAGGCGGATCACTCGGGAAGGGTCCCGATGCGACCCATGTCGAACGCCTCGCTCATGTGGAGCGGCAGCACGTTGTCGCCGCCGATCTCCTTGATGCGGACCATCTGGTCGTAGGCCTCGAACAGGTCGGTGTGTCCGCCGGGGGGGATCACCTTGAAGTGCTCCGACTCCTCTTCCGAGGGGTAGAAGTTCTCCTTGAGCACGCACATCCCGGCGATGACGTAGGTGCCTTCGGAGGTCTTGACGATCGCCGACTGGCCGCCTTGGGTGTGGCCAGGGGTGAGGATGAGGTCGAAGCCCTCGGCGATCTGGTGGTCGCCGTCGAGCTTGGTCAGGCCCATGTCCTCGATGCGCTGGTAGTGCTCGGCCGGGGCGAACGACGTCGCGAACATCTCGTGAGAAGGGGTGTTGTCCCACTCGGCGCGCTGGACGAAGATCTCACTGTCGCCGAACGGATCCATGGTCATGCAGTGGTCCCAGTCCAGGTGCGTCAGGACCGTGACGTCGATGTCGGAGGCCTTCATCCCGCGCTCGCGCAGGTGGGACTCGATCGGCTTGACGTCGACGACGTCGGCGAAGACCTGGCCGACGTGGACGAGTTCCCTGTCGACCGGGCGGATGTGCTGGTTGTAGTCGTCCGCGCTGCAGCCGACGTCGATGAGGGCGGCGAAACCGGGCTTGCGGATCAGCCAGGCGACGTAGGGGACGTCGATCGCGACACCCGCGTTGTGCATGTAGGTGAAGCGACTCTTCTCTCGGTGCGGACCGTAAGCCACGACCAGCGGCTCAATGGTGAACAACTCGATCCTCCTCAGGGGGCCGTGCAGGCATCTGCTCGGGTGAGACGACCGTCGTCCTGGAACTGAACACTCAACCAGCCCGTAGTGGAACTGAACGATCAAATAGCAGCGAAAAACGTTTGGGGGGGCTCGCCTCCGCGTCTGTGCGCTGGACACTAGCCGAGAAATTCCGATTGCGGTAGTACTAACTGTATGCGCAAATAGTTTTCGCCCGAAACAAGCCCGGCGACGCTCGTGAGCCTTAGGCTGGGCGACACAAGGTCCCCCGTAACCGCCGAGGGCGCGACGGGCACCTCACGGGGAAGCACACGACCACGAGGACAGGGATGAAGACGACACGGCAGACGCCGGTGGCGGGGCCACCTGCGAAGCGTGCCCGGAAGGTCCGCGACGCCGAGCGGTCACGGATCGCGATCCTCGACGCCGCGGAGCAGCTCTTCGCCGACTTAGGCTTCCAGGGCGCCTCGCTGGCGGCGATCGCCGAACGGGCCTATGTCTCGGTCGGGCTGCCGGGCTACTTCTTCGGCTCCAAGGAGGACCTCTACCACGAGGTGCTGCAACGGGTCTTCGAACGGCGCGACGCGGCGCTCGAGTTGGTGGCGACCGAAGCCGAGCAGCTCCTGGAGGCGTCACCCGGCGACGGGGAGGCGGCGCTGCGCCGGCTGATCGGCGGCTATGTCGACTTCCTGCTCGACAACCCGACCTTCGTCTCTCTGCTCACGCGCGACGCGCTCGAACGCGTCGGCCGGCGCGAGGGGCAGCCGCGGCACTCCCAGCGATTCGCCGACCGGATGATCAGGATCATGGCCCAGGCCGGCGTGGTGGAGGCGGACGAAGCCCCCGAGCAGCTCTTCCTGAGCCTGATCGGGATGTGCTACTTCCCTCTTGAGCACGACGCGACCATCGTGGCCGGCATGGGACAGCGGGCCTGGGCGCAGGCGTTCCAGGAGAAGCGGGTGGCCCACATCGTGCGGCTGCTCCGCCCGTCCGCCTAGCTCTCTCCGGGGGGCCGGTCCCGGTACGCACCGGGCCGCCCTGTATACCTAACACCGACCGAACGATCACTCAGTCTCCATCGCAGACCGGGGAGGTAGCGGGATGAACGAGAGACGCTGGACGGCGCTCTACCCACAGGCGGTGACGGACGCCCGGCCCGTCGGCCACACCTCGCTCGCCGAGGCGTGGCGCGAGCGGGTGCGACGGGAGCCGGACGCCCGCGCGCTCGCGTACTTCGACGGCGCCATGACCGTCCGGGAGGCCGACGAGGCCAGTGACGCCCTCGCGGCCGCGTACCGCTCCCTCGGCACCCGGCACGGCGACCGGGTGGGGATCTACTTGCAGAACATCCCGCAGTTCGCCCTCTCGTTCCTCGCCCTGTGGAAGCTCGGGGCGACGGCGCTGGTGCTCAACCCGATGTACCGCGGCCAGGAGCTGCGGCGGCTGATCGACGACTCCGGCGCGGTCGGGGTCGTCTGCGCCGACGCCGACGTGCCGCAGGTCTCCGAGACCCTGTCCGGCAGCTCGGTGCGCTGGACGGTGAGCACCTCTCCCCTCGCCTTCCAGACCCGCGACGACCCTCGGGTGTTCGGTGAAACCGAACGGAAGGCGCCCGCCTCGCACGGTGACCTGGAGGAGCTGATCGAGCGGTTCCGGGGCGACGTCGTGGAGTCGCCGGAGCTGACACCGGACGACGTCGCGCTTCTGACGTACACCTCCGGCACGACCGGGCCGCCCAAGGGCGCGATGAACACGCACGGCAACGTGCTCTCCGTCGCCGCCGGCTTCGCCACGTGGGTCGGCCTCCGGCCCGGCGACGCGGTGTACGCGATGGCGCCGCTGTTCCACATCACCGGCTCGGTCATCAACGCGGTCATCGCGATGATGCATGACGCCGTGCTCGTCCTGACCGGCCGGTTCCGTCCCGAGGTGGCGATCGACGCCTTCGTCGAGCACCAGGTGACCTTCACCATCGGGTCGATCACCGCGTTCAACGCGATCTACCAACTGCCGCACGCCTCGCGGGAGCATTTCGCGTCGATGAGGTCGGTCTACAGCGGCGGCGCCCCGATCCCGCCGTCGACCATCGAGCGGTTCCGGGAGCGGTTCGGCGTCTACATCCACAACGTCTACGGGATGACCGAGACGTCCTCGGGGGTGATCGCCGTGCCGCTGGGCGTGGAGGCGCCGGTGGACGAGGCGAGCGGGACGCTCTCCATCGGCGTGCCGCTGCCCGGCCTGGACGCGCGGGTCGTGAACGCCGCCGACGAGCCGGTCGGACCGGGCGAGCAGGGCGAGCTGGCGCTGCGCGGGCCGCAGGTGGTGCCCGGCTACTGGCGCAAGCCCGAGGCGACCGCCTCGACGATGCCCGGCGGATGGCTGCACACCGGCGACGGGGCGATCATGGACGCGGCGGGCTGGGTCTACCTGGTCGACCGGCTCAAGGACCAGATCAACACCTCCGGCTACAAGGTCTGGCCGCGCGAGGTCGAGGACGCGCTCTACGCCCACCCGGCGGTGCACGAGGTGGCGGTCGTCGGACGGCCGGATGACTATCGAGGGGAGACCGTCGTGGCCTACGTGTCACTCAAGGCCGGAGAGTCGGCCGAGGAGAAGGAGCTGATCGCTTTCACCCGGGGGCGGCTGGCGGCCTACAAGTGCCCGCGCGAGATCCACCTCGTACCCGACCTGCCCAAGACGCAGACGGGGAAGATCCGGCGCAACGTCCTGCGGGACGGCGACGGGCCGGGGGCCGGCCAGTGACCGGGTCTCCGCGCCTGGCGGGGCGCGTCGCGATCGTGACCGGGGCCAGCCGGGGGATCGGCCTGGCCATCGCCGAACGGCTCGTCGCCGAGGGCGCCCGGGTGTGCGTCACGGCCCGGAAGCCGGAGCCGCTGGAGGAGGCGGCGGCGTCCTTCCCGGAAGGCTCGGTGCTGCCCGTGGCCGGCCGGGCCGACGACCCGGAGCACCGGTCCGAGGTGTTCTCGCGCGTGCTGGCCGAGTGGGGCCGGCTCGACGTCCTGGTCAACAACGCGGGCATCAACCCGGCGTACGGTCCGCTCACGGACCTCGACCTGGACGTCGCCCGCAAGATCATGGAGGTCAACGTCCTCGGCACCCTCGCCTGGACCCAGGAGGCCGTCCCCCACGGCGTGGGCTGCGTGGTCAACGTGACCTCGGTGACCGGGGACGTGCCGTCGGAGGGGATCGGGATGTACGGCATCTCCAAGGCCGCCGTCTCCCACCTCACCCGGACCCTCGCCGCCGAGCTCGGTCCGGACGTACGCGTCAACGCCGTCTCACCGGCGGTGATCAAGACACGGTTCTCCCGTGCCCTGTACGAGGGCAAGGAGGCGGAGACCGTCGCGCGGTACCCGATGAAGCGGCTCGGCGCCCCCGAGGACGTCGCCGGCGCCGTCGCGTACCTGGTGTCCGACGACGCCGCCTGGGTGACCGGCCAGATCCTCACCCTCGACGGCGGTCTGCTGGTCGCCGGAGGGACCGCCTGAGCGGCGCGGCGGGGTCAGCCGGCCCGCAGCAGCGCGACCGCGTAGTCGGCGTACCGCCGGGCCACCTGCTCCGCCGACAGCGGGCCGTCGGGGCGGAACCACGACGGCAGCGAGGTGCACATGGTCGCGACGGCGCGGGTCGCGGTCCGCACGTCCGCCGGTGCCCCGCCGTCCACGGCCACCGCCCTCCGCGCCTGCTCGTCGAGGAGGTGCTGCACCTCGTCGCGGAGCGCGGTGATCCGGGCGCGCTCCGCCGGGGCGAGGCTGCGCATCTCGCTCGCGCCGAGAAAGGCCAGGTCGGCGCGGAGCGCGTGGAACAGCGCCAGGGCCTCGACCATCCGCGCGAACCGCCCGAGCTCCCCCCCTTCCCCGTCGGCTGTCTCGTCGCGCGCGGCGATCAGCCGCCACCGGATGTCGGCCATGGTCAGGTCGAGCAGCCGCACCAGCATGTCCTGCTTGCTCGTGTAGTGGTGGTAGACGCCGGCCACGCTCAGCCCGGCCTCGGCGGCCACCTCGCGCATCGTGGCCGCGTGGTATCCACGGGCGACGAAGACCCGCAGCGCCGCGGCCAGCGCCGGGTCGAGCCCCAACGCCCCGAAGGCCCGCCAGTCGTCTCCCCCGGGGCCGGCCGCGGCGGGCTCCGGCACCCGCACCGGGTCACCGCCCAGCAGCCGCGCCGCCGGAACGTCCAGGACCTGGGCCACCTCGCCCAGCCGGTCGACCGTCAGCGGGGTGCGCCCGGTCTCGAGAGCGCTCATCGTCGCCGGGCTGACGCCGACGCGCGCCGCCAGCGCACGCAGGCTCAGCCCACGCGCGAGGCGCGCGGCCCGGATGGCGGCGCCTGGTGTGTGTTCAGCCATACCGAACACACTACTCCACCACGCCCGCCGATTGCGCTGGTTAAAGGTGTTCGCTCACTGAGGGACCCCGCCTTTGGCGACTGAACGCACGTTCGGTATCATGCGCTCATGAGCAGCATCGACCCCGCCGCCCTGACCGGTCTCGACCGGCTCGCGCCGGCCCTGGCCGAGGCCACCGAGGACGACCGCTGGCGCTCCTGCACCGCAGAGCTGATCATCGGCGGGAAGAGCAATCTGACCTTCACCCTGCGCAGCGACGCCGGCGAGCTCGTCCTGCGCCGGCCGCCGACAGGACACCTGCTGCCGAGCGCCCACGACATGGCCCGGGAGGCCAGGGTCCAGCGCGGGCTCGCCGAGACGGACGTGCCGGTGCCCCGCATCGTGCTGGTCGACGAGGGCGACCTGATCGGCGTCCAGTTCTACGTGATGGAGAAGGTCCCCGGACACGTCGTCCGCGACCGGACGCCCGACGGCTGGGCGGAGACGCCCGAGGAGCGGCGGGCGATGTCGTTCGCCCTCGCCGACACGCTGGCCGCCCTGCACGCCGTCGACTACGACGCGGTCGGCCTCGGCGACTACGGCCGCCCCGAGGGTTTCATGGCGCGTCAGGTCCGCCGCTGGTCCGGCCAGTGGGACAAGAGCCACACCCACGAGGTCCCCGAGATGGAAGAGCTGGCCCGGCGCCTGGCCGCCGACGTGCCGCAGCAGCAGCGCGCCACGATCGTCCACGGCGACTTCCGCACCGACAACGTCGTGTACGACGCCGGCGACCCGGCGCGGATCAACGCCGTCCTCGACTGGGAGCTCTCGACGCTCGGCGACCCCATGAGCGACGTCGCCCTGCTGATGCTCTACTGGCGTGAAGCCGGCGACGACGGCCTCAGCCTGGTCCCGGGCGTCTCGCACCTGCCGGGCTTCCCCACCCGCGCCGAGATGCTCGACCGCTACGCCACCGCGGCGGGCGTCGACCTCGCCGACCTGACGTGGTACCAGGCGTTCGCCCACTTCAAGTTCGCCGTCATCGTCCAGGGCGTCGCCGCGCGCTCCAAGGCCGGCGCGATGGGCGGCCAGGACTTCGGCGACCTCGACGACCTCGTCCTCCGGCTGGGCGCCGAAGGGCTCGACCACCTGAAGGAGCACTGACATGGACTTCGCTCTCTCTTCCAAGGCTCAGCGGACCTGCGACGAGATGTGGGACTTCATGCGGTCCCACGTGTTCCCGGCCGAGCCCGTGTGGGCGGCGTACCTCGCCGAGCACGGGCCGCACGAGCACCCGCCGGTGATGGAGGACCTCAAGGCGGAGGCGCGGCGCCGCGGCCTGTGGAACCTCTTCCTGCCCAAGCTCTCGGGGCTCTCCAACGTGGAGTACGCCGCCGTCGCCGAGATCTCCGGCTGGTCTCCGGTGCTCGCCCCCGAGGCGATCAACTGCCAGGCGCCCGACACCGGCAACATGGAGACCCTCGAACTGTTCGCCACCCCCGAACAGCGTGAGCGGTGGCTCGAACCACTCCTGGAAGGGCGGATCCGCTCGGCGTTCGCGATGACCGAGCCCGACGTCGCCAGCTCCGACGCCACCAACATCCAGACCCGGATCGTCCGCGACGGCGACGAATACGTCATCAACGGCCGAAAGTGGTTCATCACCGGCGTGGCCGACGCCCGCTGCGAGATCTTCATCGTGATGGGCAAGACCGACCCCGACGCGGAGACGTACCGCCAGCAGTCGATGGTGCTGGTCCCCCGCGACACCCCCGGCCTCACCATCGAACGGCACCTGCCGCTCTTCGGCTACCAGGACCAGCACGGCCACTCCGAGATCGTCTTCCGCGACGTCCGCGTCCCGGCGGCCAACCTGCTCTCGGGCGAGGGCGACGGCTTCATGATCTCCCAGGCCCGTCTGGGGCCGGGCCGCATCCACCACGCCATGCGCGCCATCGGCATGGCCGAGCGGGCCCTCGCCCTCATGGCCGACCGGGCCAAGAGCCGGGTCGCGTTCGGCAAGCACCTCGCCGACCACGCCAACGTGCAGGACGCCATCGCCCAGTCCCGCATCGACATCGACCAGGCCCGGCTGCTCGTCTACGACGCCGCCTGGAAGATCGACCAGCACGGCGCCAAGGGCGCCCGCAAGGAGATCGCCGCCATCAAGGTCGCCGCCCCCGCCATGGCCTGCGCCGTCATCGACCGCGCCATCGAGCTGTTCGGCGGCGCGGGCATCTCCGACGACACCCCTCTGGCGTACTTCTACGCCTGGGCCAGGGCTCTGCGCATCGTCGACGGCCCCGACGCCGTCCACCGCCGCACCATCGCCCGCATGGAGCTCAAGCGCACCCCGCCGTACGTGGGGTGAGCGGTTGCTGAAACCCGCCAGCGAGAAAATCCGCCGGATCGTTAGAATTCCGGATCTCCGCTGACGACGGGAGCTTCGCTTGAGGCTGGAGATCAGGTTGCTCGGCCCGCTGGAGGTCGAGGCCGACGGCGACACGGTCAAGATCGTCGGAGAGCGACGGATCGGCGTGCTGGTCCGGCTCGCCCTGAACGCGGGACAGGCCGTACCCGCCGAGCTGCTTCTCTCCGACGTGTGGGCGAGCAGCACCGCCGCCACCGCCGCCAAGCAGTTGCACATCGTGGTCTCGAAGCTGCGCGAGGCGTTCGCCGCCCACGGCGGCGCGGAGGCCATCGAGACCGTCCCCGGTGGCTACCGGCTCGCGGTCGAGCGGGATCAGGTGGACGTCCACGCCTTCGCCCGCCTGTCCATGCAGGCCCGCGCCGCCCGTGCGGAGACCGCCGACGCGTTGTTCCGCGGCGCGTTGGAGCTGTGGCGGGGGCCGGCGCTGGCCGAGGTGGACGCTCCCTGGGCGGGGATCGAGGCGGAGCGGCTGGAGGCGGAGCGGCTGACCGTGCTGGAGGACCATGCCGAGCTGCGCCTGGCCGCGGGTGACCACCGAGCCCTGGCCGGCGACCTCGCCGGGCACGTCCGGGCGCACCCTCTTCGGGAGCGTCCCGCCGCCCAGCTCATGCTCGCCCTGTACCGTGACGGGCGGGCACCCGAGGCGCTCGACGTCTACCAGCGCCTGCGTCGCGTCATGGTCGGTGAGCTGGGCGTCGAGCCCGGCGCCGAAGCACGCCGGCTGCACCAGGCCATCCTCGTCAAGGATCCCGTGCTTGACCTGCCTGAGGTGCGGCAGATCACGCCGACCGCTCCGGCGGGGCTCCCTGCCGACATCCAGGAGTTCACGGCGCGGACGGCCGAAGTGGAGCGACTGCGCGCCGACCTGGCGAGCGACGCCGCGGTCATCGTGATCGACGGGCCCGGCGGCATCGGCAAGTCGGCGCTCGCCGTACATGTCGCTCATATCGTCGCCGAGCGCTTCACCGATGGCGTCATCTACGTCGACCTGCGTGGTTCCACTGCCGGGCTCGCCCCCCTGGCCCCGATCGAGGCGCTCCGCCGCCTGCTGCGTTCCCTGGGTCTGGACGGCGCCGCCGTACCCGCCGGCACCGAGGAGGCCGCCGCCCGCTACCGCTCGCTCACCGCCGCGGGCGACCTGCTGGTCATCCTCGACAACGCGCACGACGTACGCCAGGTCCGCCCGCTCATCCCGGCCGGGCGGGGCTGTCGCGTCCTGATCACCAGCCGGGATCCGCTGGCCACCCTGAACAACGCCCGGCACCTGCACCTCGGCAGACTCGACGAGCGTACTCACGTGGGGTGATTCGTAACGGCACGAGGGACGGGTATGCCGGGAGCATGTACCGCCGTGATCGTTTTTCACCATCTGCCAGGCCTGATAGAGGCCATGCCGCCGTTTCCTACTCCGCCGCCGCGCAAAGACCTACGACCCGGACCATTCTGGCCGCGGCGGCCCTGGGCGTCTCGACGGTGTGCCTTCCGCATCCGGCCACGGCGGGCTCCCCCGGCCTGAGCGCCTACGACGCGCTGGTGCTCTCGCACCGCCCGGTCGCCTACTGGCGACTGTCGCACCCCTCAGACGGTACGGAGAGCGACCGCACCGGCAACGGCCACAAGGGGACCTTCCACGGCGTCACCAGCACGGTCCGCCTGCCCAACCAGGACGGCGCCGCCGTCTTCGACGGCTCGTCAGGATATTTCGAGATTCCCACCGCCAAGCAGTTCCACATCTCCACCACGGGCGCGTTCACCATGGAGGCGTGGATCAGGCCGCACACTCTCCAGTTCGCCGACGGAAACCAGACCGGCTACGTCCACTTCATGGGCAAGGGCACGAAGTCGGGCAGCGGCGGCGATCGCGAGTGGGCGGGTCGCATGTACTCGAAGGTGAACAAGGAGAACCGGCCCAACCGCATCTCCGGCTACGCGTGGAACCTCGACGGCGGCTTCGGCGCCGGGGCGTTCGTCCAGCAGCCGGTCAAGGTCAACGAGTGGATCCACTACGCCGTCACGTTCGACACCTCGGAGGGCGCGTACGGCAAGGTCCGGATCTACCGCGACGGCGCGCTGGCGGGCACGGACAACCTGGTCTATCGCCCCGGCACGGACGACGAGGTCGTCATCAGGCCCAAGCCGGGTCCGGCGCCCGTCCGGGTCGGCACCCGCGACGGAGGGTCCTCCTTCAAGGGGGCGATCGGAAAGGTCGCGCTCTACGACCGCGAACTCTCGGCAGCGGAACTGCGCTCGCACTACGCCGCGATGACCGGACCGGCCACGCCGGACCTCGACTCTGACGGCGTGGGCGACGTCTTCTCGGCCGCCACCCGGACGCCGACCGTCTGGACCGGCAGGGGCGGCAACAGGGTCGGCGCCGGCCGGGCACCCTATCTCTGAGGAAAGCCGCCGGACCGTCGCGAGACATACCGGCGATATACCGCACTCTCGTACATTCCTTCCCTGATGACACTGGAGATCGGGTTCCTAGGGCCCTGGCAGATCAAGGTGGACGGGCAGCCCGTACGACTGGCGGGCCGCCGCCGCGTCGCCGTGCTGACGCGCCTGGCGCTGGACGCCGGCCGGCCCGTCACCACGCGTCAGCTCGTCGCCGACGTCTGGGGGCAGACCCCGCCCACCACGGCCGGCAAGCAGCTCCACATCGTGGTGTCGAAGCTGCGTGACGTGCTCACCCCCGGCGCCATCGTGACCGTGCCCGGCGGCTACCTGCTGGACCTGCCCCGCGCGCAGATCGACGCGCACCACTTCACGCTGCTGGCCGGCCAGGCACGGACGGCCCGCGATCGGGGCGAGACGGGCACGGCCGACGGGCGGTTCCGGCAGGCGCTGGCCCTGTGGCGGGGGCGGGCCCTGGCCGAGCTGGACGACCCGTGGGCGCAGGCCGAGTCGAGGCGGCTGGAAGAGGAACGCCTGGCCGTCTTCGAGGACCACATCGATCTGCGGCTGGCCGCGGGCGACCATCACGCGGTGGTTGCCGACCTCGCTCCGCACGTGCGGGCCCACCCGCTGCGGGAGGGACCGCGCGCCCAGCTCATGCTGGCGCTCTACCGGGCGGCCCGGCCGGCCGAAGCGCTCGCGGTCTACCAGGAGGGGCACACCGCCCTGGTCGAGGAGCTCGGCCTCGAACCGGGCGCGCGGCTGCGCCGGCTGCAGGGCGCCATCCTCACCAGGGACCCCGCACTCGACCTCGCCGCACCGGCGCGGTCCAGCATGATCATCCCCGCTGAACTGCCCGCCGACACCCGGTCGTTCACCGCCAGGCAGGAGGAGGTGAAGTGGCTGCGTGAGGCGCTGCTGCACGCGGACGTGGCCGTCATCGACGGGCCCGGCGGCGTGGGCAAGTCGGCCCTCGCCGTTCATGTCGCGCACACGATGTCCGGACGGTTCCGCGACGGCGTCATCTACGTCAACCTGAACGGCGCCACCCCCGGACTGCACCCCCTGCCCGTGCTCGACGGCCTGGGCCACCTGTTGCGGTCGCTTGGGTTGGACGGCTCCGCCGTACCGGCCGACGTGGAGGGCGCGGTCGCCCGCTACCGGTCGCTCACGGCGGCGGGCGAGCTGCTCGTCATCCTCGACAACGCGCTCGACGCCCACCAGGTACGGCCGCTCGTCCCGGCGGGCGCGCGCTGCCGGACCGTCATCACCAGCCGCGCCGCCCTGACCACGCTCAACGACGTCGGCGACGTTCGTCATCTGCACCTTGCCGGGCTCGCCGACCGGGATGCCGTCACGCTGCTCTCCAGGATCGCCGGTCCCGACCGCGTCCAGCGCGAGCCGGAGGCCGCCGCGGAGATCGCCGGCCTGTGCGGCGGCTTCCCCCTGGCCGTCCAGGTCGCCGCCGCCCGCTTGGCGGCCCGGCCCGACTGGCGGCTGGCCGACCTCGCCGGCCGCCTCGCCGACGCCACCCGGCGCCTGGACACCCTGCAGTACGACGACCTGGCGGTACGCGCCAGCATCGCGGTCAGCCACCGGCACCTCCGCGAGGAGCCCAGCGGCCACGACGCCGCGTACGTTCTCCCACTCCTGGGCCTGCTCGACACGCCGACCCACACCCCGGCCGCCACGGCCGCCCTGGCCGGCTGGCCCGAGCCACGGGCGGAGGCGGCGCTCCGACAACTCCACGGCACCCGGCTCCTGGAAGCCGTGAGCCGCGACCGGTACCGCTTCCACGACCTCATCCGCCTGTACGCCAGAGAACAGGCCGCCGGCGAGCTGTCCGAGACGGACCGCGCGGCCGCGCTCCACCGCGGGTTCCACCACTACCTGGCCACGGTCAACACCGCCACACAGCTCGTGCACCCCCAGGTGCAGAATCCCTATTACGGGGCGGAGCAGCCCGGCGTCGCGCTCGCCGACGCGCGGGAGGCCGGCGAATGGACCGAGGCGGAGCGGGACAACCTCCTCGCCGTGACCCATCAGGCGATCGAGTCCGCCGACCCGCCCGTCGCCCTCGGACTGGCCCTGGGACTGCACATGCCGTTCAACTACCGCGGCTGGGTCACGCACCTGGCCGACGTCCACCTGCACGCGATCGAGGTGGCCGCCCGGTGCGGCGACTGGGCCGGTCAGGGGCAGGCGGGCAACTACCTGGGGTGGGTCTACCGCGACCAGGGGCGCCACGAGCAGGCGATCGAGCAGCTGGAACGGGCCGCGGTGTGCTGGGAAAAGGCCGCCCTGCCGCACCGGAGAGCCGGATCCTTCAACAACCTGGGCATCATCAACACCATGCTGGGACGGCTCGACCTCGCCCACACCCACCTGTCACGGGCCCTGGCCATCGCCGAGGAGATCGGCGACGGCTACGCGCGCGGGGCCATCCTCAACAACCGCGCGCACGTATTCTACCGGCAGGGCCGGTTCGATGACGCCATAGCCCAGGCGAAGGAGGCGACCGCGGTGTGGACCGGCACCCTGTACGGGGAGGGCCTGTCCCGCGCGACCCTGGCCCGCGCCTACATGCACGCCGGGCGCCTGGAGGAGGCGGCCGACACCTACAGGGTGGCGCTGACGCTCCTGCGCGAAGGCGGATACCGCATCGGCTACGCCGTGGCCTCCTGGTGGTCCGGCCAGACCCTGCACACCCTGGGCCGGCCCGCCATGGCGTGGAGGGACTGGCACGGCTGCTTCACCGCACTGCTGGAGTCCCGCCTGCTGACCCGCTCGGAGGTGGACGAGCTGCTCGATCAGCCTGTTCCGGACATGCCGCGGCCGATCAGGAACATGCTGTAGGACCACTCACCCGGTTTCGCGCAGTCCCGCCACCGCCATGGCCGCGACTCGGCGGTAATCCTGGAGGGCCGGCCGTTTGAACTCCACCCACCAGTTGTCGACGTGGCCAGGGTCCGGCAGCTGCCATCCGGTGCGGGGGATCGCGCGCCAGCCGGCGGTGTCGGGTCGTGACTCTGGTTCCAGATAGGCATCGCCTGTGAGCTCGGCGGCCAGCAGCTCATCGAGCTTGCAGAACTGCGCGAATCTGGGCGAGGCGGCCGGATGCTTCTCACTGATCACCAGGTACGAGGTGTCAGGCGCATCCGAGAGTTCCGTCGCCAGGCTCTCGGCGAGATCTGCGAGGGCTCACTGTGCTGTGGAATCGAGTGCGTCCAACGGGCCGGCCAGGACGCGGGAGAAAGCGAGTTCCACAGCGCCGACCAATGAGGCGTCATAACGCAGCATCGAGGTGCGCAGCCCCACCCGTCGGGAGACGGGCAGGACACTGGCCGCCACCCTCGCGCGGACCTGGGGTGCCGCACCCTGGTAGATGTCGCCGAGTGTGCCGCCGAAGGGATTAACGATCATGTGCCCGAGTTCGGCGCCGTAACCGTCGTCCCCGCCCAGCAACCTGCCGCCCACGATGATGCCACCACCCACCCCGACATCCCCATGCAGGTAGACCAGATTCTGGTGGCCGATGCCCGCTCCGCGTTCAAGCTCGGCCAGCGCACCCAGGTGGGCTTCGTTGCCGACAGCCACGGGCAGCCCCAGCCCCAGCCGATGGCTGAGCGCGGGCCCGAAATCCAGGTTGGTCCAGCCCACGTTGGGAGCCAGGAGCACCATCCCGTCGGCGGCCCTGACCAGACCGCAGTACGACGTGCCGACCCCGAGGCACCTCGCGCTCCGGGGCGCCGCGTCCACGAGCTCGCGGCCGAACCCGGCCAGCACACCGACCACCTCGTCGAGATCGGCATGCCTGCGCCGCCGGGGCGCCTCCCTGCGCTCCAGCACCAGACCGCCGAGCCCGACCCTGGCGGCGACCAGCCGATCCACCGCCACATCGAAGGCCAGCACATACCACCGGCCGCTCTCAGGCCGCACCACCAGCGACGGCCGACCCACCCGGCCCGTCGTACCCGAAGCCTCCTCGCGCACCAGACCCGCAGCCGTGAGCTGTGTGGCCAGCGCCAGGATCGTGCTGCGGTTCAGCCCCAGCCGGTTCGCCAGCGCCGCACGCGAGATCGCCCCTGCCAGATGCACCTGCCGCAGCACCGCCCCAAGATGGTGTCTGCGAATTTCCTCCTGCGGAGTGTCGCCCCTCACGACACTGATAGTGCCATATACCAAGAACGCGCACGAGGCACCGGGAAGCGGTTGTCGGCGTATCCTTTTTTCTAGTAGAGGCGAGCTCGCGCAAACCTATCTACGACCTGCCTGCGTGATACTGGAGAAAACAATTCCGCAAAAATTCAAGCGTCGGATGCGATGGGTCTTGCACGTGATTTCAAGTTGTACGACTTGCCTTAGCGCTCACGACAGGCCCGATCGGCTGCGGGTTTGCTTTTCAGGAGGAGCTCTTACCTCGTGAGCTTCACGGCGAACACAGGGAACGAGTACTCGACCTGCTCATCCGGGCCGGCCGCCTCCTCAGCGGAGACTTCCCGCAGATCAGCCCACGGCACCACACCCGGATGTACATCAGCAGCCATCAGGGCAAGCACAGGAGCGGGATCGTCCACGCAGCGGAACCGCCCTCCGAACGGCAGGTCATCCGGCTCGACCGAAGCCACCGAACACCGCAGCTGACCGGCCTGCTCGTCATACCAGGCATAAAACGTCACCGGCCCGACAGCATCGACGAACCGTGCGCCGAGCCGCTCACCAACCGCGACAAGAGCCCGCTCAACGGGCCGCACGTCGAAACCCTCCGCGTCGACGGCGAACGCCACCAGATTGCTGCGCGCCGCCGCATTCACATTCCCTCGGTTGAGGATCAACTCCTCGTCCACGAAGGACAACACGGACTGCGCGAGACCGTCCGACACTCACTATCTCCGCTCACCGACACGTTCTTGGACGAGTGCGACTATCCCACGGGTCAGACCACCGGGGCCATCCGTCGCTCTTCCCGATCCTCATCAGGCGACGTTCGGTCAACGACCAGGATTGTGCCTGGACACGCGCGAGGAAGGTTCCCAGCGTAAAATGAATCCAGCCAGGCCACCCCGTATTGGGGAGACGGCTATGCAATCAGCTTCGCCGGCGAATAACGGGTTAATCGGATGGGTGGGTTGCCGTGGGTTATCGGCGCAGGCCTGCAGGTCGTTGGGTGCTCCTGCTCCTCATTGCCGCAATCGTCACACTTCTGCTATGGGTGGGCCTGACCGTCTTCAACAACGGAATGGATGCGGGCAACCATGTCGCGGGAATCGCTTCCGCGATCTTCGCAGCGACGGCCTTGTACCTCCAGGTTCGATCGTCGCAGTCGCAGTCCCAGACACGTCCGGACGCGACCGACACGGATATACGGGTCGAGTCCACGGCCCGTGTTCTGGCCCTGCGCGTGCAGGAAATCAGCCAACAAGAGGAACGCAACTGGCGCATCGGCGATCCATGGGCGCTGCGGGTGCGATGGCGCACCGCCTCTGATGACGTGGTCGACCACTGGGAGAAGATCCAAGCCTTCACGGCCGACGGCGGTGACAGACCTCTGCCGCTGACTGGCGATCTCCCCGGCGTTCACAGCCTCTACCAGAGTGTCCCCACCGGCCGCCTGGTCATCATCGGCCGGGCCGGGGCGGGGAAGACCGTACTCGCCCACCGGCTGATCCTTGAGTGTTTCAACCACCCTGGCGATTCGCTCCGCGTACCGGTGTTGTTCAGCCTCGGCAGCTGGGACCCGAGCCGCACCGGCCTGCACGACTGGCTGGCCGACCGGCTCATCGGCGACTACGCCTTTCTGGAAGGTGTCGACTCCACCGGGACCCCGTTGGCCAGAGTGCTGCTGGAAAGCGGACGGATCCTGCCGGTGCTGGACGGCTTCGACGAGATCCAGCAGCATCACCACGGTGCGGCCATCAGCGAACTCAGCCGTTTCGACGGGCCGTTGATCCTCACCACCCGGCCTGACGAATACGCGGCCGCGGTCAGTGCCACCAGAGCGCTCAGCAGGGCTGCCGCCATCGAACTCGAAGACCTCGCCCTCGACGATGTCCAGCGCTACCTGCAGGCCGTCAGCGGCAAGACCCGCACCGCCCAATGGGAGTCGGTCTTTTCGCACGTACGCACCCGTCCCGACGACGTCGTCAGCCGGAATCTCGCCGCGGCCCTGAGCACACCGCTTCTGGTCATGCTCACCCGTACCATCTACAACGAAACACCACACCAAAACCCCACGGACCTACTCGACGGCGGCCGGTTTCCCACCCAGGACGCGCTCGAAGAACACCTCTTCAGCGCTTACCTCACCGCCCTCTACGACCCACGCCGCACCGTCCGGTCCGGCGCCGGAAGGGCGACCTGGACCGACCACCAGGCCCGGCACTGGCTCGGCCACCTCGCCGACCACCTCGCTCGGCTCAACACACAGGACCTCACCTGGTGGCGACTCGACGCCACCCTCCGCCGCCGGACTCGCGTCCTCGTCACCGGCCTAGTGGCCATGCTGGTGGGCGGGATCGTGGGCGTTCTGAGCTACGTCGTCGCCAATCAACTGTCTGGGGCGCCGGTCGGAGGGGCCCAGTTCCGTGAAGGACTGCTGGAAATGGGAACCGGCCTCGTCGCGGGCCTCGCCGCCGGACTCCTGAACGAGACCAGGACCAGGCGCGGAGGCACTGGCCGGAACCCCGAACGGTTGCGCCTGGGTCCTTCCCGGCAACCCCTTCCCGCACGATCGCGGGTTCTGCGCGGGATCGGCGTCGAACTCGTCATCGGGCTCTCGGCCGCTCTCCTGTTCTCGCTCGCCTCCTGGCTTATCTGGGGCGTCGCGGACGACGACCCCTCGAACTCTTCCGCCAGAAATTTCGTGTGGGCCTTCGCGCCGTGGCTTCACATCACAGGCACAGCCATTTACGTGGCGGCCGGTCTCATCCTCGGCTTCCTGGTCGGAATCTCGTACGCGTTCGTGAACGCGGTCGTGTACGTGTTCAGCGGGCCGAACGACCGGAATTCCGCGGTGAGTCCCTGGGACTTACTGTCCATGGACCGTGGGGTGACGCTTTTCCGCGTCGGCATGGTCGGATTCGCGGTCTTGCTGATGAACTTCGTCCTGGTGGGCAATCAGTACGGCGACTTCCCGAGTGCAGCGTTCCTGAGGCAGGGCCTCCTCTACGGCCTGCTGTACGGATCCTTCGCCGCCCTGACCCGGCTCGTCCTCTCGGCGTGGGGAGGCTGGCTGCTCTTCGCACGCTTGTGGCTCCCGCTCTGCGGCCGGCTGCCATGGCGGCCGAAGCTCTTCCTCGATGACGCTTACGACCGAGGCGTACTGCGGCAGTCCGGCGCCGTGTACCAGTTCCGCCACGTCAGGCTCCGCGACCATCTTGTCGACCAGCACCGCACCGAAGGCCGCGGCGTCCCGGAAGAGCCGGCGGCCCCACGTACGGCAAACGACCACGTGGCTGAGCAGGAAGCGCCGGAACAGGTCTGACGTGCGAAACGCATGGGTTGTCGAACAGTGCGATATGAATCACGGACGCTCACCGGCGATCGGTCGTCGCTCACCGAGTAACGAGATCTTCGAAACCCAGCTTCAGCCAGCTCTGCCCCACGACGACATGAAGCTCACTGCCTCTACCCAGCACAGTCGCCGTCCTGGGCACCGGTCGCCCGTTGGGCATCACCAGCCATGCGGGACGATCCACCGAAAAGGCTTCTCCTCGAATGCTCCCAGCGACCAGCCGGCACCGGTTCCCGCCATAGCCGCCGACGAAAACGACTCGATCATCGGCGACCACAAGAGCCTGAGCGCCGCGCACCTCCGTGAACCAGCCGGCGATCGCCGCAGCTCGGATTCGCACGATGGGGAAATTGGTGTAGTAGTAGGCCCAGGCATCCTCCCCCGCCACATTCAACGCGTAGCAGTCGAAGATCCCACCGAACTCTCGGTCGTACGGAAAACGCCACGCGATGTCCAGGTCAGACCGAAAGCGAATCAGTCCAGCGGAGCCGATAGGTGCAGGGCTGTCCGCCTCTCCCCATCCGCGGCTGCCGCACACCCCTTCGTCGAAGTAGCTCACCCATATCTCACCGGAAGGCGTCGTCTGCACGTCTTCAATTCCGTCTCCCAGCACACCCTCTCGCCGGCGCTGCCCGTCGGCATCGTAGATGGCGGCGTTGCACTCGGCAGCCCCGTTACGCCAGCGGCACCGCGCACCCACCAAGAGCACGCCCCCGTCCGGCAGCGGCTGGGCAATGAGGTGCGCGAGTGACTGCCCGGCGATGGGCACCATCGTCGCCCGGTGAGAACCGTACGTGGCGACATGCACCGAGACGGGCGCGGCCGTACGTGAATCGGGGAAAGACGCCCCACTTGGTTCGACAGTCCGAGCGGTCAGCGCTTCGGCGTTCTCCCGCGACGCCCACACGACAACAAGTTCTCCCTCGGGACCCGCCGCCGCACTCACCAGCTCCGCACCCTGGAATGGTGCGACCAAGTCCGCATGGTGCCGCAGCCTCGCAACGCCCGCCTTCCGGCTTCTCCCGCTTCGGCCTCGCATGGGGGACACATTATTGATGGCTTGGCTGGATCGTGACTGGCCGCCGATCTCGAAGCTGATTGTCGGTACGGCCTGCCACCATGTCCCGCATGACGACATCCGACCCCTTGGCCCAGTTCCAGTGGCTCAACGTGTCCGAGAGCTCGGGCGGCGGCGCACTGGGCGTGATCTTCAGCGTGGCCTTCTTCCGCGGGCTCGATCCGGCGGAGGTGGTGCGCCGCTTCAGCCGCGGTGAGAGCTCCGGCCATGAGTCGGACTTCGGCGAGCTCAGCGACAAGGCCTACGAGTTCGTCGACAAGACAGACGGTGGGTATGGCGGCGGCTACGTGGGCGTCCTCAAGGCCGGCGAGTGGTGCGTGGCCATCGAGCCCCACGGTTGGATGGTCACGCTCCACGAGGTGGTGACCGAGCTGTCGCGGGGTTGTGAGGTGCTGGCGGTCACCCGGCACGACTACGCCGCCGAGCACAGTTTCGAGTACGCGATCGACGGCACGGTTGTCACCGGTTACCGACTACGACACCCGCACGAACGCTACGGCTCCGACCCTGACCGGCTCAACGGCTTTATGCGGGAGCTGGGCATGGGGCTGGACAAGCCGGAGGACGAGGCCGCGTGGGACGCCGCTTGGGAGGACAACTACGACACCGCTGTGCCAAGGGGCTTCGCCCTGGCGGCGAAGGTCACGGGGGTGCCGTTCAGGCCGGACATGCTCGACCGCCCGATGCTCGTGGGGCCTATTTTGGAAAAATGATCGTTTGTGCCATCCAGCAGCACTCTCTACTCGGAGTACCACCTGACCGCCCTGGCGGTGCCAGGGGGTTGCCTCCCACGAAGGCGTGGGAGGCGGTCAGGGGCGGGGTCTAACCGCCGACCTTCCGCTTTTCAGGCGGAGCAATCACCCTGATCGGGTGATCGAAAACGTGATCAAGCGCGCGTGTCCAGTGCCACGCATGCGTCGGCCTGAGAGGACGTTGCTATCAGTGCTGCTGTCACCTCAGCCAAGAGCACCGGGTGCCGGTGCCCGACAACGGAGGGCCCCGGCGTCGATCGCCCCGACCATCTTCGTCGAGAAGCGAAGTGAGCGATCGTCACGGCTTTGACACTGTCGGTCGCCCCAAGGGGTTCGCCTAGAACGTCTGCCGGAAGCTGATTACTAGGCCTCTCTAGCCGGGGCGATTAATCCCAATCTGGACGCTCTCATCCCAGCCGCAGCAGGTGCCACTGCAAGCGACCCGTCGAGCGGTGATCCGACCGCAGGCCATGCACCCGATAGGCCAGGAGGTGACGATCCTTCGAAGAGTTGCCGACATACTCCTAATGAGCGGTCGCCACCGACCGCATGACCTTCAATCACTGACATCAGTCTCGGCAGCGGCGGACTTTAGTGAGATCTTCAGGGATGAAGATATAGATATATCATGCATGATCGCAGCCAAACGCCTACACAAAGCACCCTCAGTAGACTGTGCAGTCAGGAGCAAATATAGCTCGCTGACACTAGTTTTTAGCACTCGGATATCTTCACCAATTAGCGTCACTTCAACCCGTATGATGGCATTCTGCAGATTATGTCGAGCGCGTTCAACCGCACGTACAGCATGATGAAGATTGCGTACCGACTCCAGCTGCTCTTCGGATTTGTGCGAGTAATCCGAGAGATCCAAGCCCTTCTGCTCATAGTGGCTTGATGCTATACGCTCGTATTCGTCACAGTAACGAGAGATCGCTGACCTCCCGATACCGCCACCATCGCAAGCTGCAAGTCCCTCCAAGGACTGGCTATAAAGACTCCACGCCTTCTCGTAGAAGCCGATAGCGACACTCCAATCAAATGTGAATTCCGCCATGGCACCGAGAGTTTTCATTACATTACCTTGGCCGGCCCAATCCCCAATTTTTTCATACTTGTCAGCGATTCGCGTATACAAGTCTACAATATGGTTGATATCGACACTGCTGACTAGCTCGCCTTTTCGAGCGTTGCAGTGCTTCACAATAGTGTTGAGTCCCCACGGGATGGGGGCATCACGTACGTGTTCCGCCGCCTGATATAGATCAGAGTGAGGGCCATAATCGTTTCTATGATAGAGCAGGTCCGCTAGACCATTCGAAACATATGCGCAGCCCAATCCATCTTCCATAGAGCGAAGCAAGCGATCAATTTCCATGTATACGTTTGCAGTATGAACCCATCTATCGCCATCGGCGGCTACAGCACTAAGACTTCGCGCCACCTGCGCTCTGCCGTCCAAATCTTCAATCGAGATGTACAGCTCCCAAGCACGTTGAAATAATTCAGCAGCAGTCGCATAATCGCCTTCGGCGTAGGTAATATCACCTAGCCCTTTGAGTGCATTAGCCTGGCCCTGTACATTTTGAGCTCTCTCGCAGAGCATCAGAGCTTGGCGAAAAGCGGTCTTTCCAACAGTAAACTTATCGCCCCAATAGGCATGCTCCCCAAGAGCAAGGGAATCAGTCGCCTCTGCGTACGTCAGAGCATGCTTGATGAATTCTTCGCAAGCATACCACTCGCCCTCTTCATATTGCTTCAAGTCGACTAAGTAGTCGAATACATCTACCGCCTCTTCTCCCGCGAGTAGGGCCGCTGTCCCGTAGCGAGGGCGCGTTGCCCACTCCCACGCATCTTCAATCGACTCTGGCCTCAGCCGATGACCACCCGCGTCGGCTAGAGGCATCTCATGTAGCTGATCCAACAATGCGCGTGGAATAGGTCCGAGAAAGCCGGCCCTCCTGCAATCAATAGCAGCTGATACGAGTGCGGCGCCTCTTGGATTAACTCCGACATCCCACGCATTTTCATAGTCAGATTGGAGAGCAGGACCCGCCGCCAAATATTCTGCTACGCCAAATGTGGCGCTATGCTGAAGCGCCATCGCGATGCGTGGATCTTTAAGTAGAGCATGAGCACAGTCTAGCTCCTTTTGGCTGAACTTCCTCCGAATTCGAATTTGATATGCCTGCTCGAATATCTCTCGTATATGGCGTTCAGGTTGTGGACCTGCGCCATCAGTTTGCGGGTCTCCTTGCAAAAGACGCGCTTGTTCAGCTGAGCGAATGGTTGCCAAGATTACTCTAGCAGGACCGGTTTCACTCAGCAGGCGGGCGATATCCGTTTTTGATAACCCGCCAGGACGCAAGTAGAACTCCAGGTCATTCAACCATAGAACCGCTTTTCGGCATCGTAAAGCGTACGTGATGGCGACACTCAGGCCGTCTACCCCACGCGGTGCGATCAAGGTATGGTTGCGAAGCATATGGCGCATGGCCTCAAATGCAGCACGCGACTTACCTGCGGTGGAGTCTCCCACGACCAGAATGAATCCACCTTCTTCGAGTTGTGCGCGCAGCTCCGAGTCAATATCTCGAGCTATGTAAGGAGGTACGTGCGCTTTGCGCCTCCCGCGATTTTGAAGCGGGATGGACGGGTGGATTCCAAGTGCGATTGGATCAGTAAGCTTCCGCACCTTAGGAGGGACCCCGCTCCTAAGAGTCAGACATTCGTCTCTGAGCTTTTGAGCCACGTCGTCTCTAAAGGAGACAACCCTTTTATAGCGGTCCTGCCAAATGCCCGCAAGTACAAGAACTATCGCCGCGCCGGCCGCGGCTCCGCCAAGAATCCACGGACTATTTACCTTAGCCGCTGCAAGAATAGCGGGAACTGCGGCTACTAGAGTTAGCACTGAGACGATTATGAGAATTTTACTCTCTCGCCACCGGCCGCCGTCCACTTGCTACTCTCTCACCATTGGGTCAGCCATAACAAAGCCTTCAGGCCCATCTATAAGCAACAAGAAGTTCCTGGCGATCCTATTCGCACTTTTCCGGGCTACGTATTTTATGTCATGGGTAGACGCTGTAGTTAGAAGTACCAATACACATACCAGCTTACGGCACGCGTCATACCCTAGATGATGAAGCGCACGTACCTAGGTCTAGCTTGTACCAGTCAATCTGCCAAGAGCAGCATGCGAATCCTCGCGTCGCTCCTTAGCTTCCGATCACGATGGTCGCGCGCGTTGGCGGTGCTGGCCGAGGACCGGCCGGAGAGCCGCAGCGCGGCCAGCGACCGCCTCACGCGCGGCAGGCCGCCGCAGACGGGCTGCCCTTGATGACGTGCAGATAAGTTGCTTTCTGGGCTGCCCGTAGCTGTGTCGGGTCTCATGACGTTCGTGACACATCGTGCTCAGGACATGCGTGACACTTCGCTGAGTGCTGGTGGAGTTGAGCGTGGTCGAGCAGCGGTATCAAGCCGTGCTGCAGGTGCTGTCAGGGGCGAGTGTCACCGAGGTCGCCCGCCGATTCGGAGTCTCCCGTCAGGCCGTTCATCGATGGCTGGGCCGATACCGCGATCAGGGGCTGGCCGGGCTGTCGGACCGCTCCTCGCGCCCGCGGTCCTCGCCGGCCCGGACACCGGCCGCGGTGGAGGCGCTGATCTGCGAGCTGCGGCGTAACCATCCCCGCTGGGGAGCCCGCCGGCTGGTCTGGGAACTGACCCGCCGCGGCTGCCCCGGGCCGGTGCCGTCGAAAGCGACGGTGCACCGAGTGCTGGTGCGCCACGGGCTGGTGCAGGTCACCCCCCGAGGCCGGCGACGCGAGGACTACACGCGCTGGCAACGCTCGGAGCCGATGCAGTTATGGCAGATGGACATCGTCGGCGGGATCATGCTGGCCGACGGTACCGAGTGCAAGATCGTCACCGGGGTCGACGACCATTCCCGTTACTGCGTCGCCGCCACCGTGGTGGCACGCCCCACCGGGCGGGCCGTCTGCCTGGCCCTGGCCGACGCTCTGAGCCGCTACGGCATCCCCGATGAGCTGCTGACCGACAACGGCAAGCAGTTCACCGCCCGGTT
>NZ_JBVJKR010000019.1:0-174351 GCF_055585125.1 Nonomuraea sp. NPDC054003
CTGATGCAAGTGTGACTAATAGTGCTATTGCTGCTTAAATAGGATTTAGATCGCAGAGTGGTTGAACCTCATACACCACGATCTTGGACGCGGCCCTCGTCAACTCTCTGTTCGCCCTGCAGCTCGTCCAGTTCGTCGAGAACGAGTTCTCGATCAAGGCGGAGCGGGAAGATCTGGACATCGTCAACTTCTCCTCGATCGATGCTCTGACGGCGTTCGTCCTGAGGAAGACGCAGCCGCCACCCGGGCCCGGCCATGCGGCTGACTGACGTCCAGGCCGGGTGGCGCGACAGGGCGCGGCGGTTCGCCGCCGAGCGGATCGCCCCGCTGGCGGACCAGATCGACCGGCAGCAGGCCACTCCCGCTTCCGTCCTGGCCGCGATGCGCGAGGAGGGCTACCTGGGGGCCGCCCTGCCCGCGCGGTGGGGCGGCGGTGAGCTCGATCCGGTCAGCTACGGCCTGGTCACCGAGGAGATCGGCAAAGCGTGCTCGTCCGTGCGCAGCCTGATGACGGTGCACAACATGGCGGCGCAGGCGCTCACCGCGCTGGGCGACCGGCATCAGCGGCAGCGATGGCTGCCGGAGCTCTGCACCGGCCGCAAGATCATCGCCTTCGCGCTGAGCGAGCCCGGCGCCGGCAGCGCGACCCGGGCGATCGGGACGCGGGCGGTGGAGGTGGGCGACGGCTACCTCGTCAGCGGCACGAAGAAGTGGATCACTTTCGGGCAGATCGCCGACCTGTTCCTGGTCTTCGCGCACTGCGAACGCGAGCCGGTCGCGCTCGTGGTGGACCGGCACAGTGACGGCCTCACCGTGACACCGGTCACGGACATCTTCGGCACCCGGGGGTCGATGCCGGCCGAGGTCCGGCTGGACGACGTCCGGGTCCCGAGATCGCACCAGGTGGGGCCCACGGGCGCGGGACTCGGCTTCGTCGCCAACCTGGCGCTCGACCAAGGGCGGTTCTCGGTCGCCTGGGGGAGCACCGGAATCATCCAGGGATGCCTGGACGCCTGCGTCTCGTACACCGGGCGGCGCACCCAGGGGGACCGCACGCTGAAAGACCACCAGCTCGTCCGCCGGCACCTCACCGACATGCTGGTCGCGCACACCGCCGCCCAGGCGGTCTGCTACCGGAGCGCATGCCTGCGGGAGACGGGCGACCCGCGCGCCGTCATGGAGACCGCGCTGGCGAAGTACCACGCGGCCGAGGCGGCGATCCGGGTCGCCAACGACGCGGTCCACCTCCACGGGGCGAACGGCTGCACCACGGACTACCCGGTCGCCCGGTATCTGCGTGACGCCACCGTCATGGGGATCGTCGAGGGGACCCACGAGATCCACCAGGTGACCCTCGCGGACTACGCCTTCCAGCGGCCGTACCTGCGATGACGGCGACGGAGTGTGAGCATGCGGGCTGAGCGGCAGGGGCCGGGCATCAAGTGCGTCGTCTGGGACCTCGACGACACGTTGTGGCAGGGCACCCTGCTCGAAGGCGACGACCTGGTCCTCGCGCCCGGCGTCAGATCCGTCGTCGGCGAGCTCGACGACCGAGGCATCCTGCAGTCCGTCGCCAGCAAGAACGACCACGACCTGGCGTGGGCGAAGGTCACCGAGTTCGGTCTCGCCGAGTTCTTCCTGCATCCGCAGATCGGCTGGGCCGACAAGTCGGCGTCGATCAGGATCATCGCCCGCGAGCTCGGCATCGGCCTGGACACCCTCGCCCTCGTCGACGATCAGGCGTTCGAACGGGACGAGGTGCGGTACGCCCTGCCTCAGGTGAGCGTGATCGACGCCGCCGACCTCGGCGGGCTGCTGGACCTGCCCCGGATGCGACCCCGGTTCGTCACCGACGAGTCGAGGAGGCGGCGGCAGATGTGCCAGGCCGACATCCAGCGGAACCGGGCCCAGAACGAGTCCCCGGGCAGCCGCGAGAAGTTCCTGGAGACGCTCGGCATGCGCATGACGATCCGCCCGGCCGGGGAGCTCGACCTGCGCCGGGCGGAGGAACTCACGCTGAGGACCAGCCAGCTCAACACGACCGGCCGCCACTACGCGTACGAGGAACTGAACGATCTCAAGGACTCGCCCGATCACCTCCTGCTGGTCGCCGAGCTGGAAGATCGGTACGGGTCCAGCGGGACCATCGGCCTGGCGCTGGTCGAGCGGGGTCCGGACGCCTGGCTGGTGAAGTTGCTCGTCATGTCCTGCCGCGTCATCACCCGCGGAGTGGGCGGGATCATGCTGAGCCACATCGTGCGGTCGGCCCGGCGCCAGGGCGTCCGGCTGCGGGCGGACTTCGTCGCCAACGAACGCAACCGCATGATGTACCTGACCTACAGGTTCCACGGATTCCGGGAAGTGGCCGCGTCGGGCGACGTGGTGCTGCTGGACCACGACCCGGGCGTCGTCCGTCCGTTCCCGCACTACGTCGAGGTCAGGACCAGTCAGCGAGGGAGGGGAGGCGGATGAGATTCGCCCGGCCCGGCACGCTTTCCGGGCCCCGCGTGGTGCTGGAGCCGCTGACGATGCGGCATCGGGAGCCGTTGCGGGCCGCCGCCGGCGACGACCAGAGCATCTGGACGTACTTCACCACCGTACGAGGGTCCGACTTCGACGACTGGTTCGACTACTCCGTGGAACGGGACGCGATGGGGGAGCTCTACCCGTTCGCGGTGCGGCGCCGGGCGGACGACAGGATCGTGGGATCGACGCGGTACTACGACATGGCTCCCGAGCACCGCCGCCTCGCCCTCGGTTCGACGTGGTACACGAGCAACGCGCGGGGGACCCTCGTCAATTCGGAGGTCAGGCTGCTGACGTTGACGTACGCCTTCGAAAGGTTGTCGGTCAACCGGGTGGAGCTGATCACCGACCCGTACAACCTGAGTTCGAGGGCCGCCATGAAGATTCTGGGCGCCGTGCAGGAAGGCGTGATCCGTCAGCACATGATCTACGACGACGGCCGGGTCAGGGATTCCGTGCTGTACAGCATTATCCGGTGTGAATGGCCCGGAGTAAGGGACAGGCTGTTGCGGAAGCTCGGTTATACCGAGGACATGATAAGCGTCGGGACTTCCCCGGCCGGTGACCCGTTTACACGGGTCACCCGCCGGTATAACTTCCCGGCTGTAGGAAAGTCCCGCCTCGGGAGGCCCCATGGGTGAGCTCGACGACTTTCGCGCGGACACCCTCGCCCGCCAGACCGAGGCGATGAGAGCGCTGTTCTCGGGAGACCAGGCGCCGTTCATGAGCATGTGGTCGACGCGGGACCCGCTGAGCCTCTTCGGCGCCTGGGGGTCGTGCACCACGGGATCCGCCGAGCTCAACCGGGTCTACCACTGGGTGGGGTCGAGGTTCTCCCGGTGCGGCGACCTCAGCTTCGACGTGGAGGTCGTCGACATCGTCGGCGACCTCGCCTACACCGTAGGGTGCGAACGCTTCACCGCGTCCGTGGACGGGCGGCCCGCCGAGCCGATGACGATCCGGGTCACCCACGTCTACCGGCGTGAGGACGGCATATGGAAGATCGTGCACCGGCACGGCGACTGGGCCCCCGTCGACGAGGGCCCGCCCCCGCCATGACACCGCCCAGCCTCGACGATTTCAGGACCCTGGCAAGGGAGCGGTTGCCGGCCGGCGTCTTCGACTACATCGACGGGGGCGCCTGCGACGAGATCACCAGCCGGGCCAACCGCCGCGACCTGGACGGGATCCGGCTGCTGCCCCTGTGCCTGCGTGACGTCGCCGACCTCGACCTGCGGACCAGCCTGCTGGGGCATTCGTTCGGCTTTCCCGTCGGGTTCAGCCCGACGGCCTTTCACCGGCTCGTCCACGAGAGCGGAGAGGTCTCGACCGCGAGAGCCGCGAAGGCCCTGGACATCCCGATGATCGTGAGCTCGATGTCCAGTGTCGCGATGGAGGACGTCGCCAGGGATTCCGGCAACGAGCACCTCTGGTTCCAGACGTACATCTTCAAGGACAGGGCGCTCACGAAGGAGCTGATTCAGCGGGCCGAAGGCTCGGGATACAAGGCGATCGTCCTGACCGTGGGATGTCCGGTCACCGGAAGGCGCTACAGGAACGTCCGCAACCGGTTCGCCCTCCCGGCGGACGTGGTCGCCGCCAATTTCGCGCGTCGGAACGTGGTCGTGCACGACAACCCCATCCACTCGGTCGGCGCGGACCTCGATCCCGCGCTGACGTGGAGCGACGTCGAGTGGTTGCGCGGACAGACCGCGCTGCCCGTCGTGCTCAAGGGCATCATGAACCCGCTCGACGTCCCGCCGGCCCTGGACCTGGAGGTGGCCGCGCTCATCCTGTCCAATCACGGGGGCAGGCAACTGGACACGACGGAGTCGACGATCAGGATGCTTCCCGAGATCGCCGCGGCCGTCGGGAAGCGCACCGGCCTGCTGATCGACAGCGGATTCCGGCGGGGCACCGACGTCCTCAAGGCGATCGCCCTGGGAGCCGACGGCGTCCTGCTCGGCAGGCCGGTGATGTGGGCGCTGGCGGCAGGTGGGGAGCGAGGGGTCGTCGACGCGGTCGGCCTCCTGGTCGAGGAGCTGCGCATCGCGATGCGGATCGCCGGCTGCCGCAGCATCGGCGGGATCAGGGAGAACGCGTCGACCGTCATCCGTATCAGCTGGACAGCTCGCCGCACCTGTTGACGACGTGGACGAAGAAGGTGTCCAGCGCGGCCGGGTGCAGTATCTCCCCGGCGAAGCGCTGCCCGTTGTCGGCGATCGCCTCCGCCTCCTCCGGATGCTCGGCCAGCCGTTCATGGACTTTCAGCAGATCCGACAGGTCATGCCGGACGGGTGCGTAGTGGACCCACGGTTTCAGCCCCGCGTAGAAGAACTGGCTCCACTGAGCTTGCAGCAGCAGGACAGATCTCGAAGCCAGGATCGTGGGCACGCGTTTCCACGCCGCCACCGCGCCGTCCAGCGAGATCAGGTACTTGTAGCGTACGAAGCCCTCGGCGGGCACTTCTTCCGCGGGGTCGCCGAACATCTCCCGCAGGTGGCGTCGCAGCGCGAGCGCGGACTCGCTGTCGGTCAGGTTGTCGTACGTGACGAGGCGCGCGTCCAGCACCTCGGGGTGCTTGCGCGAGGCCATCAGCAGCGCGTAGCGGGCGAAGTCGCGCCGGTTGCCGAAGTTCGGGTATCCGGGACCCGACAGCGTGCCCCGCCATTTGATCAGGCCGAGGCGCCGCTCGAACGGGATCGCCGCGGACGCCTTCGCAATGGCGGCGAGCTCGCCGGCGTACCGGGGCCCGAGAATGGCGAAGTCGGGGATGAGGATGGAGTGCGCGCTGATGTCGTCGCCGTCACGCCGGTCGCATCTCAGCAGCGGCGCCCTCATGAGGAACTCGACGAACTCGGCCCGGCCGGCAGGGGAGACGTACACGCTGTCGCTCAGCAGCACGAAGAAGTCCGCGGGGTGACGTATCCGGGGGAGCAGGCGCCGCAGGGCGGGCAGGAGGGAATCCGTCAGCCTGTGCCGCGATATGGGTTTGTCCACGACCACGCGCACATCGAGATCTTCAGCGCTGATCCGGCAGCGCACGATCAATGACGGGCGGGACAGCGTCCCCGGTGCGGCCAGGAACGCTTCGAAATCGTCCAGGACGGATTTCTCGCAGCCACTCTTGGCGAGATGCCGGAACTGCTCCTGCTGTCGAGCACGAATCGCTGCCATCGCTTCCGAAGGCATGGAGCTCACGACAGAAGATTACCCCGCCGAGGGAACCGATCAAGAGGTCCGGCTAATCGTGGATGACGCGCGCTATCTCGAAGGCCTCGGCCAAGGGGGCGGCCACCTGACTGCCGCGATATGCGGCCAATACCCGCACGCCATTCTCACTTCGCGGGAGCGGCCATTCCTCCACCTCCCCGCCGTACGCGCGCAGCGCCGCCAGTTTGCGTTCGAGATGCTTCTCGGAGACGACCTGCCAGCAGTTGGGGGAGAACGCCGGCCGCAGGCCGGACGCCTCGCCCCAGTCGGTCGCCGACCGCACCTCGGCGCACCGGATCTCGGTGACGCCGGTGCGCCCCGGACGGGCCGCCACCCGCACCGCGGAGCTCACCAGGCGGTGGTCCTGGTTGAGATCGCTGAGGCTGGTGGTGAACACGGTGTCCGGGCCGAAGAGCCGGATCTCCGCCTCGATCGTACGGTTGAGTTCGAGCTGACCCACCTGGTCGAGCCGGTTGTCGCCATAGCCGTGGACGCTGACCTCCTCGATGCCGAGGATGCCTGCGGCCTTCTCGATCGCCCCGGCACGGTCGGTCGCGCCGCCCCCGGTGGGATCGCGGGAGCCGTCGTCGCGGGTCAGGACGCACAGCCGGATGCGCACGCCCGCCTCGCTCAGCCGCGCGAGTGTGGCACCGGCGCCCAGGGTCTCGTCATCGCCGTGCGCGACGACCACCAGCAGTCTCCTCAATCCGCCTCCTGCTTTTCGGCCGCCGGGTAATCCGCCGAATGTCCGAGGAGTTTCCGGTCGGCGCGCACAGGCCACGGCAGAGCATTTCGATTATGCTCTATGAATCGTATGCGTCACGGCTGCCCATCCATTTCTGCCAGGAACAACCGTGAGATACCTGATCACTGGAGGGGCCGGCTTCATCGGATCCCATCTCGGCGAAGCGGTCCTCGCACAAGGCCATTCCGTGGTCGTCCTGGACGACCTGTCCACGGGCCACAACCTCGCCGCGCACCCGGCCGGCGGGTGCTTCACCTTCGTCAAGGGCTCGGTGCTGGACGAAGGGCTGGTGGCGGAGCTGGTCGAGGGCTGCGACGTGGTCGTGCACCTGGCGGCGGCGGTCGGCGTCCGGCTGATCGTGAGCCGGACGCTCGGTTCGCTGATCACCAACGTGCGCGGCACGCAGGTGGTCATGCAGGCGGCCGACGCCTTTCGCAAGAAGGTCCTGCTGGCCAGCACGAGCGAGGTCTACGGCCAGAGCCGGGAGATGCCGTTGCGGGAGGACGCGAACCACGTGCTGGGCCGGCCCGAGGTCGCCCGCTGGTCCTACAGCCTGGCGAAGGCCGTGGACGAGTGCCTGGTCAACGCCTATCACCGGGAGCGCGGGCTGGACACGATCATCGTGCGCTTCTTCAACACCGTGGGGCCCCGGCAGAGCCCGGCCTACGGCATGGTGGTGCCCCGGCTGGTCCGCCAGGCCGTGGCGAACGAGCCGGTCACCATCTACGGCGACGGCAGCCAGACCCGGTGCTTCCTGCATGTCAACGACGCGGTGACCGCGATGCTCCTGCTGCTGGAGAACGAGCGGTCGATCGGCGGCACGTTCAACCTCGGGTCGTCGGAGGAGACGAGCATCCTGGATCTCGGCAGACGCGTCATCGAGCTCGCGGGCTCTGACTCGGAAATCGTCTTCGTCCCGCACGAGGAGGTGTACGGACCGCACTCGGAGGAGCCGCTGCAACGGGTGCCTGACACCGGGCGCCTGCGGACCCTGACGGGATGGCGGTCGACGCACTCTCTGGACGACGTGCTGCGGGACGTGATCGCCGAGGTCCGCGCCGACGGATGAGAAGCGCCGGCGCAGCCGGCCGTACGAGGCGGGCATGTCGTCGACGTCATGCGCGGGTGCCGGGCGTGTCGCAGGCGCCGCCGTTGTCGCGCTGGTGTCCGCGGCGGGCGTCGCGGTCGAAGATGCCCAGAATCTCACACGGTCCGCCTTCGGCGCCGATGGCGTGCGGCAGCATGGTGGGGAACTCGGCGGCCTGGTTGGTCTCAAGACGGAAGCGCCGGTGACCCAGCATGAGGATCGCGGTGCCGGAGAGGACGACCAGCCATTCCCGGCCGGGGTGGGCACGCATGCGGGAGGGGCTGTCGGGTGGCGCGGTCATGCGCTGGCGTACGACGCTCACGCCCGGGTCGCCCTTCACGGGCCAGCGCATGAGGCTGTGAGTGTCGTCGATCATCGGGCTGATGACGACGTCGTCGGTGGCGGTCTCGACGAGCTGGTCCAGGGTGGTGTCCAGGGCGCGGGCGAGGGTGACGAGCTGGTCCAGGGCGAGGCGGCGCTGACCGTTCTCGATGCGGCTCAGTGACGACTGGCTGAGGTTGGCGCGGGTGGCCAGCTCTTCCAGGGACCAGCCCTGAGCGACCCGCAGAGCGCGGATGCGTTTGCGTACGAGGCCGTCCAGCTCTCCACTTTCTTGCGTCATACGCAACATCGTATGCCTAAACCGCAAGCCAGGCTTACCGTCGTGTGCGGAAGATCGCATGCCCACGTGAGAGGAATCCATGACTACGAACCAGCCTCCGCAGGCCGCTGACAGGAGCGGCGGAGGCGCACCGGACGCGCGTCAGCTGCGCAGCATTCTGATCGCCGTCTCCATCGCGCTGATGGCCGTCATCGCGTCGGTGTCCGGGCTGAACGTCGCCCAGACGCACATGGCCGTCGAGTTCGGCGCCTCGCAGAACACCGTTTTGTGGATCATCAACATCTACACCCTGGCCCTGGCGGCGCTGCTGCTGCCGCTCGGCGCGATCGGCGACCGCCTGGGACGCAAGCCCATGCTCATCGCCGGGCTGGGCGTCTTCGGCGTCGCCGGTGTCGCGGCGGGCCTGGCTCCGACGGCCGAGGTGATGCTGGCCGCGCGCGTGGCCGGCGGTATCGGCGCCGCGATGATCATGCCCATCACTCTCGCCGTCATCACCTCCACCTTCCCCGAGGAGGAACGCGGCACGGCGATCGGTGTGTGGACCGGTGTCGCCGGAGGCGGCGGCATCCTGGGCATGTTCCTCTCCGCCCTCCTCGTCGACGTCGCCGACTGGCGGTGGCTGTTCGTCCTGCCCGTGGTCCTGACCGTCGTGGCCCTGGCCATGACGCTGAAGTCGGTCCCCGACTCCCGTGAGAGGTCCGCCCACCGTTTCGACACCGTCGGCGCGCTGGTGTCCGCGGTCGCGGTGGCCGGCCTCATCTTCGTCCTGCAGGAGGGCCCCGAGCGCGGCTGGACCGCGCCCGCGACCCTGATCAGTCTCGCTGCCGGTCTCGTCGCCGCGATCGGCTTCGTGGCCTGGGAGTCGCACCGCCGGGACGCCGCGCTGCTGGACGTGCGCCTGTTCCGGGAACGTGGACTGGCCGGCGGCTCGATCACGCTGCTGGTGGTCTTCGGCGTCCAGGCGGGCATCGCCGTGGTGCTCTTCCCGTTCTTCCAGGCCGTGCTCGGCTGGTCGGGGCTGCTGTCCACGCTGGCCCTGATGCCCATGGCCGTCATGATGATGACGACCTCCGGCCTCGCCCCCAAGCTGGCCGCGCGCATCGGCCCCCGCTCGACCATGGCTGCGGGCATCGCGCTGGCCGCCGTCGGCCTGGCCCTCATGGCCCTGTTCGTCTCCGCCGACGGCGGTTACCTGACCATCCTGCCCGGCATGCTCGCCATGGGCATCGGCATGGGCCTGTCGATGGCCCCCTCCACCCAGGCCATCACCAGTTCCCTGCCGCGCGAGAAGCAGGGTGTCGCGTCCGCGCTCAACGACGTCACCCGCGAGTTCGGCACCGCCCTCGGCGTCGCCCTGCTGGGAGCGCTGCTGTCCGCCGGCTACCGCGGCGCCGTGGACGACCGCCTGCGGGGCATTCCCCAGGGTCTCGCGGACACCGCGCGCGCAGGTGTCGCCAACGCCGTCGAGGTGGCCCGCAGCGCGGGCCCGCACGCGCAGGACCTGGTCCACGCCGCCCGGCAGTCCTTCGTCGACGGCTGGCAGCAGGCCATGTGGGCGGGCGTCGCCGTCATGGGCGCGCTGTTCGTCTACATCGCCCTGCGCGGCCCGAAGACTCCGCCCCCGCGGCTTCCTCATGGGCCTATTCAGTCGAGGACTGCTTCCGCCTCCACCTCCACCAGCACGTCGGGCTCGAAGAGGTAGTCCACGCCGATCGCCGAGAGCGGCGGCAACGGCTGGGGGATCCCCAGTTCGTCCACCACGCTCTCGATGCCCGCCATGAACTCGGTGTACTTCTCCGGCTGCCAGCCGGTGACGAAGAACCGGAGGCGTACGACGTCGGAGAAGCTCGCTCCCGCGCCCGCCAGACCACGGGCCGTACTGCGCAGAGCGTGAGCGATCTGCCCCGCCAAGTCGCCCGTGGCGACCTTGTTCCCCTGCTCGTCTCGCGCGACCTGGCCGGCGACGTGGACGTGTCGCGTGCCTGTGGAGACCGAGACATGGTGGTAGGGAACTGGCTGGAACATGCCTTCTGGGGTGAAAAGCTCAACGGTCATGAGATGTCCTTCTCTGTGCGAAATCAGGTATCTCATGTATACCTAGTACAGAAAGGCCACCTCAACGAGACCAGGTGTCATGAACGAAACCACCGCGGCCCAGGCCGGACACCCACCGATCGCCCGCGAACATCGGGAGCTGCTGGATCAGGTGCTCGACAAATGGTCGCTGCTGGTGCTCGACAGGCTCTGTGAAAGCCCCCGGCGCTTCAACGAGCTGCGGCGGGTGATCCCCACGGTCTCGCAGAAGTCCCTGACAGCCGCGCTGCGCAGGCTGGAGCGCAACGGCATGGTGGACCGCGTGGTGATCGCCACCCGCCCGGTCGCCGTCGAATATCGCATCTCCGCGTTGGGAAAGACCCTCCAGGACCTCGTCGACGCGCTGCTGGGCTGGGCGACGGTCACCATGCCGGAGGTCGAGCGCGCCCGCGAGGCGTTCGACGCCGAGCACGGGGAGTGACCACCGTAGGTCGTCCTGCTGAATAGGACCCCGCCCCCGAACCGGCAGGATCGGGGGTTCCGTCTTGGTGGGGTCTCATATCTGCGCGCTGCGGGATCCGAACCTGCCCCGGCTTCGCGCGGCGACGGTTCACGCCGATCCGGACGGCCCGCCGGGCACAGGTCCTAGCGCCGCGATCCGGTCCGGTCCTCTCCGGGCGCCGACCCTCCCGCCAGGGCGCCGAAGACGAGGCGGATCATCGAGCGGGCCAGGGCCTCCGGGTCTCCGTCCGTGCTTTCCGGCAAGGCGCCGCTCAGCCACAGGGTGGTGAAGCCGTGGGCCAGCGACCAGGCGGCGACCGTGGTGGTCCGGTCGTGTTCCGGGCCCGGCGACAGCGAGTGGGCGCTGGTGATGAGCACGTCCGCGGCGCGCTGGTGCGCGGACTGGACGCTGGGATCGTCGACGCGGTAGAGCTCGGGCCGGAACATCACCTCGAAGTAGGGCCGGTGGTCGAGGGCGAAGCGGAGGTAGGCGACGCCGACCTCCCACACGTCGGCGGCCGCGCTCTCGAGAGCGTCGGCGAACATGGCGAAGCCCTCGGCGGCCACGGCCGTCAGCAGGCCTTGCTTGTCACCGAAGTGGTAGGCGGGAGCGGCGTGAGAGACGCCGGCGCGGCGGGCCAGCTCGCGCAGACTCCATCCGGCCGGGCCGGATTCGCCGATGGCCTGAAGCGCGGCGTCGATGATGACGCGCCGCAGGTTGCCGTGGTGGTAGGACGGCTGGCTGATGTTCCCCACCTCCGCGTTCCGGTGATCGACGTGACGACCACACCCTAGCTTGACATTGACAAGATGGCGAACCTCCTCCAATCTATCCGGTGACAAGATTGGAGGACGGGATGGTTCCGTTCATCGCCCTCACCGGCGGCTTCGTCGCGATGATCCCGCCGTCGTTCCCGCGCCCGGCCCTGCTGGTCACTCTCACCGGCGTGCTGGAACTGGCCGGCGCCGTGGGGTTGCTGTTCGCGCCGGTCGCGCCGTACGCGGCGATCGGGCTGGCGCTGCTGATGATCGCCATGTTTCCCGCCAACGTCTCGGCGGCCCGCCGCGGCCTCACCCTGGCCGGGAAACCCGTGACCCCGCTGCCGGCCCGCACAGCCCTTCAAGTGCTCTTCATCGCCGCCGCCGTCGCAGCGGCCGCGTGACACCTCTCGCGACATCATCAGGAACCGAGCAAGGACAACGCATGACGACCGAACACACCGCCGACATCGACTACATCGACCACACGGTGCTCATCACCACCGACCTCGCCGCGACCTGCGCCCGCTATGAGGCCCTCGGCTTCACCCTCAGCCCCGTCTCGCCCCACCGACTCGCCGAACGGCCCGGGGGTCCGCTCCTGCCCACCTGTACAGCCAACCGGTGCGCCTACTTCGGGCAGTCGTTCATCGAACTGCTCGGCATCGTCGATCCCGCCGCTCCCGACCCCTGGGGCGTCCATCAGCTACGCCGGACGTACCGCGGTCTGCTGATGACCCTCGGCTCGCGGGACGTGGCCGCCACCGAAGAACGGCTGCGCGCCGCGGGCCTGGTCTCCACCGGAATCCGCGCACTGGAACGAGAGGTCTCCACCCCCGACGGCCCGCGGACCGTCCGCGCCGACAGCGTCCGCATCGATGCCGCCCACACCCCCGAGGGGGCGCTTCAGACCACCCGGCATCTCACCCCGCAGTACGTCCACCAGCCGCGCTACCTCGATCACCCCAACGGCGCGATCGGACTGCACAGCGTGCTGCTCGTCGTGCCCGACGACGAGATGGACGGCCACGAAGAGCGCTACGCCCGCATGCTGGACGCCGACGTGTGGATCGACGGCCCCAAGCGGGTGCTCCCCATGCGGCACGGACGAGTGGAGATCATCCCGCAGTCCTCGCTCGACGACTTCCTTCCCGGACACACCGTGCCCGCCCTGCCTCTGCTGGCCGCCCATACCGTCGCGGTCCGCGACCTGACCGCCGCCCGAACGCTCATCGAAGGCAACCTGATCCCCACCCACACCACCCCCGGCGGCTTCTACGTCACCGCTGACGACGCCCATGGAGTGCCGCTCGCCTTCACCCGGGGGCGATGAGCTCTGGAGATCGACCTTTCGGCCGAGGACGATGGACTCGCGGCCGATGCCGGCGCCGATCCCGGACCGCAAGATCGACTCCATGGCACACGACAGTACCCATCCAGCGCGAAGAAGGCCCGTACTCGTGGCCGCCGTCGCCGGACTACTCGCTTTCACGGCCTCCATCGCCGCGGCGCCGGCCCCCGCCGCCGCGGCGCCCGGCACGCCGTATCTCCCGAAGCCGACCGGCCCTCACCGCGTCGGCACGACCTCCCTGCACCTGACCGACACCACCCGCCCTGACCCGTGGGTCCCCGCGGCCAAGGCGAGGGAGCTCATGGTCTCCCTCTGGTATCCGACGGTGGCGCGTGCCGGGCGGCGCGCACCGTACGTCACGCCCAAGGAGTCGGAGCTGCTCCTGAAGGGCTCGGGGATCAAGGAACTGGAGAACGTACCGCCAGAAGCGCTGAGCCGGACGCGGACGAACGCCCTCACCGGCGCCGAGCCGTCGGGACGCCGGCGCAGTCTGCCGCTCGTGGTGCTGTCGCCCGGCTTCACCTGGCCTCGCAGCTCGCTCACGGGTCTGGCCGAGGACCTGGCCAGCAGAGGGTACGTGGTGGCCAGTATTGACCACACCTACGAGAACTTCGCCACCACCTTCCCCGACGGGAGGGTCGCCACCTGCGCTGCCTGCGAGAACGTCAACGACGACGACTTCGGCGAGAAGGTGATCCGGAGCCGGGCGATCGACATCCCCTTCGTGCTCGACCAGTTGACCGGTCCGCGGCCCACGTGGAAAGGCAGCGCCCTGATCAATCCGGCCCGGATCGCGATGGCGGGCCAGTCGATCGGCGGGGCCGCCGCTCCGGAGACGATGCTGAAGGACTCCCGGGTGCGCGCCGGGATCAACATGGACGGCAGCATGTTCCTCCCGATCCCCGAGAGCGGACTGGCGCGACCGTTCATGTTGATGGGTGCCCCCTCGGACGACAGCACCTGGAAGCGTGACTGGGAGCGCCTGACCGGATGGAAACGCTGGCTGGTGGTGAAAGGCGCGCTGCATCCGTCCTTCACCGACTACGACATGCTGCTCCAGCAGCTCGGCGTGGACCTCGGCGGCGGCCTGAAGGAAACCCGCTCGATGGACATCACCCGCAAGTACGTCGCCGCCTTCTTCGACCTGCACCTGCGCGGCAAGGCGCAGCCCTTGCTGGACAAGCCCTCCCCGCGCTACCCCGAGGTCCGATTCTGCGCACCGTCGGCCGAGAACTGCTGACGTCCCGCTATCGGCCGCGCGGTCCAGGACGCTCCGCCGCCCGCCCTGTACGGGTTCGAGGCTGGTCGACATCAAGACCAGCCTCAGGCGCCCCGCCTCCGCGGTGTGGGATCTAGGAGCCCCTGGTCAGGGTGTAACCACGCGTGACCGCGGTGAGGTCGCCGTCCTCCCTGGTGGCGGCGACCAGGTCAGGAGGTCGGGGGACGAAGCCCGGCACCGCGGTCAGCCCGTCGGTCTCGGCGATCACCGTGAGGCGGATCCGGTCCTTCTCCGGTACGCGCAGGGTGATCTGGACTCCCCGGGCGGGGAGGCCGCGGAAGCGGATCTCCGAGGGCCAGGTGCCGATTCGGGTGCCGGTGACGGGCACGCTCACCGACCCGAACCGGCCGGCCGACGCGGTGGCGTGGCTGATCGGCTGGTCGAGCCGTAGCGTCACCGAGCGCGTGCCCTCCCCGGCGGTCACCCGCAGTTTCAGCGTGTCCCCGCTGTGCGCCAGGACGTCGGCTCGCGGGCCCTCGGCGGCGATCGCCGGTGCCGGTCCGGTCCGCAGCGGGCCGCGTGCGTACCCCGGGGGCAGCGCGGAGGCGTCATGGCCGGACACGTACCGCTTCGTCCACGGCGCCGGGTCCACGTCGGCGCTGACCCAGTGGGCACGACGAGTCACGGCGTCCATGACGTACGCCAGATGCGTGCGCCGCGGCCGGTCGGCGTCGAAGTCGTCCACCACGAATCCGGCCACGACCAGCCCCGCCGCGAGGAGAACAGCCGTCAGGGGCGCCGCGAGGACGGCGGCCCGCTTCGGCAGGATGGCGGGATCGGGCAGGAACAGCTCCGCGATCGGCACGACGATCAGCCCGGACAGGGCCAGCACCAGCGCGCTCGCCCCGCCGAGCGCCAGCCCCATCCCGTCGAAGACGTTCCCGGCCAGGGACGGCAGCAGCATGGCGGCCGTGACCGGGCCCAGCATCGCCGCGACCGTCCGCGCCCAGGCAGGCGTGCGGAGCAGGACCGCGGCCAGCCAGCCGAGCGCGCCCGTCAGCGCCGGCAGGGCGAACAGGAAAGACGCCCCGGGAGCGACCTGGGCGCACAGCACGCCCAGCCCGGCGAACCAGGTCAGCGCCCCGACCGCCAGCGCCGCCGGGCCGAGCCTGCGGCGCAGCACCAGGTACCAGCCGAGGACCGTCAGCGCGCACAGGACCGCGATCGCCGCCCGGTACGGCTGCGGGCGGTGCAGCAGCCCGCCCATCGGGTCGTAGGCCGGCCGCCAGGACACCAGCAGTTCCCACAGCCCTTGCGCCAAGACGGCCGACGCCGCCAACGGCACCACGGCCGAGGCCGTCGCCATGATCAGCCGTGGCAGGCTCAGCAGCCGCCTGACGCGGGCCAGCAGCGCCAGGCCCGCCACCGCGACGACGGCCAGCACCGCCAGCGGCCAGACGAACTGACCGGGATACGTGATCATCGTGCCGAGCGCGCGGAAGTAGGTGGCGTCGTGATCGGAGTCCAGCGTCCGCAGGTCCGCGCCGCCGAGGGCGCGGGCCAGCGCCAGCATGTTGCTGCCGTGGTGTTGCAGGCTGCCCGGGTTGAGGTTGGCGATGGTGTCGCCCGCCGTGTGATACAGCGAGGAACGCTGGATGTAGGCGAAGTTCATGCCGGTGAAGCCCGCCTTCGTCAGCGGGGTGAAGTCCGTGTTGTTGGGCAGCAGCCGATACACCTCCACCATGGCGGAGTGGCCGCGCGGTGCGGGGACGGCTTCCGCGAAGGTCTCGACCAGGCGGGCGTTGCCCGCGGAGGTCTCGAACATCAGCGAGGGGCCGCTGACCCCGCGGGCCTCCCAGTTCAGCAGCACGCCGCCGGCCTTGCCCAGGGGGTGCTCGCGGACGAAGGCCTCGGCGCCGAGCACGCCGTCCTCCTCACCGTCCGACATGAGCAGCACGATGTCGTTGCGCGGGCCGGGGCCGCCGCGCAGCGCCCGGACGGTCTCCAGCATCGAGGCCACCGCGGCGCCGTCGTCGGAGGCGCCCGGTCCCATGGCCGCGGAGTCGTAGTGCGCGGCGATGAGCACGGTGCCGGTCGAGTCCGTTCCCCGCAGCCGGCCCACGATGTTGTCGACCTGGCCGAACGTCGCCAGCCCCGCCGCGGAACGGGCACCCACCGAGCGTTGGATCTCCACCTCGAGCCCTGCCGCGCGCAGCTGACCGGCCAGGTAGTCCCGGGCCCGGTCGCCGGCCGGGCTGCCGACGGGCCGTGGTTCGGCGGCGAACTTCTTCAGGTGCACCAGCGCGCGTCCGGCGCTGAACTGGTCGTCAGGGGCGGTGGCCGGCAGGGGCTGCATGGTGCTGTCCGCCATGGCAGTGAACGTGACCACCGCGCCCAGGGTGAGCAGGGCCGCCAGCCCGGCCAGCAGCCGGCGTGGCACGTCGAACAACTTTCCGATCATGGCCAAGAACGGTAGGCCGAGCCGCTCACCTGGCGGAATGAGGCACCCGCCCGTCTGAACCTGCGGTTTTCCGCACCCCGCGTGATCGATGTAAGGGGTATAGTTCCGTTTATTCGGTTACTGAAACGAGGTGCGACATGCGGATCTCCATCACCGACTACGCGGTCGGGGCGACTCTCGCCGGCGATCTGGCCAACACCTCGCCCACCGTGCAGGCCCCGGCGGGCGACGCCCTGCCCACCCCCGGCGCGTTGATGGAACTGCTCGCGGGGCACGGGCTGCGGCTCGACGCCGTGGCGGGCGGCCGGCCGCCGACCGACGACGACCTCCGCGAGGTCCACCTGCTGCGCCGGGAGGCCCGCGGCGTCGTGGAGACCGAGACGGAGGACCAGGCCGTCGCGGGCGGCGCCGTGCTGGCCGGGCGGGCAGGACTCCGGCCGGTGCTGGAGCGCGATCCCGGCGGGCGGTGGCAGTGGTACGTCCCGACCAGGCCGGGCGCGCCGCTGGCCGAGGAACTGGCCGCGCTCATCGGCATCGGGCTGCTCGGCGCGGTCCGGGCGCTCGGGCACGACCGGTTCCGCGCCTGCGCCGCCCCTGGCTGCCGCGGGGTGTTCGTCGACATCAGCCGCGGAGGGCGTCGCATCTACTGCAGGCCCGACGTGTGCGGTAACCGGATCAATGTCGCGAAACACCGCGAACGGCGGCGCTCCGACAGCGCCGCCCACTGAAGAACACAAGGAGAACCCCATGAGCGACCCCATGGACACCCCTGCGGCGGGCGGACCGCCCCTCGCAGGCGCCTTCCAGCTCCCCGACGGCACCTGGATCCGCGGCCGCGGCCTCCGCCATCCGCTGCCGTCGGGACCCAGACCCGACTTCGGCCTCTACCTGGGCTCCGACAAGCTCCGCCGCCACCACGAGGGCGAGCTGCCGTGGCCCCGCGCGTGGATCCAGTGGCCCGACTTCCTGCTGCCCCGCGACCGCGACGCGGCCGTCCAGCAGATCCGCGCCCTGTACGAGCGAGCGCGGGCGGGCGCCGCGGTGGAGGTCGCCTGCGGAGGCGGCATCGGCCGCACCGGCACGGTCGTCGCCTGCCTGGCCATCCTGGCCGGCCTCGCCCCGGCCGACGCCGTCGCCTGGACACGCGAGCACCACCACCGACGGGCCATCGAAACCCCTTGGCAGCGCCGCTGGGTGCTGCGCTTCCCGCCGTCGCTCCGCTCGGATTGACGCGACCAGGCCGCTGAACGTGTTGCTGATGTCGGAGAGGGGTCGGCCGGGAGAGCGCGAGGAACTGCGGCATTTCCACCTATGCGCGTCAACGCCCTCGATCGCACGCTACCCAGGGTCCCGGTTCGCCGCCGGGCCCCATCCTGCGGGCCGCGAGTCCCGCCCGGACAAAAGACCAGCTCAGACGGTGTTTGAGCTGGCCTGGACGGCGCGCCCTGCAGGACTCGAACCTGCGGCCGGGACACCCAACAGCCATACGTCGGCTGGACGAAGAAGACTGCCAGCATGGCGAAGGGCGCCACCAGACCGACAGCCGGCCAGTAGGGCAAGCGGGCCAGCCACGCGGCCACCATACTGAGCGGGAAGGGCGCTAGCGCGACGACTGCTCGCGGGCGAGAATCGCACCGAGGGTGGCGGCGAGGAGGGGAAGGCCGACGACGACGGCCGCGATCGCCGGCCAGGGAGTCTCGAACGGCACCCGTACCGGTTCTTCCCACGTGATACGCACCGTCAGGGGCCACAGCAGCAACATCCCGGCGGGACATCCGGCGACCGCGCCAAGCACCGTGCCGTACAGGGTGCTCAGACCCGCGCGGAAAGCGCAGAACCACCGGAAGGCCGTGGCTGATCCGTTGCCGGCCCGCCTCAGGACCCGGGCCTGGCGCGCGTTGGCGGCCTTTCCGAATCCGGTGGCCAGCGTGCACGCGAGGGCGATGAGGAGCGCCACCGCGACGACGGGCATCCACCAGGTCGAAGCTTCGAAGCCCCGCTCGACGTACGTTTCCGCGACCGCGTCGTCCAGTCGGTCGTCGAGGCGCTCCTGCTCCTGCACCGTGACCCGGCGGAGGGTGGGGTCGACGATCAGTTCGTTTGGTTGGAGCTGGTAGCCGAGATCCTGGACGATCTTCGAGGGGATGAAGATCGTCTGCATGTGCGGGTCGGCAGTCCTGGTGATGAACGCCGGGACGGTCCTGGTCGTCGCTGTCTCATCGTTCTCGTTGATCTCGTAGAAGAGTTCGACCGAGTCGACTTTCACCTCGGCTGACGTGATCACCACGGCCATGCTCTCGTCGTACGGTGTCGACTGATCGCCCGTGAGGTACCGCAGCAGCTTCTCGTTGCCGATGGCATAGTCCCAGTAGACGGCCTCCTCTGGTATTTCGACGTTTTCCGCCCTCGCGTCGAAGTACCAGGATTCGCCCGAGGGGCGCTCGCTCTGGGCGATCGGCACCCCGGGTAATTCCTGCTCGATCGCCGCTCGTACGGTGTTCGCATCGGCCGCCGAGAAAGGTTGCTGCACGAACAAGGCGGTTGGCCGGATCAACAAGCTGCCCGGCCGGGCCTGGGGGGAGTATTCGGCCCTGCTCTGCGTTGTTTCGCCGACCGCGATGATCATCAGTGCGATGCCAAAGGCCGTCGCCATCATCGTCAGCGTGATCGCGAGCACCGCGCGGCCACGACGGTGGGCCAGGTCCCGGGCAGCCAGGCGGAGGGGCAGCGGCAGCCGTTCCCCGTACGGACCTGAGAGCTGCAGCAGCCACGAAGGCAGCGGGCCGAGACCGGCGACAAGCAGGCCCGCGCCTATGAGGGAGATCAGCAGCATCCCGAAGAATTCGATGGCGCCGTAGCGCGAATCCTCCCGCCCCAGCCAGGCGCCGAGCCCCATCAACAAGATGCCGGCGATTGACACCAACAGTCCCACGACGACGAAGCGCAAGCGCATGACCTTGTGGCGGTCAGGCGGGGCGGTGAGCATCGCGGCAGGGATGGCCCCGGCCGCGGGAAGGCCCGCGAACAGGACGAAGAACGCGGTCATGAAGGCGTACCCAGCAAGATCGAAAAGCATGGCGGAATAGTAGTGAGCCGCAACAGGCCGTGCCGGTACAGCAGTGGCAGCACTTCGCCGATGGGGGAGGACTTGCGGGCCCAAGCGGGCAGAATCGCCGAGAAGAACCGCCGCCGCTCGCCGCTGGCCTCGTCGATGCGCTTGTCGTTGAGGCGTAGGGCCGTGACCTCGATCGCGCCGGCCGCGGTGAGAATCTTCCGCGGCTGGTGGCCGTTGCGCACGACCAGCCGGCGGCCCTTCTCTTCGCGCTCGCCGGCGAAGGCGGCGATGTAGCCATCGACCTCGGCCTGCAATGCGGTCGCGAGCATCTTGCGGGCGCCCTCACGAACAAACTGGTCGATCAACGAGGGCGGCCGAGCCGTCGTGGTCGTCAGCGGGCAACTCGGGCACTACGGTAAGCGGCACGGGTGCGCTTCCCGACCGACGTTGGCGCGTCGGCCTTATTCCGAAACTCTGATCAGATGATTCGGGAAGGTACACCCCTTCCCGTCAGATCCACAGGTTTCGCCGCCGGCTCATCATCTCGGCGGCGGGCGGTCCGCCAATAGTCCAAAAGGAACCCCTTGATCGATAAGAGCTACTATCGCTGGTTCAATGAGGTGATCTCAGCGAAATAATTCAGGGCGATTGGGGATTTCTGGGACGCAGGCGGTGACGTATCGGGCCTTTCGGGAGGAGCCATCGAAGGCCGGAGACGGGCGTGGAGCCTCCGGTAGATGAGTTCTCACCACAAGAAATCCCGACGCCGAAAGGCTCCACGTGATTGCTCATCGTGCCACGCTCGACGTCTCTCGCGCACTCGTTCACCACGTCGCCCGACTTCTGCGGGATGAACGCCGACTGCGCGGCACGCCCAAAGACAGCCGAGCCCTGACCCCGTTCCGGCAGGCAGTCATGGTGCTGTGCTGGTTCCGCGGCGAGCACGACATCCCCAAACTCGGCCGCGACCATCACGTCTCCCGAGCCGCCGCCTACCGCTACATCCACGAAGGCATCGCAGTTCTCGCAGCTCAAGCACCAGATCTACACGAAGCCCTCGACCACGCCCACGCCGCAGGACTGGCCTACGTGATCCTGGACGGCACCCTGATCCCCATCGACCGCTGCGCCGAGCAGACCATCAGCGTCAAGGGCGAACCCATCGATGCCTGGTACTCCGGCAAGGCCTGCCACCACGCCGGCAACCTCCAAGCGCTCTCAGCACCAGACGGGCTGCCGTTGTGGATCGGCGAGGTCGAACCCGGCTCCGTCCACGACCTGAGCGCCGCCCGCACCCACGTGCTGGGCGCGCTGTACGCCGCAGCCGCAGCCGGTCTGCCCACCCTCGCCGACAGCGGCTACGACGGCGCCGGAATCGGCATCCACACGCCGATCAGACAACCCGAGGGGAACCAGATCCTCAGCCCGGACAACCGCACCTACAACCGGCTCCTACGCGCCCTGCGCTGCCTCGGTGAACGCGGATTCGCCCTGCTCAAAGGCCGCTGGTGGGTCCTCCAGCACATCACCGTCAGCCCCAGCCGAATCGGCGACATCGCCCGAGCGGCACTTGTCCTCACCCATTTCGAGCACGACTACCTGTCAGCAATTCGCTGAGATAACGTCAGTGCCGGCGACCCCCACTACTTCGAGCTGAACACCCCCAACGGCGCACGGCTGGTCTCGGCCGTCGCCGAATTCACCGGGCAGCCAGAACCCATCCGGCCCGATCTCGTCCGCGCCCTCCTCTCGGACGCCGGCATCGTCGCTGACCGGCTGTCGGCCACAGTTCTCCTATACCGGATCAAGGTCGTCGGAGACGGCGTTATAGACCGGCGGCTGCGGGAGGCTACGACGCCAGTGGCGGTAACCCTGCTTGATCTCGTCATGCACCCACCCGTCCTGTCCCAACAGATCCTTACCGTCGTCGAGAATCCATCCGTTCTCGAAGCGGCTATGGCCTTGGACAGCGACCTTCCCCTCGCCTGCACCAGCGGCCACCTGCGGGGAGTCGATCACGCCCTCCTCCAGCTCGCCTTCGACCAGAACATCGCCCTGCGGTACGCGGGTGACCTCGATGCCGACGGCTTTCAAATCGCCAACTACATTGCTCAGCACTACGGCGCTGAACTCGTGGTGATGGACGCGGAGATCATCGCCGAGGTCGGATCGGCACCCTCCGCGGTGCCACTCGGCCCTCACACTGATCCGACGTTGAAAGCAGCACATGGACTGCCCGAGTACGTCCTCTTCCAGGAACACGATGCCGTTCTCCGGCGCATCTTGACCGACCAGGAGTCGCCCATGAGATCGGAACCGACATGAGCGCTGCACCGCGTCAAGAGCAACCACGACAGCTCCGACCTGTGGTTGACGAGTTTCGTACCCGCAGTGAAATCATTCGGGCGGCCATCGGGAGAGCGCCCGACGGCGACGGTCTGTGGTTCTACGAGTGAGTTCTGTGCCAAGTTCGAACGAGTTCCGGTGCCAGTTGACGACCTCTGAAGTTCATGGTCACGAGCGATTTCTGGTACCGCCGAGAGACCTTGCAAAGGTTCAAACAGCAGCGAGGAGAACATGGGCGGTACCAGAAATCGCTGAGGATGAAGCCGCTTCAGGGCAGTGGCACCGACGCTCGTTCGAAGTCGGTACCAAGACTGGTTCGTAGGAACACGGTCTGGACCGAACAACAGCTCGCGACCTTCCTGGCCAGCATCGCGCAGAACCGCCTGTACGCCGCTTGATGGTTGGCTGCGCTGCGCCATCTGCAGCGGTGCGAGCCGGGCGGGCTGTGCTGGACGGACATCGACCTGCAGGCGGCGGAGCTGACGGTGGCACAGCAGCGGGTGCACGCCGACGGCCAGGTCGTGGTCGGCCCGCGGCCAGTGTTCGACGCCTCCGGAGCATGCCTATTCGTCCTCGACGTAGCCATGCCTGGCGATCTCCACGGACTCGAAGACTCTTGCCAGGTCACCTAGATTCTCAACCGCCTGCGCACTCGAGCAACCTCCTTGGTGAACGCCTTCAATCTGCGTTCGTCTACAGATATTTCTAAAGTTATCTCGATATGCCGCGGCGGCGGGTTGGGCATCGCAAGCCACGCGGGAATCTCTCCAAATTCCCGAATGACTCGATCCATGAAGAAGAGAATTTGACCTATGGGTTGTCCAAGGATTGCCGATAGCATATCCGCGGCCTGACGAAACTCGTCCGCATAGACCGTTCCTCGGACCTCACTTGCAAGATTGAGAAGATCTTCGCAAGTGGAGACTATGCGGCCAGCGAATTGCACGATGGTACCGACATCACCAGCGAATCCCGGCGGCCCAAAGGCGCGGACGTTTATGTCGGACGAAAAGATTGCATTTAGTCCCTTCGTTATCAGGAGTCCGTCATTTAATACCCCCTCAAGCTGAGCCAGAGATGACCGTCGGTCTAGATATCTGCCCGTTCGGCGCCCATAACCATTCTGATAGTCTCGCCACCTTAGATCTAGAGCGACACGCCCTTGCAAGAGCACGCCGGCGAAAAGTAGGTATTCCCAGGCGCGTGGCATCTGCTCGATCAGTGCCCGCTGCTCATTCGGGTTTCTGGGCACCCAATTTATTGCTAGCGGCTTCGGCGGGACGAGCGAATCCAAGCGCCTCATGACATCGTCAAGCTTATCGGCGACCTCGTTGGCCATAAGATTCGGGAAGAGCTCTCGCAGGCCCTTGAATCGCTGAAGTCTATCCGCAAAATACTCCGGCCCTCGCCAACTGACTTCAATACCAACGGCATTACCAGCTTGCACTATACTGGCGGCGATATGTTCCGGCATGGGATAGTTCGAAAGGAAGGTCCAGCGCTTTATATCCCAGGCCCGATCTTGCTTGAGCTGGATCGCCTTCTTCAGGTCGCCGGCCATCTTCGTCCTGATCTCGGCGTCAATGCTGCGGTTCTGCGCTCGCTTGAAACAGTGTGCGGCAAACATTCTCCGTTCGGACTTCAAGAAGCCGTCGTTTCCCCTATCGGGCCGGTCATCATCAATCGGAAGGAAGTCATCCCCATACTCTGCCTGCAGAACCGCATTGCACAGCCGGACAAAGTCCTGTGGGTTGGTTATGAGCTCAATCTGCGCCTGCAAGTTCACAGGCGGAATTGTACTAACTAAGCCACCAGAGATCTACATCGTTGGGATTTGCGACGCTTGTTCCGCTCGAGAACACGGTTTCGCGCTGCGATCTGGGGTTTTGCTGCGCGATCAGAGCGGCGGCTGCGACCATCGTCAGCCATTGTTGTCGCTTGTCTACCGGCGGGTGAAGGGCTTGTTCGGCCTGCTGGCGGTGCTGGTACGCGCTGATCTGTCCAAGGACGTTGTGGGGGCTTAAGAACTCGAGTACAGCAAACGCAGAGCCCTTCGCCCGGTGGAAGGAAGGGCTCTGAGGCGCCGAATGGCTGGTCCGGGCCACCTGGGATCACGTTCCGTGATCTTGTCGATAGTGGACGCCGTGACCTAGCGTCTGTTGGCTGAGGTGCCCACCTCCAGCTCATGCTGAAACGCCGGTAGCGCTGGGCCCTGACCGCCCTGCCCGACATCGAACCCGTCATTCTGGAGGCCATCGAAGCCTGCCCACCGCCTGGCCACCACTCAAGATCCGGCGCGACGAGCCGCGCTCCTTCTCACCCAGGCGAACCGCCTGCGCAACACCCGCCAGAACCAGAACGCCCTAATGCCTCTCAGCAGGCTGTCGATCTGTACGGCGAGCTGACCCAGCTCAACCTGAGTCCCCCCGCACTCCGGACACTTGACCTGGGATCGCCCTCGATGGAATGCGAGCCCTGGCTGGCGCGTCTGTCGTCGCGCACCGTGGGGGTGGAGGTGGGACAGATGACAAAGACTCGTGTGCAGGTCAGCAGGCGATGCGGCTGCGTGGATGCGGAAACAGGGCGTCAGCGAGGAATGACGTGTCCGCGTCTGCCGGTAGATGACGACCACGGCAGCTGGTATTTCGCGGTACAGGTACGCGGCCTGGACGGGCAGCGGCAGCGCGTCCGCCAGGGTGGATACGCTGACCCCGAGGAAGCGCAGGCGGCAGGCCGCGCCCTGGCCGCCGCCGATCGCGATAGGGCGGGGGCCGGATGCACGCTCGGACAGTGGCTGGCACGCTGGCTGGCCACCAAGGACGCCCTCCGTCCATCGACCCGGCAAGGCTACGCTGCACACATCCGCCTCTACCTCATCCCCTGCTTGGGACGGATCCTGCTCCACCAGCTCGCCTCCCGCGACGTCAACACACTGCTCGCGACGCTCGCATCCCACCCCTCGCCGACCGGCCGCCGGCTGTCGCCCGCGACGGTGGTGCGGATCCACGCCACCTTGCGGACCGCGCTGAACGCGGCGGTTCCCGCCCAGGTGATCCCGGTCAACCCCGCGAACGGCGCCGAACTGCCCCACCCGCGGCGGCCGCATCCGGTCGTCTGGACCGCCGGGCGGACAGCTCGCTGGCATCAGTCCGGAGAGCGTCCGGCGGTGGCGGTCTGGACCGAACAACAGCTCGCGACCTTCCTGTCCGGCATCGCGCAGGACCGTCTGTACGCCGCCTGGTGGCTGGCCGCGCTGCGCGGCCTGCGCCGGGGCGAGCTGGCCGGGCTGCGCTGGACCGACGTCGACCTGCAGGCCGCGGAGCTGACGGTGGCGCAGCAGCGAGTGCACGCCGACGGCCAGGTCGTGATCGGACCGCCGAAGAGCACCGCCAGCTGCCGGGTGGTGGCCCTGGACGCGGAGACCGTGCGGGTGCTGACCCGGCACCGCGAGCGGCAAGAGGAGTTGAGCGCGACGGCGGAGGCAGGCTGGCAGGACTCGGGATACGTGTTCATCACCGCGAACGGCGAGCCACTGCGACCGGACTACCTCACCAGCCGGTTCCGCCGGCTGGTGGCCGCCTCCGGGCTGCCGCCGATCCGGCTGCACGATCTGCGCCATGGCGCCGCCACGCTGGCGCTGGCCGCGCGCACCGATCTGAAGGTGGTGCAGGCGATGCTGGGGCATGCCACCATCGTGCTGACCGCCGACACCTACGTCTCGGTGCTGCCCGAGGTGGCCCACGAAGCCGCTCGGGAAACGGCCCTGGCTGGTGCTGAACGCCGCGTCCAAGCTGGGGCGTGGGCTCAGCGGCTGACTCAGCTTTGCCTCATATTTGCCCCATGCCGCCGTCGCCGCGACCGCGGCGTGAGTTTCCGCAGGTGGAGTGGCGCGCCCTGCAGGATTCGAACCTGCGACCGTCGGATTAGAAGTCCGATGCTCTGTCCAGCTGAGCTAAGGGCGCTCTCGCCTTATTGTGCATGATCCGGCGACGTGTCATGCACACGTTTTCCACCGTGTCAGCCCGCCCTCACCGCCCTCGTGCGCTCCTGTCCGTCACCTCCTCATCCCCAGATCCCCTCTCCCATCACCCTGAACTGCATGAAAAACCCCACGCGAGGGGGTGGGGGAGGGTCTAAGCTGTCGTGGCATGTTCGCGACGCTCCTGCATGAGATCCCCTTGCAGGGCGGGGATGTGACCGATGGCGTGGTGCGCGTCGGTGACACGGTGCGCAGGCCGGCGAGGTCGTCGACGCCTGCCGTGCATGCCCTGCTCCGCCATCTGGAAGCCGCAGGTTTCGGGGGAGCGCCGCGCGTACTCGGGTTCGACGCGCTGGGGCGTGAGGTGCTCACCTACCTGCCGGGTGCGACGGGGGTGAGTCCGGTGTCGGTCTCCGACGGCGCGCTGGCTGATCTGGCGCGGTTGTTACGCGGGTTCCACGACGCGGCCGAGGGGTTTCCGCTCGCGCCTGGCGGGTGGGACGGCGGGTCGAACGACGACGCGCCGCCGGAGGTGATCGGTCACTGCGATCTGACGCCGGCCAACGTGGTGTTCGCGGACGGGATCCCGTCCGCCATGATCGATTTCGATCAGGCGCGGCCGACGACGCGGGTGTTCGACGTGGTGACGACGTTGCGTCACTGGGCGCCGATCGCGGATCCGGTCGATCGGCATCCGTTGCTGCGCGGGGTGGACGTGGGGGAGCGGCTGCGGCTGTTCTGTGACGCGTACGGGTTGCGGCCGAGGGAGCGGCGGCGGCTGCTGGAGGTGGCGCGGTTGCGGTTCCATCGCTCGTACGAGGTGATGAAGGCGCGGGCGGCGGGCGGCGGGAGTTGGGCGACGCTGTGGGACGGTGGCGCGGGTGAGCGGATCCGGCGGGCATCGGCCTGGCTGGACGCGCACGAGGACTGGCTGCGGGCGCACCTGGTCTGACCCCGCAAGGACCTTCCGAAAGGACCGTTCGCCGGGACTCCGCCGAGGAACCTCCGCCAGAACCCCCCGGAACCCTCCGCCAAGGCTGTCCGCCAGGATGTCCTCCATGAGATCTGGTCGTGCCGCCGGGCTGGCGCTGGGGGTGATGCTGGACGCCGTGTTCGCCGACCCCAGGAGGGGGCATCCGGTCGCGTTGTTCGGGCGGGCCGCGTCCTGGTTCGAGGGCAGGGTGTACGGGGACGCGCGGGTGAACGGCGTGGGGTACGTGGCGGTCTGCGTGGGGGTGGCGGCCGGGGCCGGGTTGCTGGCGGAGCGGGCCCGGAGCCCGCTGGCGCGCACGGTGTCGACCGCGGCGGCCACCTGGGCGGTGCTGGGCGCGACGACGCTGGCGCGGGAGGGGGCCTGCATGGCGTCCGCTCTGGAGGCCGGAGATCTGGAGGCGGCGAGGGAGCGGCTGCCGCATCTGTGCGGGCGCGACCCGTCGGGGCTGAAGGCGCCGGAGCTGGCCAGGGCGACGGTGGAATCGCTGGCCGAGAACACCTCCGACGCGGTGGTGGCGCCGCTGTTCTGGGGGGTGGTGGCGGGGGTGCCGGGGCTGCTGGCCTACCGGGTGGTCAACACGCTGGACGCCATGGTGGGTCACCGGTCGCCGCGGTACGAGCGGTTCGGGTGGGCGGCGGCGCGGCTGGACGACGTGGCCAACTACGTGCCGGCCCGGCTCACGGGGCTGATCACCGTGCTGGCCGCGCCGGACCGGCGGCGGGCGCTGGCCGTGCTGGCGCGCGACGGGCACCGTCATCCGAGCCCGAACGCCGGGCGGTGCGAGGCCGCCTTCGCGGGCGCGCTCGACGTCACGCTCGGCGGCGCCAACGTGTACGGCGGCAGGGTGGAGCACCGGCCGGCCATGGGTGACGGGCCGCCGCCGGGCGTGGGCGACATCCGGCGGGCGGTGCGGCTGACCCGGGCGGTGAGCCTGGTGGCGGCCGGCGCGGCGGTGCTCGCCGCGTGGGGGATGGCGCGGCGGCGGGTCACATCAGCCGGTTGAGGTTGGCCACCAGCCAGAGGACGAACCCGGTGACGACGGCCATCCACAGCATGGACCTGGTGGCGTTGGCGGCCACCTGCCTGCGCGCGATGACCAGTCTCATCGCGTCACGCCACGCCTGGCGGGTGGCGACCAGCGTCTGGTAGCGGCGCCCGGCGATGAACAGCGCGATCGCGATGACGAGGAACAAGATGACGCGGCCGTCTGCGGCTTCCACGAGAGCCTCCTTCGACATCCACATGGAGTGAGGGCTCCGCAGCTTGATACACCCGTGAGGCGATCAGATCCGCTGGATGTTCGCGGGGGCGCGGTGGACGAGACGCAGGCCCAGCTCGACGAGGGTCCAGCCGAGGCGCCAGCTCATCGTGGGGCGGCTGTCGCGGGTGGCGCGCCAGTGGTCGGCGCGCTCCCGTAACTCGGCGTCGCGGATCTCCATGAGCCGCAGGTGGATGTCGGGGTGCATGGCCGTGACCTCCTCGGTCAGGGGCGGCGGGCGGGGAATCCGTACAGGTGGAGGTTGACGTTCTCGCGGCCTTCGGTGTCGCCGGCCTCGATGGCGGCCTCGCTGTGGCGCTGCCACCTCCTGACCACTTCCAGGAGCTCCTGGTTGAGCCCGTTCAGCTCGGCGGCGGTCAGGCGGGGCAGCGACTGCGAGCTGAAAGCGGCCGCGCGCCACTCGGGGGACCAGGCCGACTGCTCGTCGAGGTAGCGCTCGTACAGCTCGACGTGGTCGTGGAAGGCGGTGCGGGTGAACGCGGTGTAGGCGGCGGCCCGCTCGGGGGCGTCGCGGAAGTCCTTGTCCTGGACGCTGTAGTGGCGCATGACGAGCTGCCACCAGCGCTCGCGGCCGTCGCTGCTCTGCGGCTCGGCCTCCTCGATCACGCCGTGGGCGGCGAGCTTGCGTAGGTGGTAGCTGACCAGGGAGACCGCCTCGTCGACCTGGTCGGCGAGCTGGGACGCGGTGGCGACGCGGGCCTGGAAGAGGGCCCGGTAGAGCTTGAGGCGCAGGGGGTGGGCCATGGCCTTCAGCGTGTCCAGGTCGGTGATGCGCCTGCTCTCCATGGCGTCAGCCTAAATGGGAAGGATTAATTGCGCAACTTTTCTTTCCTATCTGGGGAAGAGCAAGGCGGGAGGGTGTGGCACCCTCCCGCCCTTGACGGGTCAGGAGTCGCGGGCCGCGTCCAGCACCTTCCGCGCGTCCCGCTCGAAGGAGGCGCGGGCGCCGAGCGTGAGCAGGCCGCCGATCACCATCACGGGGACCAGCGCGTACATGCCGGTCAGCAGCGAGCCGGTCCGCTCGGAGACGATGCCGACGATCAGCGAGCCGAACGCGCCGAAGCCGGCCATCAGCAGTTGCAGCACGGCGAAGCCGAGTCCCCGGGCGCTCGCCGGCACCACGTCCGCCAGGCAGGCGGTCATGTTGGGGATGGCGATCGACATCGAGGTGCTGGCGAGCACGGTCAGCACGGTCAGCCAGGCCAGCGAGTCCATCGACAGGGCGAGCGCCAGGATGAGCGCGCCGATCGTGATGCCGCCGCCGCCCGCGAGCAGGCGGCCGCCCTTGCGGGTGCCGTGCCACTTACGGCCCAGCCAGGAGCCGATGAGGGTGCCGCTCAGCGTGCCGGCCACCGTGATGAGGCCGCTCAGTGATCCGGCGACGGCGGTGTCCACACCGAACGAGCGCACCATGAGCGTGGTCATCCAGTAGAAGACGCCGGCCAGGCCCAGGGTGAGCAGGCCGAGCCCGACGCACACGAAGATCAGCGTGGGGATGCGGATCACCTGGCGGAGCTGGGTGCCGAACGGCACCTGGTCGTGCACGGGCACCTTGTCGGGCGTCGGCTCGGGCACGGGCTCGGCGTGCACGGTGGCCCGGGCCTCGGGGGCGGAGCCGGTGGCGACGAGCCGGTCCAGCTCGCCCCGGCGCGGCTCGCGCAGGAACCACACCAGCAGGGCGGTGAGCACGCCGGGGATGACCATGATGAGGAACGCCTGCCGCCAGCCCAGCTGCGCCGCGAGCACGCCGCCGATCAGGGTGCCGACGCCGCCCAGGTAGGTGGTGACGCGGACCAGCCCGTACGCCTTGGCCCGGCTGGAGGGCGGGTACCAGTCGGCGAGCAGGCTGCCCGAGGCCGGGTTGTCGATGTTCTCGGCGGCGGCGAGCAGCACCCGCATGCCGAAGAACATCGCGAAGCCGGTCGCCAGGCCGGAGCCCGCCGTGGCGATCGCCCAGATGAAGACGACGATGGCGATGATGCGGGTGCGGCTGCGGCGGTCGGCCAGGTATCCGGCGGGGATGGCGACGATGGCCCCGGCGATCGCGGCGGCGGTCGGGATCGCGCCCGCCGCGACGTCGCTGATTCCCCACTCCTTGATGATGTGCGGGAGGACCCCTGACAGGAGGTTGGCCTCGATGCGGTCGACCAGGCCGACGATGAAGAGCACGACGAGCGGCGTCCAGCCGAACGGTGCCTGTGACGTGGCGTCGATCCTGCCGGTACGAGGCGAGCCCAGCGTTCCGACCATGCCCCACCTTCCAGTAGATAACTCTAGAATCGCGTTCTAGTCAGAGTGGCAGAAGTCACAGGATTCGTAAATGGGCGATTTCAGGCGAATCACCGTTACGGTGGTCCGCGTGAGAGGGGCGCTGCTCGTCGCGGGCACCACATCAGACGCCGGCAAGAGCGTCGTCACCGCCGGGATCTGCCGCTGGCTGGCCCGGCGGGGCGTGCGCGTCGCCCCGTTCAAGGCCCAGAACATGTCGCTCAACTCGTACGTGACCGCGGACGGCGCCGAGATCGGCCGGGCCCAGGAGGTCCAGGCGCGGGCCGCCGGGCTGGAGCCGGTGGCCGACATGAACCCGATCCTGCTCAAACCGGGCAGCGACCGCCGCAGCCAGGTCGTGCTCATGGGCCGCCCGCTGACCGACGTGGACGCGACGGAGTACGGCGCGCTCAAGGACCGCCTGCGGACGGCGGCGCTGGAGTCGCTGGACCGGCTCAGGAACGCCTACGACGTGGTGGTGTGCGAGGGCGCGGGCAGCCCCGCCGAGATCAACCTGCGGGCCGGCGACCTCGCCAACATGGGCCTGGCCAGGGCCGCGAACCTGCCGGTGATCGTGGTCGGCGACATCGACAGGGGCGGGGTGTTCGCCGCCTTCTACGGCACGGTCGCGCTGCTGGACGCCGCGGACCAGGCGCTGGTCTCCGGGTTCGTGGTCAACAAGTTCAGGGGCGCGCGGGAGCTGCTCAGGCCGGGCCTGGACATGATCGAGGAGCTGACCGGGCGGCGCGTGTACGGGGTGCTGCCCTGGCTGGACGGGCTCTGGATGGACGTCGAGGACTCGCTCGCCCTCGACGGCCGCCGGGTGGTGACCGGGAAGCCGCACGGCAGGCAGACGCTGCGGGTGGCGGTGGTGCGGCTGCCGCGCGTCTCCAACTTCACCGACGTGGACGCGCTGGCCGCCGAGCCTGGCGTGGTGGTGCGGTTCGTGACTGGCCCGGCCGAGCTGGACGACGCCGACCTGGTGGTGCTGCCCGGCTCCCGCGCCACCGTCGCCGACCTGGCCTGGCTGCGCGAGCGCGGGCTGGCGGACGCGCTCGCCGCCCGCGCCGGGCCGGTGCTCGGCATCTGCGGCGGTTTCCAGATGCTGGCGAGGGAGATCGTGGACGAGGTCGAGTCGGGCGCCGGCCGGGTGGACGGGCTCGGGCTGCTGCCCGCGCGGGTGACGTTCGGGCCGGACAAGGTGCTCGGCAGGCCGTCCGGTCAGGCGTACGGGCATCCGGTGGACGCGTACGAGATCCACCACGGACGGGTCACGGTGGAGGGCGGCGAGCCGTTCCTGGACGGCTGCCGGGCCGCGAACGTGTGGGGCACGACCTGGCACGGCGCGCTGGAGAACGACGCGTTCCGTCGGGCCTTCCTGGCGGACGTGGCCGGGAGGGCGGGCCGCGCGTTCGAGCCCGACCCGGCCACCGACTTCGGCCGGTTGCGCGAGCGGCGCCTGGACGCGCTCGGGGACCTGGTGGAGCGGAACCTGGACACCGGGGCGCTGCTCGACCTGATCGGGAACGGCCCGCCGCAGGTGCCCGGCCTGCCGCCCGGAGCCCCGTGACCGTCAGCGGGGGTGGACCACGTCCGTCGCCGCGGCGATCATGGCAAGCACCGGGAAGATCGCCGAGGGCGGCACCCGGTAGACGCCGCGCTCCGGCTGCTCGACCAGCCCGGCCGAGCTGAGCGTCTTGAGATGGTGGTAGAGCTGGCCTTGCGAGGCCGGTGACAGCTCGGTCTGCAGCTCGGCCGCGGGCCGCGGGCCCCGCACGAGCAGTTGCAGGATGCGCAGCCGGGCGGGGTGGCCCGCCGCGGCCAGCACGGCCGCCATCGGACCGGCCGGCTGCTCGACCAGCCAGCCGGGCGGCCGGGCCATCTCCCAGCTCCACCGGTAGCCGCCGAACCTGGCATGCCCGCCGTACACCAGCTTGCCGGACTCCTCGACCTCGCCGCCGGGCTCGGGCGCCCGGCCCTCCAGGGCGGCGACCCGGGCCTCCAGCGCGGCCACGCGCTCCTCGATCGTCGTCACAAGCGAAAGATACCCCGGAAAACCGGAATTCCGGAGTCAGCGGTTGCCGGGTGCCGGAAGCGAACCGGCGCCGAACCTTCCGGAGCCCGCCGGTGACGGCGGCGGCCCCTGACAGGCACCATGGCGGGCATGACAGCAGTGGTGCGGGCCGAAGGGCTGACCAAGTACTACGGTAAGCGCCGGGGGCTGGAGGACCTCGACCTGGAGATCCAGCCGGGCGAGATCTTCGGCTACCTCGGGCCGAACGGTTCCGGCAAGACCACCACGATCCGGCTCATGCTCGACGTCATCCGGCCCACCCGCGGCACGGTGAGCGTCCTCGGCACCGGCTCGCGGGAGGCCGCCGTACGGGCCAGGATCGGCTACCTGCCGGGCGAGCTCGCCCTGGAGGGCAGGGAGAAGGCCCGCGACTACCTGGAGTTCCTCGGGAAGGTGCGCGGCGGGGTGCCCGCCGGCCGGATCGGCGCGCTGGCCGAGCGGCTCGACGCCGACCTGGGCGTGCCCATGGGGAAGCTCTCCAAGGGCAACAAGCAGAAGGTCGGGCTCATCCAGGCGTTCATGCACGAGCCCGAGTTCCTCATCCTCGACGAGCCGACCAGCGGCCTCGACCCGCTGGTGCAGCAGGAGTTCCTCGCCATGCTGCGGGAGGTGCGCGCCTCCGGGCGGACCGTGCTCATGTCCTCGCACGTGCTGGCCGAGGTGGAGCACGTCTCCGACCGGGTCGGCATCGTACGGGCCGGGCGGCTGGTCGCGGTGGAGAACGTGTCCGCGCTGCGTGAGAAGGCGGTGCGGCGGGTGGAGCTGCACTTCGACGCGCCCGTGCCGGCGGAGGCGTTCGACGGGCTGCCGGGGGTGCGGGACCTGCGGGTGGCGGGCGCGAGCGTGCGCTGCACGATCGACGGCCGGCCGGACGCGCTGATCAAGACCGCGGCCAGGTTCACCGTGGTGCACCTGGTCAGCGAGGAGCCGGACCTGGAGGAGATCTTCCTCACCTACTACAGCGACGAGGGGAGACACGATGATCGCCAAGACGTTGCGTGACTACCGGCGGGCCCTCATCGGCTGGACGATCGGGATCAGCGCCTTCATGGGCCTCTACCTGGCCGTGTACGGAAGCGTGAAGGAAAATCCCGAGGTGTACGGCCCGCAGGCGATGGCGAAGTTCCCCGGCGCGCTGAAGGACCTCATGGGCGGCATGGAGGACTTCACCAGCGGCGCCGGCTACCTGCAGTCGGTCGTCTACCAGCTCTTCGTGCCGTTCCTCTTCCTGGCCTGCGCCATGCTCATCGCCAACCGGGCGCTCGCCCAGCCCGAGGAGGACGGCACGCTGGAGCTCGTCGTCACGCTGCCGATCGACCGCAAGCGGCTCGTCCTGGAGCGGTTCGCCGCCCTGGTGATCGGGCTGGGGGCGGTGGCGGCCATGACGCTGCTGGTCACCTGGGTGATGGCGGAGACGATGGAGATGGGGGTGCCGTTCGACCGGATACTCGCCGCGCACACCGGGGTCCTGCTGGTCGGGCTGTTCTTCGGGGCCGTCACCCTGGCCGTGGGCGCCGCCACCGGCCGCAAGGGCCCCGCCATGGCGGTCACCGGGGTGTGGGCGGTGCTCGGTTACGTCGTCGTCACCGTCGGGCGGAGCGTGGACGCCATCGCCTGGCTGAAGTGGCTGTCGCCGTTCCACTACTACGCCTCCGGCCAGCCGCTGCAGCAAGGGCTGCCGGTGGGGGAGTACCTGGTGCTGACCGGGGCCGCCGCGGTGCTGGCGCTCACCGCGGTGCTGGCCTTCGACCGGCGCGACGTGGGGGTGTGATGTCGCCGCGGGTGCCCGCCGAGCTGCTCGGCGGGCACCTCCGCACGCTGCGGGAGGCCGCCGGCACCGGCCGGCTGCCCGGCAGGGACGAACTGGACGCCTACCGCGCCGGCGGCCGCCGCGCCGCCGAGCTGGGCGTGCCGTTACGGCACCTGGTCGACGCCGCGCTGGCAGCCGCCGAGGGGCTGGCCGCGCCGTCGGTGCTGCCCGCGCTGCGCAAGGCCGTCGCCGCCCTCATGGAGGGGTACGAGAAGGCACAGCTCGCCGCGCTGCGCGAAGCCGAACGGGAACGCCGCGCGTTCGTCGACGACCTGCTCCACGGCAGGGCCGAGCGGCTGGCGGAACGGGCCGAGCACTTCGGGCTGCGCCTGGCCGAGTCGTACGTGGTGACCGTCGCCCGCGGGCTGGCCGGCACCGGCGCCGACGGCATCGAACGCGACCTGACCGAACGGTTCGGCTCGCACAACATCGTGGTCGCGGTACGGGACGGGCTGCTGGTGTGCGTGGTCCCGGCCACGCTCCCGGCGGCGGTCGGCGAGTTCACCCACCATGTGCGGTCCCGCTTCCCCGCCGGCTGGCGGGTCGGCGTCGGCAGGCCGCAGCGCGGGCCCGGCGGCATCGTCGCCTCCTACCGGGAGGCGGCCGGCGCCCTCGACCTGGCCGACCGGCTCGGCCTGAAGCACGACGTGGTCAAGGCCGCCGACCTGCTCGTCTTCCCCGTACTGCTGCGCGACAGGAGCGCGATGGAGGACCTGGTGACGAGCGTGCTCAGCCCGCTGCTGCACGCGCGCGGCGGGCACGAGCCGCTGCTGGAGACGCTGGAGGCGATCTTCGCCGCGCACGGCAACCAGACCGCCGCCGCGCGCCGGCTGGGCGTCAGCGCCCGCGCGGTCACGTACCGGCTGCAGCGCATCAACCGCCTGACCGGCTTCTCCCCTGACGACCCCACCCAGCGGTTCACGCTGGAGACGGCCGTGCTCGGCGCGCGCCTGCTCGACTGGCCCTGGGAACAGCCGGGCGGCGAGTGACATTCGACGGCGGGGCCGAAGTCGGTAAGCTTACGCGCCGTGAGCGGTGAAACCTCCCACATCGGGCGCTACAGGCTGGTGCGTGTGCTGGGCCGGGGTGGGATGGGCACGGTCCATCTCGCCGAGGACCCTTCCGGGCAGCAGGTCGCCATCAAGGTGATCAACCCCGAGCTGAGCCAGCACGAGCAGTTCCGCATGCGCTTCCGCAGGGAGGCGGACGCCGCGCGGCGGGTGCGGCGGTTCTGCACGGCGGCCGTGCTGGAGGCCGCGCTCGACGGCGACCAGCTCTACGTGGTCACCGAGTACGTTCCGGGGCCGAACCTGGAGGAGGCGGTGCGGCAGTCCGGGCCGCTCCGCGGGTCCAGCCTCGACGCGCTGGCCGTGAGCGTGGCGACCGCGCTGACCGCCATCCACGGGGCCGGGGTCGTGCACCGCGACCTGAAACCGTCCAACGTGCTGCTGTCGCCCGTCGGGCCCCGGGTGATCGACTTCGGCATCGCGCGGGCGCTCGACACCCTGGGCGGCGTCACCGGCACCGGGGAGCTGATCGGCACGCCCCGATACATGGCGCCCGAGGTGCTGCGCGGCGAGCCGGTTTCGCCGGCCTGCGACGTGTTCTCGTGGGGCTGCCTGGTGGCGTACGCCGCGAGCGGGCGGTCGCCGTTCCCCGGCGACACCCTGCCCGCGATCGTCTACCAGGTGCTCAACACCGAGCCGAGCCTGGACGAGGTCGAGCCGGGCCTGCGCGAGCTGGTCCGGGCCGCGCTGCACAAGAACCCCGCCATGCGCCCGACCGCGCAGCAGCTCCTCGACCACCTGGTGGGCCGGGCCGCCGGGCCGGAGCAGGTGGCGCACACCGTCCAGGTGGCCTGGCAGCAGGCGACCACGCCGGTCACCGCCGCGACCTCGTACGCGCCACGCGGCCCCGGCAGGGCCAAGCTCATCGCGGGCGCCAGCGCGGCGGCGGCGCTGCTGGTGACGGCAGGCGTCGTCGCGTGGGCGCTGATGCCGGGCGGGCCGCCCGAGATGTCGGTGCTCTACCGGGAGGATTTCACCCAGACGTCCGGCGGCTGGAACGGCAGGTACGACCCCTCCTCGGGCTCCAGCTACGGCTACCGCACCGACGGCACGTACGGGCTGGACGTGGAGCCGAACTACGAGGAGCGCTGGGCGGAGGCGGCCATCCCGTTCCTGACCAAGACGCCGACCGCCACCCCCGACCCGTCGGCGACCCCCACGCCGATGCTCCCCGAGACCGTCCTGGTCGCGGTGACCGCCGAGGTCAAGCAGGTGACCGGCTCGGGCGAGTACGGCGTCTACTGCCACGCGGCGGACGACGACACCTACTACGAGTTCGGTCTCGACACGGCCGGCAACGCCCGCGTCCGCCGCATCTACAACGGCTCCGGCGGCACCATGGCGGAGCCGGCGCAGGTCGGCGAGCTGAAGGGCAAGGTCCGCATCGAGGCCGCCTGCGAGCAGACCGGCAAGGCGGTGCGGCTCACCCTGTGGGTCAACGGCAAGAAGGTCGTGTCGGCCGACGACCCGAACGGCATCGGCAACGGCTCGGTCGGCATGTTCGCCCGCACGCCGAAGGACGAGAAGTCGGTGCTGAAGATGGCCTACGACGACTTCGAACTCCGCGGCACCGCCGCCCAGTCGTAGGCGACCGTCACCCCGTCAACGGCCGGAGGAGGGGAGGCGGGTGGTGGTGGCGGCGAGGTGGCGGAGTCCGGCTTCCGACGCGGAGCCGGGTTCGGCGGCGTACAGGTCGAGGCCCTGGAGCTCGGGGTCGCCCGGCAGGGACACCAGCTCGGCCGACAGGCGGAGTTCGCCCACCACGGGGTGGTCGAGGACGTAGTCGCGGTGGGTGGCGGCGGCGACGTGGTGCTCGGTCCACAGGGCGCGGAACTCGGGGCTCCGCTTGCAGACCGCGTCCACGTGCGCCATGACCCGCGGGTTCTCGGGGTAGCGGGCGGCCAGGACGCGGAGCCGGGCCACATGCTCCCGGGCGAGCCGGTGCCAGCCGTCGCCGTGCATGCGCCTGACGTCGTCGTCCAGGAAGATCAGGTGCCCGAGCGTCCGCCGCTCCTCGGGGATCGCGGCGAGGTCGGCGAAGACCGCGGCGGCGAGGGTGTTCCAGGCGATCACGTCGGCATGCCGGCCCAGGACGAGGGCCGGGGTGAGGACCAGGGAGTCGAGCAGTCGCTGCAGCCCCGGCCTGATCGGGTGCTGCGGGAAGTCGCGGCACCGGTGCGCCGGGTGGGCGAGCGCGTGCAGGTAGGACCGCTCGTCATCGCTGAGCCGGAGCACGTCGGCGATCGAGTCGAGGACCTCGGCCGAGACGTTCTGGCTGCGGCCCTGCTCCAGCCGGGTGTAGTGGGCGACGCTCACCCCGGCGAGCAGGGCCAGCTCCTCGCGGCGCAGCCCCGTCACCCGCCTGGTGCCGTTGGTCTTGAAGGGCAGCCCCGCCTCGTCCGGCCGCAGCCGCGCCCGTCGCGACTTGAGGAACTCGCTCAGCTCGACATCACGCTCCATAGGTCGCCAGCCTAAGCAAAGTTTGCGTACGCAGAACACGGGGCTGGCTGACGTCCGGGGCCGCGGCGAGGCTGACCGGCATGAGATTCGCGTTCCCCCTCGTCCTCCTCGGCCTGGGCAGCATGATCACCGCCCTGGACTTCACCGTCGTCTACGTCGCGCTCCCGCACATCGCGCGGGATGTCGGTTTCTCCCCGTACGCACTGCAATGGGTGGTGAGCGCGTACGCGGTGCCGTTCGGCGGCTTCCTGCTGCTCGGCGGCCGGCTGTCCGACCTGCTGGGCAGACGGCGGATGTTCGTGCTGGGCATGCTCCTGTACGGGGTCGCGTCCATGCTCGGCGGGCTGGCCACGGGGCCCGGCCCGCTGATCGCCGCCCGTGCGCTCCAGGGGCTGGGCGGGGCGGTGCTGCTGCCGGCCACGCTCTCGCTGGTCGTCACCATGTTCGACGAGGGCCCGGCCCGCAACCGGGCGATGACGGTGTGGGCGGTGTGCGGCGCGAGCGGGCTGAGCCTCGGCGCGCTGCTCGGCGGTGTGCTCACGGCGACGTTCGGCTGGCAGGCGGTCTTCTTCGTGAACGTGCCGATGGCCGCCGCCGGGATCGTGGCCGCCTTCGCCGTGCTGACCCCGGACGGTACGCGAAGGCCGGGCGGCTTCGACCTGCCCGGAGCGGTCACCGGCACCGCCGGTGTCACGGGGCTGGTGTTCGCCATCGCGCACGGCGCCCAGTGGGGCTGGACCTCGCCCGGCGTGATGGCGTCCCTGGCCGCCGCCGTCGTGCTGCTCGCCGGGTTCGTCGCGATCGAGGCGCGCAGCCGTAACCCGCTGCTGCCGCCGCGCCTGCTGGCGAACCCGCACACGCGCACTGCCACCGGGGTCATCCTGGTCTACGGCATGGCCCTGCAGTGCGTCCCGTACTTCCTCACCCTGCACTTCCAGGACGTGCTCGGGTACGACGCGATGCGGTCGGGCCTGGCGTTCCTCGGGCCGACGCTGGGCATCACGGCGGGCAACATCATCGGCGAGCGCCTGATCCCCCGGCTCGGGCTGCGCGGCACGCTGACCCTCAGCCTGCTCGTGGGCGCCGCCGGCACGGCGCTGCTGGCCTGGAGCCTGTCCGCCGACGGCTCCTATCTCGGCCTGCTGGCCGGGCTCGTCGTCTTCGGGCTGGGCTCGGGGCTGTCGTTCACCACCATGTTCATCCTCGCCACGACCGGCGTGGCCCCGCATGACCAGGGAGCGGTCTCGGGGCTGTCCTCCACCTTCCTTCAGACGGGCGGCAGCACGGGCCTGGCCGTGCTGGTGGCCGTGGCCTGGCGTGACACCACCGGCCTGACCGGCGAGGCGCTGCGTGCCGCCACAGTGGACGGGCTGCGTTCCGCGCTCTTCGTCGCCGCGGCGATCGCCGTGGTCGGTGTGGTGGCGGCGGGCAGAGTCCCCCGCCGGACGGCCGACGCGGTTTCCCGGTCCTGATCCCTCACCCTGAAGTCGAGGGGACCCCGCCCTCTGGCGGGGGAACCTCGTCGCCCTCTGAACCTCCATCAGGGGTGGCCCCGAAGGGGGCTTCTCCCCTCCGCAAGGCGAGAACCTGGTCCAGACCGAGCGCCGCGGGTGGCGCGTGCCTCGGGTGACCGGAGGCGATGGCCTGCCGGAAGGCTTGCTCGGCCGCTTCCAGCTCCCCCCGGCTGGCGAGCACTATCCCCAGATTCAAGGCGGCATGAGGCGCGCTGTCCGGATGGTTCGAAGCGATCACCCGCCGGAAGGCTTCGCCGGCGGCGCTCAGCTCCCCCGCATGGGCGAGCAGGGCCCCCAGGTTCAGTTCGGCCCTGGGCGCATGGTCGGGGTGGTAGGAGCGGATCGCCTGCCAGTAGGCGTCTTGCGCGGCGTCCAGATCTCCATGCTCTTCGAGCATTTTCCCGCAGACGAGTGCGGCGAGCGGTGCGGTGTGGGGATTACGCGAACGGATCACTTGGCGGAAGGCGTCTGTGGCGGCTTCGATCTTCCCCTGCTTGGAAAGCGCTATTCCCAGCTGAAGGGTGGCCATGGACGAACGATCGGCGTTCTGCGAGCGGGCCGCTTGCCGGAAGGCGTCCGCGGAGGCTTCCACCTCTCCCTGCCCAGCGAGCAGAATGCCCAGATAGCCCGCGGAGACGGCCGCCTCTTCACGGTGAGGTGAGGTAGCCGCCTTGCGCCCTGCCGCGATGGCGTGCTCTCGCTCCCCGCGGTTCTCGGCTCCGTACATGATCGCGCGCGCATCGGACGGGTCGACGATCGAGATGAGCTCGGGCCAGAGGCCCGGGTGGATGGGCCGGGCTCCTTCGTCGGCGGACACGATGTGGTCAAGAGCCTTCCACCCTGCCTCACCGTCGCCGGTGTCCGCGGTGAGCAGAGCGACCTGGGAGGAGACGGGGACGGCCGCCCAGGTGCGGAGGCCCTGCTGGAAGGTGTCCGGAGTGGCGGGCACGCCTGCCCGTATCGCCGGTAGATAGAGAGCGAACAGCCGCGAGAGCTCAGCGTCGGTGACAGAACGGGTGAGTCCCGCACGGCGGCAGTCGACCGCTGCTTGGACGATGGCGCAGCCGGCCGGATCGTCATCGGGCCCGGCCTTGTACTTGGCGAAGAGCTCGATCGCGCCGACGAGCGTCTCGGCGATGCTGCCTCGGAAGGTCTCCCCAGGGTAGAGGGCTTCGGCTTGCTCACGCTCGGCGTCGGTGGGCGGGCGGAAGACCAGTTCGTGGCCTTGGCCGTCGCGGTGCGCGCGGCTCAACGCCGTTCGGGCGACGCGCGTGCTGTCGGTACCCGACTTGAGGATCTGACCGCGCCTTCCGGCGGTCATGGTCGCGACCAGTACGGCCTGGCGGGCGACCGCGTCCAGCACGGCAGGCGTCAGGACTTCGAGGTCGGCGACGGTGATGTCGTCGAGGTGGACCACGGCCGGCCCCTCACCGGAGGGGAGAGCGTCTTCGGAGAGAGCGAGTTCCGCGAGAGCGGCTCCGCTGGCAGGCAGCAAGACGACGGTGTCTTCGGGGAACACCGCCCGGATGGCTTCGGCGGTGATACGGGACTTGCCCGCCTTGGTGTTCCCCCACACCAGCACGAACGGATAGGGCGGGCCGGGCGCGCTGAGGGCGTCACGGATCTGCGTGTCGTCAGGCTCGCGGGGGACATAGGGGTCGCGCCCGCTGGTGGTGTACTGGGTGGGAGTGACTCCGAAATCGGTGGCCGAGAGCTGACCGAGCCGGGGAAGCTCGCCGGCGCTTCCTCGCAGGACCCGGGTGGTGACGTACCGCCGCTTGTCGTCGAGTTCCTCCGCCGTCCGGGCCTTCCGCTCGGCGCGCGCCCCGATCAGGGGGAGAACGACGGAAAGGGCGGCGAGGAGGAGCACGATCCCGATGCAAGCGGTGATCACCGAGTCGGACTGACCGGGCAGTTGCATCAGCATGGTGGTGATGGCGAGAAGCGCGGCCTGGGTGGTGGTCGCGACGGTGATCCAGATCGTCAGGTGTCGCCGTGCCCACACCGCCAGTCTCGTGGCTGTCGAGCGTCGAGCATCCTCGCGGTCCGCCACCGCCCCTCCCCATGACCTCTGCCGTCATTTTCGGCAACCGGATCAGGAATCGGCCCGGAAGGAAGAGAACAGATACTCATCTGCAACATGGGTCCGAGCCGCCACGCTGTCCGCGCTCGGGCAGGGCATCGAGCCAGCGGATGAGGCGGTTTCCCTCCCTGGTCATGATCTCCGGGTCGCGCAGGGCGTTGGCCAGCAGGGACATGCCCTGGTAGGCGCCGACGAACGTGAGCGCGAGGTCGTCCGGGTGGGGCAGCCGTACCGGGCCGCGATGTCGCGCTGGCTGATCCACCCGGCGACCAGGGCCTTGAGAAGTTCGAGGGGGTCGGGCAGCCGGTCGAGCTCACCGGTGAGCCGGGCGAGGTGGTCGGCGCCGGCGCGTTGTTCCTGCTGATCTCCGGCGACTTCGTGGCGGCCGCCGACAGCCCGGGCGGCGTCATCGGCCGCGTCCTCGACGACGCCAGATCCGCTGGAGCCGGGCGGGTCGTGCTGCTGTCCTCCCAGGGAGTCGCGACCCGCCCCGGCTCGTCCTCCCACGGGAGCACAGCGCGGTCCATCGAGGACGCCGTCCGGCGGTCGGCAGACCCGCGCGGAGGCCCGCGCGCAGATGCTGCGGTTCATGCCCGAGCCCGTGGTCGAGACCACCCTGTCCATCATCGGCGAGCCCACCCCGGCCGAGCGGCGCGTCAGCCCCGACGTCGAGCGGCTCCTCGGCCGGGCGCCCCGCACGTTCGCCGAGTGGGCCCGGCGCAACGCCGCCGCCTTCCGGTAGCGGGCGACGGGTCAGAGGATGCCGGCCCGGGCGGCGGCCAGGGCGGCGTCGGCCGCCCGGTCCGCGTCCGCCGCCGTGGCCGGCTCATGGGTGACGAAGAGACGGTAGTAGATCGGCGCCACCGCGGCCCTGATCACCTCGTGGGCGTCGACCGCTGCGGGCAGCTCGCCGCGGTCGACGGCGCGGCGCACCACCTGGGCCGACTGCTCGTGGCGGGCCTGGAAGAAGTCGTGCAGCGCCAGGGCCGCCTCCGGGCTCTGCATGGCCGCCGCCACGAACGCCGACGACACCGGGCCCAGCTCCGGATCGGCGAACCCGCTCTGCACGAGCCTGGCCACCCCGCGCAGGTCGCTCTCGACGGCGCCGGTGTCGGGGACGGGCCAGGGCTCGTCGCGGGCCAGCTCCAGCGCGTCGGAGATCAGCCCTTCGACGCTGCCCCACCGCCGGTAGACGGTGGTCTTGTGGACCCCCGACCGTTCGGCGACGTTGTCCACGGTGAGCCCCCGGAACCCCTTCCCGGCCAGCTCGGCGAGGGTCGCCTGCCGTACGGCGTCGCGGACGCGGGCGCTGCGCCCGCCGGGTCGCTTACTGGGCTCCACGGCCACTCCTAAGGCAACTGGCGTTGCGTTTATTGTAGAACCCATGCCACACTAAAGCAACACAGGTTGCGATTGGAGCGTCGCGGCTTGGAACCCACGGGGGACCCTCATGTTGATCAAAATTTCCGAAGGAGCCCCGTACGGGGTCGCGACCGGCGCCGACGGGGCGGTCTGGTTCACGCTGGTGCACCAGGGGATGGTCGGGCGGCTGGTCCCCGGCGAGGAGCCGAGCTTCCACCGGCTCGACCCGGCCGGCGGCGGGCCGACGGTGATCGCGCCGGGGGCCGACGGGGCGATGTGGTTCACCGAGTACCAGGGCGACCGGGTCGGCCGCATCACCCCGGAGTTCGAGGTGACCTCGTACGAGGCCGAGGCTCCGTACGGAATGGCGGCCGGTCCCGACGGCGCGATGTGGTACACGTGCATGCGCTCCGACAAGATCGGCCGCATCGGCGCCGGCGGGGAGCGGGACGAGTTCGCGGTGCCGGTCGAGGGCGGGATGCCGTCGGGCATCGCGGCCGGGGCCGACGGGGCGCTCTGGTTCACGCTCAACCAGGCCGGGGCCGTCGGCCGGATCACGCCGGGCGGTGAGGTGACCGTCCACCCGCTGCCCACCGAGGGCGCGGCGCCGGTGCACATCACGGCGGGGCCCGACGGCGCGCTCTGGTTCGCGGAGATCGGCGCGGGCCAGGTCGGCCGCGTCGATCCGGCCGGGAAGGTCACCGAGCACCCGCTGCCCGACCGCGCCTGCCGGCCGCACGCGATCGTCACCGGGCCGGACGGCGCGCTCTGGTTCACCGAGTGGGCGGCGAACCGGCTCGGCCGCATCACGGTCGACGGCGCGATCAGTGAGTTCGAGCTGCCCGGGTCGGAGCCGCACGGCCTGACCACCGGACCCGACGACGCGATCTGGGTGGCGATGGAGTCCGGCGGACTCGCCAGGGTCATGCCGGACCGGCTCGCCGGACGGTTCGTAGTTGACTAGGGGCATGCGTGCAATCGTGCTGGCCGCCCAGGGCGGCCCCGAAGTCCTGGAGTACGTCGAGCGGCCCGACCCGGAGCCGGGTGACGGCGAGGTGGTGGTCGACGTCGCCGCGAGCGGCGTCAACTTCATCGACATCTACCATCGCTCCGGCGCCTACCCGCTGCAACTGCCCTGCACGATCGGGTCCGAGGGCGCGGGCATGGTGTCCGCGGTCGGGCCAGGCGTCGAGGGCGTGGTCGTCGGCGAGACGGTCGCGTGGGCGATGGCGCTCGGCAGCTACGCTGAGAAGGCCGTGGTGCCCGCCCGCCTGGTGGTGCCGGTGCCCGAGAGCGTCGCGCCGGACGTGGCCGCCGCCGTGATGCTGCAGGGCATGACCGCCCACTACCTCACCCACTCCACCTACCGGGTGCAGGAGGGCGACACGGTGCTCGTGCACGCCGCCGCGGGCGGCATGGGGCAACTGCTCGTCCAGGTGTGCAAGATGCTCGGGGCGACCGTCTACGGGACCGCCTCCACCCCGGCGAAGGAGAAGCTGGCCAGGGAGGCGGGCGCCGACGACGTGCTGACCTACCAGGACTTCGCCGAGAGGCTGCGCGGCAAGGTGGACGTGGTCTACGACGGCGTGGGCGCGACCACGTTCGACGGCGGGCTGGAGGCGCTGCGCCGGCGCGGGCTCATGGTCCTGTACGGAGCCGCGAGCGGTCCGGTGCCGCCGGTGGACCCGCAGCGGCTCAACCGGGCCGGGTCGCTCTTCCTCACCAGGCCGACGCTGGCCGACTACACGGCCGAGCGTGACGAGCTGCTGTGGCGGGCGGCCGACCTGTTCGAGTGGATCGGCTCGGGCCGGGTGCGCGTCAACGTGTCGCACCGCTACCCGCTGGCTGACGTGGCCAAGGCGCAGGAGGACCTGGCCTCGAGGCGGACGACGGGCAAGCTGCTGCTGATCCCGTGACGACTACGCTCGACGGCATGGACCTGACCACTTCGGTCGTCTCGTTCGCCGCCGTCGTCGCGTTATTGACGATCACGCCGGGACTGGACACCGCACTCATCCTCCGTACGTCCCTGTTGTCCGGGAAGCGCCCCGCGTGGGGGGTGACGCTGGGCATCCAGCTCGGCACGCTCGTCTGGGGCCTGCTGACGGCGGCCGGCCTGGCCACGCTGCTGGCCGCCTCGCAGCTCGCCTACGACGTCCTCCGCTACGCCGGGGCCGCCTACCTGGTGTGGATGGGGCTGCGCATGCTGCTGGTCAAGAAGGACGCGCACGTGGACGAGCCGGACGGGCGAGAGGTCCGCTTCCGCACCGGCTTCCGGCGCGGGCTGGTGACGAACCTGCTCAACCCGAAGGTCGGCGCCTTCTACGTGGCGATGCTGCCGCAGTTCATCCCGCCGGACGCGCCGCACGCGGCGGTGGGGCTGCTGCTGGCGGGCGTGCACGTGGCCGAGGGGCTGGTGTGGAGCGCGGGCCTGATCGTCTTCGCCGGGGTGATGAGCGGCGTGCTGCGGTCGCCGTCCGTGCGCCGCCTGCTCGACCGGGTCACGGGCGTGGTGATCGTCGGCTTCGGGGTACGGCTGGCGGTCGACTGATCTTCACGCGATCGACCGGATCTCGCGGAGCGTCGGGAGACCTGTACGGGTGACGACCATGACGTGGCAGCCGGCGGTGCTGGCGGCCGTGACGCCGGCCGGGCTGTCTTCCAGGGCGACGCAGCGGGAGGGATGGGCGCCGAGGCGGCGGGCGGCTTCGAGGTACAGGTCCGGGTGGGGCTTGCCGCGGCGGGTGTCCTCCGCGGCCACCACCTCGTCGAAGCGGTGACCGAGGCGGGGGAGCACCAGGGCGGCGATACTGCGGGGCGAGGCGGTCACCAGGGCGGTGGGGATGCGGGCGGCGGTCAGCTCCCGCAGCAGGGGAGTGGCGCCGGGCATGACGTCGAAGCTGTGGGCCAGCTCGCCGGCGAACGCGCGGGTGAGGGCGTCGCCGGTGTCCCCGGCGTCGTGGTAGCGGGGGGCGCGGGAGAGCAGGTGGGCGGCCGTGTGCTCGACCGTGCGGCCGAGCACGTCCGGCTCGTCGTCCGGGCCCAGGTCGACGCCCAGGCCGCGGGCCACCGTCGCGGTGGCCCGCCACCAGTGGGGCTCGGTGTCCACGAGGGTGCCGTCCAGGTCGAACAGGACGGCCGCGGGCACCTCAGACGGCATCGGGCACGGGGGCGGCGCGCGCGGCCACCAGGACGGGACGCTCCACGAGGCGGATCGCGACGCGGGTGCCGGGGGCGAGCCGCGCCGCCTCGTGGCCGGGCACGTCGGCGAGCACCTCGTGACCGTCCAGCAACAGGCGGAGACGGACGGACGCGCCGCGGAACGACGCCGTCACCACCTCGCCCAGACCGGACCCGGCACCGGACCCGGCACCGGAGCCGGGGCCGGGGCCGGGGCTGCGGGCGGAGTCCGGGCCGGGGTCGGGGGCGGCGAGGGTCACCTGGATGGCTTCCGGGCGGATGAGGACGGTGACGTCGGGGCCGGCGGGGGCGGTGCCGTCGACGGGCAGCGTCTGGCCGAGGACCGTCACCTTGCCGTCGCCGGCGAGCCGGCCGGGCAGGTGGTTCATGGTGCCGACGAACTCGGCGACGAACGGGGTGGCGGGCCGGTCGTAGACCTCGGCGGGCGGGCCGGCCTGCTCCAGGCGGCCGTCGCGGAGCACCGCGACCCGGTCCGCGATCGACAGCGCCTCCTCCTGGTCGTGCGTGACGAAGATCGTGGTGATGCCCAGGCCGAGCTGGAGCCGGCGGATCTCCTCGCGCAGCGCGACCCGTACCTTGGCGTCGAGCGCGGACAGCGGCTCGTCGAGCAGCAGCACGCGCGGCTCCAGGGCGAGCGCGCGGGCCAGCGCGACGCGCTGCTGCTGGCCGCCGGAGAGCTGGTGCGGGTAGCGGTCGGCGTGCCCGGGCAGGCCGACCAGCTCCAGCAGCTCGTCCGCCTTGGCCCGCCGGGTCGCGGTCGGCACCCCGCGCACGCGCAGGCCGAAGGCGACGTTGTCGCGCGCGTTCAGGTTGGGGAACAGCGAGTACGACTGGAACACCATGCCGGCGTCGCGCTTGTTGGCGGGCACGTCGGTGATGTCCTTGCCGTCGACCAGCACGGCCCCGGAGTCGGGACGCTCGAACCCGGCCACGCAGCGCAGCGCCGTCGTCTTGCCGCAGCCCGACGGGCCGAGCAGGGCGACGAACTGGCCGGGCTCGATGGTCAGGTCCAGGCCGTCCAGCGCCACCGTCTTGCCGAAGACCCGGCGCAGGCCGCGGAACTCCACCTTGGACGTCACTTCTTCTCCCTCCCGAAAGCGGTGGAGACCGCCAGCAGCAGCAGCCAGATGAGCAGCAGGCTGAGGATCGAGACCGCGACCGACACCTGACCGCGCGAGCCGGAGATCGTCACGATCCACACCGCGAACGGCTGGTAGCCGAGCAGCCTGGACACGGTGAACTCGCCGAACACCAGGGCGAGCGTGAGGAACGAGGCGCTGGCCAGGGCCGAGCGCAGGTTGGGGATGATCACGCGGAACATCACGTGCGGCCACGACGCGCCGAGACTGCGCGCGGCCTCCACCAGCGTCCGCACGTCCATGGTGCGCAGCCCCGCGTCCAGCGAGCGGTAGACGAACGGCAGGACGAGGACCACGTACGCGAGCACGAGCACGACGGGGAAGCCCGGGTCCTGGACGGCGATGAGCGTGGCCCAGAACGGGGTGGGCGCGAGCACGTCGGCGCCGACCCGCAGCGAGGTGCTCAGCCCGGCCACGTACGTGATCGGCGGCACCACGAGCGGGAGCGTGCAGAGCACCTCCATCAGCGGCCGCAGCCCCGGCGCGAACAGCCGGACGGCCAGCATCGCGGGCAGCGTCAGCAGCAGCACCAGCGCGATCGTGGCCAGGGCGAGCGCCAGCGACAGCGACAGGCTGGACGCGAAGCCCTCCGCCGTCAACAGCTCGGCGTAGGGCTCGAAGGACAGTCCGGTGGTGGGCGTGTAGATCGTGTACCAGAGCGACGCCCCGAGCGGCACCAGGAAGTACAGCCCGGCGATCACGAACACGGCGGCCCGCCAGGCGCGCGGGCGGCCGGGCCGGGCGGGGGCGGTGACGAGGGGCTGCTCCAGGCCCGTCACTGCAGCCATCGGGTGGTCCTCCTCTGCAGCGGCAGGTAGATCAGCATGACCAGGCCCGCGATCACGATCATGTCCAGGCTCAGGGCGAGCGCCACGTTCTCCTGGCCGATCAGCACGTCGCTGGTGAGCGCGTTGGCGATCTTGAGGGTGACCAGCGGCACGACCGTGCCCGCGCCCATGGCCGCCGCCGTGGCGTAGGCGGCGAAGGCCGAGCCGAACAGCAGCACCACCCCGCCGAGCAGGGCGGGCGTCAGCACGGGCAGGCCGACGTAGCGCCAGTAGTGCCAGGCGGTGGCGCCGTTGTTGGCCGCCGCCTCCCGCCACTGCGGCCGCAGCCCGTCCAGGGCCGGCGCCATCACCAGCACCATCAGCGGCACGCTGAAGTACAGGTAGACGATCACCAGGCCCCAGAACGAGTACAGCGACCCCGACGGCAGCCCCAGCAGCCCGCTCACCACGCCGGAGTTGCCCAGCGTGGCCACCCAGAAGAAGGCCAGCGGGACGCCGCCGAAGTTGGCCAGCACGCCGGAGGCGGTCAGCACCGCGTTGCGCAGCGCGGTGGACCGGGAGGTGACCACCGCGTAGGCGAGGAACGTGCCGAGCACGGCCCCCGACAGCGCCACCACGGCCGAGACCTGCACGCTCCCGGCCATGGCGGTCAGGTTGCCGCCTTCCAGGCTCTGCCGCACGTTGGCCAGCGTCGGTTCGCCGCGCGAGGTGAAGGCCCCCGCCAGCAGCGCGGCCAGCGGGATGCCGAACACGAACGCGTAGAAGGCGAGCAGGGGCAGCGTGCCGAGCCACCCCGGGGACCGTCTCATCCGGAGATCGCGGCGTCCCAGCCGCTCGCCAGCTTGTTCTTGGCCGCGTCGACCTGCTCCGAGGTCGGGAACGCCGGCTCGCCCTCGACGGCCGGCAGCGCCTCGGCCGCCGCCTTGTCGATGCTGCCGTCGGCCTGCATGGCGGGCATGAGGACCGGGCGGGCGAAGCCCTTCAGGTAGAGGTTCTGGCCCTCGGGGCTGTAGAGGAACTCCTGCCACAGGCGGGCCGCCGCCGGGTGCGGGGCGTCCTTGTTGATCGCCTGGGCGTACATCTGGAAGTACTGGCCGTCGGAGGGCACGTTGACCTGCCAGTCGAGGCCCTTGGCCGCCATCTGCGGGGCATAGGCGGCGTTGTTGTAGTCCCAGTCGATGCTGATCTGGGTCTCGCCCTTCTCGATCGTGGCGGGGGTGGTCTCGACCGGGTTGAAGTTGCCCGCGTCCTTCAGCTTCTTGAAGAAGTCGATGCCGGGCTGGATGTCGTCGAACGAGCCGCCGTTGGCGATCGAGGCGGCGTACACGCCGGCGAAGGCCGAGCCGGACTTGGTGGGGTTGCCGTTGAGCGCCACCTTGCCCTTGTACTCGGGCTTGAGCAGGTCGGCGAAGCTCTTCGGGCAGGTGGTGATCTTCTTGGCGTCGCAGCCGATGGAGATGTAGCCGCCGTAGTCGTTCACCCAGAGGCCGGTGGGCTCCTTCTGGCCCTCGGGGATCTTGTCGAAGGTCTGCACCTTGTACGGGGCGAACAGGCCCTCGGCGGCGCCGCTGATCGCGAAGGACTGGCCCAGGTCGAGCACGTCGGGGGCGCGGTCCTGGCCCTTGCGGGTCTTGACCGCGTTGATCTCGTCCGCGCTGGCGGCGTCCGGGTCCTCGCTCTCGATCTTGATGCCGTACTTGGCCTCGAAGGTCTTGATGATCTCGCCGTAGTTGGCCCAGTCCGGCGGCAGGGCGATGACGTGCAGGTCGCCTTCCTTCTTGGCGGCCTCGACGAGCTTGTCGAAGCCGCCGAAGTCGGCCGCCGAGGTTGCGGTGCGCGCGTCCACCCCGCCTTCGGCGGCCGTCGACGTCTGGGTTCCTGGCGCGGCGCCGCACGCCGCGGTGACTACCGTAAGGGCGGCGATGACGCCTGCCGCACGAGCGCGAGGTGTGAACACGTGGCCTCCACTCCGGGGGTGTGGGAGGAATGTAGGGGAACTTGTACAAACAAGCGAGCACCAGTAAGTCGCATATACGTTGCTCTTTCGTGAACTGGGGTGGTTGGTAATGGTTGCGCGCTATGAACTGATCGCCGATGAGCTGCGGGGCGAGATCCTCTCGGGCGTGCACCCGGTGGGGTCGCAGCTCCCGTCCGAGTCGGAGCTGGCCGCGCGCCACGGCGCCGCCAGGGGGACGGTCCGGCAGGCGGTCGCCGTGCTGGCCGCCGAGGGCCTGGTCGGGTCGCGGCAGGGGGCCAGGCGCATCGTGCTCGGCACCGCGCGCAGCCAGAGCTTCGCCGAGCTGCACAGTTTCGCCGAGTGGGCGCGGGCCAACGGCTACCGGTACGGCGGCCAGGTGATCGCCCAGCGCCGCCGCCCGCCCACCCCGGCCGAGGCGGCCAGGCTCGGCTCCGGCGAGGTGCTCGACGTGCTGCGGCTGCGCACCCTGGAGGACGAGCCGGTGCTGCTGGAGCGGACCGCGTACGCGGAGTGGATCGCCGGCGCCGTCGAGAAGCTGCCGCCCGGCTGCGGGTCCGTGACCGAGGCGCTGTACGAGTCGGCGGGGCTGGTGTTCGCCTACGGCGAGCACCTCATCGACGCGGTGCCCGCGAGCACGCGGGACGCGCGCCTGCTCGGGGTCAGGCGGGGCAGCCCGCTGCTGCGCCAGCGCCGGGTGACGACCACGCACGAGGGCAGGGCGGTGGAGTGCTCGGACGACCGCTACCGGGCGGGGAGCGTGGCCTTCAGCATCCGCAACTCGATCGGGGCGAACCCGCTCGTCCGGCACGCGGGCGACTTGCGTTTCGGCGCGTAAGAACATATGTTCGAGTCATAGCGCCCGCCTTCCCCCGGGTGGCTCAGCATAGGCACCAGAGCCGCGGGGAGAAGCGACTTGAGCAGACTCTATGGCGATCCGATAGAGGTGTGGACCAGAGACGGGGAGCCGACCCAGTTCGTCTGGCGTGACCGGCTCTATCTCGTCCGCCAGGTGCTCGATCACTGGGTGGTGGCCCGCGAATGGTGGAAGATCAGCGAGAGCGACCCCGGTGAGCGCCGGTTCTGGCGGGTCGAGGCCAGCCCCGGGCGCGAGGCCGGCACGTACGAGCTGAGGTTCGACACCGCCAGCGGCGGCTGGCTGCTCCTGCGGGCGTGGGACTGATGGGCGGCCGGGCGGCGGGGCCGTTCCCGCACCTCAACGTGAGCTCCGCCTACTCGATGCGCTACGGCACCGCGTTCCCGAAGGCGCTGGCGGAGCGGGCCTTCGAACACGGGATGGACATCCTGGCGCTGACCGACCGCGACGGGCTGTACGGCGCGGTCAAGCACGCGCAGGCGTGCGCGGCCGCCGGGATCGCGCCGGTGTTCGGCGTCAACCTGGCTCTCGGCGATCCGGAACCGGACATGTGGCCGATCGCCCCACCGAGCCGGGCAAGCGGGCGTGACGCCCGGCCGCGGACCGGGCCGGGGGCGCAGGACCGGGTGACCGTGCTCGCGCGCTCGCGCGGCTGGTCGCGGCTGGCGCGGCTGGTCACGGCCGCGCACTACGCGGGCGAGCGCGGAGACCCCCGCATCACCCGCGGGCTGGCCGCCGAGTGGGACGCCGCCGGCGACGGCGGGCTGGCGGTGCTGCTCGGCCCGCGCTCCGACGTCGGCCGCGCGGTGGCCGAGCGGCGCGACGACCACGCACGGACACTGCTCGGCCGGTGGCGCGAGGCGCTGCCGGGCGTGGTGATCGAGCTGGTCGACCAGTACGCGTTCCACGACGCCGCCACGGCGCTGCGGATGCTCGCCCTGGCCGAGTCCATGGACGTGCCCGCCGTGCTCACCAACGCCGTCCGCTACCTCGACCCGGCCGACCACCAGGTCGGCGACGTGCTCGACGCGGCCCGCCAGCTCGTCCCGCTGCACCCGCGCCACCTGGAACGCACCACCTCCCACGCCTATCTCAAGAGCGGCAAGGAGATGGCCCAGGTCGCCGCCAAGATCTGCGGCCACGACGGGGACCGGATCGGCAGGCTGCTGCGCACCACCCGGCAGATCGCCGAGGCGTGCGCCGCCGACCCGGTGGAGCTGCTCGCGCTCCGCCAGAGCCCGCCCCGCCTCCACCTGCCGGAGATCGGCGGCGACCCGGTGCCGCTGCTGCGCCACCGGGTCGCGGACGGCCTGGCCGAGCGCGGCCTGCGCCGTTCCCGCGAGGCCAGGGAACGGGCGGCCGCCGAGCTCGACGTCATCGAGCGCAAGCGGCTGTCGGGCTACTTCGTCGCGGTGTCCGGCATCACCGACATGATCCGCGGGATGGGGGTGCGCTGCGCCATCCGCGGGTCCGGCGCGGGCAGCCTGGTCAACTACCTCATCGGCATCGGCGAGGTGAACCCGATCGACCACGGCCTGCTCATGGAGCGGTTCCTGTCGGAGGGCCGGATCGGGCTGCCCGACATCGACGTGGACGTGGAGTCCGCGCGCCGCCTCGACTGCTACAGGGCGATCTTCGACCGGTACGGGGAGTCGCGGGTGGCGTGTGTGTCCATGATGGAGACCTACCGGGCGCGCAGCGCCATCCGCGACGTGGCGGGCGCGATGGGGCTGCCGCCGCACGAGATCGACGCCATCGCCAAGGCGTTCCCGCACATCCGGGCCATGCAGATCACCGCGTCCCTGCGCGACCTGCCCGAGCTGCGCGAGAGCCGGCTCGGCGACGCCGGTCTGGAGCGGGTGTTCCGGCTGGCGGAGAAGCTCGACGGGCTGCCCAGGCACATCGCGCTGCACCCGTGCGGGGTGCTGGTCGGCAACTCCGGGATGCGCGACCTCACCCCGGTCGAGCGCAGCCTGCTGGAGTTCCCCATGTCGCAGTTCGACAAGGACGACGTGGAGGAGGCCGGGCTGCTCAAGCTGGACGTGCTCGGGGTGCGGATGCAGTCCGCGCTCGCGTACGCGCTCGGCGAGATCAAGCGGGTCGACGGCGTCACGGTCGAGCTCGACGCCCAGAGCGGCGACGATCCGGACGTACGGTACGTCCCGCACGACGACCAGGAGACGTACGACATGATCCGGGCCGGCCGGACACTCGGCTGCTTCCAGATCGAGTCGCCCGGCCAGCGCGAGCTGGTCTCCAAGCTGGAGCCGCGCACCATGCACGACCTGATCGTCGACATCTCCCTGTTCAGGCCGGGGCCGGTCAACTCCGACATGGTGACCCCGTACCTGGAGGCCAGGCACGGCTGGCGGCAGCCGTACTACCCGCACGAGCGGCTGCGCGAGGCGCTGAAGGAGACGCACGGCGTGGTCGTCTTCCACGAGCAGGTGCTGAAGATCATCCAGGTGATGACCGGCCGCGACCTGTCGTTCGCCGAGATGCTCCGCCGCACCCTCGGCACGCCCGAGGGCCGTGACCGGGTGCGCAACCACTTCGTGCCGCTGGCCAGGGCCAACGGGTTCGGCGACGAGGAGGTGGAGCGGGCCTGGAAGGTGCTGGACGCGTTCGGCGGGTTCGGGTTCTGCAAGGCGCACGCGGCGGCGTTCGCGCTGCCCACCTACCAGTCGGCGTGGCTCAAGCGGCACCACGCGGCCGCGTTCTTCGCCGGGGTGCTCACCCACGACCCCGGCATGTACCCGGCACGGGTGATCATCGACGAGGCGCGGCAGTGCGGGGTGCGGATCCTGCCGCTCGACATCAACAAGTCGGCCAAGGACTGGCGGGTGGAACGGCTCGGCCCGCGGGTGCGGGTCCGCGTCGACCCGGCCCGGCTGGAGGGCTCCGGCCGGCCCCGGCGCGCGTTCGAGGCGGGGGAGATCGGCGAGGGGTACGCGCTGCGGGTGCCGTTCTCGGCCGTCAAGGGGGTCAGCGAGGCCGAGGTGGAGCGCATGGTGGCGGGCCGGCCCTACACCTCGCTCGCCGACTTCTGGGACCGGGCCCGCCCGTCCCGGCCGACGATGGAACGGATCGTGCAGGTCGGCGGGCTGGACGCGGTGCACGGGCTGCGGCCCGGCGACGGCGAGCGGTGGCGGCCCGGCGAGCTGACCAGGCGCGACCTGATCGCCCAGGTCGGCGCGCTGGAACGGGCCTCGTCGATCGGCGTGCGGGCGGGGCCGCGCCGCGGCAGACGGTACGCGCCCGCGCCGCCCGCCGAGAGCCGCCACCTGGCGGCCGTGCAGCTGCCCCTCGGCTTCACCGAGCACGTCACCCCCGGCGAGCTGCCGGAGATGACCGACGCGGAGATGGTCGAGGCCGAGCTGGAGATCCTCGGCATGGACATCAGCCGGCACGTCGTCAGCTTCCACGACGAGCTGCTGGACGCGCTCGGCGTGACCCGCGCCAAGGACCTGCTCGGGCCGCGCAACGGGGCCGAGGTGCTGGTGGCCGGCGTCAAGGTGGCCACCCAGACGCCCGCGATCCGCTCCGGCCAGCGCATCATCTTCGCCACCCTGGACGACTCGACGGGGCCGGTCGACCTGACTTTCTTCGAGTCGGTGCAGGGGCGGTGCGCGGCCACCGTGTTCGGGTCGTGGCTGCTGCTGGTGCGCGGCGCGGTCCGCCGCACCGGCGCCCGCGCGGTCTCGATCCGGGCCCTCGACTGCTGGAACCTGGCCGACCTGGACGCGCTGTGGCGGACCCGCGGCCTCGACGCCGTCCGCGCCGAGCTCGCCCGGCCCCCGGCCGACCAGGGCCCGGTGGGCGGGCGCGCCATCGAGTACGGCAACGGCTTCCGCCTGTCGCCCTACGCCGACCTGGGCCCGGCCGTCACCGACCCGCCCCGCCGCCTCTGGCACGCCAGCCCGGGCAGCTCCGGCCCCACCGCGGCCTGATCCTCGTCAGGAGGCCCGGCCCAGGCGGGTGACCGCGGTGACGGGGGCCGGTCGGCCGGGGGACCCGGCGCTGGGGCGGACGGCGGGGGAGCGCTGCGGGGTGACGCGGCGGACCGTGGCGGCGCAGAGGGCGGCCGACAGGGCCAGGCACGCCAGCTCCAGGAAGCCCAGCCCGGTGAGGCTGTCGAGCGCGTCGAGCGGTAGGACGATGGTGAACACCGCCAGCGTCGCCAGCCAGCTCAGCCACCAGCCCGTCACCAGGGCCACCCGGCCGCGCCGGCTCTCCTCCGCCGGGCCGGTCGCCCGCCACGTCTCGTACACCAGCACCGCCGGCGCCACCAGGTTGACGCCCGGGATGAGCCAGGCGGCGGCCACCGTGCTCCGGGCCGCGGGCAGGGCGCCGGCCTGGCGGACGCGCACCAGCCACGTGGTGTGGGCGGCCGCGGCGGCGATCGTGGTGGCCAGGGCGATCAGCAGCAGCACCGCGAACACCGTCGCCGCGCCGGCCAGCGCGTCGGCGTCGGGGCCCGACGGCCGCCCGCCGAACTCGGCCAGCTCGGCGGCCAGCTGTCTGCCGCGCACCTGCTCGAAGACCACCAGAGCGCCCAGGGAGAGTACCTGCGCGGCGAGCGTCACGTAGACGGTGGTGGCGGCCTTGCTGACGACCTTGCTCGCGGACGTGGTAGCGGCTTTGGTGGGCGGTGCCTGGGCAAAGCGCACGATGTTCTCCCCCGGGCCATACGGTGGGTTCTGATTCACTTGTATCCCGGAGGCTGACCCGCTAATCAGCTCACGACACCCGATTCCCAGGCCCACGCGGCGATCTCCACCCGGTTCCTGGTGCCCAGCTTGGTGAAGATGCTCCCGAGGTGCGTCTTCACCGTCGACAGCGACACGAACAGCTCGGCCGCCACCTCCTGGTTGGTGCGTCCCCTGGCGACCAGCCGCACCACGTCCAGCTCGCGGTCCGTCAGCGGTTCCGGCAGGGGCGCGGGGGAGCGGCGGGGCCCGGACAGGTGCCGCAGCAGCCGCACCGTCACCGACGGCGACACCAACGACTCGCCGCCGGCCGCCGCCTTGACCGCCTCCACCAGCAGCGTCGGGCCGCTGTCCTTGAGCAGGAACCCGGTGGCGCCCGCACGCAGCGCCCCGTACACGTACTCGTCCAGGTCGAAGGTGGTGACGATGACCACCCGCATCGGGTTCTCGACGCCGGGCCCGGCCAGCGCCCGGGTCGCCTCCAGGCCGTCGAGCCTGGGCATCCGGATGTCGAGCAGGCACACGTCCGGGCGCAGCCGCCTGGCCTCGGAAACCGCGTCGGCGCCGTCGGCGACGGCCGCCACCACCTCCATGTCCGGTTGCGCATCCAGAATCATCTGAAATCCGGTGCGTACCAATTCCTGATCATCGGCGATGAGAACCCGAATAGTCACGCCCAAACTCTAGAGTCAACCGAACGGCCGATGCGGACCGTACGCATGGCCGATCCGCCGCCCCCGTCCGTCCCGGCAGGCTCGGAGCCATGAACGACGTGCTTGTGGGGCGGGCTCTCGCCAAACGGTTCGGGCAGACGGTGGCGCTGGGCGGGGTGGACATCGCGGTGCGCGCCGCGGAGGCGGTGGCGATCATGGGGCCGAGCGGCTCCGGCAAGTCGACGCTGCTGCACTGCCTGGCCGGGATCATGAAACCGGACGCGGGCGAGGTCCACCTGCTCGGTCAGCGCATCGACGACCTGGGCGAACGGAAGCGCAGCGCGCTGCGCCGCACCCGGTTCGGGTTCGTGTTCCAGTTCGGCCAGCTCCTGCCCGAGCTGCCCGCCGAGGAGAACGTGGCGCTCCCGCTCATGCTCGGCGGCGTCGCCCGCCAGGACGCGGTGCGGACCGCGCGGCAGTGGTTCGGCCCGCTCGGGCTGGGCGGCATGGAGGGCAGGCGGCCGGGCGAGCTGTCCGGCGGTCAGGCGCAGCGGGTGGCCATCGCCAGGGCGCTGGTGACCAGGCCGGCCGTGGTGTTCGCGGACGAGCCCACGGGGGCGCTCGACCAGGCCACGGGCCACGAGACGATGCGGCTGCTGGTGGAGGCCACCAAGCACAACGACGCCTCCCTGATCGTGGTCACCCACGACCCGAACGTGGCGGGCTGGTGCGACCGCACGGTCGAGGTCCGCGACGGCAGGCTGCTGGCGGGCGGGGTGCCGGCGTGAACCTCGATCTGACGTGGCGGCTGCTCAAGGGCGGCGGCCGCCGCGGCCTGCTCGGCACCTGGCTGACGCTGGGGGCGGTCGCGGTGGCCACGGCGCTGCTGCTGTTCGCGGTGACGGCCAACTTCGCCTTCCAGGCCAGGGGCGACCGGGACGCGTGGCGCAACCCGGTGGCGGCGGGGAGCGGCGCGACGGCCGTGGAGGCCGCCCGGTTCGACTACGTACGGGACGAGCGGATGACGGTCGTGGACGTGGCGGCGCTGCCCGGGAAGGCGCCCGCGCCGCCGCCGGGGCTGGACCGCTTCCCCGCGCCGGGCGAGGCGTGGCTGTCGCCCGCGCTGGCCGAGCTGGCTCGCGAACTGCCCGCCGACCAGCTCGCGGCCCGTTTTCCCGCCGTGACCGGCGTGCTCGGCGAGGAGGCGCTGGCCTACCCCGGTGAGCTGGTGGCCGTCGTCGGGCACCGGCCGGACGCGCCCGTCATGACCGCCGAGCGCAGCGACGACTGGATCGCCGGCCGGCCGCCCACCCCCGTCGCGGACTTCACCGGCAGGGTGTCGGAGGACGCGGAGGCGTACCAGGTGCTGGCGCTGATCGCGAGCGTGCTCATGGTGGTGCCGCTGCTGGTGTTCGGCGGGGCCGCGGCCCGGCTCACGGTCGCCAGGCGCGACCAGCGGCTGGCCGCGCTGCGGCTGGTCGGCGCGACGCCCGGGCAGGTCGTCGGGATGACGGTGGCCGAGGCGGTCATCGTGGCGTTCGCCGGCGCGGTCGCCGGGACCGCGGCGTACGCGGCGGCCGTGCCGCTGCTGACGCGGATCGAGATCGGCGGCGGGCCGTGGTTCGCCGCCGACCTGTGGCCGCACCCGCTGGTGCTGGCCGGCGCGCTCGTCGCGGTGCCGCTGCTGGTCGGGCTGTCGGCGGTGGCCGGGCTGCGGCGGGTGGTGGTCAGCCCGCTGGGCGTGGCCAGGCGCCAGACGCCGCCCGGCATGCGGGCGCTGCGGGTGCTCGCGCTGCTGGTGGTGCTGGCCGCCTTCCCCCTGCTGGGCCTGGAGGCCAGTGTGACGGTCATCGCGGTCGCGATCGCGCTGGCCCTGCTCTCGCTCAACCTGGCTGGGCCGTGGGTGGTCGGCCTCATCGGCCGCGTCGCCGCCGCCTTCGCCCGGACGCCCGCTCTGCTGCTGGCGGGGCGCAGGCTCGTGGACGATCCGCGCTCGGCCTGGCGGACGGTCAGCGGGGTCGCGCTCACCGGGTTCGTCGCCGGGTTCCTCGGGATGCTCAGCCCGGGGGCGTTCTCCAGCGGGGCGTCCTACGCGGAGTTCCGGCTCGCCGTGGTGGAGGGGCGGCCGGCGGTGGTCGCCGAGCAGGCGCGCGAGCGGATGCGGGACGCCGGGCTCGCCGCCCGGGTCGAGCACTCGGAGAAGCTCGTCACGGTGACGGTGACCGGCGACGCCGCCCCGGCCGCAGGTGACGGGGCTGCCGGTGACGCGGGCAAGGGCGACGCGGTCGCCGGTGACGGGGGCGGTGTCGGGGTGGTGGCCGTCGATCGGGCGCGGACCGCTCTGGCGGGGCTCGTTCCCGGGCGGACGCCGACCAGTGAGGCCGACGACCAGCGGTTCGGCTTTCAGCTGCTGGACGACGTCCGGGTGGGCACGGTGGTGGTGCTGTCGGTGTCGTTCCTGGTGGCCATCGCCAGCGCGGGGATCACCGCGGCCTCGTCGGTCCTCGACCGGCGTCAGACGTACGGACTGCTGCGGCTGGCCGGCACCCCGCTGACCGTGCTGGACCGGGCACGGCGGGCCGAGACGCTGATCCCGCTCACCGTGATGGGCGGCGGCACGATCGCGGCCGGGGTGTTCTGCGCGACGCCGTTCATGCTGGGCGCCCCGAACCTGAGCGGGGCGGTCATGCTGGGGATCTGCGTGGCGCTGGGCTTCGCGGGCGTGCTCGGGGCCGGGGCGCTGAGCAGGCCGCTGCTGGTGGCGGTCACCACCGACCCGTCACCCCGCCCCGACTGACCGGGCAGGAGGGACCCAGGCCTCGATGCGCTCGCGGGCACTCGTCGATCGGGAGCGGGCAGTCGAGCGCCTGCTCGATCAGGTCCTCGGCCGCCTGTGCGCGGGCGACGCGCCGCTCCGGCTCGGCGATGTGATCGCGGAGCACGTCGCTAGGCCCGCAGCACGGTGACCTGGCGGCCGGACGGGGTGGTCGCCTGCTCGAACGTGCCTCTCTGGTTCCATGGCGCGGCCTCGGGCCGCCGGTCGAAGATCACCAGGACGCCGGTGGTGAGGCTGAGCCGGTCCAGGTAGCCGTCGAGCTGGGCCAGCCCTTCGGTCAGCGGGTCGTCCTTGCCGGCTCGCCAGACCTTCAGCTCCATCGCCTCGCGCTGCACCAGCCGCTCGCCGCCGGGGCCGGTGTAGGGCCAGCGGACGAGCACGTCCAGGCGTTTGGTGCCGGCGGCGTACTCGCGATCGAGATAGCCTCCGCCGTTGACCAGGCGGTGCAGGAAGGCCATGAGGATGATCTGGCAGGCGGCCTCGTGGTAGTTCTCCTGACGGATGAGCACCTCGCCGTGCTCGCGCCAGAAGACCACGAACTCCTCCAGCAGCCGGGGCAGGTCGAACCGGCCGTCCGGCAGCACGAAACTCCGCGGGTCCGCGCGCACGTTCTGTTGCGATGAATCGCCCAGCACGCGCAGGATGACCTCCCGGTAGATCGGGTTGGCCACCTCCAGCGGGGGTTTCTGCTTGATCAGCCCCAGGTCACGGACGTAGGACAGATCGTCGGACAAGGCGGAGTCGGTGTAGAGGTCGCCGGCCACGATCGGTTCCATCACCCGCTTGACCCGGGGCTCGCGCAACCGCGCCATCAGAGAGTCCAGGTGCATGGCCCGCGCCCGGATCAGCCGCTCCCTGGCCTCATCCACCCGCGCGACGGTGACGGCATCGGTCACCCCCATCTCCACGATGATCTCGTGGGCGAGGGCGTTGACCAGCCATGGCTGTCCTTGGGTCAGCTCGAAGACCCGCTCCACGGCGTCCTTGGTGAACTCCTGCCCGGTCGCCTCCGTGTGCTGGCCGTACAGCTCGCCGATCTGGCCGGCGGTGAAGTCGCCCAGGCGCAGCGACTTGGTGACGATGTTGAACGGGCTGGTGGGGTTGCACCGGCCCGGGTCGGCACCCACGGCGGTCTTGTAGTCGCGGACGTCGCGCAGCCCGCACAGGATCACGGACGCGGGGAACGGGTGCCCGTCCGGGCGGGCGTTGTGACCGTCCCTGAGCTGGCAGAGGAAGCTGACCAGGCTGCTGCCCTGCAGGGCGTCGATCTCGTCGAAGAACAGCACCACCCGGCGCGGACTGCGGCGGCACCACGCGCTCAGACCCGTACCGAATCGGGTGCCCGGCGTAGCCTCCGGCCAGGGGTCCGGCGGGAGCAGTTTCTTCGGCCAGCCCGATCGCTCGGCGGCCTCGCGGATGGATTGCAGCAGGATCGACTCCGCGGCCGCGTAGTCGTCACCGGCCACCTTGGCGCGCTCGCAGGAGAACGCCAGGGCCGCGATGTCCCTCTCGGCCGTCAACTCCGACGCCAGGGTGCGCAGACCCGTCGTCTTGCCGGTCTGCCGAGGCGCGTGGACCACGAAGTAGCGATCCATGTCGATCAGCGTCCGAGCCTCGGGAAGCCGGGGCGTGGGCGGGATCATGTAGTGGAGCCGGGGGTCACACGGGCCCGCGGTATTGAAAGATTTCGCTCGGGGTGCGCGCATAATCACATACTGTCATCACTCCTGTGTTGAGCGATGACGATTCAGCCCGCTGCGGTGGGGTCCTCCGCTCAGCCGAGCACCAGGTCGCGGATGGTCCGTAGGGACGGCTCGTCGCGCGGGCCCATGACGAGCAGCGACGTAACCGGCGACTTGTGCCACGGCTCCAGGCGTTCCTTGATCCGCCCCGGCGGGCCGACCAGGGAGATGCCGTCGGCCAGCTCGTCCGGGATGGCGCGGAACGCCTCGTCCTTGCGGCCCGCCAGGTAGAGGGCCTGGATGTGCTCGGCGGCCTCGGCGTAGCCCATCCGGCCGATGATGTCGGCGTGGAAGTTGCGGTGCCTGGCCCCCATGCCGCCGATGTACAGGGTCAGCATCATCTTGACCCCGTCGAGCGCCGCCCGCACGTCGTCGGAGATGATCACCATGACCATGGCCGCGATGTCGAAGTCGGGGTCGCGCGAGGCGAGCGCGTCGCCGTACATCTCCTCGATCTTGGAAGGGAACGCGAACAGCGGGAGCCAGCCCTGGGCGACCTCGGCGGCGAGTGCGACGTTCTTCGGGCCCTCGGCGCCCAGGTAGACGGGGATGTCCTCGCGCAGCGGGTGGGTGATGAGCTTGAGCGGCTTGCCCAGGCCGCCGGGCAGGGGGAGCGGGTAGTGCGGGCCGTCGCTGGTCACGGGCTCCTCGCGGCGCCACACCTTCCGCATGATCTCGACGTACTCGCGCGTACGGGCCAGCGGTTTGGCGAACGGCTGGCCGTACCAGCCCTCGACCACCTGCGGCCCGGACGCGCCCACGCCGAGCAGCAGCCGGCCGCCCGTCAGGTGGTCGAGGGTCATGGCGGTCATGGCCGTGGTGACCGGCGGGCGGGCGGAGAGCTGGGCGACGGAGGTGCCCAGCTTGATCCGCGACGTGCGCGCCCCGTACCAGGCCAGCGGCGTGAACACGTCGGTGCCGTACGCCTCCGCGGTCCACACCGAGTCGTAGCCGAGCCGTTCGGCGGCCAGCACCGACTCGGTCGCGTCGTCGGCGTGGCGCTGCCAGTAACCGACGTTCAGGCCGAGCTTCATCGACACCTCCGGAATCTAGTTCTATTACCCCCGGCCGCGGCGGGGGTGTCAATGAGTCGTCGGCAGGGGAAGCCTGACCCTGTGCTCCTGCGCTGTCTGGCCTGCGTCCTGCTCCTGCTGTCGCTCACGGCCGAGCCCACGGGCGCCTCCCGGAGGTCGCCGAACATCGTGGTCATCATGGCCGACGACCTGGAGGCCGGGACCCTCGCGCACTTTCCCCAGATCACCCGCCATCTGGTGCGGCAGGGCATGTCGTTCGACCGGTTCTTCACGGCCGACTCCTGGTGCTGCCCGTCGCGCTCGTCCATCCTGCGCTCCCAGTACGTCCACAGCCATGGCGTATGGACGAACACCGCCCCGGAAGGGGGATTTGAGCGCTTCAACGGCTTGGGTCTGGAACGTTCCACTATCGGGACTTGGATGCAGGATGCCGGGTATCGCACCGCGTACATGGGCAAGTACCTCAACCACTACCCAGGCCCGATGCCCGAGACGTACGTGCCGCCCGGCTGGGACACCTGGCACGTGCCCGTGCGCGGCCTCTACAACGAGTACGGCTACCGGCTCAACAGCGACGGCCGGCCGGTCGAGTACGGCTGGGGCGAGCATGACCACCTCGCCGACGTGCTGGCCGGCAAGGCGAGCGACTTCATCGCCGCGGACGGACGGCCGTTCTTCCTCTTCCTGGCGCCGGTCGCGCCCCACCTGCCGGCCAACCCTCCGGTACGGCACGCGGAGGCGTTCACCGAGGCCACGGCGCCCAGGCCGCCGTCGTTCAACCAGGAGGACGTGAGCAAGGAGCCCGCCTGGCTGCGCGACCGGCCCCCGCTGAGCCAGAGCGAGATGGACAGGGCCGACCAGCTGTACCGCACCAGGCTGCGGGCCATGCTGGGGGTGGACGACCTCGTGGGCTCGGTGATGGACGCGCTGGCGAAGACGGGCCGGCTGCGTGACACGTACGTGTTCTTCACCTCCGACAACGGGTTCCACCTGGGCACGCACCGGTTGGCCCAGGGCAAGACCACGCCGTTCGAGGAGGCGATCCGGGTGCCGCTGGTGGTGCGCGGGCCCGGCGTGCCGGCCGGGGCGTCGGCCGGGGAGCTCAGCGCCACCGTCGACCTGGCCCCCACCATCGCGGAGCTGGGCGGGGCGCGGGTGCCGTCGTTCGCCGAAGGCCGGTCGATGACGCCGCTGTTGCGCGGCGGGCGGCCGGCCGGGTGGCGGGAGAACGTGCTCGTCGAGTTCGCCAGACCGGCCAACCGCCGGTCGGCCGCGCAGACGCCGGTGCCCGGCTACCGTGCCGTGCGGACCCGCCGCCACCTCTACGTCGCGTACGAGACGGGGGAGGAGCAGCTCTACGACCTGCGCAAGGACCCCTACCAGCTGCACAACCTCGCCGCCTGCGCGAACCCTGCGCTGCTGAAGGACCTGCGGGCCCGGCTGGACGCGATGCGTTCCTGCTCGGGCGCGGCCTGCCGGGTCGCCGACACCCTGACCCCCGGCTGACTGTCAGAACAGCGACGGGTAGGCGTCCGCCAGGTGGTCGGCGACCGCGCGGGCCGCTTCCTCCGGGTCGGCCGCGCGGATCGCGGCGAGGATGCGCACGTGCCCGGCGCGCAGCACCGTCGTGTCGCCCAGCTGTTCGACGGCTTCCACCGCGTGCCGCCGCATGGAGTCGCGCAGCGAGCGCATGAACGCGGCGATCAGCCGGTTGCCGGACGCGTCCGCGATCGCGCAGTGGAAGGCGGTGTCGTGCTCGACGAACTCCTCCGCCGACCGCGCCGCATCCATCCCCGCCAGCGCGACGGCGAGCGCGGTGGTGTCCGCGCCGGCCGAGGCGGCGCGGGCGGCCGCCCAGCGCTCGATCATCAGCCGGGTGTCGATCACCTCGCGCGGCTCCAGACTGGCCAGCCCGAGGTGCAGCCTCAGCAGGTCGGTCAGCGTGTGGTCGGGCCGGGAGATCAGCACCGCGCCCGCGTCCGGCCCCCGCCCGACCTGGGACGTCACCACGCCGAGCGTCTCCAGCACGCGCATCGCCTCGCGCACCGACGAGCGGCTCACGCCGAGCTCCTCGGCGAGCTGCCGCTCCGCGGGCAGCCGGTCGCCCGCGGTCAGCCCGTCGTCCGCGATCCGGCGCTCCAGCTGGGCGAGCACGTCCTCGAACGTGCGGGTCCGCTTCGGGCGGGTATCAGGCAACGGGACCTCCTTCGAGGATTGCGTTCCTCTATGGTCCGACCATACTGTGGTCAGACCATACCCGGAAGGAGAAGCGTGCGAGTCGCCCTGTTTCTCACGTGCGTGAACGACACGCTCTTCCCCGGCACCGGCAAGGCCGTCGTGTCGCTGCTGCGCCGGCTGGGCTGCGAGGTCGACTTCCCGGCCGCGCAGACCTGCTGCGGGCAGATGCACCTCAACACCGGCTACCCGCAGGAGGGCGTGCGGCTGGCGCGCCACTTCACCGAGGTCTTCGCCGGCTACGAGGCGGTGGTCGTCCCCTCCGGGTCCTGCGCCGCGATGATCCGGGAGCAGTACCCCAAGCTGGTCAAGCCCGGCAGCAAGGGAGCGGCGGCCGTCGGGCGGGTGGTGCCGCGGGTGCACGAGCTGACCGAGTTCCTGCTGGACGTGCTGAAGGTCGAGGACGTGGGGGCCTACTTCCCGCACCGGGTGACCTACCACCCGACCTGCCACTCGCTGCGCGGGCTCCATCTCGGCGACCGCCCCGTGCGGCTGCTGGGCCGGGTGCGCGGGCTGGAGCTGGTCCAGCTCCCGGGCGCCGAGGAGTGCTGCGGCTTCGGCGGCACCTTCGCGATGAAGAACGCGGCCGTCTCCGCAGCCATGGGCGCCGACAAGGCGCGCAACGTGCTGGGCACCGGCGCCGAGGTGCTGTGCGCGGCCGACAACTCCTGCCTGATGCACATCGGCGGCACGCTGGCCCGCCAGAAGACGGGGGTACGGGTGATGCACATCGCGGAGATCCTGGCCGCCACGGAGGCGGGCGGATGAGCGCCACCTTCCTCGGCATGCCCGGGAGTTTCCCGAAAAACGCCGAAAAAGCCGTACAGAACTCGCAGCTTCGCTACAACCTGCGCAAAGCCACCCACACGATCCGAGGCAGGCGCGCGAGCGTCGTCGGCGAACTGCCCGACTGGCAGGAGCTGCGCGCGGCCGGCAAGGCCATCAAGGACGAGACGCTGCGCCACCTCGACCGCTACCTCCTCCAGCTGGAGGAGGCCGTCACGGAGGCGGGCGGCCACGTGCACTGGGCGCGCGACGCCGCCGAGGCCAACCGCATCGTCACCGATCTGGTCAAGGCCACCGGCGAGACCGAGGTCGTCAAGGTCAAGTCGATGGCCACCCAGGAGATCGGCCTGAACGAGGCGCTGGCCGAGCACGGCATCGCCGCCTACGAGACCGACCTGGCCGAGCTGATCGTCCAGCTCGGCGACGACTTCCCCAGCCACATCCTGGTGCCGGCGATCCACCGCAACCGGGCCGAGATCCGCGAGATCTTCCTGGACCGGATGGGCGACGCCCCCGAAGGGCTCACCGACGAGCCCGCCGCGCTGACCGAGGCCGCCCGCCTCCACCTGCGCGAACGGTTCCTCAGGAGCAAGGTCGCCATCTCCGGCGCCAACTTCATGGTCGCCGAGACCGGCACGCTCGTGGTGCTGGAGTCCGAGGGCAACGGCCGCATGTGCCTGAGCCTGCCCGAGACGCTCATCAGCGTCGTCGGCATCGAGAAGCTGGTGCCGTCCTGGCGCGACCTCGAGGTGTTCCTGCAACTGCTGCCGCGCAGCTCCACCGGCGAGCGGATGAACCCTTACACCAGCACCTGGACGGGCTCGGCCGAGGGCCAGGAGTTTCACCTGGTGCTGCTCGACAACGGCCGCACCGGCGTGCTCGCCGACGAGGTGGGCCGCCAGGCGCTGCGCTGCATCCGCTGCTCGGCCTGCCTGAACGTGTGTCCCGTGTACGAGCGGGCGGGCGGTCACGCCTACGGCTCGGTCTACCCGGGCCCGATCGGCGCCATCCTCACCCCGCAGCTGCGTGGCATGGGCTCCGACCTGGACGCCTCGCTCCCGTACGCGTCCAGCCTGTGCGGCGCCTGCTTCGAGGCCTGCCCGGTGGCGATCGACATCCCCGAGGTGCTCGTCCACCTGCGTGCCGAGGCACCGCACGGGGCCGCGGAGCGCGCGGGCATGCGGCTGGCCGGCTGGGTGTTCGGCGACCGGGCACGCCTGGCAGGGGTCCAGCGCCTGGCCTCGCGGCTGCGCAAGCTGGTGCCGAAGAGGCTGCCCGGCCCGCTGTCGGCCTGGACCGACACCCGCGACCTGCCGGACATCCCGGAAGAACCGTTCAGGGACTGGTGGGAAAGAGAGGAGCGGCATGGGCGCCCGTGAGGAGATACTCGGCCGGATCCGGCAGGCCGTGCGCGGCGCGCCCGAGGTGGAGATCCCGCGCGCCTACCGCACCGCGCCGCCGGTGGACGACCTGGCCGGCCTGTTCGCCGAGCGGGTGCGCGACTACCGCGCCATCGTGCACGTGCTGCCCGCCGCCGAGGTGCCCGCCGCGATCACCGAGCTGGTACGGGGGCGCCGCATGGTGATCCCCGACGGACTCCCGCCCGAATGGTCGGGGGGCGCCGAGCCCGCCGGCGGGTCGCTGGCCGAACTGGACGCCGCCGACGGCGTCGTGACCGGCTGCGCGGTCGCCATCGCCGAGACCGGCACCATCGTCCTCGACACCGGCCCCGGCCAGGGCACCCGCGCGCAGACGCTGGTGCCCGACTACCACCTGTGCGTGGTGCTGGCCGGCCAGATCGTGGCGGGCGTCCCCGAGGCGGTGGCCCGTCTCGACCCGTCACGCCCCCTCACCTGGATCAGCGGCCCGTCCGCCACCAGCGACATCGAGCTGAACCGGGTCGAAGGCGTGCACGGCCCCAGGACCCTGGAAGTGATCGTCAGTACCTGAGCACCGCCGCGACGTCCTCCACCTGGTCGGTGAACCAGATCTCGGCGTCGGTCATCGCCGCCGCCCTGACGAGGGCCGAGTCGGCGCGCTCCTGCACCGGGTGCTCCACCCCCCACGTGCGGAGCTCCCCGGCGTCGCGCGACACCTGCGTCGCGCCCTCGCCGATCCAGACGGTGCGCGGCAGCTCGCCGGGCATCAGCAGCGCGTGCACCCGGCCCTCGCGCAGCGCCTGCGCCACCCGGGCCACCCCGGTCGGGCCGTCCTGCTCGCCGTGGCGGTTCAGCAGCTCGGCCCTGCGGTCGTCCAGCCAGCCGCCGAGCGCGGTCTCCACGTCCTGCTCGAACCCGCCGGTCGCGTTGCGGTGGCCGCGCTCCAGCATCTGGATGCGGCCGGTGGACCGGGGGCCGAGGTGGTCGCAGAGCAGCGAGCGCGAATGCGGCTCGCCCGCCACCAGCACGAGCTGGGCGTCGGTGCGCCGCACCTGCTCGTCGACCTCCTGGGCGACGGCCACGGCGTTCTTCTCCCAGGTCTCCTCCACCGCCTTCTCGTAGTGCCGCTGGGAGAAGCCGCCCTGCGCGGTCTTCTGCAGCGGCCACTCCTCGGCCTCGACGGTCGTCTTGCGCGGCGAGCCGTTCCCGTGCACCGAGACGTCCGCGCCGGCGTGGTCGATGATCACCCGCAGGTGCGGCACGCTCTCGCCCCGCTGCATCAGCATCGGGGTGACGAGCGGCAGCGGCGAGAACGCCGCCAGCGGGCGGGGCGCCTCCGGCAGCGGCTCCGACAGCACCACGTCGCCGTGCACGGCGAACACCGCCCGTCCCGGTCCCGGGCTCAGCACCTCCTCACGCAGCGCCTCGGACTCGGTGCCGCCGGCCCGCTCCAGCTCGTCACACAGGCTCGTCCACAGGGCGGACCGGTCCCGCGCGGTGAGCCCGCCCACGTACACCGACGCGTACGGCCCCGGGCGCTCGTAGAGCGGCCGGATGAAGTCGAGTCGCACGTGTCATCACCTCCGCCTTGCCGCGCCGGGTCCCACGGCCCGGCACACCTCGGGCACGGTCATGTAGCGGCGGGCCGGCAGCGCGCGCAGCAACGTGACCACCTCGTCGGGGGCGCCCATCCGCTCGGCGTGCCGCATCAGGTCGTAAGGGGTGGCGGGGAAGTCGGCGTCGCTCAGCCACGCGGCCAGGTCGCCGCGGACGCCTGCGGGGCCTCCCTGCCCGGGCGTGTAGCGGTGCACGCGCTCCAGCTGGCCCGGCTCGGGCTCCCGCCACTCCTCGGCGGGTACCGTCCCGACGCCGCGTGGGTTGCCGTCGGGACCGTCGAACCCGTCCGGCTCGTGCCTTCGCTGCTCGTCCATGCGAGGGCTGTGCTCTTTCATCATCGCTCCTCCCGTTGCGCCCCCCTACCCCCGCTTTCGTGGGCAAACATGGCTGATTGTGTACGCTGCCGACGTGTTCGATCCCCGGCTGACCATCACCACCGAGCGGCTCGTTCTGCGCCCGTTCGGCCTCTCGGACGTGGACCGGATCAGATCCGTCGTCGAGTCGGGCGTCTCTAGCGAGGGGACTGCCGGGTTCACCCGGCAGGGGAATCGCTTCCCTGTTATAGTTTCTTTGTTCGAAACGGGCAGGGCTTGTCCGTCGCCTACCTCGGCAGGGGAAAGCGAGAAGCCGCTTCCTTGAGGAAGTGGAGGAGTCACCAGCCTGTTCAAGACCGCGTGGGGCGCCGGCACCACCGAGGTCGGCTACGGGGTGCACCCGCTCCACCGGGGGCGGGTGCACCCCGCCACCGAGGCGCTGCGCGGGCTGGTGGCGTACGTCTTCGCCGAGACCACGCTGCGCCGCGTCGACCTGACGGCCAACCTGGACAACCTGCCGTCCCTGCATGTGGCCAGGAAAGCTGGCTTCACCTGGGAAGGCGTGCTGCGCGCCGCGGTGCTCGAAGACGACGGGCCGCACGATCTGGTGATCTTCGGGATGCTCCGCGACGACGGCCGGACCCCTGGCGAGAACCTGCCCAGGGCCGAGCTGCGCACCGAACGGCTGCTCATCCGCCCGCCCGCCGAGAAGGACGTGCCGGACCTGGCCGTCACCGGCGCCGACCCGCTCACCCAGGCCATGACCGGCGTGCCGCGCCGCTACGGCCAGGCCCACGCCCGCGCCTTCGTCGCGACCTCCGAGCGGATGCGGCTGCGCGGCGACGGCATCGCCTGGGCCGTGGAAGAGCTGGCCGGCGGCCGGTTCGCGGCCAACGTCGACCTCAGGGACGTGGACTGGGCCAACCGGTCGTGCGAGATCGGCTACATGGCCGCGCCGTGGGCGCGCGGCCGGGGCTACACCACCGAGGCCGTCGCCGCCATCGCCCGCTGGCTGCTGCGCGAGCAGCGCTTCCAGCGGCTCAAGCTGCGGGCCGCGGTGTCCAACCCCGCCTCCCAGCGGGTCGCGGAGAAGGCGGGCTTCGTCCGCGAGGGCGTCGAACGCAACGCGCTGCGCGGCGAGGACCTCGTCGTCTTCAGCCTGATCCCGTCCGACCTTTCCTGAGCGAGAACTCTTGGTGAAACGGTGGTGCAACCGTCAATCTGGTGGGTGAGGACGGTGAGGCCCATGATCACGGTTGTCGGGTGGGACGGTTCGGGACTGTCGGCCAAGGCGGTCGACCGGCTGAAGGCCGCCAGGCTGGTCATCGGCCCCGACCACCTGACCCGGCGGCTCGCCCCGTCCGCCGCCACGGCCTCTCCCGGCGGCCTGCTCGACGCCCTCGACGCCCACATGGAGCGGGGCGAGGGCCCGGCCGTCGTGATCGCCGAGGGCGACCCCGGCTTCTTCGGCGTGGTGCGCACGCTGCGCGGCCACGGGCTGGAGCCCGACGTGCTGCCCGCCACCTCGATCGTCACCCGCGCCTTCGCCTGCGCCGGGCTCGACTGGGACGACGCCCTCGTGGTCGCCCCGGCCGGCCCCCACCAGCTCGCCCGCGTGGTCAACGCCTGCCGGGCGCACCCCAAGGTGGCGCTGCTCGTCACCCCCGGCGTCGGCCCCGGCGAGATCGCCAGGGAGCTCGCGCCCACCACCCCGCGCGCGCTCGTCGTCTGCGAAGACCTCGGCGGGCCCGACGAGCGCGTTACCCACAGCCGCATGGGCGAGGCCACCACCCGGCCGTGGAAGGACCCGGACGTGGTGCTCGTGATCGACCCGCTGCACCGCCGGAAGGAGCCCGGCTGGGTGGCGGGCGCCCAGCCGGGACCGGCCGGATGGGCGCTGCCGCTGGAGTCCAGGCTGCCCGCCGAGGTGCGCGCGTACGTGCTCGCCAAGCTCGGGCCCCGGCTCGGCGACCTGGTCTGGGACGTGGGCGCGGGCAACGGCGAGATCGCGGTGGAGTGCGCCAGGTTCGGCGCCGCGGTGATGGCCGTCGAGCGCGACGCCGACGCCTGCGCCCGGCTGCGCGAGAACGTCCTGAGCCACGGCGTCAAGGTGGCGCTCACCCGGGGGCAGGCGCCGCCCGCGCTCGAACCGCTGCCCGACCCCGACGCCGTCTTCGTCGGCGGCGGCGGCCCCGACGTGATCGTCGCCTGCGCCGCCCGCCGACCCCGCTCGCTGGTGTGCGCGCTGAAGACCGTCGAACGCGTGTCCGCCGTGCTCGACCTGCTGCGCGAGCACGGCTACCGCGCCGAAGGCACCCAGATCCTGGCCTCCGGGCTCGTCATCGGCCCCGACGGCGCGCACAGCCTGAGCTCCGCCGACCCGGTCTTCGTCGTGCACGCGACACCCGCGGGCACTTCCTGACCTGTCGCTCAGTGCCGCACATCGGTTATCCTCGCGTGTCCTCTTCTACGCACCGGAGAACCTTCCCCATGAAGCCGCCGCTCCTGCTTGTCGGGCAGGGCTCGAACGACGACGCCGATTCCGCCGAGTTCGGCAGGTTCGTGCACCGGCTCCGCTGCCGGCTCGACCAGACCGCCGCCGACGTGTCGGGCGGCTACCTCGAGCGGGCCACGCCCCTGCTGAGCGAGTCCGTCGCCTCCCTGGTCGCCCGCGGCCACCACCGCCTGGTGGCGCTGCCGCTGACCCTGAGCCGGACCAACGGCGAACTCCCCGCCGCCCTGGCCCTGGAGCAGCAGCGGCACCCCACCCTCGTGTACGACCACGGCCGGCCGGTCGGCCCCGACCCGCGCGTGCTCGCGCTGCTCGCCGAGCGGCTCAACGACGCCGCCACCGAGATGCCCAGGCCGCGCCCGCTGGAGCTGGTCGGCGCCCGCCCCCGGCTGCGCGCCGTCGACGGCGCCGCGTCCGACGGCGTCCCGCCGCACGTCGAGCCGGGTGAGACCGCCGTCGTGCTGGTCGGTGACGGCTCCACCGACCCGGCCGCCAACGCCGACGTGCACCGCGTGTCCCGGCTGTTCTGGGAGACGCACGCGTACGACTTCATGACCGTGGAGACCGCGTTCGTCTCCCTCACCCCGCCCGGTGTGCCCGGCGGGCTGGAGCGCTGCCGCCGCCTCGGCGCCAAGCGCGTCATCGTCGTGCCCTACCTGCTGTTCGCGGGCGGCACGCTGGAGCGCGTGTGGGCGCAGGCGCTCGCGTACGGCGCCGGCCACCCCGAGCTCGACATCCGCTGCGCCGAGGTGATCGGCGACTGTGAGACGCTGGCCGACGTGGTCATCGACCGCTACGAGGAAGCCCTCCAGCAGCTGGTCCCCTGAACCCCCGGAGGTTCCGTGCTCGCCGAGACACTCGCCGCGCTCCGCCCCGCCGACCCCCGCGCGATCGCCGACGCGCGTGCCCACCAGGACCGGCTCACCAAGCCGCGCGGGTCCCTCGGCGCGCTGGAGGAGGTCGCCGTGCGGCTCGCCGGGGCGGCCGGGGTCAGCCCGCCGCCCATGCCGGAGCCCGCCGCGCTGGCCATCTTCGCCGCCGACCACGGCGTGCACGCCCGCGGCGTAACCCCGTGGCCGCAGGAGGTCACGGTGCAGATGGTGCACAACTTCCTGGCGGAAGGGGCGGTGGCCAACGCCTTCGCCGCCCAGATCGGGGCGTCGGTCACCGTGGTGGACGTCGGCGTCGCCGCCGACCTGCCCGACGACGCCCGCCTGGTCAAGCGGAAGATCGCGTACGGCACCGCCGACCTGTCGCGGGGCCCCGCGATGAGCGGCGAGGAGGCCGTACGCGCGCTGGAGGCGGGCATCGGCGTGGCCCGCGACCTGGTGGCGTCCGGCGCCCGGTGCCTGATCACGGGAGACATGGGCATCGCCAACACGACGGCCTCGGCGGCGCTGATCGCGGCCTTCACCGGCCGCGACCCCGCCGCGGTGACCGGCCTCGGCACCGGCGTCACGGAGGAGACCCACGCCCGCAAGATCGCCGTCGTCCGCGAGGCGCTCCAGGTCAACGGCATCCTCATGGAGGGCCGGCCGGATCCGCACGGGCTCAAGCTGCAGGAGGCGTCGCGGGTGCTGGCCGCCGTCGGCGGGTTCGAGCACGCCGCCATCGCCGGCTTCATCCTGGGCGGGGCCGCGGCGCGGGTGCCGGTGATCCTCGACGGCGTGATCGCCGGGGCCGCCGCGCTGGCCGCCGCCGCGTTCTCACCCGCCGCCGTCGACCACTGCGTCGCGGGCCACCGCTCCGCCGAGCCCGGTCATTCCGCCGCGCTGGAGCACCTCGGCCTGCGCCCTCTGGTGGACCTGGAGCTGCGGCTCGGCGAGGGCACCGGCGGGCTGCTGGCCCACCCGCTCGTCTGCGCCGCCGTCCGTGTCATGCACGAGGTCGCCACGTTCGACTCGGCCGGAGTCACCGAGAAGCACATGTGATGATGAAAGGGACAGGAACCACCAGATGAGGTGACCAGTGCCCAGATACGGACCGATGTACGGCCCGGACCTCACCTTCCTCGGCGTCGAACGCTGCGACGTCGACGACCCCGCGAGCTACGCGGACGCGGACGTCGTCATCCTCGGCGCCCCCTTCGACGGCGGGACCTCCCACCGCCCCGGCGCCAGGTTCGGCCCGATGGCCCTGCGCCAGGCCTGCTACCTGCCGCAGGACGGCTCCAGGCCCAGCCTCGCGCTGCGCGTGGACGCCCTGCGCGACCTGCGGGTGCTCGACGCCGGCGACGTCGAGTGCTACTCGGGCGACGTGGAGGGCTCACTGGAGGCCATCGAGTCGGCGGTGCACCGGATCGCCGCCTCCGGCGCCGTCCCGGTGGTGCTCGGCGGCGACCACACGGTGGCGCTGCCGGACGCCCGCGGCACCGCCCGCGCGCACGCTCCCGGCCGCACCTCGATGATCCACTTCGACGCGCACGCCGACACCGGGAACATCTCCTTCGGCCACCTGTACGGGCACGGCCAGCCGATGCGCCGGCTGATCGAGTCCGGCGCGATCCGCGGTGACCGGTTCCTGCAGATCGGGCTGCGCGGTTACTGGCCGGAGCCGGAGACGCTGGAGTGGATGGCCCGGCAGGACATGCGCTCCTACGAGATGACCGAGATCGTCGCCCGCGGCCTGGAGGAGTGCCTCACGGAGGCGTTCCGCATCGCCCTGGACGAGTGCGACCAGATCTTCCTGTCCATCGACATCGACGTGTGCGACCCCGGCCACGCGCCCGGCACCGGCACCCCCGAACCGGGCGGGCTCACGGCCCGGCAACTGCTCGACGCGGTGCGGCGCATCTGCTACGAGCTGCCCGTCGCGGGCATGGAGATCGTCGAGGTCGCGCCCCCGTACGACCACGCCGACATCACGGCGCTCCTCGGCAACAGGGTCGTCCTGGAGGCGCTCTCGGCGATGGCCAGACGGCGCGCCGACGAAGCGGGCGGAGAGCGCTGGGACCCCCGCCGGCCTCTGCTCGACGGCCGTTGACCCCTGCGCAACAAATGACGCGTTGAGAGCCGGTAGGTTTATCCACCTAGCACACAACGTTCGCGAACGGGAGATTCACCCACCATGGGCCCCTACCTCCTCGGCCTGCGGCTTTCCGGTCGCCGGGTCCTCGTCGTGGGTGGCGGGAGAGTCGCTCAGCGGCGGGTGCCCGCGCTGCTCGACGCCGGCGCGGAAGTGACCGTGGTCTCGCCGTCCGTCACCCCCGCTCTGGACGACCTCATCGCCGCGGGCCGGGTCACCTGGCACGCCCGGCCCTACCAGGTGGGCGACTGCGACGGCGCCTGGCTCGTCCAGGCGTGCACCGGCGACCGGCCGGTCAACACCGCGGTGGCCGCCGAGGCCGAGGCCAAGCGCATCTGGTGCGTGCGCGCCGACGACAAGGACGCCTCCGCCGCCTGGACCCCGGCCTCCGGCCGGGTCGACGAGATCAGCGTGGCCGTCACCGCGGGCGGCGACCCGCGCAGGGCGGCCGGCATCCGCGACGCCGTGGTGGGCGCGCTGCGCGACGGCACCGTCGACGCCCGGCGCAACCGCACCAAGCCGGTGGGCGTGGCGCTCGTCGGCGGCGGGCCCGGCGACCCCGGGCTGATCACCGTACGCGGCCGCCAGCTCCTCGCGCAGGCCGACGTGGTCGTCGCCGACCGGCTGGCGCCCCGCGCCCTGCTCGACGAGCTGGCCCCCGACGTCGAGCTGGTCGACGCCGCCAAGGTGCCCTACGGCCGGTCACTCTCCCAGGAGAAGATCAACGAGCTGCTGGTGGAGCGCGCCAGAGAGGGCAAGTTCGTGGTCCGGCTCAAGGGCGGCGACCCGTTCGTGTTCGGGCGCGGCGGCGAGGAGATGATCGCCTGCGCCCGAGCCGGCATCCCCGTGCTGGTCGTGCCCGGCATCACCAGCGCCGTCGCGGTGCCCGCCGCGGCCGGTGTCCCCGTCACGCACCGCGGGGTGAGCCAGGAGTTCCACGTCATTTCGGTGCATGTCGCGCCGGACGACCCCCGGTCCACCGTCGACTGGCCCGGCCTGGCGCGTTCCCGTGGCACCCTGGTGCTCATGATGGCCGTCGAGCGGCTGCCCGCGGTCGCCGAGGCCCTCATCCGAGACGGACGTCCACCGGAGACTCCCGTAATGGTGGTGCAGGACGGTACCCTTCCGACCCAGCGGGCGGTCACCGCTTCGCTTTCCACCGTGGCCGAACGCGTGTCCGCGGCTGGGATACGGCCACCGGCGATCATCGTCGTCGGCGATGTCGTCGAGGTCGGCCAGGAGGTCGAGATGGTTCGAGCGGAGCGCCTGCCTTGAACACCGCCATGGATGACGGGCGCGGAGAGCGGCCAGGGGAGCAGACCCTGAGCCTCCCCGCCATTACCGACGCGCCCCCGGGCCCCCCGGCGGACCTACCCGCCGAGCCAAAGCGGGCTGCGGGCCGCCCGCCAGGCGCGAAGCCGGAACGCGAAGTCTCCGGCCCGCCGGAGAGCTCCGCCGCCCGACCCGGGCGGGACTCTCCTGCCGGGAGCCGGGCCGGCGAGCGCTCCGAGCCGGAGTCTCCCGCCGCGAGGCGTGAGCCGGGTGTCGCCGAGCGCTCCGAGCCCGAGTTCGATGCCTTCGCGCCGTTCGCCTCCGGGGACTCGAAGCCGGGTCCCGAGGCGCCCGCTGAGCCCCAGTTCGACGCCTTCGGCCCGGTCGTCAGGGGCTCCGGAGCCGCGGCTGCCGAGCCGGAGCCCGCGACCGGGGAGGAGACGGACCAGGCTCCGGAGAAAACTCCTGCGGCCAAACGCGAACCGGTCGCCGTCGAGGACTCCGAGCCGGAGGCACCCGCCGAGTCCGACGCATCCGAGGCCGCCGAGCCCGGCCTTCCGGCCGAAGCACCCGGGGACAGCGCTGAACAGGAGGCCGTCGCCGACGAAGACGAGGCGGACTCCGTACCGGAGGAGCCCGAGGCGAAGTCCGTACCGGAGGACCTCGGGGACGAGGCGGACTCCGTATCTGAGGGGCCCGATGACAAGCCCGGGGCCGAGGCGGACTCCGTACCTGAGGGGCCCGAGGCGGAGGGCGTACGTGAGGAGGAGTTGCCGCCTGAGACCGTGAAGGCGATGGCGGCGGCGCTCGGGGCGCTGCGCGAGAGCGTGGCGTCGCTGCGGTTCGGGCTCGACCTGCCGGGCGCCGGCGAGGCGCGCCAGGCGAGCGGCGAGCTGCTCGCCCAGCTTGAGGACTACGTGCTGCCGAGGGTGCGGATGAACACCGCGCCCGCCCTGATCGTGGTCGCGGGCTCGACCGGCGCGGGCAAGTCCACGCTGGTCAACTCCCTCGCCGAGAAGAACGTGTCGCGCACCGGCGTGCGGCGGCCGACCACCGGCGTGCCCGTCCTGGTCTGCCATCCCGACGACCGCCAGTGGTTCGCCGAGGGCGAGCTGCTGGGCGGCCTGCGACGGTTCGACCAGGCCAGGCCCGAGGCGGGCCAGCGCGGCATCGTGATCAGCGCCACGGAGAAGCTGCCCCAGGGCGTGGCGCTGCTCGACACCCCCGACATCGACTCGGTCGTCGAGGAGCACCACGAGATCGCCCACCGCATGCTCGACGCCGCCGACCTGTGGATCTTCGTCACCACCGCCGCCCGCTACGCCGACGCCCCCGCCTGGAACCTGCTGCGCCTGGCCAAGGAGCGCGGCGCCCGGCTGGCCATCGTGCTCTCCCGCGTCCAGGACAGGGCCCGCGAGGTGGTGCTCAAGCACTTCGTCCGGATGCTCACCGAGTACGGCCTGGGCGAGATCGACCGGTTCGTCATCAGCGAGTCGAAGGTCGCCGACGGTCGGCTGCCCGACAGCGAGGTGACCGAGCTGCGGCTGTGGCTCGCCGAGCTGTCCGTCGACGGGGCCCGCCGCGCCCAGGCGGTCAGGGAGACGCTCAACGGCGTGCTCGACAGCTTCCGCACCCGCGTGCCGGCGCTGGCCAAGCACCTGGAGGCGCAGGTCGCCTTCCGCGGTGAGCTGCGCGGCGACGTGGAGGCCGCCTACCTCGGCGCCCTCACCGACCTCGACAAGGCGTTCAGGAGCGGCGCGCTGATCCACGGCGAGGTGCTCGCCCGCTGGCAGGACTTCGCCGGCTCCGGCGACCTGATGCGCTCGCTCCAACTGCGCAAGCGCGCCAGGAGCGGCAGGCAGACGCCCGAGCGGATCATCGCGTTCAGGGCGGCGCTGCGGGCCGGCCTGGAGTCCGTGATCGTGGCCGCCGCCACCCGCGCGGCTGAGGAGGTGACCGCCCGCTGGCGGCACCGCGCCGAGGTCGGGGCGGCGCTCGCCGACGGCCTGGAGCGGCCTTCCGACGACCTCGTACGGCACGCCGGCCGGGCTGTCGCGGCCTGGCAGGAACACGTCACCGAGCTGGTCCGCACCGAGGGCGTGGCCAAGCGGACGGTGTCGAAGCTGGTGTCGTTCGACGCCGACTCGCTGTCGCTGATCTTCATGGTCGCCATGTTCAGCGGCGGCCAGGTCGAGGGGGTGCCGCACCGGCTGGTCAAGGCGCTGCTGGGCGCCGAGTCGCTGCGCGGCATCGGCGCCAAGGCGCTGAGCGACCTGCGGGCCAGGATCAGCATGCTGTTCGACGAGGAGTCCATGCGATACGTGCAAGCGCTCGACTCGGCCGGCATCCCCGACGAGTCCGCCGCGACGCGGCTCTACCAGGCCACGTACAACCTTGAGGTCGCACGATGACCACCGTCACCACGCCCAGGCCGGGGCTCTCGTCCCGGCTGTCCGCGCTGTCCAAGGTCGTGGAGCTCGGCCCCGGACGGCTCGACCCCAAGCTGATGTCGGAGGCCGAGTCGCTGCTGCTGCGCGCCGGTGACCGGCTCAAGCTGTCGTCGGAGCACACCGTGGTCGCCCTCGCGGGCGGCACGGGCAGCGGCAAGTCGTCGCTGTTCAACGCCGTCTCGGGGCTGGAGCTGTCGCCGACCGGCGTGCGGCGGCCCACCACCGCCCGCACCCACGCCTGCGTGTGGGGGCTCGAAGGCGCGGCGCCGCTGCTCGACTGGCTGCAGATCCAGTGGCGCCACCGGTTCGCCCGGGCCAGCGCGCTGGACAAGGGCGAGAGTCAGCTGCACGGGCTCATCCTGCTCGACCTGCCCGACCACGACTCGATCAGGGCGCTCAACGACAACGAGGCCGACCGGCTCATCGGGCTGGCCGACCTGGTGGTGTGGGTGCTCGACCCGCAGAAGTACGCCGACGCCTCCACCCACCGCCGCTACGTCACCGAGCTGGCGGGCCACGAGGCGGTGACCGTGTTCGCGCTCAACCAGGCCGACCGGCTCTCCACCGAGGAACTGGCCGAGCTGGTCATCGACCTCAACGACCTGCTCCGCCGCGAAGGCGTCGAGCACCCGACGGTCGTGCCGACCTCGGCCGTCACCGGCCGCGGCGTCGAGAGCCTCAAGAGCGTCGTCGCGGCGGCCGTCTCCCGCCGCCGGGCCGCGATCCAGAGGCTGGAGGCCGACCTCCGCAAGCTGGAGCAGCGGATGACGGCCGCCATGCCGGTCGGGGAGGCGCTGGCCATCCCCGCCGCGGTGGACGAGGCCCGCAAGATGGGCCTGGTGGACGCGCTCTGCGACGCCGTCGGCGTGCCGGCCGTGGGCGAGGCCATGGAGAACATCTACGTCGAGCGCTCCAACCGGTGGGTGGGCTGGCCGTTCCCGCGCTGGGCCGACCGGTTCCGCCCCGACCCGATCAAGAGCCTCCGCCTGGAGGACGTCAGCGACGAGATCAAGGGCATCGCGGCCGGCACCGTGACCGCGCAGGCGGCCGAGGTCACCAACGCCGTCCAGGCGCTGGCCGAAGGGCTGTCGGGCACCATGCACCCGGTGTGGCGGTCGTCGCTCCACCACGCGGCCCGCTCCCGGCTGGGCAAGGTGCCGTCGGCGCTGACCGAGGACCTCACCGAGGTCGCGCCCCAGCTCGACCGGGTGCCCGCCTGGTGGCGGCTGCTCAAGGCGTGGCAGTACGCCCTGGTGGCGGCGTTCGGGTGCGGCGTGCTCTGGCTCCTGCTGGGGCTGCTCATACCGGGCGCGCTGCCGCCGGCGCTGGAGCTGATGGGCGACACCGCGGCGCTGCCGTGGGCGGCGCTGATGACGGTGTCGGTGCTCGGGCTGGGCGCCCTGTCGGGCATCGCCTCACGCAACTTCGTCGAGCTGGGCGCCTCGCGCGAGCGGGAGCGGCTGGAGCGGGAGATGCGGCGGCGGGTGGCGGCGATCGCGGAGAAGATGGTGGTGGAGCCGGTGGAGCGCGAACTCGCCCGCCACCACGCCTTCTACACCGCGATGCGCGGCCTGTCGAGCTGACCTTCCACAGCCTCCGCGCCCGCCGGGCGGTCATCCCCAGAACACCGCTCGGCGGCTTCGCGGGCGGGCCGTGGTCGGCACCGTGGTCCCAGGTCGCGGGCGTCCGGCCCGCCACAGGGGAGGCAACGGATGAACGACATCTACGTCACGCTCACCGGCAACGTCGCGGCGGAGCCGCGTCAATACACCTTCGACGACGGTTCCAAGGTCACTTCGCTCCGGGTGCTCACCGCCCATCGCTACTTCGACAGGAAGTCGGGCCAGTGGGCCGACGGCGAGAAGGTCTGCTTCGCGGTGCGCTGCTGGCGCGCGCTGGGCGACAACGTCGCCCAGTCCGTACGGGTCGGGCAGCCGGTGGTGGTGTCGGGCAAGCTCCGCATCCGCGAGTTCGGCCCGGAGGGTGACCGGCGTTTCATGCCCGAGGTCGAGGCCTCGGCCGTGGGCCACGACCTGCGCTGGGGCACCGGCACCTTCGTCAAGCCCGAGCGGGCGGGCGGCGGCCCGGTGAGCAGGGAGATGCGCGACCGCCTCGACGAGGAGACCCAGGACTGGGCGATGGGCGCCGCCCGCAAGGGGCCCGGCATGGTGGTCAGGGAGATCCCGGCGGACGAGGCCGCGGTGCGCATCATCGGCGCCGACGACAACGAGAAGGAGTCCGAAGACGCCGAGTGGCCACAGGAGGAGCGGGCCGCGGCCTGATGCCCCGTCCATGGCGGCGCGCCACCTCCGGCGTCCGGCCAGGTGGTCCGGTGCCGGCGGTGGCGCGCCGATCCTGGTGTCCGGTCGGGTGGTCTGGCGCTGGAAGTGGCGCGCTGCCTCCGGCGTCCCGCCAGGAGGGCCCGTGCCGGAACGGCGCGTCGATCCTGGTGCCCGGTCAGGTGGTCCGGTGTTGGTGGTGGCGCGCCGATCCTGGTGTCCGGTCAGATGGTCCGGTGCCGGAAGTGGCGCGCCGATCCCGGCGTCCGACCAGGAGGTCCGGTGCCGAAACGGCGCGCCGATGTCGCGTAGTCGGTGGCGGCGTCCGGCCGGGATCTCACCGGCTCTCCGCATGCGCCCCCGGGGTTACGGCGGGATGAGCGGGCCGGGGGCATGCCTCACGGTGCCTAGCCCGGGGTTTCCCGAAGAGGTCGATGAGATGACCTCGGCGTTGGCGAGAGGTCGCGCGGGTGATGCTGGAACACGAGGGATGCGGGAAGACGAACCGGGCCCCGGGAAGGTGGGGGGAGGGGGCATCGGTGGCGCGCTGAGTGGTGAGCGCCGGGGCCGATGGGTCGCCCGCGTGGAGGGCAAGGGCGGTCGTCAAGTCCAGATGACGCCCCGCATCATGATGTGCTCCCTTCGCAGTGGCTTGTTCGCGGAAGCGAACCGTGTCCACATCTAGCCAACCACATAACCTCTGCGGTTTCTCTGGCAAAGCTATCGTTTCCCATCGCGCACCGCACACTCCGCAACTATTGTGTTACACATCGTTAGTGGGAGGGGAGACCACATGGCGGCGGCCAGTCACACCTCGATAAAGCGACGTGACGGTCTGTCCGCATTGGTCTCCCGATGGCCATTTCTCGGCCAACGCCGGGCCTTGGTCGCCTACATCAGCGTGATCGTCGTCGCCGACCTGGCCGCGATCGCCGCGACGGCTCTCACCACCCCCTTCCACTGGCGCAGCCTGATGGTCTTCGCGGCGCTGATGGGCTGCGGCGCGGTCTGCATCGAGGCCACCCGACGGCTCGGCATGCCGGCAGGGGTGTCGCGTGACCTGCTGTCGGCCTGGTGGCTGCCCGTAGCGCTGCTGCTGCCGCCGGTGTACGCGCTGCTCGCGCCGATCGTGCTGCAGACGCTGCTGCAGTTGCGGGTCCGGGCGGCGGTGCTGCACCGGCGGGTGTTCAGCGCGGCCGCGATCGGCCTGGCCGGGTGCGCGGCGTCCCTGCTGTTCCACGGGCTGGCCCCGGAAGCCTGGCCGCTCTCGGGGAGCGACAGCGCCACCATCATGCTGGCGATCCTGGCGGCCGTGGTGTTCGCGCTCATCAACACCGCCCTGATCGCGATCGCCGCCCACACCGCCAACCCCGACCTCGGCTGGCGCGCGGTGCTCTGGGACCGGGAGAGCTTCACACTGGACGTGGTGGAGCTGTGCCTCGGCGTCACGGTGACCGTCGGGTGCGGCCTGCACCCCATCCTGCTGCTGCTCGCCCTCCCCCCGGTCGTGCTGCTCCAGCGCAGCCTCCTGCACGCCCAGCTGCAGGCGGCGGCCCGCACCGACGCGAAGACCGGCCTGCTCAACGCCGCCGCCTGGCAGCGGGAGGCCGACACCGAGATCGTCCGCGCGCGCCGTACGGGAGAGACGCTCGCGCTCCTGATCATCGACATCGACCACTTCAAACGGGTCAACGACGCCCACGGGCATCTGGCCGGAGACCTGGTGCTGGTCAACGTGGCGGACGTGCTCCGCGGCCAGTTGCGCGACTACGACCTGGTGGGGCGCTTCGGCGGCGAGGAGTTCGTCGTGCTGCTGCCGGGGGCTGACCTGCACGAGGCCCGCCGGGTCGCCGAGCGCCTGCGTGCCCGGATCGGCCGCATGTCCGTCCCCGCCGACGAGGCGGTCATCTCGGTCACGGTCTCGGCGGGCGTCGCCCTGATGTCGGAGCACGGCGACGACCTCATCGAGCTCCTGGCGGCCGCCGACCTGGCCCTCTACCGGGCCAAGGAGCTGGGCAGAAACCGCGTCTGCGTCCCCGCCGTCCCGCCCCGTCTCCAGGGCGACCCGGCCGGCTGACCTCGCGGCCCCCTGGCAGGCCCGGCCAGGAAGGCCCTTCGCCGTCGCGTTCGGAAGCTCGGGCGGGAGCCCCTAAGCTAGATACCATGCCGGAGTACATCTATACGCTTCAGCGCGTGCGCAAGGCGCATGGCGACAAGGTTGTCCTTGACGACGTCACCCTGTCGTTCCTGCCAGGGGCCAAGATCGGTGTCCTGGGGCCCAACGGCACGGGCAAGTCGACGCTGCTCCGGATGATGGCCGGTCTGGAGCAGCCGTCCAACGGCGAGGCGCGGCTGATGCCGGGCTTCACCGTGGGCATGCTCCAGCAGGAGCCGCCTCTCAACGAGGAGAAGACCGTGCTCGGCAACGTCCAGGAGGGCGTCGCCGAGACGATGCGGATGCTCGAGCGCTACAACGAGATCGCCGAGCAGATGGCCACCGACTACAGCGACGAGCTGCTCGACGAGATGGGCAAGCTGCAGGAGCAGCTTGAGCATCGCAACGCCTGGGATCTCGACAGCCAGCTGGAGCAGGCGATGGACGCCCTGCGCTGCCCGCCGCCCGACGCCGACGTGACGACGCTGTCCGGTGGCGAGCGCCGCCGCGTGGCCCTCTGCAAGCTGCTGCTGGAGGCGCCCGACCTGCTGCTGCTCGACGAGCCGACCAACCACCTCGACGCCGAGAGCGTCCAGTGGCTGGAGCAGCACCTGGAGAAGTACGCCGGCACCGTCCTGGCCGTCACCCACGACCGCTACTTCCTCGACAACGTCGCGACCTGGATCCTCGAGCTCGACCGCGGCCGTGCCTACGCCTACGAGGGCAACTACTCGACCTACCTCGAGGCCAAGGCGGCCCGGCTCAGGGTCGAGGGCCAGAAGGACGTCAAGCGCAAGAAGCGCCTCGAGGACGAGCTGGAGTGGGTCCGGTCCAACCCGAAGGCCCGCCAGACCAAGAGCAAGGCCCGGCTCCAGCGCTACGAGGAGATGGCGGCCGAGGCCGACAAGCACCGCAAGCTCGACTTCGACGAGATCCAGATCCCGCCGGGCCCGCGCCTCGGCACCACGGTGATCAGGGCGGAGGATCTCACCAAGGGCTTCGACGACCGCCTGCTGATGGAGAAGCTCACCTTCGACCTGCCGCGTAACGGCATCGTCGGCATCATCGGCCCCAACGGCGTCGGCAAGACCACGCTCTTCCGCATGATCACGGGCGACGAGCAGCCCGACGGCGGCGCCATCACCGTCGGCGACACCGTCAAGATCTCGTACGCCGACCAGAGCCGGGGCGGCATCGACCCCAACAAGAACGTGTGGGAGGTCGTCTCCGACGGGCTCGACCACATCAAGGTCGGCAACGTCGAGATGCCGTCGCGCGCCTACATCGCCGCGTTCGGGTTCAGAGGGCCCGACCAGCAGAAGAAGGCGGGCGTGCTGTCCGGCGGCGAGCGCAACCGGCTCAACCTGGCGCTGACCCTCAAGCAGGGCGGCAACGTGCTGCTGCTCGACGAGCCCACCAACGACCTCGACACCGAGACGCTGTCCTCGCTGGAGAACGCGCTGCTGGAGTTCCCTGGCTGCGCCGTCATCACCTCCCACGACCGGTGGTTCCTCGACCGGATCGCCACGCACATCCTGGCGTGGGAGGAAGGGTCCAACTGGTTCTGGTTCGAGGGCAACTTCGCCGACTACGAGAAGAACAAGATCGATCGGCTGGGCGCCGACGCGGCCCGCCCGCACCGGGTGACCTACCGCAAGCTGCACCGCGACTGATCACGTGGTTCCACCCCGGATCCCGCACGGAGACCGTCTCCGTGCGGGATCTCGCGTTTCCTGGGTGCACGAGGGATGTCTAGAATCAGATTCTAGATTCGCTAAGGGGAAGGAGTCCGGGTGGAGCTCGAACTGGACGGCGTCGAGGTGGCCTTCGACCACACGGCCGTGGCCGCGCCGCGCATCAGGGACCTGCTGCCCATCTACCGCGACCTGCTCGGTGGGCGGCACCTCGGGGGCGGGGGCGACAACCGGCAGGCCGGATACCGAACCCTGCAGCTCACCTACACCAACGGGAGCAAGATCGAACTGATGGAGCCGCTGCCCGGTTCGACGTTCTTCGACAGCTTCTTCGAGCTGACCCGGGGCAGGGGCGGCGTGCACCATCTCAACTTCCACGTGAGCGACATCGACGCGGCCGTGGCCGGACTGAAGGGGAAGGGCTACCGGCTGCACGGGCTGAACCTGTCGGATCCCCGCTGGCGGGAGGTGTTCCTGCATCCGAAGGAGGCGCACGGGGTGCTGATCCAGCTCGCCCAGGTGGGTCCGCGGCCGGACGGGCCGAGGGCGACGCTGGAGGAGGTGCTGGCCGGCGAAGGCAGGAACGGGAACGGGATACCGAGCCCTTGAGCAAACGCAGAAGAAAAATCTAGAGTGGGGTTCTAAAACCGAGAGGCGGGAGCCCCATGAAGCCCGTACCACGCCCCACTCCCGACACCCAGCCCTTCTGGGACGGGACGGCGGCCGGAGAGCTCAGGATCCAGCGCTGCCTGGCCTGCGAGCGTCACTACTTCTATCCCCGGCCGAGCTGCCCGCGCTGCGGCTCCGGCTCCGTCGAGTGGGTGCGGGCCAGCGGCAGGGCCACGCTCTACTCGTACGTGATCAACCACCGGCCGGCGCCCGGGTTCGAGGGGCCGTACGCGATCGCGGTGGTGGAGCTGGAGGAGGGGGTGCGGATGATGACGAACCTGGTCGGCGTCGAGCCCGCGCCCGAGAACCTGGAGCTCGACATGCCGCTGCGGGTGACGTTCGAGGAACGTGGCGAGGTGCACGTGCCCCTCTTCGAGCCGGCGGGCGGTGCCCAGTGAACCCGGTGATCGCGGGCGCGGCCGAGACCGACGCGGTCGGCAGGCTGCCCGGCCACTCGACGATGGAGCTCCACCTGGAGGCCGCGCGCAACGCGCTGGCCGACGCGGGCATGACCAAGGACGACATCGACGGCATCGCCACCGTCGGCACCCCGGGCCCCATCCAGGTCGCCCACGCGCTGGGCATCACCCCGTCCTGGCTCGACGGCACCGGGGTCGGCGGCTCGTCGTTCCTGTTCCACGTGCGCCACGCGGCCGCCGCCATCCGGGCGGGGCTCTGCCGTACGGTGCTGATCACGCATGGCGAGTCGGGCCGGTCCCGGATCGGGGCGCCGCGGTTCTCGATGGCGCCCGACTCGCTGATGGGCCAGTTCGAGATGCCGTACGGGGTGATGGGCCCGACGACCACGTTCACGCTGACGGCGCTGCGCTACATGAAGGAGTTCGGCCTCACCCACGAGCAGCTCGCCGAGGTCGCGGTGGCGCAGCGGCGCTGGGCGCACCTGAACCCGCGGGCGATGCACCGCGACCTGATCACGGTGGACGACGTGCTGGCCTCGCGGATCGTCGCCTACCCGTTCCACCTGCTGGAGTGCTGCCTGGTGACCGACGGCGGCGGCGCGCTGGTCGTCACGAGCGAGGACCTGGCCCGGCGGGACGACCCGGTCTACCTGCTGGGCTCGGGCGAGGCGATGGACTCGCCGATGATCTCGCAGATGGAGGACTTCACCACGGCCAAGGGGTTCCGCCTGTCGGGGGAGGCCGCGTTCGCCGAGGCGGGCATCTCGCACGACGACGTGGACCACCTGATGGTGTACGACGCCTTCGCGCACGTGCCGATCTACGGGCTGGAGGACCTGGGGTTCGTCAAGCGGGGCGAGGCCGGCGCGTTCATCGCCGAGGGTCACACCTCACCCGGCGGCCGGCTGCCCCTGAACACGAACGGCGGCGGCCTGTCGTACACGCATACCGGGATGTACGGGATGTTCGCCATCCAGGAGGCGGTGCGGCAGCTGCGCGGTGAGGCGGCCGCGCAGGTGCCGGGGGTGGAGGTGAGCGTCGTGCTGGGGAACGGCGGCATGTTCGCCTCGGCCGCCACGCTGGTGCTGTCGAACCGGCTGCCGTGAGGCTTCAGGAAGCGGTGGTACACCGCCGCTTCCTGGGCAGGGTCATTCCCCGATCGTGCCGAGCCGGGCGTGGCCCTTGATCAGGTTGCGCGCGATCGTGCGGCGCTGGATCTCGTCGGTGCCCTCGAAGATGCGCAGCAGCCGCAGCTCGCGGTACCACCGCTCGATCGGCAGCTCCTTGGTGTAGCCCATGCCGCCGTGGATCTGCAGCACCCGGTCGACCACCTGGTTCGCCATGACCGCGCCGTTGAGCTTGGCGATCGAGGAGGCGTGCCGGGCGTCCATGCCCTGCTGGACGCGCCAGGCCGCGTAGAGCGTCAGCCACTTGGCCGCCTCGATCTCCACCTGCGAGTCGGCGATCATCCACTGGATCGCCTGGTATCCGGCGATCGCCTGGCCCATGGACTTGCGGATCTTCGCGTACTCGACGGCCATGCCCAGCATCCGCTCGGCCGAGCCGATGGCCCTGGCGGGGATCATGTAACGGCCCTGGCCGATCCACTGCATGGCCAGCTCGAAGCCCTTGCCCAGCTCGCCCAGGATGTTCTCCTCCGGCACCCGGACGTCCTGGAACACCAGCGACGCGGGCCCCCACTCGCCCATCGTGGGGATCGGCTCGGACGTCCAGCCCATATCGCGGTCGACGAGGAAGCAGGTGACCCCGTACGGCTCGGCGACGGCGAACACCATGACGAAGTCGGCCTCGCTGCCGCCGGTGATGAACGTCTTCTCACCGTTGATGACCCACTCGGCGCCGTCGCGTACGGCCCTGGCGCTGATGTTGCGGGCGTCGGAGCCCGCGCCCGGCTCGGTGATGGCGAAGCAGGAGCGGCGCTCGCCCTCGATGGTGGGGATCAGGTAGCGGCGCTTCTGCTCGTCGGTGCCGGCGTACAGGATGTTGTCGGCGCTGCCGCCGAAGGTGAACGGCACGAACGTGCGGCCCACCTCCATGGCGATGATCGCCGACATGATGGGGCCGAGCGCGGCGCCGCCGTACTCCTCGGGGGTGTTGATGCCCCACAGGCCGGTCTTGCGCGCCTTGTCCCGCAGCTCCTGGTTGACGCCGGGGTCGAGCGCGGGGCGGCCGGCGCGCTCGTTGCGCAGCACGTCCGGCTCCAGCGGCATGATCTCCTTCTCCACGAAGGCCCGGACGGTGTCTCTGATCTGCCGTTCCTCGGTGCTGAGCGAGAAGTCCACGGCCGCCTCACTTTCTAGAACAAACCTCTAGGAGAAGGTTCGGCTCTCGTGCGGCAGGCTGTCAAGAATATGATTCTAGAATTTCTCGCCTCTAAGATGTTCGCATGGCACGCAAGACCTCGTGGGAATGGAGCCGTACGGCGCAGACCCGCAAGAGCATGCTCCAGGCGGCGCGGGAGGTGTTCGGCGAGCACGGCTTCGCCGAGGCCGGGGTCTCCGAGGTCGTCGCCCGCGCCGGCTCCAGCGTCGGCAGCCTCTACCACCACTTCGGCGGCAAGACCGAGCTGTTCCTCGCCCTCTACGAGGACCATCAGGCGGCCCACGAGCAGGCCGCGGGCGCCAGCGTGGCGCGGGCCAAGCAGGAGGGCGTCACCGACCCGGTCGAGCTGCTCATCGCCGGCGCCCGCGCCTACCTCGACGGCGCGTGGGAGCGGCGCGACCTGGTCCGGCTGTTCATCGATGGCGACGGGCCGCCCGGCTTCGAGCTGATCCGCCGCACGCGCAACCGCGAGTGGGTACGGCAGAACGCCGTGCTGCTCGGCTCCGGCGGCGACCCGCTCGACCGGTTCACCGTGACGGTGCTGACCAGCATCATCGGCGAGGCCGCCCGGGAGGTGGCCACCAGCGACTCCGAGGAGGACGCGCGCGAGGTGGCCGAGGCGGCGATGACGCTGATCCGCCGCCTCGACCCGCTCAGGATCCGCTAGCCTCCCGGCCCGGGATCTTCCCGTTGGTCAGCGCGTTCGGCGCGGCCTTGTCCACCAGCGCCGGGATCACCGCGCCCAGCTCCGCCGGGTCCCAGCGGGAGCCCTTGTCCACCTCCGGGCCCGCGTGCCAGCCCTCGGCCACGCTGATCCGCCCGGCCCGCACGTTGAACACCCGGCCGGTGACGCCGCGCGACTCGGCGCTGCCCAGCCAGACCACGAGCGGCGCCACGTCGTCGGGGTCCGCGTCGGCGTCGCCCGGGATGATCCCGTCGGTCATCCGGGTCAGCGCGGTCGGCGCGATGGCGTTGACCGTGACGCCGTAGCGCTCCAGCTCCCTGGCGGCGATCACGGTCAGGCCCGCGATGCCCGCCTTGGCCGCGCCGTAGTTGCCCTGGCCGGGGTTGCCGTAGATGCCGGAGGACGAGGTGGTGTTGATGATCCGGGCGTCGACGGGCCGACCGGCCTTGGCCTGCTCGCGCCAGTAGGCGGCGGCGTGGCGCAGCGGGGCGAACGTGCCGCCGAGGTGCACCCGGACCACCGCGTCCCACTCCTCGGCGCTCATGTTGAACAGCATCCGGTCGCGCAGGATCCCGGCGTTGTTGACCAGCACGTGCAGGTCGCCGAAGCGCTCGACGGCGGCCTCGACCAGCCGCCTGGCGCCGTCGAAGTCGGCGACGTCCTCGCCGTCGACGATCGCCTCCCCGCCCATGGCCTCGATCTCCGCGACGACCTCCGCCGCCGCCCCGGACGAGCCGGTGCCGTCCACCTCGGCGCCCAGGTCGTTCACCACCACCTTGGCGCCCTGCCGGGCGAACTCCAGCGCGTGCCCCCGGCCGATGCCCCTGGCCGCGCCCGTGACGATCACCACGCGGCCCTCGGCGATCCCGCTCATCTCGACACCTCGATCCCTCGGCTGACTGATGCGAACAAAATTCTAGTAAGCAAATCTAGAAATGGTAGGCCCTGTCGGTGTCTTGACGGCGAACCGGTACCGTTGCCTCGTGGTTGAACACTCCCTGGCGCAACGGCACGTCTTCCTCCGAATGGTGCGATTCGCGGACATCGACTCGCAAGGACATGTGAACAACGTCCGCTTCTTCGACTACCTTGAGGACGCCCGCTGGGGAATGCTCCACGTCGACCCGTACAAGGCGGGCGAACCCCCCTTCAAGGGCCTGGTCGTGACCCGCCACGAGATCGACTACCTGCGGCCCCTCGGCCTCCGCGCGGAGCCGGTCCGGGTCGAGTCGTGGGTGACCGAGATCAGCCCGGTGCGCTTCACACTCAAGTACGAGATCCTCGACGACGACGAGCTGTACGTCACGGCCACCTCCAAGCTGGTGGCCTACGACGCCGAGCGGGCGGCACCGCGCCGGCTCACCGAGGACGAGATGGCGTACCTCAAACGCTTCGCGTGAGCGCCCCGCACCGACGGCGCTGGCTCATGCTGGCCCTCGGGGTCAACGCGCACGCCGGCGTCACCCTCGGCCTGGCCGGGCTCCCCCTGGTCATCCCCGACATCCAGCGTCACTTCGGCGTCTCCCTGCCGGTGGCCGGGATCATCGCCAACGCGCCCGGCATCGGCATCCTGCTCGCCCTGGTCGCCTGGGGCGCGCTGGCCGACCGGTACGGCGAGCGGCTGATCCTCGGCCTGGGCGTCGGCGGTGCCGCCCTGCTCTTAGCCGTAGCCTCCTTCGCCGGGAACGCCTGGGCGGTGGTCGCGCTGCTCGCCGGGGCCGGGGCGGCGGGCTGCGCCGCGATGGTGGGCGGCGGACGCATCGTGCTGCGCTGGTTCGAGCCGCCCGAGCGCGGCGTGGCCATGGGAGTGCGGCAGGTCTCGTACACGCTCGGCATGGCCGTGGCCGGGTTCACGCTGCCGCCCGTGGCGCGGGCGTACGGCATCTCCGGCGTCATGCTGGTCTGCGCGGGCGTGAGCCTGCTGGCCGCCGTGCTGGCGGGCGTGTTCCTGGCCGAACCGCCGCACGCCGTCGCCGGGGCCGCCAGGAAGCCCGCCGGGTCCCCGTACCGGCAGCCCGCGCTCTGGCGCGTGCACGCCACGAGCGGGCTGCACGTGGTGCCGCAGGTCGTCGTCGGCACGTACGGGGTCGCCTGCCTGGTCGAGGTGTACGGGTGGGACGGCGTGGCGGCCGGGCAGCTGTTCGCGGGGGCGGCCGTCGCCGGGGCCGCCACGCGGGTCGCGGCGGGCCGCTGGTCCGACGTGACCGGACTGCGGATGGCGCCGCTGCGCCTGCTCACCCTCACCGCGCTCGCCGCCCTCGGCCTGCTGGTGCTCGGCACGTACGCGGGATCCGGGCTGGGCGTGGCCATGCTGGCGCTGGCCGCGGTGATCACCGTGGCCGGGAACGGGCTGGCCTACCTCGCCGCCGGCGAGCTGGCCGGGCCCGCGGCGGCCGGCCGGGTGCTCGGCGTCCACAACACGGTGCAGAACACGGTGGCGCTGGCCGTCACCCCCCTCGCCGGACTGCTGATCACCCAGTCGGGCTACTGGGCAGCCTTCGCCGCGGGTCTGGCGTGCGCGCTGGTCTCGCTACCGGTCATCCCGGTCCGCGACGAGCGCGCCACCCGGGCTAGCTGACGGCGCGCCGGAGCCAGACCGCCGTGTCGGGCGGCAGGCTGCCGCCGACCGGGCCGCTGGACAGCAGCACGCTCTCGTGCGGCGGCAGCGGCGCCGGCTCGGTGCCGCAGTTGATCGCGCACACCAGCGGCCCGCGCGCGAACACGAGCACGTCCTCGGACGACTCCAGCCATTCCAGCCCGTACGGTACGGTCCGGGCCAGCTCCCGCCGGCAGGCCAGGGCGCGCCGGTAGAACTCCAGCATCGAACCGGGATCGCCGGTCTGCCGGGCCACGCTCAGCTCCGCGAACTCGTCGGGCTGCGGCAGCCACGGCTTCACCCCCTCGGGCGAGAACCCGTACGAGTCGCCCCGGCCGGACCACGGGATCGGCACGCGGCAGCCGTCGCGGCCCGGCAGCTCGCCCTTCGAGCGCTTGAAGACCGGGTCCTGCCGCGCCTCCGGAGGAAGATTCTCTACCTCAGGGAGTCCGAGTTCCTCCCCTTGGTAGAGATATGCCGACCCGGGGAGGGCAAGTGTCGCCAGGAGAGCGGCCCGCGCCCGCGCCATGCCGGTGCCGGGGTCGGCCGTGCCGTAACGGGTGCGGTGGCGTACCACGTCGTGGTTGGACAGCACCCAGGTGGCGAACGGGACCGTCGCCACCGTGTCGTCGATCACCTTCCTGAACGCGGTCGCCGACCAGGGCGCCTGCAGCCAGGCGAAGTTGAAGCTCTGGTGGAGCTCGTCCGGGCGCACGTACAGCGCGAGGTCCTCCAGCGTGTCGGTCCACACCTCGCCCACCGCCATCCGCTCGTCCGGGTAGGTGTCGAGCAGCGCCCGCCAGTCGCGGTAGACGTCGTGGACCTCCGGCTGACCCCAGACCGGGGACTTGGACATGAACGACTGGTCGCGCACGTCCGGCAGGTCCTCCGCCTTGAACAGCCCCATCGCCACGTCGATGCGGAACCCGTCGACGCCCTTGTCCAGCCAGAACCGCAGGATGTCCAGGAACTCCTCCCGGACCTCGGGGTTGCGCCAGTTGAAGTCCGGCTGCTCGGGCGCGAACAGGTGGAGGTACCACGACCCGTCGTCCACCTGGGTCCAGGCCGGGCCGCTGAAGGTGGACTGCCAGTTGTTGGGCCGGTCGCGGAAGATGTAACGGTCGCGGCCCTCGCCCCGCAGCGCGGCCTGGAACCAGGGATGCTCGGAGGAGCTGTGGTTGGGCACGACGTCCACCAGCACCCGCAGGCCGAGCGCGTGCGCGTCGGCCACCAGCGCGTCGAAGTCGGCCAGCGTGCCGAACAGCGGGTCGACACCGCGATAGTCGGCCACGTCGTAGCCGCCGTCGGCCATGGGGGAGGGGTAGAAGGGGGTCAGCCAGACGGCGTCGACCCCCAGGTCTCTCAGGTAGGGCAGGCGTTCACGTATCCCCGCGAGATCGCCGACGCCGTCTCCGGAGGCGTCGGCGAAGCTGCGGACGTAGATCTCATAGACGACGGCATCACGCCACCAGGGGATGTCCATGTGGCGTGTCATGCCCGCTACGTCGGAGAGTTCACCAGGCTATGGGCGGCGTTGACCAGATAGGTCCAGAGCCGGCTCTCCTGCTCCTCGGTCAGGCCGAGGTCGTCGACGGCGTCACGCATGTGCTTGAGCCAGGCGTCGCGCTCCTGCTGGCCGATCACGAACGGCACGTGGCGCATCCGCAGCCGCGGGTGCCCGCGCTGCTGGCTGTAGGTGCCGGGGCCGCCCCAGTATTGGACGAGGAACATGCGCAGCCGCTCCTCCGCGCCGGCGAGGTCGGCCTCGGGATACATCGGGCGCAGCAGGGGATCTTCCGCCACCCCTTCGTAGAAACGGCGCACGAGCCGCCGGAACGTCTCCTCGCCCCCGACGGCCTCGTAGAAGGAGGTTTCAGTCACGACCCCAGCCTATGCTCAGCCGACCATCGCAATGTCCGCCGCGTCGAGCGCCGCCTTGACCCGCAGCCGCAGCTCCCGCGCCACCTCTTCCTGCCTGGCCGGCAGCGTCTTGGCCGACAGGCGGAAGACCATGCTGCTGTCGGAGAGCTGCTCCACGCCGAACACCTGCGGGGGCTCCACGACGGCCGCCTCGCGCAGCTCGGCGTCGGCCCACATCTCCTCGGCGACGTTCTCCAGCACCACCCGCACGGTGGTGATGTCGCTGTCGTAGGGGACCGGCACGTCCACGTAGGCGCGCGACCAGCCCTGCGACTCGTTACCGACGCGGGTGATGGTGCCGTTGCGCACGTACCACACCCGGCCGTCCTCGTCGCGCAGCCGGGTGACGCGCAGGGTGACCGCCTCGACGGTGCCGATGGCGGCGCCCGCGTCGATCACGTCACCCACTCCGTACTGGTCCTCCAGCAGCATGAACATGCCCGCGATGAAGTCCTTGACCAGTTCCTGGGCGCCGAAGCCGATGGCCACGCCGAGGATGCCGACGCTGGTGAGCAGCGGCGCGATGGGGATCGTCAGCCGGTCCAGCACGGTCAGCAGGGTCGTGCCGATGATGACGATGGTGGCGATGTGCCGGAGCACCGAGCCCATGGTCTCGGCCCGCTGTTTGCGGCGCTCGTGCAGCAGGGCGTCCACGCCGGCCGTGACCGTGCCCTTGCGGAAGCGGCCCACCGGGCGGCTGGCGGCCCGGTTGATGACCCGCGTGATGACGCGGTTGACGATGTTGCGCACCAGGAAGCCGATGATCAGGATCAGCACGATCGTGATCGCGCTGGCCACCAGCGGCGCCCAGCTCGCGTTGTCCATCCAGCCGGCCAGCACTGAGCAGAGGAGTGTGTCCCCCTCGCAGATCTCCGCCATCTTGGTGCTCACCTCGTCGAGGTCCGGGACCATGGAGGTGGTCGGTTCGGGCGACGGCGGCGACAGCAGGAACACTGAAGGGTCCTCCTCCGGGAAAACGATTCGACCGGCGGTACGGGGCCGGATACGCCCCAAATTTACCGCCGGTCGAACCGGCCGCCGTCACATCACGCCGGGGAAGACGGGGTCATCAGGCCCTGGGCCGCGGAGGGAGGAACCTGACGCTCCGATGACGGTCGGCTCGGACGGGTCACGCACCCGGAAGCGTGTCCCGTGCCGTCTCCGGGGAGGGGGCCCCGAGCGCTTTCCGGCCAGGCCGAAAAGCGGGTCTCGATAGTTACGCAGAGTAACCGGAGTCGGCGGGACGGCCAGAGTCCGCGCTGGTGCGCGGCTCTCCGCACCGGCCGTCCCGCCGGCTCCGTGGAGCCGCGGTGATGACGGTGAGCCGCGGTGGCTGCGCTCCACCCGGTTCACCGCCCGGTCACTCTCCCACCGCGGCGAGCACGCGGGCGACCTTGGTCGCCGCACCGGCCGGGTCGTCGACGGTGTGCAGCCGTTCCCCCCAGGACCAGCAGTACCACCAGTCGGGAATGTCGGTCGCGACGCGACAGGTGACGTTCTCGGACAGGCTCGTCGCCTTCGGATTGATGACCCTGACGAAGACCCTGCCACTCTGGGTCCGGACCACTCGCGCGAGCAACCCGCGGGCGTCGAGCTCCGACACCAGGCGCTCAAGATGCCCGAAGTTGTCGTCCCCCACCTTTCGTCCTCCCTCGAATCGTTGCGGTGGGCCAAAGATGACTCATGTCGGCTGGTTGCGCAACGCGACATACATGCTCACGGGGAGTCGCCTTGTCACTCCCGGAATGTAAGAAACAGTCCGCCGGAGGACGATCCTTATCCCTAGCCTTCAAGGAGGCGTTTTCAACACGCCATCATTAGGCCATAGTCGAGGCTAGGCGGACCGCAACCTGGACGCTACTCTCAGTGACTAGGGTGATGAGCCGGTCGGGACACATGCGTGAGAGGGGCCGGGATGTCCGGCAGACAGCACAGGGAAACGGAAATGGCTCGTCGGATCAGGGCCAAGGGCCTTGCCGTCGGCCGCACCGCTGCCCAGATCGCTGAAGAGATCCACGAGGCCTGTGGCGCGCAGTTCGGCACAACCAAGATCAAGGGTCACCGCCTGGCCCACGGCATCGCGCTCGCCGACGTCATCGAACAGGTCAGAGCGCTGTTCGAACGCGACGAGAAGCCGGCCCCGGGCATCGGGGAGACCCTGCTGTCGGCGTACGAGAGCGGGCTGAAACGCCCAGGCCCCGAATACCTCCACTATCTGTGCACCGTCTACCGCGTCGAGCCCCCCTCGCTCGGCTACGACGGGCCGTGCATCTGCGGCCATGGCCACCGGATGCCCGGCGTCCTCGCGGGCGGCGCCGACGTGAACGGCCGTCACGGCGCGGCGCTGCCCGAGCCGACCGAGCTGCGCACCCCGTCGCTGCACCCCGACAAGAACGTCGACAGCGAGGAGGACGAGAACATCCTCCGGCGCGCGCTCCTCAACCTGCTGACCAACAACGACGCAGGGGCCACCAAGCTCACCGGCCCGGTGCTGGGCGCCTGCGAGGGCATCCGCCGGCGGATGGACTACACGCTCGTGTCGTCCACCGTCTCTCCCGCCATGCTCGACCAGTGGGAGGAGGCCACGCTCGCGTTCGGCCGGCAGTACACGACCACGGCGCCGCTCCGGCTGCTCTGCGACGTGCTGCTGGAGCTGAGCGCGGTACGCAACGCGATGACCCGGCGCCAGCCCATCGACCTGCAGGAGCGGCTGTGCCGGATGGCCGCCCAGCTCTCCGGGTTGAGCGGCATGATCATGATCAACCTGGGCGACCACCGGCTCGCCCGGTCGTTCTTCCGCACCGGCCGCACCGCCGCCGACGAGACCGGCGACCGGGCCCTGCGCGCGTGGGTGACCGCACGCGAGGCGCTCGTCCCGCTCTACTACGGCGACGCCCGCGAGGCGCTCAACCTCGCCAAGAAGAGCCGCGACCTGGCAGGCCAGACGCCGTGCGCGGCGCAGGCCATGGCTCCGGTCGTCGAGGCCAGGGCGCTGGCCATGCTCTCGGGCACCGACAGCCGCAAGGAGGTCGTCGACCAGGCCAAGCGCGCGCTCGCGCGGGCGCGCAACGCCTTCTCCCACATCAAGGGGAAGGAGCGCGAGGACATGGCCTTCGGCTACACGGAGAAGCAGCTCTACTTCTACCAGGGTGACGTGCTGACCAAGCTGGGGCAGACGCTGGAGGCCGACCTCGTGCTCGACCAGGCGCTGCACCAGTACCAGGACCACATCCTGGACCAGACGCTGATCAGGCTGGACCAGGCGCAGTGCCGGCTGATCGAGGGCGAGACGGGCGAGGCGCTGCGGATCGGCACCGAGGCGCTGCGCCTGCTCGGGCCCGAATACCGCACCGACTTCATCATGCGTCCGGCCCTCGCGCTGCTGCAGGCGATCCGGGCCCGTGAGCCCGGCCACCCGGGCCTGGCCGCCTACGAGGAGCAGGTGCGGTTCCCGCAGCCCGTCGGGGGAGAAGGGACCGGCGGTGCATGAGGATCCGCCGCTACCGGTGGTCTGACCTCGACACCATCCTCGCCCTCCATCAGATCTGCCTCGCCGAGGTGGGGCTGGTGCCGGGCGACGGGGTCTACTACGACGACGACTTCCCCCGCATCCAGGAGATCTACCTGGCGTGCGGGGGCGACTTCCTGGTCGGCGAGGCCGACGGGAGGGTCGTCGCCATGGGCGGGCTGAAACCGGTCGACAGCGCGACCGCCGAGGTGTGCCGGCTGCGCGTGCACCCGGCGTTCCAGGGGCGCGGCCTCGGCTCCGCCATGCTCTCCGCGCTTGAACAGCGCGCGGCCGAGCTGGGTTTCCGCCGGCTGAGCGGCGACACCACGCTCAACCAGGGGGCCGCGCTGGTGCTGTACGAGCGGCACGGGTGGCGGGAGGTCGCGCGGGAGCAGGTGGGCGAGCTCACGGTCGTCTACGGGGAGAAGCGACTGACGCCCGCACCTGCTGAAATTTAAGGATATGTCAGAGAAAGCGCCCGTTTCGGGCGCTTTCTCCTTTTGATGGACGCGCTGGGCGGTTGGCAGATACGGCCGAAGAGGGGGCGGTGGTATGTGGGGAATTGCCGGATCTCCGGATTTAGAGGATAAGGATGTCCGGTCCTTCGAGTGAGGCTCTTCACTCCCGGTGGTAGAGGAACATCACCGCAGACCATCGGCGATCCGGCCGCCGTGATCCGTAGTGAGATGCTTCCGAACATGGCAGTCGTGCCCGCTCCCCGACCCCTCATGGGAGCCGTGCTTCTGTTGTTCGTCAGCGCCGCATGGGGGTCGGCCTTCCCGCTGATGCAGGATCTCATCCACCGCTTACCAGTCGAGGATCTGCTCGCCGAGCGCTACACGCTGGCGGCTCTGACGCTGCTCCTCATCCGTCCCAGGTGCCTGTGGGGGCTGTCGCGGCGGACGTGGATCAACGGGGTCATCCTGGGGGTCATGTTCGGGGTGGGGCAGAGCGCGCAGGCCGTGGCCCTCTACAGCCTGCCCGCGGCGGTCTCGGGGTTCGCCGTCGGGTGCAGTGTCGTGATCACACCGGTCATGGCGCTGGCGCTGTTCAAGGCCAAGGTGCCGTACCGGGTGTGGATCGGGGTGGTGCTGGCGATGGCCGGCATGACCGTGTTCACCCTGCTGCGCGGCATCGAGTACGGCGGCTTCTCGCTCCTGGCCCTCGGGGTGACGCTCTGCGCCGCGGCGCTGTACTCGGGTCACACGCTGCTGCTGGGCCGCCTGTCCAGGAAGGGCGAGCAGTTCGACGCGTACGCGCTGACGGTCATCCAGCTCGGGGTCATCGGCCTGCTGACCGGCGGGCTGGCCGTGCGCGACGGGATCACGCTGCCTGGCGAGACGTCCGACTGGGTGGTGCTCGGCCACCTGTCCGTCGTGTCGTGCGCGCTCGGCTTCCTGGCTCGCTCGTACGGGCAGGCGTACGTGTCGGCGGTGCCCAGTGCCGTGCTGATGTCGTCGCAGCCCTTCTGGGTGGCGGCCATCGCGGTGATCTGGTTCGGCGAGCAGCTGGGCTGGAGCATGCTGCTCGGCGGCGGGCTGATGGCGGCGGCGATGCTGCTGGCGGTGCCGTCGCCCGGGGCCGCGCTGGACGAGCCCCAGTCGCGCCGCCGTGACCTGCTCATGGTCTCGCGGCGGGCGTCCCGGGTGCTGGGCGAGCTGAAGGTCAAGCGCGGGGACCCGCTGATGCTGAACGGCAAGGTGCCGCCGGCGCTCCCGCCCGGTCCGTGCGGGGGCGCCGACGCGTGCCTGTGGCCTGGCCGTGCGGCCAAGGGGACGGGGGAGCCGAGCCTGGAGCGGCTCATCGAGCGGGCCAGCCGCATCGTCCGGGCCAGGAACGAGAACGCGGAGGGGTGCTGCGATTCGGAGCCGCGGCTGGGCCGTTGCCTGTGTGAGCTCATGAACGAACCCGGCGACAAAAGATCGGGGGCGACGTACCCCTGCCGGTTTCGGTCACAATAGGGCTATAGGCGGGAGAAATATTGAACGCTTCTCAGTAATTATACTCTGACTTATTGGGTATATATCTTGATATTCGCTGGAGTGTCCGAATAATGAATATTACTCCAGTGAAGAGGTGCATGATGAAGCGCATCGTCGTCCGCAAGCCCGGAACCGCGCGGCTCGGTGGGACCTCCAGCGTCATTCACAAGGGGTGACAGAGGAACGGTCCCACCTCAGAGCTCCGGGCGGTCCGCCCGTACGGTTCGGGAACGCGCGGCTGCTGATGCCCGTGATCGACGGTCATCGGCAGCCGCTCGGCCCCTACACCGTCGGCGCGGCGCTCCTGGGGGGACTGGTGCCGGAGGCCCTCGACCGGCGCCCCGAGCTGGTGGCCGAGCATGACATCGAGATCAGGGCCGTCGCGCCCGCGCTCGCGGATCTCGTACCCGCCAGGCGGGTGACCCTGGACGCGCGGCTGTCCGACGAGGAGCGCATCCTCGTCCCCGCGCCCCGCCGCACGCTCCGGCTGGCCAACGGGATCGCCGAGTTCGTCCGGCAGGTCGTGCAGCCCGGCCTCACCCTGGCCGTCTGCAACGGGGACCACGCCGACCCCACCGACACCGAGCTGCTCGACGTGCTCATGCGCAGGATCCCGCCGGCCGTCCTGGCGATCACCGTGTACGCGGACGGCCCGGAGCCGCCGCCGGACACGCGGGACGCCGCCGAGCTGTGGACGCTCGTGGACCGGTGCGTACGGGAGGGTTTCCTGCACGCGGTGGCCGAGCTGGGGCAGCGCGCGCTGACGCTGGCCGGGCCCGGCGGCGAGCCGTGGTGGCGCCTCGCCCAGCGCACCGCGACCGCGCTCGGCGGCCTCGACCGGCGGGCCGAGGCGCGCGTCGTGTGGGAGGGGGCGCGCCGGTCCAGCCAGGACCCGGCCGTGCACGCCGCGACCGCGTACGGGCTGGCCATGCTGGACGCCCGCGACCCCGACCGGGCGCGGCGCGACCTGGGCAGGGCGCGCGGGTGGATCAACCAGGCGATCGCCATCTCGACGCTGCTGCCCGACCCCGGGCAGCGGGCGTTCAAGCTCGGCTTCGACCGCAACGGGCTGGCGCTCGTCGAGCTGCGCGAGGGCCGCCTTTCCGAGGCGCTGGCGCTGGTCGAGTCGGCCATCGAGCTGGCCGGGGAGCTGGGGGAGCGGCACCCGGTGCACCGGATGGTGCTGCTGGCCAACCGGGCCCAGCTGCTGGCCGGGCTGGGGCGGACCAAGGAGGCGCTGGAGGACTTCTCCGCCGCCATCGCCGTCGACCCGATGTTCCCCGACTACTACGTGGACCGCGGCAACCTGCTGTTCAAGCTGGGCCGGCACGCCGAGGCGCTGGCGGACTACGAGTCGGCGCTGGCCGCCGGGCCGCCGCTGCCCGAGGCGCACTACAACCGGGCGGAGCTCCGCATCGCCCAGGACGACGTGACGGGCGCGCTGGCGGACCTGGCCAGGGTGATCGAGCTCGATCCCGCCTACGTGGACGCGTACATCAACCGGGCCGGGCTGCTCGCCGCGCTGGAGCGGGACGCGGAGGCGCGGGCGGACGTCGAGGCCGGGCTCGCCTGCGCGCCCGGGAACCCGCACCTGCTCACGGTGCTCGGCCAGCTGGAGACCGCGGCGGGACGGCTGCGGGAGGCGCGCCGGGCGCTGGACCTGGCGATCGACCGGGCGCCCTCGCTGGTGGCCGCCTGGGGCAACCGGGGGGTGCTCCGGTACGAGGCCGGCGATCCGGCCGGGGCGGTCGCCGACCTGACCCGGGCGATCGAGCTGGGCCCCCAGCCCGACCTGTACGCCAACCGCGCGGTCGCCCTGCGCGCACTCGGCCGCACCGAAGAGGCCGAAGCCGACGAAGCCCGCGCGACCCACCACTGAGCCAACCCCGGCTCCACTGCCACGTCCCCTCGCCGAGGGAAAGCGTCCCCCGGTTGCCCGCCACGTGGGTCAGGCGTCGGCGGAGGATGCGGGGATGAGGAGGGTTTTGCCGGTCACCTGGCGGGCCTCGATGGCGGCGTGTGCTTCGGCGGCTGACTCCAGCGGGAGCACCAGGCCGATCGTGGGGCGGAGCCGTCCCGCCGCGGCCACCTCCAGCGCGGCCCTGGACAGCTCGCGCAGGTCGGTGGCGGGCCAGGGGACCGCCGTCACGCGCGGGCCCGGAGTGGTCATCGGGCCGCCCGCCATGCCGTAGACGCTCATCCGGCCGCCGTCGCGCAGCAGCGTCTCGGCGGTGGCGCCGATCTCGCCGCCCACCCCGTCGAAGACCACGTCCAGCGCACCGGCCGCGTCGCGGACCCGGTCGGCCCAGCCCGGCTCGGTGTAGTCCACGGTCAGCTCGGCGCCCAGCTCGGCGGCGAGCCCGCGCTTGGCCGCGCTGCTCGCCGCACCGATCACCCGGGCGCCGGCGGCCACCGCGAGCTGGACCAGGAGGCTGCCGACGCCGCCGCCCGCCGCCTCCACCAGCACCCACTCGCCCGGCTTCGGCCCGGCGGCGCGGGCCAGGCCGGTGGCGGTGCGGCCGTCGGCCAGCAACGCCACCGCATGCTCCGGCGAGACGCCGCCGGGGATCGGGATCAGGTCGCCGGCGCCCGCCACGGCCAGCTCCGCGTAACCGCCGTAGCCGCCCAGCGTGCTCACCACCAGGGCGCCCACCAGCGACCCCGTCACGCCTTCGCCCACCGCCCGCACGGTGCCCGCCACGCCGTTGCCGAGGATCGCGGGCAGCTCGGCGGTGCGCGGCCCCCGGTCGGCCCGTACCTGCGTCTCCACGAACGTCACACCGGCGACCGCCACCTCGATCAGCGCCTGCCCGGGCCCGGGCACCGGATCGGGCACCTCCTCGGCGACCAGCGCCTCCGGGCCGCCGAACTTCCTCAACATCACCGCACGCATGACACACCTCTCCTCAACCGGAGCGTTCCGCTCCGATCGCGACGGTATATCGGAGCGCTGCGCTCCGCAAGGCGGCTATCCTGTACGGCATGAGCAGGCGCGGCAGGCAGGCCGAGGCGGCGCGCAACGACCTGCGGCTGCTGCGGGCCGCGCACGAGGTGTTCACCACCCAGGGCTTCGACGCCCCCGTGTCGGCCATCGCCAAGCGCGCCGGGCTGGGCATGGGCAGCCTCTACCGCCGCTACCGCACCAAGGAGGAGCTGCTGCAGCGGCTGTGCCTGATCGCCATGGAGCGGGTGGTGGAGGCGGCCTCGGCCGGGCTCGCGGAGGACGACCCGTGGGAGGGGTTCGCCGGGTACGTGCGGGCCTGCGTCGGTTTCGGGTCCGGGGCGCTGGCGCCGGTGGCGGGCACCATCGAGGTCACCGGCGAGATGTCGCGCACCGCGAGACAGGCCACCGAGCTGGCCGGCCGGCTCGTCGCGCGGGCCCGCGAGGCCGGGGCGCTGCGGGCTGACGTGACGGAGCTGGACGTGTCGCTGCTGATCGAGCAGTTCAGCAGGCCGGCTCCCGGGCCACCGGACGAGCTGCAGGACCGGTTCAAGCAGCGGCTCCTGGCCATCGCGCTCGACGGCCTGCGCGCCCCGGGCGCCACGCCCCTGCCCGGCGACCCGCCGTCACTCGACTGGTACGAAGGCCGCTGGACCCCCGACACTTCGTGAGGCATCGGAATGCCCTGCCCGGACGGGCCTTGGGGACTACCGTGGGTGCGTGGGCTTCAACGAGCTGCTACGCGATCTCCAGCCGGGCGCGAGCGCGCAGACGGCGGGCATCAGCCGAGGGCACGGCGGCCCGCCCGCCCGGACCCTCGCCGTCCGCTCCGGCCCGCACCGGCTGCGCTGCGCCTCCCTGCTCAAGCCGCTGTACGCGTGGGTCACCGCGGGTCGCATCCCCGACGCCGAGCGATGGCGACGCCACGCCGAGCCGGCCGTGGTCATCTCGTCCAACGCCGACACCCGCAGCCTGTGGCTGGCCGTCGGGCCGCTGGTCATCCTGGACGACATCTACCAGCGCACCGGGGTCTCCTGGCCGATGCACAACGGCGACCCGTCCAGGTTCGGGTCCATCGAGGTGGCCGCCGACGAGGTGGCGACGGCGTACGCGGCGCTCGCCCAGGCGGCGCTGGCCGGCGACCCGGTGGCCGGCGACGTGCTGGAGTGGATGCGGCAGGTGGAGGGTCAGCAGGCGTTCGGCGTCAGGGAGGCGCTGGCCGCGCCCGGGTCGGGGGTGAAGTGCGGCTGGTTCGGCGAGCCCGACGAGACCTGCCTGCGCACCCACGCCGTGGCGGTGCTGCCGTCGGAGGACACCCGCGCGACGGTGGTGGTCGCGCTGACCGCGCAGCCCTACGCGGACGCGGGCGAACGCGACGCCTACCGCGCCGACGTGCTGGCCGGGCTGTCCGTCGAGGCCGAGCACGAGCGTGTGGCGGGGCCCCTCCTGCGCTCGCTCCTGACCATGTCGCTGACCGAACTGGGCTACCAGGCGTGACCGTCCGGACGGTCGCACCGCCCGAATCCGTGCCGGCGGTGAGCTGTGGGCCCTCAGCGGGGCCGGACGCCGGTGAGCTCGCCGATCACCTCCGCCAGGTTCGGCGGTTGCACGCTGCCCGGCAGGTCTTCCGCCCAGACGCAGCCCAGGTAGGCCTCGCGCTCCTCCTCCGTGAGCTCGCCGGGGTCCACCGGCGGGCGGGCCTCGGGGAAGCGGGCGAGGTAGAACCGCTCGCTCTTGACGTAACGTACGCCCAGCCACGGGAAGTCGCGGTCGACGGCGACCCAGCGGTCCTCGACGGCCGAGCCCGGCAGGCCCGTCTCCTCGGTCAGCTCGCGCCGGGCGGCCTGCAGGGGCGTCTCACCGGGGTCGAGGCCGCCGCCCGGCGGCTCCCACAGGTCGGCGCCGCTGACCTTGTCGTGCCAGTGGAGCAGCAGCACCCTGCCGTCGCGGTCGAGGCAGACGACCCTGGCGGCCGGGCGGGCGCTGACGGCCGTCACGTCTCGTCCTCGTCGAGGACCAGGGCCAGGAGGCCGGGGAAGCGGGCGTCGAACTCGGGCCGGCGCAGCCGGTTGAGCCGGCGCGCGCCCTGTTCGCGCTGCTCCAGCAGCCCCACGCCGCGCAGCACCGCGAAGTGGTGGCTGAGCGTGGACTTGGCGACCGGCAGGTGGTGGAAGGCGGCGCAGGCGCGGCTCCAGTCGGGCACCCCGGCCAGCTCGCGGACGATGCGACGGCGGACGGGGTCGCCGAGCGCGTCGAGGGCGGCCTGGAGGGTCGCCTCGGCGGGGGAGACGTGGACGGGGCCGCGTGTCGTGTTCGATGGGGATCGAACGTCGGTGTAGTGTTCCATCTCGATCGAACATCTTAGTCGCGAGGAGCGCGCGGTGAACATCGGACATGTCGGGGTCTGGCATCCCCTCTTCGGCAACGCGCCGGGCGAGACCGGCGGCCGGGCGGCCGCCCGGGCCGAGGAGCTCGGGTACGGGTCCGTCTGGGTGGGCGAGGGCCCAGGCAGCAAGGACCCGCTCGTGTCCGCGGCGATCCTCCTGGCGGCCACCCGCCGGATCGCCGTCGGCACCGGCATCGCCAGCATCTGGTCACGCGACGCGGCGGCCATGGCGGGCAGCAGGTTCGCGCTGGGCGAAGCCTTCCCCGGCCGCTTCATCGCCGGGCTCGGCGTCAGCCACGCGCCGCTGGTCAACGCGCGCGGCCACGACTACGCCAAGCCGCTCACCGCGATGCGCCGCTATCTGGATGGCATGGACGAGACGGCGAAGCACCACCGGGAGGTCGACGCGCCCCGGCTGCTCGCCGCGCTCCGCCCCGGCATGCTGGAGCTGGCCAGAGACCGCGCCGACGGCGCCCACCCCTACTTCGTGCCGCCCGAGCACAGCGAGCGGGCCAGGGAGATCCTGGGGCCGGGCAAGCTGCTCATGCCCGAGCAGGCGGTGCTCGTCGAGACCGATCCCACGCGGGCCCGCGAGATCGCCCGCGACCACATGTCCGTCTACCTCTCCCTGCCCAACTACCTCAACAACCTGCGCGATCTCGGCTACACCGACGACGACTTCGCCGGCGGCGGCAGCGACCGGCTGGTGGACGCGATCGTGGGCTGGGGGAGCCCGGACGCGGTGGCCGAGCGGGTGCGGGCGCACCTCGGCGCGGGCGCCGACCACGTGGCGATCCAGCCGCTGTCGCCCGGCGGCCCCGACCTCGACGACGCCCTGCGCCAGCTGGAGCTCCTCGCCCCCGCGCTCGGCCTGCGGTGAGGGACCTGTGACGTCCTGAAGACGGTCCGGGGAGCGTGGGCGCCGGGCGGCCCGGCATGACTCAGCGTTTCATCGCGCCGTCGGCGATCGCGTCGGCCGCCTCGCCGATGGCGATGCCCACGATCTCCAGACGGCGCACGAGCTCGCGCTCCTTCATGCGGTCGTTCGTGAGCTCCCCGGAGAAGATGCGCGAGATCTCATACTGGTACATCCGCCGGATCGCGCTGCCGGCCTTCTTGGCCTCCAGCGCGTCGTGCGGCACGGCCGACGGGCTGGAGACGAGGTCGCGGACGGCGGTCTCCAGCGCGTCGATGCCGACGATCACCTGGTCGAGCAGCGGGGTGAAGCGGATCTGGTCGGGCACGCGATAGAGGTGCGACTCGCGGACGAAGTCGCGCAGCGAGTCCAGCACGTCGTCGATCGAGCGCGACAGCCTGAACAGGTCCTCCCGGTCGATGGGCGTGATCAGGGCCGACTCCAGCTCCTCGACGAGCTGGCGGCGCTCCTCGTCGCCGAGGTGCTCGATGGTGCGCATCTGCTCGTGCGCGCCCGTCCTGCCCACCTCGCCGCCGATCATCGCCATGGCCAGCCACGCGCCCTCCTTGGTGGCCTTCAACTGCCCGAGCAGCGCGTCCGACAGCGCGGTGTCCATGTGCCCCGTCAGCAGGTCACGGATCCTGCGCAGCCGCCTCACCAGCCTGCCGCCCTTCACATCATCACTCCCTTTCCGGCGTAGGCCGCCACCGCGCCCAGCACGCCGCTGGCCGGCAGCGTCAGCAGCCAGGCGACCACGATCTTCACGGCCGCGTACCAGCGGACCCGGCCGCTGCCGCGCACCACCCCCGCGCCGATCAGCCCGCCGGCGATCGCCTGCGTCATGCTGACCGGCATGCCCACGGCGGAGCAGCCGAGCACGGCCGACCCTGCCGACAGCTCCGCCGCCACGCCGTGCAGCGGGCGGAAGGCGATGATCTCGCGGCTGAGCGTGCGGCCCGCCTTCGGGAGCCCGTACATCGCTCCGAGCCCGAACAGCACGGCCGTCAGGGTCGTGTACGGCAGCGGCGCGTCGGAGAAGCTCAGCGCGATCATGAAGATGGCGAGCATCTTCTGTCCGTCGTTGGCAGCGTACGCGACGATCTGCACCACGAACCCGGCGCGGTGCAGGCCGCTCAGCCGGTCGGCGCTGGCGAACCGCACCACCAGCGTCGTCACCGCCCACGCCACCAGGCCGCCCACGATCGGCGCGGCCAGGCCGAAGGCCAGCACCAGCGCCACGTACGGCCCCGAGACCGGCAGGCCCCAGCCCAGGCCCGCCCCGGTGAGCCCGCCGACGAGGGCCAGCGTGAGGCTGGTCGGGCGGCCCTTCATGGTCAGGAAGGTGACCACGGCCATCGCGCTCAGCACGGCGATCGAGGTCGCCACCCGCCCGCCGGGCCCGTCGAAGGAGGCCAGCCGGTTCACGAACGTCAGCGCCACCTGGTGGGTGGCCAGCGGAACCAGCGCGATCACCACGACCATGGCGAGGATCCCGGTCGCCGGTCGCATCGCCGGCAGCTTGAGCCCGGTCGCCAGGAGCGCCCCGCCGTCGTTCATGCCGGACACGATCGCGAACAGCCCTGCGACCGCGACGAGCACGACGACGTCCGCGGGCATGGGCAACCTCCTGCAAAAGCTGTGTATAGCGGATATCTACCCAAGATCGGGCGCATAAGGCAGGGGAGACCGCGCTTCCCGGGGGCGGTAACCTCGATGGATTCAGTCGCGCAGACCTCACCGAGAGCGATCCATGAGCGTTGCCGAGTACGTCCTCACGTTGTCCTGTCCCGACCGGCCCGGAGTCGTGGCCGCCGTGTCGAGCCTGCTGTCCAGGCACGGCTGCAACATCACCGAGAGCCAGCAGTTCGGTGACCGCGAGAGCGAGCGGTTCTTCATGCGGGTGCAGTTCACCTCGCCGGTCGGCGAGGACGAGGTGCGGGCCGCCTTCGCCGCCCTGGCTTCGGACCTCCGCATGGAGTTCCAGCTCCGCGACCTGGCGAGGAAGCCCAAGGTGCTCATCATGGTGAGCCGGTTCGACCACTGCCTCAACGACCTGCTCTACCGCGTCCGCAGCGGCGCGCTCGACCTCGAGGTCGTCGCGGTCGTGTCCAACCATCCCGACCTGCGCCCGCTCACCCAGTCCCACGGCATCGACTACCACCACCTGCCGGTCACGCCCGAGACCAAGCCGAAGCAGGAGGCCGAGGTGCTGGCGCTGGTCGAGCGCTACCAGGTCGACCTGGTCGTGCTGGCCCGCTACATGCAGGTGCTGTCCGAGGAGCTGTGCGCGAAGCTGAGCGGGCGGGCGATCAACATCCACCACTCGTTCCTGCCGTCCTTCAAGGGCGCCAAGCCCTACCACCAGGCCCACGACCGCGGCGTCAAGCTGATCGGCGCGACCGCCCACTACGTGACGTCCCACCTCGACGAGGGGCCGATCATCGAGCAGGAGGTCGCCCGGGTCAACCACAGCCACTCACCGGAAGACCTGGCCGCCATCGGGCGCGACGTCGAGAGCCTGACCCTGGCCAGGGCGGTCAAATGGCACACCGAGCAGCGGGTCCTGCTCGACGGCCACAAGACCATCGTGTTCCCCCGCTGACCCCGGTGTTAGCCGTGCCCCAGCCGGGGCACGCGCTGGACATGCCTGAAGAACCGAACTCCACACCACCGCCGCAGACCCAGCAGTACCCGGGCGGCACCGGCGAGATGGCTCCGGAACCACGCGACGAGATGCGCCGCTACGAGGGCCGGGGCCTGCTGTCCGGCAAACGGGCGCTCGTCACCGGCGGCGACTCCGGCATCGGCCGCGCCGTATCCGTCGCCTTCGCCAAGGAGGGCGCCGACGTCGCGATCGCCTACCTGAGCGAGCACGACGACGCCGACCACACAAGGAAGCTGGTGGAGGCCGAAGGGCGGCGCTGCGTGCTGCTCCCCGGCGACCTGGCGGACCGTGACCACTGCGTGCAGGTCGTCGAGCGCGCCGTCTCCGAGCTGGGCGGCCTGGACGTCGTCGTGAACAACGTCGCCTACCAGCAGCCGGTCGACTCGCTGGAGGAGCTGACCGACGAGCAGTGGGAGCACACGTTCGCGGTCAACATCCACAGCTACTACCGCGTCACCAAGGCCGCGCTGCCCCACCTCGGGGAGGGCTCGGCCATCGTCAACACCTCCTCGATCAACGGCCTGCGCGGCAACAAGACACTCCTCGACTACTCCGCGACGAAGGGCGCGATCAACGCCTTCACCTACGCGATGGCGCAGAACCTGGTCGACCGGGGTATCAGGGTCAACGCGGTGGCGCCTGGGCCGGTCTGGACACCGCTCATCCCCGCCACCTTCCCCGAGGAGAAGGTCGAGCAGTTCGGCAAGCAGGTGCCGATGAAGCGGGCGGCCGACCCCGACGAGATCGCTCCTTCGTACGTGTTCTTCGCCTCGGACCTGATGTCGTCGTACTACACGGGCGAGGTGCTGGCCCCGATCGGCGGGGAGACGCTGCCCGGCTGACCACGTCAGATGAGAGTTCTCTCATCTCAGACTCAGGTCTCTCTCCTCATGTCCCGGCATGCTGGAGCGTATGAAGAGCCGAGCACCTCTCCTCGCCATCCTGGCCGGGCTGCTCGTGGCCGTGGCCGTGACGATCGGGTTCATGCGGGTCGCGGCCGGCGGCCCCGAGCTCGGCGGGCCCGTCGTGGTCTCGAACGAGCCGCCGGGGGCCACGGAGACCGGGGACGGCGCCGCGACGCCGGACGCCGGGACCGAGACGTCCGCCGCCGCTGAGACGGCCACGCCCGCCACCGCCGAGAAGACGCCGTCAGCGTCTCCGTCGCCGCGCGAGACGAAGGCCGAGCCCGTCAGGCCCCCGTCACCCAGGCCGGGCGGCGACGACGATGACGACGACGATGATGACGATGACGACGACTGACGGCTCGCCGGCATGCGGGTGACCGCGCGCGGCCGGATCGTCGGCTGGATGCTCGCGGTCGTCTCCCTCGCCCTGTTCATCGCGATCTTCGCGACCTGGGCGATCCTCGACCGCCTGATCGACGACCGGATCGACGCCGAGTTCGGCAACGAGGCGGAGAAGCTGCGCCGCTACGCCGCGACCGCCGTCGACGTCCGGGACGTGGACACCCTGCTCAGCGGATACCTCTCCTACAACCCGCCCGACGAATGGGAGACGTTCTTCACGATCCTCGACGACCGGCCGCACAAGATCACCGGGATTCCGCCGCTGGCCCGGCTCGACACCGACGACGCGCTGGTGGCGCGTCTGGGGCAGGTCACCGAGCCGGCGAGCGGCGAGACCGAGAGCGCCGCCGGCACCGTCCGCTACGCCGTCATCCCGGTCCAGGTGAACGGCGACGCCCGCCGGGGCCAGCTGGTCATCGCCGTCTTCTACGACCACTACCGCGAGGAGGTGCTGAACGCCATCCGCGTGCTCGCCCTCGCCTCGCTGGCCGCACTCGCGCTGGCCGGCGCGGCCGGCTGGTTCGTGGCGGGGCGGGTGCTGGCGCCGATCCGGCTGGTGGGGCAGACCGCCGAACGGATCAGCGGCTCCTCCGACCTCACCAGACGGCTCGACGTGCCGGGCGACGACGACGTGTCCGAGCTGGCCGGCACCTTCAACCGGATGCTCGACCGGCTGGAGCACGCCTTCGCCGTGCAGCGGGACTTCGTCGACGACGCCGGTCACGAGCTGCGCACCCCCATCACGGTGATCCGCGGCCACCTGGAGCTGATGGGCGACGACCCCGACGACAGGGCCGAGACCCTCGCCCTGGTCACCGACGAGCTGGACCGGATGAACCGCATGGTCGACGACCTGCTCACGCTCGCCAAGGCCGAACAGCCCGGTTTCCTCGACATCGACGAGGTCGAGCTGGCCGACCTGACCGTCAGCGTCGTCGCCAAGGCACGGGCGCTCGGCGAACGGCGCTGGCGGGTCGACGAGGTCGCCGAGGCGCGCATCCCCGCCGACCGGCAGCGGCTCACACAGGCGCTCATGCAGCTCGCGGCCAACGCCGTGCGCCACACCGCCGACGACGGCCAGATCGCCGTCGGCTCCGCCGTCCAGGACGGCTTCGTACGGCTGTGGGTGCGCGACGACGGGCCGGGAGTGCCGCCGGCCGACCGGGAGCGGATCTTCCGGCGGTTCATGCGCGCCGGCGAGCGTTCCGGTACGCACGAGGGCGCCGGGCTCGGCCTGGCCATCGTCAGGTCCATCGCCGAGGCCCACGGCGGCACCGTCCAGGTGGAGGACGCCCCCGGAGGCGGGGCGTGCTTCGTGATGACCATTCCGATGCGGGAGTTGCGGTGAACCGGATCCTGATCGCCGAGGACGAGGCGCGGATCGCCTCCTTCGTGGAGAAAGGGCTGCGCGGCAACGGCTTCGTCACCGCCGTGGTCAGCGACGGCCTGGCCGCCTACGACATGGCGGGAAGCGGCGCTTTCGACCTGCTCATCCTGGACATCGGGCTGCCGCTGAGCGACGGGTTCACGGTGCTGCGGCGGCTCAGGGAGTCCAAGGTCGGCATCCCCGTGATCATCCTGACGGCCCGTGACAGCGTCACCGACAAGGTGGCGGGGCTGGAGGGCGGGGCCGACGACTACATCGCCAAGCCGTTCGCCTTCGAGGAGCTGCTGGCGCGGGTGCGGCTGCGGCTGCGCGCCGACCGCAGCCCCGAGGTGACCGTGCTGCGGGTCGCCGACCTCGCGCTCGACCTGCGGACCCGGCGCGCGTACGTGGGGGAGCGGTCGGTGGATCTGTCGACGCGGGAGTTCGCGCTCGCGGAGGTGTTCTGCCGCCATCCCGACCAGGTGCTGACGCGGGAGCAGCTGCTGAGCCACGTGTGGGGGTTCGACTTCGACCCGGGCTCGAACGTGGTGGACGTGTACGTGCGCTACCTGCGCCGCAAGCTCGGCGCCGACCGCATCGAGACGGTACGGGGGACCGGCTACCGGCTGAAGGCCGAGGGCGCCCCTAGGTGAAGGGACTCTCATCACGTGCTCACGGGGGGCCAACCGGTGGATCCCAGGCTTGGAGTCGTCCGCACGGGGAGTGCGGAGGAATCCAGGAGGACGAGATGAGCCAGGAACTGCGGCGCGCGCTCGCGGCCATCGGGATCGTGCTGGGCATGGGCGTCACCGCCACCGCCCTCGCCACCCCGGCGACCGCCACCACCCCGTCAACCGCCACAACGACCGCCGACGATGACGACGACCGCCCGAGGGGCGGGGTGGAGACGGGGGTCGGTGGGGCGGCCGACGACGATGACGATCGTCCGCAGGGCGGAGTGGACACGGGCGCAGGTGGGGCGGCCGACGATGACGACGATCGGCCGACCGGTGGGGTCGAGACCGGGGCCGGAGGGGCGGCGCTGGTGATGGGTGGGGAGGATGGGGCGGCGTTGCCGCTCGCGCTCGCCTCGGGCGTGGGAGCGGTGCTGATCGCCGGTGGCGCGTGGGCCGGCCGCAGGCTGGTCAGGCGGTGAGCGTGCGGCGCCGGAGTCTCGCCCTGGTGGCGGGTGCTCTCGTTGCGACGGTCGCGTGCGCCCCCGGCGCCCCGCGAGCGGCGGGTGTCCTGGCCGGTGCGGCTGCCCCACAGGTGGCGGGTGCCCTTGACGGTGCGGTCGTCCCGCAGGCGGCGAACCCCGTGCGGTTGCGGATCCCGTCCATCGGCGTCTCGACCAAGGTGATCCCGCTCAAGCTCGACAAGGCGGGCCGCCTGATCGCACCCGAGCCGTTCGACCGGGTGGGATGGCACGAGGGCGGCCCCGAGCCCGGGGAGCGGGGCGTGGCCGTCATCGCCGGCCACGTCGACTCCAGGACGGGCCCCGCCGTGTTCTTCCGCCTGCGCGACCTGCGCAAGGGCGCCCGCGTGCACGTGGACAGGGCGGACGGCAGCACCGTCACCTTCACCGTGTCACGCCTGGCCCGCTACCCCAAGGACCGCGTGCCCGACGAGGTGTACGGCTCGGGCGAGGGCGCCCAGCTCCGCCTCATCACCTGCGGCGGCACGTTCGACCGCGCCCGCCGCAGCTACCGCGACAACGTCGTGGTGTTCGCCCGCTGACAACGGAAGTGCCGCCGGGCCCCCGGCGGCACTTCTTCGATGAGAACGTCCTCACGATCGGCTCACAGGCGCTTCACCGCCGGGCGAGACGCTGTTCATGACAGCGAAAGACCCGGGAGGACCTCTTGAGACTGACCACGCTCCTCGCCCTCGCGATGGACCTGGCCGCGATCGTCACGCTCGCTTACGGCCTGTACTACCGCCGCCACCACCGGCGCGACCTGCTCTTCGCCTACGTGGCGCTGAACACGGGCATCTTCGCCGTGGTTTCGCTCATGCTGGTCCAGCGGGTGGACCTGGCGGTCGGCTTCGGCCTGTTCGGCGTGCTGGCCATCATCCGGCTCCGCTCCTCGGAGATCACCCAGCAGGAGATCGCATACTACTTCGTCGCCATCGCGCTCGGCCTGGTCAACGGCATCGCCGCGAGCTGGCCGCTGACCGCGCTCTTCCTCGACGTGGTGCTGCTGGCGGTGATGTATGTGGCCGACCATCCCCGCCTGCTGGGCCGTACCCATCAGCAGCTGGTGACGCTGGACGTGGTGCACACCGACCCCGCGCTGCTCCGCGCCGACCTGGAGAGCCGGCTCGGCGGGCGGGTGCTGCAGTGCGTGGTGAGCCAGGTCGACTACGTACGGGACGTCACCGTGGTGGACGTCCGCTACGAGGTCCCGGCGGAGCGGCGGGCGGAGGCGTGGCGATGACCGAGTGGCCCGACGCGGGAGTCCTGCTCGCCGGGGTGGCGGCCGGCCTGGACCCGGTCACGCTGGAGGAGGCCAGCGCCCGCGCCAAGCTGATGACCCGGGTGGACCACAAGTATCTGGTGCCCGCCTCGGTCATGACCCGCCTGGCCGGCGAGCTGGGCGACCGGTTCGAGGTGCTGGAGATCGGCGGGCGGCGCCAGTTCCGCTACACCTCCACCTACTTCGACACGCCGGACCTGCTCACGTTCCGTCAGCACCGCCAGCAGCGCCGCCGCCGCTTCAAGATCCGTACGCGGACGTACCTGGACGGCGGCGGGCGCTGGCTGGAGGTGAAGCTGAAGGGCGCGGGCGGCGGCACCGACAAGCACCGCGTCCCGTACGACGGCGCGCCCGCGCACGCGCTCACCCCCGAGGCGCTCGACTACCTGTCGACCACCCTGGCCACCGGCCTGCGGCTGCCCCGCCCGGTGTCGCTCGGCCCGGTGCTGTCCACCGACTACCGCCGGGTCACGCTGGTCGACCGGTCCGGGGCCGCGCGGCTGACCTGCGACAGCGGCCTCGTCTGCCACGACGGCCGGCGCGCGCTCCCGGCCCGGCGCGACCGGGTCCTGCTGGAGTCGAAGTCCGCCGACGGCGACGCCGCCGCCGACCGCGTGCTGCGCCGCCTGGGCGTCCGCCCGGTGAGCGTCAGCAAGTACTGCCTCGGCGTCGCCGCCCTGCTGGACGTCCGCGCCAACCCCTGGCACCGGGTGCTGCGCCACTACTTCAGAGGACGGTACGCAACGCCGACCACCTGATCTCACGGGTCTACGGCATCCTCCCGAAGTCGGCCACCACCCCGAAGTGATCGCTCGCCCACACACCGCCCACAGGCCGGTCGAACACACGGAAACACGCCTCCAGCAGCGCACCAGCACGTAGTCGATCCGCCGCCCGGTCTCCAGGGGCCAGTGGCCCCCGGTCACCAGCGGGTTCACCGGGCTGAACGTCGTCGCCCGGGCACGCCCACTCCCAGGCGTCCCGGTAGCAGACGCTCACGTCCCGCAGCGACTGCAGCCCTCGCCAGAAGCGCAGTCTCGCCGACTCGGGCGTGGCGTCGAAGTCCCCCGCCACCACGACCGGCAGGTCCCGCCCCGAGAGCACCCGCTCGGCGAGCCGGGCGGCGGCCAACGCCTGCAGCTCGCGTTCCCGCTCGTGGCCGAGCCGGAACGACGGCTTGTGGTTGACGAAGATCATCGGTACGGGTCCGCGGATCTCCACGACGCCCACCCACGCGGCGAACTCCGCCAGGTCGACCCGCCCCGTCACGGGCATCCTGGCGTGCCTCGGTCAGCGGCCGCCGGCTCGCGATCGACGCGCGGGTGCCGTCGGCCGCAGCTCGCGCAGCCCGGCGCCGCCAGCACCTCCCGGCGGGCGGGCCAGTCGCCGTGGCGGGCCCGGAGGTTCATGGTGAGCACGCGCATGCGTGATCACTGCCCCCGGGCCGGATCACGGGCGATAGGTGCCGAAGAACCAGATGTTGCCCTCCGGGTCCGCGGCGGCGTACTCGCGGGAGCCGTACGGCTGGTCCACCAGCTCCATGGTGATCCGGGCGCCGGCCTTCCTGGCACGGTCGTGGTGGGCGTCGGCGTCGTCGACCGCGATGTAGACGCCCGGGCCGCCCGGGCTGCCCAGGCCGAGCATGATGACGTCGTCGCCGACCAGGAGTTCGGCATGGCTGACCACGCCTTCGTCGTTCTTGGACAGCTCGCGCACCTCGAAGCCGAAGGCGCCGGTGAGGAAGTCGACCGCGGCCGCGCAGTCGTGGTAGCGGGCGAGTGCGTAAACCTTCATGGGCCCAGTGTCGGACGGCCGCCGGCCTGGGGTCTTGGAGAAATCTGACCGGGCGTGACCGCCGCCAGCGTGCGGAACTCGCGGTTCATGTGGGCCTGGTCGTAGAAGCCGCACGCGGCCGCCGCCTCGGCGATCGCGCTGCCCGAGCGCAGCAGCGCCGCCGCCCGGTGGAAGCGGATCACCCGCGCCGCCGCCTTCGGCGTCAGCCCGACCTGGTCACGGAAGCGGGACACCAGGTGGCGGTGGCTGCGCTCCAGCGACACGGCCAGCGACGCCACCGGGACCGCGCCGCCCGACTCCAGCAGCCGCGCCCACGCCCACCGCACCTCGGGATCGGGCTCGGGCCCGGCGGCGAACCGCTCGGTGAGCAGCCGCTCGGCCAGCGCCAGCCGTTCAGGCGCGGACGGCGCCGCGGCCAGCCGACCGGCCGCCTCCGCCGCCCACGGGCCGAGCAGCTCCTCCGCCGGCACCGCCAGGTTGACCAGGAGCCGCAGCGGCATCCCGAACAGCCGCCTGGCCCCGAACGGGGTCAGAGCGACCTCGACCCCCTCGGTCGGCCTGGTCATCCGGGTGAGCGTGAACCGGTCGGACGGCCCCGCCCCGAACGAGGTCAGCCGCTCGCCGTCCACCTCCATCGCCGCGGCGAACCCCAGGATCAGCACTCCGCCGGTGACCGCCGCCTCGGCCCGGGTCAACGGCTCGCCGTGGTCTTCGCGGTAGGCGGCCAGGCGGTGGACGTACGGCCGCAGGGCAGGACCGGGGGCCGACCCGGTCATGGTCAGCCCCCGCTCGCTCATGCTTTCGACTATAGGCCGAGCTGCCTGGCCATGAACGTGAGCGTGTCCGCCGACAGGTCGACGGTCCGGCTGATCGAGCGGGCGCCGTGGCCCACCTCGGTCTCGTTGCGCAGCAGGATCGGCCCGTCGCCGGCGGTGGCGTGCTGCAGCGCGGCGCACATCTTCCACGCGTGCAGCGGATGCACCCGCGTGTCGGACTGGAACACCGTGAACAGCGTCGCGGGGTAACGCACCCCCTCCTCGACGTGGTGGTAGGGCGAGTAGGAGCGCAGCCAGCCGAACTGCTCGGGATCGTCGGCCGAACCGTACTCGACGTTCCAGGTCGCGCCCAGCCCGAACTTCTCGTAACGGATCATGTCGAGCAGCGGCGCCGAGCACACCACGGCCCGGTAGAGGTCGGGGCGCTGGGTGAGCGCCGCGCCCACCAGCAGGCCGCCGTTGGAGCCGCCCGAGATGCCGAGCTGCCCGGCCGTGGTCACCCCGGTCTCGATGAGGTGCTCGGCCGCCGCGTGGAAGTCGTCGAACACGTTCTGCTTGTGGGCGAGCATGCCCGCCCGGTGCCAGTCCTCGCCCTCCTCGCCGCCGCCGCGCAGGTTGGCGATCGCGTACACGCCGCCCGCCTCGACCCAGCTCAGGATCGACGCCGAGTAGCCGGGGGTCATCGAGATGCCGAACCCGCCGTACCCGTAGAGGATCGTCGGGCGCGGGCCCTCGCCGGAGGCCGGCGAGATGATGAGCATGCGCACGTCGGTGCCGTCGCCGGAGCGGTAGACCACCTGCTCGGTGCGCACCTCCGGCACGTCCACCGCGCCCGGCGAGGCCGCCCAGAGCGTGGTCTCGCCCGTGCGCGCGTCATAGCGCTGGATGGTCGGCGGGGTGGTGTTGTCGGTGTAGCCGAACCACGCCTCGTGGCCGCCCTCCGGCCGCTCCGAGATGCCGCCGATGCTGCCCAGGCCGGGCGTCGGCACCTGGCCGATCCGCTCGCCCGTCGCCAGGTCGTGCACGGTGATCTCGCTGATCGCGTGGCGGGTCCAGCCCACCAGCATCACCGGGCTGTCGAGGTCGTCGAGGATCGCGAAGTCGGACAGCACCGCCTCCGGGTCCTGCGGGATCAGGTCGCGCCACGCCTCGAACTCCGGCCGGGACGGGTCGGTGACGCACACCCGGGCCCGGGGCGCGTCACGGTCGGTGTGGACGTACAGCCTGCCGTCGCGGCCGAACACCAGCCCGGTCTGCGCGTCGACGCCCTCCTGCACCACCCGCAGCTCCGGCCGGTCGGCGGGGGAGGCGGTCAGGTCGGCGACCCACAGGTCGTTGCGCGGGGCGGTGCCCTCGCTGGCCGAGATCTGCAGCCAGCGGCCGTCGCGCGACACCGACACGCCGTAGTAGTTGGTCATCTTCATGCCGTCACCGAAGATCATCACGTCGTCCTCGGTGGACGTGCCGACCCGGTGCAGATAGACGCGGCGGTGGAACTGACGCTCGTCCTCGGGCACTTCCGTGCTCGGCAGCCTGCGTACGTAGTAGAAAGCCTCGCCGCCCGGCAGCCACGCGATGGGCGAGTAGCGGCAGCGGTCGATCGGCCCCTCGATCCGCGTGCCCGTCGCCACGTCGATCACGTAGAGCACCGACTCCTCGTCGCCGCCCACCGAGATCTGGTAGGCCAGCAGCCGCCCTTCCTTGTCGGGCTGCACCGCGTCCAGCGTCGTCAGCCCCGACGGGTCGAGCGCCATCGGGTCGACCAGCGCCCGCTCGGTGCCGCCGGCCCCGTCGGGCTCCACCACGTAGTAGACCGCGTGCTCCTGCTCCGGCGTGCGGCGGCTGAAGAAGTAGCGGTCGCCGCGCCACGCGGGCGCGCCCACCGACCCCGACTTCAGCAGCTCGGCGATCCGCGACTTGAACCGCTGCGGCTCGCTCTCCCGCTTGAACAGCTCGGCCTGCGCGACCAGCCACCGCTCCGTCTCCGGGCTCTCGGAATCCTCCAGCCAGCGGTACGGGTCGGGAACGGTGATGCCGTGCAGGACGTCGGCGGTTTCCTCGCGTGGCGCCGCCGGATAGGACTCTCGCGTCATGCTCGAACCCTACGGCAAAGCACGAGGCCCGGAGGTTGGCGTAAAGGCCTGGTGATACGGGAATAAACCGTAACGTGCGTCCCTCTGGTCATTCCGGGCCGGACGTTAAGGGGTGGCGGGGACGCTGCGGTGAACGCCAGACTTGCTGACAGGACGGTGCCGTGGTGTCCATCCGCTGGGCCGTCCGGCGGAGGTCCACGTGATGGTTGTGCCGAAGCCCCAGGAGGGGCGAATAGCCGGGACATGCCACGGCATGTCTCCTTCGAATTGGGTGCGGCGGGGAGAGGCCCGATGATGCGCCAAGTCCTGCTGCTCAACGCCACCTACGAGCCCCTGACCACGCTTTCCCTGCACCGCGCCATCGTGCTCGTGCTGCGGGAGAAGGCCGACATCATCCACCGTGACGGCCGCGGAGCCGTGCTGCGCTCCACCAGCCGGACGCTCGACGTGCCGTCGGTCATCCGGCTCAGGAGATACGTCCGCATCCCGTACCGATCCCGTATCCCCCTGACCAGAGCCGCCCTCATGCGGCGCGACGACTACCGGTGCGCCTACTGCGGGCAGCGGGCCGAGACCATCGACCACGTCGTCCCCCGCTCCAGGGGCGGCGCCCACACGTGGGAGAACTGCGTCGCCTCGTGCTCGCCGTGCAACCACAGGAAGGCCGACAAGTACCTGGAGGAGCTGGGGTGGACCCTGAGTGTCGCCCCGTCCGTGCCACGGGGCGCTCACTGGCGGTTGATCGGCGCCTCGCTCGTCGGCGACCCCCAATGGGCGCCCTACCTTGAAGCGGCTGCCTGACCCGGGCCCGGCACCTCGTGCCGGGCCCGCGTGCCCTTCGGGCTACTCCCAGGTGCCGGGCCGGCTCGTGCTCTTCACCGAACCGGCAGGCTACGCCCGGGTGACTTTCCAGCCCTGACGGCGTTCCGGGCTACTCTGATGGCATGCCGCGTTACGACTACCGCTGCCGCGCCTGCGGCTCCACGTTCGAGGTGTCCCGGCCGATGTCGGCGTCCAGCGACCCGGCCGCCTGTCCGGAGGGCCACGACGACACGGTCAAACTGCTCTCCACCGTCGCCATGACCGGCTCCGCCGCCACCCCGCCCCCTGCCTCGGGCGGTGGCTGCTGCGGCGGCGGTTGCTGCGGCTAGCTCTCGGCGGATGCCGCCAGGTTTCCCCTCGGAGTCACGCGCAGGCCGGTGAAGACCGGCCAGCGCCGGTCGGCGCGGTCGCGAACGATCGACAGCGCGATGCCGCCGGTGTCGCCGGCGCGGTGGCGGCTCGGCGCGCTGAGCCGGACCGTTCCGTCGACCAGCGCGACGATCCTGCTTCCTCGCACCGTGAGCAGCACATGGTGGGCGGCACCGGGTGCGAGCGGCTGCTCGTCGAGGACGCGCCCCCCGCTCCGGCCGCGGATGAGCTGGGCCGTGTGGGCGGACAGCCGGATCGCCACCGGCGCCCGCCCGCCGACGCGGGCGTAAAGGCCGGCGGTGTTCGTGTTCGCGGCAAGCCGGGACACCCGCACGTCCACGGCGTAGTGGTCCCAGTCCGCCGAGCCGTAGGGGGCGTAGGCGGCGTATCTGAAGGTGTCGCGGCCCGCCGGCGAGCGCCTGCCGGTCAACGGGAAGTCGCCCGGCCCCACGGGTTCTCCACTGACGGACGTCCACCGCTCGTGGTCTTCCAGCGGCGTCCCGCGGGGCGGGATCTCGGTGCGCCGCACCACCTCGCGCATCAGGACGTCGGCCGTAGTGTCCGCCCGGACCTCCAGCCGCTCGTACTCCTGCGCCACCGAGGATCTGCGGCTGGGCGGCATCGGACGCGAGGCGTGGTTGCTCATCGCCAGCGCGAACGAGTCTTTGATCACACGGTCGGCGAAGGCGGACGCGTGCCGTTCCGCCTCTGGCGTGGGCGTTTCGGTGGAGATCCCCGCCCCGGGGCTGACCGAGAACCGCGCCTCGCGCGGCTCCATGCCATGGGCTCCCATGGCCGCGTCGCCGGAGTCGGAGAAAGGGTAGGAGAACAGGACCGGCCGGGGCAGCCCATGCTGGTGGAACGCGCGGAACATCGCCGCGAAATCGGCTCGGATGCGCGCTTGATAGCGGGCGAGGCTCTCCCACTCGCCGGCCGCGGCGGAGTAGACCCGGTTGGTCAGCGGCGATCCGATCCGCCCGCCGGGTCCGGTCACAATCCGGGCGTGCAGGTCGTGGGTGTGACTCTGGAAGTCCCACCGTCCCGATGCCGCCATCCGGGAGATCTCCTCCCAGGACAGGTAGTACGGACTGCGGCCTACCAGGCCGGTGATGAGGAACGCCGAGGCCCGCATGCCGTGACGGGCCAGGATCGCGTCGCCGTGGATCCACAGGCCGCGTGCCCCGTCGTCGAACGTGATCACGACCGAACGTCGAGGCACCGGCCCGCCTCGCGCGTACGCGGCCAGCTCCGCCGCCGACAGCGTGTCGTATCCCGCCGCGCGCAAGGCGCTCATGTGCGACTCGAACTGCCGCGGCGTCACCGTGTACGGGCCGCCGTCGCCGGGACGGATGTCGTGGTAGGTGAGGACGACCGGCGCGGCGCGGTCAGGCAGGCCGGCGGTCAGGCCGCGCCAGCCGGCCACCGCGTCGGCCGGGAGCGGGACAGGGCTGGTGGTCTCCTGTTCGGCGACCGACCTCAGATGCTCGTGCAGCCGCCATGACAGCACGAAGGGGCGCGGCCAAAGCAGCCAGCGCCAAGAGCGTGAGGCTCCCCCTGACCACCCGCACGGCGGCGCCGCGTCCGGTCACAGGCTCTGCCATGGCGACCACCCACCTCGGCTGAGCACGAACACGTACAGTGCGCCGATCGCCATGGCGAGCATCACCCCGGCGACGGCGCCGAGCAGCCGCTTCACGAGGCGCCCCGGAACCAGATCCTGCGCCGGATCGTCACGGCGGCATACGGCAGCAGCCACGACAGCAGCACCGAGGACAGCAGGCTCATCACCAGCCGATAACGCCAGCGCGATGAGCCGCCCTCACCGAACTTGAACGCCAGGCCCCAGAAGCATCCCTTGATCACCACTCCGGACAGATACAGCGAGGTCAGCAGCCACATGCCGTTGAGCGGCTCCCACACCAGGTGGCGGAGCACGAGCACCGGCGCGGCGAGCACCCACAGCACATGCCCGTAATACAGGGCGGCGGCCCCCGCCCCGCGCCTCCAGATGAACGTGCCGGTGAAGAAGAGGCTGCGGATGAAGCTCTTCTTCCATCGGATCTGCTGGCGCAGGAACGGCCGGAACCGTGCGGGCACCGTGGTCCAGACACAGGCCGAGCGGACGTACGACGTGCGCCAGGCGAGCTCGGGGTAGTCGACGTCACGCACGAACGGCGAATCGGCGTGTCGCCGCTTCAACGCGCGCCCACGGTATCGCTGGCCGAGGACGTATCCGGTGAGCTGCCTGTCGGTGGCGAACCGGAACTCCGCGCCGAGGAAACGGTCCTCGGCCCAGGCGGGAAGGTAGTTGTAGATCGCGTCCCGGCGGAAGACCGCCAGCGGCCCGGAGACGCAGACGACCGCGCCGAAGACCGACTCGGCCGCCTTGATCACCCGGAACTGGCCCTCGTACCACACGTCCTGCGCACGCGAGAGCATGCTCTGATCGGCGTTGAGCGCGCGCGTGTGCCCACTGACCGCGCCCAGTTCAGGGTGCCGGACGAGCGCCGTGACGCAGCGGGACAGGGCGTCCGCGGCCAGCACGCAGTCGGAGTCGGTGAAGGCGACCACGTCGCCGGTGGCACGTTCCATGCCGCGGACGAGCGCCCGTTTCTTGCCTACGTTCTCCTCCAGGAAGAGGACCTCGATGGGCAACCGGCGGGCGAGATCCCGCAGGACGTCCGGCGTGCCGTCGGTGGAGGCGTCGTCCACCACGATGACCTGCACACCCTCGGCGTCTCCCGCCACCATGGACCGTACGCACGCCTCGATGCCCGACTCCTCGTTGCGCACCGCGACCAGGAAACTGACGGTGGGCTGAGCCGGCAGCGGGACGAACAGGTCTGTGTCGCGACCGCGGCGCTGCGCGTGTGGCGGATGCACGGCCGGGTCGGCGTACCTGGTGTAGGCGAGATAGAAGATCACGATCGTGGAGGTGAGCACCAGGCAGCCGTAGCCGAGCAGGAGCGGAGCCTGGAGCAGGGACGGGATGGCGCGGCCGAGAAGCAGGAGCAGCGGGAACAGCAGCACCAGCGTCGCCACCCGCCGGATGCCGTGCTGGATGCCGGGGTCCAGGCGGCGCAGCCGCTCACGGACCCCTTCCATACGCGGCGGGCCGGTCCGGGATCTTCGAGGGCAGGGTGTGTCGGAAGCGGTGACAGCAGGCGAGACAACTGATGGAGAGCGCACGATATCCCCGGTGCTGAGCGCGAACAAGCATCGCCACTTGATCGAGAAGCACCCTAACCAGCTTCGCCCAGGCCGGAGGGGGATCGACACCGTGATTTTGTAGAAGACTGGGCCCCGCGAACATCCCCAAGGGTGGGCGGCGTGCCTGGTGGGATGGGCGCGCCGCCCGTGGGGAGGTCAGGCGGCCCTGGTGCGCTTGCGGCGCTGGAACGGCAGGAAGCGGTCGGCCAGGTGGGGGCGGGACGGGGTGAGGGTGGGCTCGACGGCGAGGATGCGGTCGAAGCGGAAGGCGCGGATCGCGCGGCGCATCCGGCACACTCCCACGAGATACCAGAAGTCGCGGTGGACCAGGCAGGTCACCGGCTCGACCTCGCGGCTGGTGACGGTGCCGGCGGCGTCGCGGTAGTGGAGGCGGACCATCATGCGGCCGGTGATGGCGTCGGCGATGAGCCGGGCCCGCGCGGCCACCTCGGCGGGCAGCGGCTCGACGAGGGTGTCGAGGGTGGCGGCGATGACGTCGTCGTCGAGGTCGAGATGATCGAGGGCGTGCTGCAGGCCGCGCCGGGCGGTGACGGCTTGCGGGCCCGACCCCAGGTGAGCCAGGGACAGAGCGAGGGCGGCGATCTCGGCGGTCGTCAGCGGTTGCGTCTGGGGCTTCACGACTTCAGCCATACCCCAAGCATAGGTAAAGCCACTGACATTTTCGAAAGTGTGTACGGCAGGCGACAGGAGTGTCGCCTGCCGTACAGGGTCACTTGGACAGCTGCGACAGGTCGCGCGAGGCGCCGGTGGAGGCCGAGGTCGTCATGGCCGCGTACGCCTGCAGCGCCGCGCTCACCGGCCGGTCGCGGTCGCGCGGCCGGAACCCGCCCAGCTCGGCCAGCAGCCGCTCGCGGCGGGCCGCCAGCTCGGCCTCGGGGACGTGCAGCTCCAGCTTGCGGGCGGGGATGTCGATCTCGACGATGTCGCCGTCCTCGACGAGCGCGATCGTGCCGCCCTCGGCCGCCTCGGGGGAGGCGTGGCCGATCGACAGCCCGGACGTGCCGCCGGAGAAGCGCCCGTCGGTGATCAGCGCGCACGCCTTGCCCAGGCCCTTGCCCTTGAGGAACGAGGTCGGGTAGAGCATCTCCTGCATGCCGGGGCCGCCCTTGGGGCCTTCGTAGCGGACGATCACCACGTCGCCCTCCTTGACCCGGTCGTTGAGGATGCCCTCGACCGCCTGCTCCTGCGACTCGAACACGACGGCCGGCCCGGTGAACTTCCAGATCGACTCGTCGACGCCGGCGGTCTTCACCACGGCGCCGTCGCGGGAGATGTTGCCGTAGAGCACGGCGAGGCCGCCGTCGGCGGTGTAGGCGTGCTCTAGGTCGCGCACGCACCCGTCGGCGCGGTCGAGGTCGAGGGAGTCCCACCGGTTGTCCTGCGAGTAGGGCTTGACGGTGCGGACGTTGCCGGGCGCGGCGTGCCACAGCTCCGTCGCCTCGGGCCTGACCGAGGGCGACATCGGGTCCCAGGCGGCCAGCAGGTCGCCGAGCGTGCCGCCGTTGACCGTCGGGACGTCGCGGTGGAGCAGCCCGGCCCGGTCGAGCTCGCCCAGGATGGCGGGGATGCCGCCGGCCCGGTGGACGTCCTCGACGTGGTACTTGCTGGTCGCCGGGGCGACCTTGCACAGGCACGGCACCCGCAGGGAGATCTCGTTGATCTCCTTGAGCCCGAAGTCGACCTCGGCCTCGCGGGCCGCGGCCAGGATGTGGAGGATCGTGTTGGTGGATCCGCCCATGGCGACGTCGAGCGTCATCGCGTTCTCGAACGCCTCGCGGGTGGCGATCGAGCGCGGCAGCACCGACTCGTCGCCCTCCTCGTAGTAGCGCCGGGTGATCTCGACGAGCGTGCGGCCGGCCTCCTCGAAGAGGTCCTTGCGCGCCTTGTGGGTGGCCAGGATCGTGCCGTTGCCGGGCAGCGCCAGGCCGATGGCCTCGGCCAGGCAGTTCATGGAGTTGGCGGTGAACATGCCGGAGCACGAGCCGCAGGTCGGGCAGGCGCTCTCCTCCATCTCCAGCAGCTCGGCGTCGGTGACGGAGTCGTCGGCGGAGGCGATCATCGGGTCGATCAGATCGAGCTTGCGGCCGGGCGTCTTGCCGGCCTCCATCGGACCGCCGGAGACGAAGACCGTCGGGATGTTGAGCCGGAACGCGGCCAGCAGCATGCCCGGGGTGATCTTGTCGCAGTTGGAGACGCAGATCATCGCGTCGGCGCAGTGGGCGTTGACCATGTACTCGACGGCGTCGGCGATGAGCTCGCGCGACGGCAGCGAGTAGAGCATGCCGCCGTGGCCCATGGCGATGCCGTCGTCGACCGCGATCGTGTTGAACTCGCGGGGGATGGCACCCGCCTCGCGGATCGCCCCGGACACCACGTCGCCGACGTCGCGCAGGTGGACGTGGCCGGGCACGAACTGGGTGAAGCTGTTGGCCACCGCGATGATCGGCTTGCCGAAGTCGCTCCCGGCTACGCCGGTCGCCCGGAGCAGGGCCCGGGCACCGACCATGTTCCTGCCGTGGGTGACGGTACGAGACCTGAGGGCGGGCATGGAGCTTCTCCCATCGTCGAGCGTCCATCCATGGTACGGCCAGCCGCCCGGTAACTGAGACGGATGTCCACGACCCGATACGGCGTCAGGCGGGGACGCGGATCGCGGCGAGCTGGGTCGCCTGCGCCACCAGGCGGTCCCGCGAGTCCCACACCATGGCCGTCTCGTCCATCCTCCCGCCGCCCACCTCGGTGACCGACAGGCGTACCTTGACCGGGCCGGGGGCCGGCAGGCGCAGCACGTGCGCGGTGAGCTGGATCGTCGGCGCCCAGCCCGGCAGGCCCAGGTCGTAGGAGGCCGGGGGCACCGGGTCGAGGGCCAGCAGCAGGCTGAGCGGGTCCCACGCGGCGCCGTCCTTGAGCCGCTGCCAGGTGTCGAGCCGCCCGCGCAGGGACGGCTCGCCGAACACGAAACCCACCTGCTCGGGGTGGAGCCGCAGCTCCAGCACGTCCATCAGCGGCACCGGGAAGGCGTTGCCGGGCACCTCTCTCGGCGCCAGGAAGCAGGACTCCTCCGGGGGCATCTCGACCGCCGGCGCCGACGTCCAGCGCGGATCGGCGTCGTCCAGCAGGCCGAGCGTCACCAGCGCGGCCACCCGCGGCCTGCCCTGCTGCGCGAGCTCCGCCCTGACCTGGGTCACGGTCCTCCCGGCGCGCAGCACCTCGACCAGGACCTCGGCCGGCCCCGGCTCCGGCGGCTCGGCGAACGACGCGCTCACGGCGGTCACGTGCGGGTGCCCGGGGCCCGCCGCGCTTTCGAGCGCCGCCCTGGCCAGCACCGCCATCAGGTAGCCGCCGTGCAGCTTGTCGCCGACGCTCCACGTCGCGTCCAGCCTGGCCTCGTACGTGCCCTGGCCGGTGGTCTTGACCGCCGTCGCCTCGTCGAATCGCGTCATGTGCTCCCCTTCGCAGAGGATCAGATTGACATCGTTAACCTAACGGCGTCAACCTAGGTAGGTGACGGAGAAACGGGTCCGCGCCCGGCGCGGCGACGGCGCGCTGCTGCGCGAGGAGCTCCTGCGCGCGGCCGAGGAACTGCTGGACGAGACCGGCACCGAGGAGGCGCTCACCGTCCGCGCGGTCGCCGCCCGCGCGGGAGTCTCCACGCCCTCGGTCTACCTGCACTTCGCCGACAAGGAGGAACTGCTGGAGGCGGTGTGCCTGCGGGTGTGGGACGAGCTCGGCAGGCTCGTGGCCGAGTGCCGGGACCCCGACCCGTTTCTACGGCTGGGCCGGTGCGGCCGGGCCTACATCCGTTTCGCGCTGGACCACCCGGTGCAGTACCGGGTGCTGATGATGACCCCATCGGCGGGCGAGGGGGTGCCGCCCGCCGCGCAGGCGTGCTTCGGCTACATGGTCGACGCCGTGCGCGCGTGCGTCGAGGCGGGGGTGATGCGCGGCGAGCCCGAACGGCTCGCCCTGGCCCTGTGGTCGGCGGCGCACGGCTGCGCCGCGCTGCTCATCGCGCAGCCGTCGTTCCCCTGGCCGGACCGGGACGCGATGATCGACCTGATCGTCCGGATCAGCGGGTTCGGCGCCGCGCTCGGCCCGCGCATGGCGGGCGCCCTGCCGCCCAGCCGGGAGCTCGCCGCCGCGCTGGACGCCTTCGAGGCCCGCCTCGGTGATCAGCTCCCGGAGCGGCCCTGACTCCTGCCGGTCGCCCACTGGTGCAGGGCCTCCCTGGAGCCGGCCATGTCCAGGTTGGCCGCCGCCTCGATCAGCCCCAGATGGGTGAAGGCCTGCGGGTAGTTGCCCAGCGCCGTGCCGTCGGGCGCCATCTCCTCCGAGAACAGGCCGAGCGGCCCCGCTTCGGCGCAGAGCCGGTGGAACAGCTCGCCGGCCTGCTCGACCCGTCCCGCCAGCACCAGCGCGGAGACCAGCTCGAAGGAGCAGAGCAGGAACGCGCAGCGGCCCGCCGCCAGCGGTGCGCCGGCGCGCTCTCGTCACCGAGCAGCCCGGCCAGCCGCACGCCCCGGTCCAGGCACACCCACGTCATCACCTTGGAGCCGACGTAGTGGCGGAGCGGGCCGCGGATCTCCCAGACGCCGTGATCCGGCTCCCGCCAGAGCGTGCTCACCGTGTCGACGTACCGGCGCAGCAGGGCCGCGAGCCCGCGTACCCCTCCAGATGGTCGAGGACGACCTCCGCCCCCTCCTGCTCGCCCCTGATGCCGGCCATGGGACGCAGCCGGCCCGAGCCGCTCACGCACTCGTGCAGCAGAAAGCGCATGTAGCGCACGCCCTCGTCGGCGTGGCCGAGCCGGAACAGGGCGAGCACCGTCAGCGCCGCGTCGCGGTGCCAGGTGTAGCGGTAGTCCCAGTTGCGCTCGCCGCCGATCGTCTCCGGCAGCGAGGTGGTGGGCGCCGCCACCAGCGCCCCCGACTCGTCGTACATCAGCCCGCGCAGCACCAGCGCGCTGCGCCGGACGTGCGCCCGCCCGGTCCCGATGTCGTCGCCCCGGCTCGACCACGTCTCCCACGCGGTACGGGTCGCGCGCAGCAGTTCGTCGGCCCTGCGGACGCCGACGGCACGCCGTGGCGCGTCCGCGTACCCGAGCACGACGGCGAACCCCTCACCGGGCCCCAGCGACGTCTCGATCCCGAGGACGGAGCCGGAGCGGAGCAGCGGCCGGTCGGCGGCGGCCCACAGCCGGGGCTCCTCGTGCAGCCACGTCCCGTCGCCATCCGGCCGCCACCGGGCCGTCTCCCGGGCGTAGCCGGGCCGGGCGTCGATCCCGATCCGGACGTCGGCGGTCCCGCCGGTAGCCCGCACCACGCGGACGAGCCGGTGCCGGGCGGCGAGCGGGCCGGCCGGGTCGCCGTCGTCGGCGACGGCCAGGAAGTCCGTCACCGTCACGGCCGCGTCGCCGGTGCGGTGGACGCTCTCCAGCACCAGGGTGTCGCCGAGACAGCGGCGCTCCGGCGCTCCCGCGTCCGCCACCTCGATGCCGAGGGCGCCGCCGCGGTCGCGGTCGAGCAGGCGCGCGAACACAGCTCTCGCCGTCGAAGGCCGGCACGCAGAACCACTCGACCGTCCCGTCCGGGGCGACCAGCGCGGCGGTGTGGGTGTCCGACAGGAACGCGTATCCGTCGATCGGAGGGAAGCGTGCGCTCAAGCCGGTTCCCGCAGCTGCGGCAGCACCTTCTGGCCGAAGGCGTCGATGAAACCGCGCTGCTCCTGGCCCACGTGGTGCAGGAAGAGCGTGTCGAAGCCGAGGTCGGCGTACTCGGCGAGCCAGCCGGCATGGCGTTCGAGGTCGGCGGAGACCAGCACGGCCCGCCGCACGTCGTCGGGCCTGACGGTGGCGGAGGCCTGCTCGTACTCCTCCGGCGTCGACAGGTTCCAGGGCACCTCGCCGCCGAGCACGCCCGTGCGCCACTGCTCGTGCGCGATCCGCAGCGCGGTCTGCTCGTCCTCGGCCCACGACAGGTGGACCTGCAGGTAGACCGGCTTGCCCGCGCCGCCTCCCTCGCGGAACGCCTCGACGACCCGGCGCAGCTGCGGCACGTCCTGGTTGACGGTGATGAGCCCGTCGGCCCACGAGCCGGCCCACCGGGCGGTCTCGGCGCTGACGGCGGCGCCGATCAGCGGGGGCGGGGTCTCGGGCAGGGTGTAGAGCTGAGCGCGGTCCACCGTGACGAGCCCGCGGTGCGACACGCACTCCCCGGCGAACAGCGCCCGCATGACGTCGACGCACTCCCGCAGCCGCGCCTTGCGCTCCGGCTTGGCCGGCCACCTGTCGCCGGTGATGTGCTCGTTGAGCGCCTGGCCGCTGCCCAGCGCCATCCAGAACCGGCCGGGGAACATCTCGCAGAGCGTGGCGGCCTTCTGTGCGGCCACCGCGGGGTGGTAACGCTGACCGGGCGCGGTGACGACGCCGAACGGCAGGCCGGTGCCGGCCAGCGCGGCTCCCAGCCAGGACCAGGCGTAGCCGGAGTGGCCCTGGGCGTGGCTCCAGGGCGCGAAGTGGTCGGAGCACATCGCGGTGGTGAAACCCGCCTCCTCGGCCCGGCGCACCGCCTCCAGCAGGGCGCTCGGCGCGAGCTGTTCGTGCGAGGCGTGGAAACCGAGTCTGGCCATGGGGAGACACTCCTTCTGCGGGTCCGGACGGTCATCAGGGGCGGCACGCGCCGCCCCGGTGTTCCGGTTTCCGCTTCCCCGCCGGGGCCCGCTTATGTGGGCGCGACGCGTACGGGGACGTATCCGCGAGAAGGAAGGCCGCCGCGGAGAGGCACAGGTGTGCCCGTGAGGCCTCTCCGCCTGCCCGTCAGCCCTCGCCGTAGCGCGGGGGCAGCACCTGGGCCGCGATCTCGTAGATCTTGTCGATCTCCGTGTCGGTGAGCGCGCGCTCCCGCTTGGTGATCCACCGGCGGGCCCGGACGCCCTCGTAGACGTCCACGCCCTTGATCGTCATGATCTTCCAGGGCACCGGCGGGCCATAGATCGCCAGCGACGGCACCACCGACACCTGGTGGCCGTAGGCCTTGCTGATCAGCTCGGCGGCCCGGGTCGCCTCGCCCCTGGCCTCGACGAGGCGGTCCTTCTTGTCGAAGGGGCCGTGGAAGAGCTTCTTGCCCATCTGCACCCGTACGGGAAGCCGCTTGTCCCACTTCTCCGAGTCGACCGCGTACACGCCCGTCGGCCCGACGACCAGGTGGTCGATCTGCGCTTCGGTGCCGGGGATGGCGCGGGCGTGGAGGGTGCGGTAGCCGCGGCGCTCAAGCTGGCGCAGCTGCGCCTCGGTGCGGCGCTCGGCCACCGAGGAGCGCCGCCAGGCCGGCACCGTCGAGTTGGAACGCGCGCGGTAGATCGCCTCGCCGATGGCGGCGAGCACGCCCGCGGTCACGCCCACCCGCCAGTCCATGACCAGGAGACCTACGGCGACGCCGACGGCGAGGGCCAGCAGCGCGCGGTTGCGCATGCGGCGGAAGCGCGGCTGCTGGAGCAGCTCGCGCATGGAGGCCCGCTCGACCGGCGCATAGGTGGTGGTGGGCGCCGCAGGTTTGGCGGTCTGCTCGTTTTCCGGTCTGTCGCTCACCCAGATCGGGGACGTGTTGTGACCGTCTTCACGCTGAGGGTCGGAGTCCACGTGATTCACCGTAGCCCGGGGTTCTGATGCATTCCTAGTGCTGCCTTGTCCATAGTTTTATGGCCCGGCTCACCGTGTCCTACGCCCGGTTTCCGGGTACTTATTACGTTCCTCTCTAGAGAGGTAGGGAGAGCCCGAGGCGATCCTAGCCCTGCCGGAGGGTGTGGCGATCATGTTGACCGGGTCTTGGCCATCTCCTGTCGAGACTCTCGTGCCTGGGTCTGGCCGGACCGGCGGACCGGGATTACGTTCGTGATGTGAACAGCGCGCTGGAGATCCTGCTCTTCCTCATCGGGGTGTCGCTGGGACTGTTCGTGCTGATCAGCCTGCTCGTGCTGATGCCGGGGCGCGGTGCCGCGCGCAAGGCGGAGGCCGGGCCGGTGTGGATCGGCGGCCCCGGCCGCGGCGACCGCGGCGTGAGCACGTCGGGGCTCGTGCTGGTCGACCGGCCGCCGCAGTGGGCGCCGCCGGGAGAGGCCGACTGGGTCGCGGCGGCGGAGACCGCCGAGCCCGGCATGCGGGTCGGTGGCGCGTCGGCGGGATGGTGATCGGGATGCGAACTCTCTCCGCGGCCCAGGCCGACGACGTCCGGCAGGCCCTGCGGGCCGCGGAGCGGCGCTGCGCCCTGCGCTTCGCGCTCTTCCTCGGCTCGCCCGTCGGCGGCCGGCGCCACTTCGCCGAGCGGCTGCACGCCGCGCTCGACGAGGAGGCGGACGACGCCGTCGTGATCATGGTCGACGTACGGGGCCGCGCCCTGGAGATCGTCACCGGCGAGCACGCCAGGCGCCGGCTCTCCGACGCGTCGTGCCGGCTGACGGCGATGTCCATGGCCACCGCGTTCAGCGCGGGCGACCTGGTGGGCGGCCTGCTGTACGGGATCGGCGCCCTGGCCGAGCAGGCCGGCGCCCGCCGCTAGCCGTCGATCAGCGCGGCGATGTGCTCGCTCACGCCCCTGAGCAGCGTGGACGGCTCGATCGGCGCCGCGGCGACGGCGGCGAAGAACGACGGCAGGCCCGGCAGCGGGAAACCGTCGTCGCGGGCCGCGGCCGCGCCCACCGGGCTCTTGCCGAGCGTGCTCCGGCTGCGCTCCCACGCGTCGAGCACCTCCTCCGGCGACGGCACGCCGAAGCCGTGGCCCACCGGCGCCGCGTGGCGCAGGCGTACCAGCGGGGTCTCCGCGAACGCGAGCGCGACGCGGGCGCGCTCCTGAAGGCCGGCGCGCGGCTCGGGAGCGATCCAATCCATCGCCGTGCAGGGGTTGCGGCAGGTGGCCACGCACACCGCGAGCGCGCCCGCCACCTGGCTGTGCTGCCGGTCGAAGTACGCGCGCCAGCCCTCGGACGGCTCTCCCGCCACCCGCAGCGTCCGGTTGGTGGCCGACTGCTCCGCCTTGGTGTGGTCGCAGTCGCGGTCGCCGATCACGCCGAACCGGCTGCCGGTCGCGCTCAGGCCCTCCGGCCAGCGGGCGGGGTCGCCCGCGTGGCCCAGGTGCGGCTCGAACGCCAGCAGCGGCAGGTATTCGGCGGCGATGTGCACCGCGGCGATCATCGGGCTCAGCTCGCGGCGGTGCCAGCGGATCGCGATGACCTCCAGCAGCAGGCCGTAGGCGGGGCGCAGCGACTCCAGCGCCCCGCGCGGCTGCTCGCGCGGGGTCTGCGGCATGTGGCACGCCCGGGCCTGCCGCCTGAGCGACGAGGGCACCGCCTTGGTGTCGACGGCGAAGTCCTCGGCGTCGAGCGACAGCAACCGCTGCCCGAACTCGCAGGCCTCCGCGATCCGGGGGTCGGGCGACAGCGCCCCGAGGTCGGCGAACGCGTAGCGGCGCGCCAGCGCCACGAAAAGATCACGAGTCGTCTCCACCGGATCACCCTACTCAGACCGGACACCGGCGGGTCCCTCGGCGAGGAATCCCCGGGTTAGGGTGGGGCGATGTCTGTCGCGCGGCGCGGGGTCCTGCTGGGCGCGGCGGCGTACGTGCTGTGGGGGCTGTCCGCCCTCTACTGGCCGCTGGTGGAGCCCACCGGGCCGGTGGAGATCCTGGCGCTGCGGGTGCTGTGGTCGCCGGTCGCGATCGGCCTGCTGGTGCTCGCTCTCGGCAGGCGCCGCAAGGTGGCGGCGATCCTGCGCAGGCCCCGCGACGTGGCCCTGCTGAGCGTCGCCAGCGTGCTGACCTCGGTCAACTGGGCGCTGTTCATCTGGGCGACCATGAACGGCCACGTCGTCGACGCCTCGCTCGGCTACTTCATCACCCCTCTGGTCAGCATCGCCTTCGGGGTGGTGCTGTTCAGGGAGCGGCTGCGCCCCGCACAGTGGGCGGCGATCGGCCTCGCGGCCGTCACCGTGGTGGTGCTCACGATCGAGTACGGGGGGCCGCCGTGGATCGCGCTGGGCCTGGCCGTGACGTTCGGCACCTACGGGCTGATCAAGAAGAGGGTGGCCGTCGGCGCCGTGGAGGGGCTGATGGTGGAGACCGCCGTGCTGTTCCCGTTCGCGCTGGCGTACACGGTGGTGCTGCAGGCGAGCGGGCAGGCGACGTTCGGGCACGTGTCGGCCGCCAACACGCTGCTGGGCGTCGGGTCGGGGTTCGTGATGATCGTGCCGATGCTGCTGTTCAGCGCCGCGGCCACCAAGATCCCGCTGAGCGTGACCGGCATGCTGCAGTACATCGAGCCGATCGTGCAGTTCCTCGTCGGGCTGCTGGTCTTCCGTGAGCCGATGCCGGCGACCCGGTGGCTCGCGTTCGCGGTGCTGTGGGCGGCGCTCGCGCTGCTGGCGGCCGACGGCCTCAGGCGACGGGCTCGGGAGAGCGCGGATCGTCGAGCTCCACCGCGATCCGCTCGATCATCTCGAACTGCCGCATCAGCCGTTCGAGATCAGGAGGAGACACGGTGAACGTGTCGTACACCGCCTCGCCCCCGGCCGTGTAGCTCAGCTCGTGGCCGCAGGCGTCGTCCCACAGGCCGCTGATCACCCGCAACGCCGGCGACAGCCGGTCGGCGTGGATGCGCCGCACCTTCACGCCCGCCTCGGCCTGCTCGCGGGCCAGCGCGTCGAGGGCGTCGCTCCACTCGCGGTAGATGAACACCCGCCTGATCACCACGCCCCGGGCCAGCGCGTCGGCCTGCGCCCGCCAGTATTCGCGGCCGACCGGCTCCAGCCACCACTCCAGGTCGACGGAGGGCACGCTGGTGACGCAGATCTGCCGCTTCGCCTGCCGGATGAGCCGCAGGAACACCCCGTTGTCGCCATAAGGGGCGCGGAAGTGGCCGCGCTCCAGGTCGGCGAGCGTGCGCAGGCACTCCTCGAAGGCGTCGCGGCAGGCGTCGTCGGCGGGCGTGCCCTTGTACTGGCGCTCGACGTGCTTGGCGGCGCGCAGCATCGGCTCCATGAGGTCGGGCAGCCAGGGGATCTTCTCGATCGTGGACACCATGGCGCCGACCCGGGTCTCGTGGTCGACCCGGCGCCGCTCCCGCAGCAGCGTCTGGACCTGGAGGGTGATGACGCCGCCGAGGAGGCCGGCCACGGTGCCGAGGGCCTGCGCGGTGTCCTCACGCACGTAGAAGATCACCGCCAGCAGGACCGAGAGGACCGTGCCGATGATCAGGACCGGATCGACGATGACCGACTTCTGCTTGGCGGGCCTCTTCACCAAGGGCTCCAGGGGGTGAGCGACGGTGGTCAGACGCGACGATAGCCGATCTTGACCGCTGTCACCCGGACCGTCAAGGACAGGGTGTCGTGATGCACTGGATGTCGCCGGTCGGCTTGGCCGTGGGCTCCTGGGTCGGCTCGTGCGGGTCCGGCTCGGACGGCTCGTCGGTCGGCTCGCCGGTGGGGTCGGGCTCCGGCTCGGTGGTCGGGTCGGGGGAGGGGGTCGTCGGCGGGTCCGTCGGGGAGGGGGACACCGTGGGGGTGCCGGTCGGGCTGGGCCTGCCGGTGACGGCCGGCGGCGGGACCCGCGTCGGCCTGCCGTCGGACGCCTGGTTGCCCGCCTCGGTCGGCCGCCCGGTCGCCGTCGCCGAGGTGTGCGGCTCGGACGAGCTCGCGGGCGGGAGGACGGGGTTCTGCTGGGCGGTCTCGGCCGGGCGCATCCACACCATGGCCGCGACGCCCGCGGTGACCAGCATCGCGAGCACCGTCGCGAGCATGGCGGACATCGCGCGCCTGCGCCGCGGCGCGGGCGCGGCGCCCGGCGAGGTCATGGCCGTGCGGGCGGCCCGCGCCATGTCCTCGGCGGAGGCGTAGCGCCGGTCGGGCGCCTTCTCCAGCGCCCTGGCCACCACCTCGCGCGGCCCGCGCGGCACCTCGGGCGGCAGCGGCGGGACGGGCGCGTGCAGGTGTTTGTAGATGATCTGGACCGGGGTGTCGCCCTCGTAGGGCAGGCGGCCGGTCAGGCACTCGTAGGCCACCACGCCGAGCGCGTAGACGTCGACCGCCGGGGTGATCTCGCTGGAGGTCGCCATCTCGGGCGCGCAGTAGCCGGCCGAGCAGAGCATCGACCCGGTGGCGGTGAGCTGGGCGGCCGACGCCGAGTGGGCGATGCCGAAGTCGGTCAGCGCCACCGAGCCGTCGGCCCGCACGACGAGGTTGGCGGGTTTGACGTCGCGGTGCACGATGCCCTGCGCGTGAGCCGTGGCCAGCGCGTCGCCCACCTCGGCGACCAGTCGCATGGTGGCCACCGGGTCGAGCGCGGCCCGGCGCAGGTGCTTGTCGAGCGACTCGCCCTCGACGAACTCCATCACCAGGAACGTCACCTGGCGGCCGCCGACCTCGCAGCTCCCGTAGTCGTAGACGTCGACCACGCCCGGATGGCGCAGCGTGGCCATGGCCCTGGCTTCGTTCTGGAACCGCTGGAGGAAGGCGGCGTCCTCGCTCAGCGCGGGCATGAGCACCTTGACGGCGACCGTGCGGCCGAGCACCGTGTCGGTGGCACGCCACACCTCGCCCATGCCGCCACCGCCGACCCGCTCGGTCAGCAGGTAGCGGTCGTTCAGCGTGGTTCCGGCACCCAGCACGTCATCCACGCTAACACCGGCTCGGAGGTGCCCGCGCTCGGAACGATCCGGTCGTCACACCACCGTTTCCCGAGGCAGGAGCGGTCCTGCCACGGGTCGTCGGCTCAGGTCGTGAAAACGGGGGACAGACCGGGCCAGTGCGCCGCCGTGCAGACCACCGGGGGACGGTCGAGCGGGGCGGGCAGCACGACCTCCCGGCCGCCGCGCAGCGGGCGGCCGGTCCAGACGTCCACCCAGTCGCCCCCGGGCAGGTAGACCGGCATCTCCGAGACATCGGGATCGGTCACCGGGGCGACCAGCAGCGCGTCGCCCAGCTTGAACTGCAGCGGATACCGCCAGACGGCCGGGTCGTCCGGGTGGTCGAAGAACAGCCCGCGCATCAGCGGCGGCCCGTCCAGCGCCCGCCCGGCCTGCTCGGCCAGATAGGGCACCAGCCGTTCGCGCAGCTCGGCGAGCCGCCTGAAGACCGGGACCACCCGCTCGTCGCCGGTCCGCTCCGCGACGTTCCACGGCGTGCGGTCCCGGAGCGGCTCGCGGTGGTGGTTGAACTCGGAGTGGTACTGCATGATCGGCATGAACGCGGCCGCGCCCGCCGCCCGTAGATACAGCTCCGCGCCCGGCACGTCACCGGAGAACCCGGCCAGATCCCAGCCCCAGTACACGACCCCGCAGGCCGAGGCGGTGATCCCGGCCCTGATCGAGGCCCGGAACGCCTCCCAGGTCGAGTCCTCGTCCCCCGCCCAGTAGGCGCCGTGCGGCTGCGAACCCGCGAACCCGGCCCGGCTGAACGTCACCGGCGCCTTCCCGTGCCGCCGCAGCAGGTCACCGAACGCGCGCGCGTAGTGGACGGGGAACAGGTTGTTGCCGTCCGCGCCCCGGCGGCCGTCGGCGTAGCGCAGGTCGTGGCCCCACGCGTGCTCGCCGCCGTCGGTCTTGAACCCGTCGACGCCGACCTCCGCCACCAGGTAGGCGCGCTTGGCCGTCCACCAGTCGCGCACCTCACGCGACGACAGGTCCGGCATCAGCGCCAGCGGGAACCACCAGCCCCGGTTCCGGTACGGCCGGCCGTCGGCCTCCTTGACCCCGTAGCCGCGCTCCACGAGCTGACGGGCGTCCACGGCGGCCTGGTGCCTCGGGTGCGGGCGCGTCTTCTGCAGCGGGATCTGCCAGAGCAGCACCTTGATCCCGCGCTGGTGCAGCTCGTCCACCATGCCCTTGGGGTCCGGCCACGGGCCGTCCGCCGGGAAGGTGTAGTCGGCCAGCCGGTGCGGCTCCTCGGACGGTTCGTACTCCGCGCCTCGGAAGGCGGTGAACGTGGTCTCGTCGCTCCACGCCTCGATCACCACCGCGCCGACCGGGACGCCGTGCTCGCGGTGCCGGTCCATCTCGGCCATTACCCTGGCCTGGGTGTTCCACTCGTTGCCGCTGGCCCACAGCCTGAACACCCACGCGGGCAGCTCCTCAGCCCTCCCCACGTCGTCCAGGAACCGCCGCAGCACGCCGGCCGGCGTCCCCTCGTCGTACAGGTCGACCGCCACCTCGCCGTCCGGCCCCACCTCGGCCTCGACCGCGATCCGGTCGCTCTCGGACGCGCCGACGTCGTACCAGGTCCTGCGCGAGGTGTCGATCCGGAACCCCCAGGCCGCCCCGGCGTCCACCACCAGGGCGAACGGCATCGGCAGATACGTCCTGCCGTGCGCGCCCTGGCTCTTGTACTGCTCGAACACGACCGCGTCGAGCGTGCGCCCGCGCTGGTCCACCGCGTCGAACCGCTCCCCGAACCCGACCACGTGCGCCTCCCGGCCGAGCTCCAGCGCGAACCGGACCCGCAGCGGCCCGTCCCCGTCGGCCAGCCACCGCACGCTCCCCGGCACCACCCGGTCCCTCCCGCGCACGACCAGCTTCCCGCCGCCGCCGGACCACCGCGCCGCCGTCACGTGGAACCACCTGCCGGTACGGATCCCGCCCCGCCCGTCGGCGGCCCGGAACCGGTAGGAGTACCGGCGGCCCGCTTCCAGCGCGGGAGTCCTGACGGCCCACGCACCGGCGGCGGCCCTCGTCGCCCGCGCCTGCGCCGCCGCCAGATGCCCGCCGTCCCCGACGGACGCCTCCGCCCCGGGGGACCCGGCTCGGGTGAGCGGGAGCTCCACGGGCGGGCCGCCGTCCGTCACCCACTCGCACACCACCGACGTCACCCCCGGCGCCGCCCGGACGCGCAGCTCCACCGGCTCGCCGTCCAGGGGCCGCGCCGGGACGCGCTGGTCCTCGGTCTCGGCGTACGGGTGCCCGGACCCGAAGGGGTGGTGCCGGATCATGCCCCCACCTCCAGCTCGTCCGCGAGGATCAGGTACATGCCGTGCGACCAGAGCAGCGGCGTCGCCACCGGCCCCCAGCGGTCCAGCCACTCCTGCCGCCGTCCGGGATCGAGCAGCAGGTCGGACACCTGCTCCGGCAGGTCGCCCGCGGGGGTGGCCTGCGCCTCCATCCACCGCAGATACCGCCGCGCCTCCCCGGGCCGCCCGGCCCGCGCGTGGTTCCAGCCGAGGAACCCGGCCAGCAGCACCCACCGGCCGCCGCCGTAGAAGGTGTCGTCCAGGTAGCGGTACACCCCGCCGTCCCTGGCGAGCCGCCGCTCCACCTCGGCCACGGTGCCCGCGCCCACCGGGTCGTCGGCCCCGTACAGCCCGAACGGCGTCACGCACGCCAGCAGACTGGCGTCCACGGCGTCCGTGCCGAGCCACTTGGTGAGATGCGGGCGACCCTCCACCGGCCGGGTGACGCCTTCGGCGGCGACCAGGGCGGCGATGCCCGCCACCGCACCCTCGGCCGCCTCCGTCTCCGGCCGGCTCAGCACGCCCAGGCCGATCGCCGCGCGCAGGCCCGCGTGCACCGAGCCCAGGGTGGCGACGTGCCGCCGGTCGAGGTGCTCCTCCCACCAGTCGTAACAGGGCAGGTGCCAGAACGCCGTCAGGTAGCGGGCCGCCGCCCGCACCCCCTTGTCGGTCCCCGCCACCGTCCGCCCGTGCCTGCGCGCGTGCTCCAGCAGCGCCCACAGCCACGTCCCGTACCCGTCGAGCTGGAAGTCCCACCACTCCTCGGTCCCGTCAGCCCCCTCCAGCGTGAACCGGGTCGGCAGCATCTCCGCCGGCGAGACGGTCTCACCCCGGGCGGCGCGGGAGACCAGGGCGTCCACCTGCCCGGCCCGGTCGCCCACCACGCGGGCGCACCACGCGTGGAAGGCGTCCGCGCCGGACGCGTCCCCGTGCCTGCTCACCCCTTCGGCGATGAACGCGCCGTCGCGCAGCCAGGAGTAGCCCCGGTAGGCGGAGAAGGTGGGCGAGGCCGGGTAGGCCCCGGTGGGAGCCTGCAGCCGGCGGATGAGGTCGAGGCTGTGCGACACGAGCGTCACGGGATCTGTCTCCTGGATGTTGAGTGGTTCAGCCGAGCAGGGCGTCGACCTCGGCGGCGGCCGCCTTGAGCGCGTCCGCCACCGACTTGCGGCCGGACGCGGCCTCGGTCAGCTCCTTGGTCACCGCGTCCTGCATCTCCTGCTGGCGCTCGATGACCGGCGGCAGCGCGATCGACTCCAGCGAGTCGAACACCGCCTGCCGGTTGGCCGGCACCGGGTCCTGCAGGTAGCCGGACAGGAGCTGCTGGTCGGACACCGGCGGGAGCTCCCACGAGCTCTCGATACGGGTCCGCGCCGCGACGTCGGACGACGACAGGAACCTTGCCCAGGCGTACGCCTCCTTGCCCGCCTTGGCGCCGGCCGAGACCGCGACCGCGTTGTGGAAGACGGCGCTGGCCTTGGCCTTGTCACCGGGTTCGACGACCACGTCCCACTGGAACGGCGCGTCCTTCATGCCCGCGAACTGCCAGATGCCGTTGTGCCACATGGCGAGCTTGCCGGACTTGAACAGGTTCGTGTCGTAGTCGGCGGTGCCGCCGATCTCGGCCTCGGTCGGCATGACCTCGCCCACCTTGGACACCAGCCACTCGGCCGCCCGCGCGCCCTCGGGGCTGTCGAACGCGGCTTTCTTGCCGTCCGCCGACAGGAACTCGCCGCCCGCCTGCTTGAGCGTCTTGTAGAACTCGAAGAACTGCACCGGCTGGAAGTCGCCGAACACGCCCTTCTTCCGGTCCGTCAGCTTGGCCGCGGCCGCCTTCTCGTCGGCCCACGTCCAGTCGCTCGTGGGCGGCTCGACCCCGGCCGCCTCGAACAGGTCCTTGTTGTAGAAGAGCACCACGGTCGAGAACGAGGCCGGCAGCGCGTACTGCTTGCCGTCGCGCTGGAAGGCGGCGAGCGACTCCCCGGCGTACACCGAGGTGTCGCCGTCGCCCGCGACCGTGCCGAGATCGAGCAGCGACCCGGCGCTCGCGTACGTGACGAAGTTCTCGTAGTTCAGCTCGAAGGTGTCGGGCGCGGTGCCGCCCGCGATGCCGGTCTGCAGCTTGGTGAAGTACTCGTCGAACGGCGCGGTCTCCACCACCACGTCGACCTTCGGGTTCTCCTTCTCGAACGCGGCCACGATGGCGTCCAGGTCCTTCACGTGGTCCGGCGCCGCCGAGAACGTGAAGTACCGCAGCGTCGTCCTGTCGTCCCCGGCGGCGGGGGCCCGGGTGGCCGAGCCCTGGGAGCAGGCGGAGGCGAGCAGCGCGGTCGCGAGGAGGGCGGCGACCTTGGTTCTACTGAGCATGGGGGGATTCCTTTACTTGAGCCCGCTTTGCGCGACGCTGGCGATCACGTGTTTCTGTGCGAAGACGTAGAGGATGAGGATCGGGACGACGCTGATCACCGAGCCCGCCATGACGACGTCCCACTCGGTGGTGAACTGGCCGTGCAGCGTGGCCAGGCCCAGCGGGAGCGTCATGAACTCGGGGGAGCGGATGATGATCAGCGGCCACAGGTAGCTGTTCCAGCTGGCCATGAAGCCGAAGATGGCGAAGGTGGCGAGGGCCGGCCTGATCAGCGGGAGCACCACGTACAGAAAAATCCTGAAATGTCCGGCGCCGTCCAGGACGGCGGCCTCGTCGAACTCCTTCGGCACCTGGTTGATCGCCTGCCGCAGCAGGAACACCCCGAACGCCGAGGCGATCGTCGGCGCCAGCAGCGCGAAGTAGGTGTCGACCAGGTTGAACATCCGCATCTCGATGAAGAGCGGCACCACCAGCACGGGCAGCGGCATCATCAGCGTCGCGAGATAGACGGCGAACAGCGCGCCCCGGCCGGGGAACGGCAGCCGCGCGAACGCGTAGGCGGCCATCGCGCTGGTGACCAGCTGCATCGTCGTGGACGCGGCGCCGATCCACGCGCTGTTGGCCACGATCCGCCAGAACGGCAGCGTCTCCAGCAGCTTCCCGTACGCGTCCAGGCTCGCCCCTTCGGGGGTGAGGTCGGGCGGCACGGCCAGCACCGCGTCGCCGGGCGTGAGCGAGGTGATCACCGCCCACGCGAACGGGAACAGCATCACCACCGCGCCCAGCCCCACCACCAGGTGACGCAGTGCCTTACCCATAGGTCACCCACCGCTTCTGGCCGCGGATCTGGACGATCGTCACCAGCAGGACCAGCGCGAACAGCAGCCACGACAGCGCCGAGGCCGCCCCCGCGCGCCCGTAACGGAACGTCAGGTCGTAGATCTGCGACACCACCACCTGAGTAGCCCCGCCGGGCCCGCCGCCGGTCATGATCTGCACCTGGTCGAACACCTGGAAGCCGTTGATCAGCGAGATCACCACGACGAAGAACGTCGAGGGCGACAGCAGCGGCAGCGTGATGTGCCGGAACCGGCGCACCGCCCCCGCCCCGTCGACCATGGCGGCCTCCTGGTACTCGCGGGGGATCGCCTGCAGGCCCGCCAGCAGGATGATCATCACGAAGCCCAGGTCCTTCCAGGCCGAGGCGAGGATGATCGACGGCATCGCCCAGTCCGGGTCGGTCCACCAGCCGGGCCCGCTGACCCCGACCAGCCCGAGCGCCCAGTTGACGATGCCGGAGGCCGGGTTGAGCAGCCACTTCCACATCAGCGCGACCACGACCCAGCTCGTGATCACCGGCAGGAAGTAGACGCCGCGCAGCAGGCTCCTGGCGGGCATGGCCCTGTTGAGCAGCAGCGCCAGGCCGAGACCGCCCGCGTAGACGAGCGGCAGGTAGCCCGCGATGAAGTACAGGGTGTGGCCGAACGCCGCCCTCGTCCCCGGGTCGCCCAGCAGCTCGGCGTAGTTGTCCAGGCCGACCCAGCGCATCTCGGTGATCAGGTCCCACTCGTGCAGGCTCGTCCACAGCGACGCGACCATCGGCACCAGCGTGTAGAGCGTCAGCGGGACCAGGCTGGGCAGCAGGAACACGGCCACGGTCGCGGCGTACCGCCACCGCCGCCGCGGCTCCCGCCGTGTCTCCACCTCCGGCGGGCTCGCCGTCAGCGTCACGCCCGTGGCGGGGGACCTTGCGGTCACGGTGTCGTCCCGATCAGGCGGGCGCGGACCAGGCGGCCCTGCTCACCGGCCGCCCCCGCCGCGTCGAACGGGGTGGCCAGCACCAGTGCCGCCGCCCCCTGCGCCCAGCTCGTCTCGTCCCAGCTCTCGACCTCGACCGAGATGTCGCGCCGCCCCGGGTAGAGCTGGGCCCGCAGCGCCCGGTCGAACCCCACCTGCCAGAACGGCCAGTCGGCGGTGCCCTCGCCGAGCACCACCACGACCTCCGGATCCACCACGTTGACCAGCCCGGCGGTGGCCCGTCCCAGGATCTCCCCGGCCTCGGCGAACACCTCGCATGCCACCGGGTCACCGCCCACGGCCGCCCGCCCCAGCGCGGCCACGGCCCCCAGCGGATCCGCCACGCCGTCCGGGGCCGGCGCGTCGCCCGACCTGGAGCGGGCCGCCGCCAGCAGCCCCGCGGAGCCCACGAACGCCTCCAGGCACCCGCGGGCCCCGCACCCGCACGCCGGCCCCCGCGGGTCCACGCACAGGTGGCCGAACTCGCCCGCGCCGCCGCGCGCCCCCCGGTACACCCGCCCGTCGGCCACGATCGCCGCGCCGACCCCGCGCCCGATGGTCAGGACGAGGAAGTCCCGGTGCGTACGCCCCCTGCCGTACAGCCGCTGGGCCGCCGCCAGCGCGTTCACGTCGTTCTCCACCAGCACCGGCAGGTTGAGCCGCCGCCGCAGCCGCTCCCCGACGGGCATGGCCTGCCATCCCAGCGTGGGCGCGTTGACCGTGCCCACGCCCTGGTCGTCCACCCCGCCGGGCACCCCGACGCCCACCCCGAGCAGCGGCGGCCCGTCGGTGATCGCCGACAGCACCGACTCGATGGCGTCCGCCAGGTCGCCGGGCGCGTCCGCCGCGCCGGGGTCGAACGGCCGCACCCACGACCCGAGCACCTCGCCGTCCAGCCGCACGTCCACCAGCACGAGGTGGTCGGCGGTCACCTTCACGCCCAGCGCGTGCCCGGCGCCGCCGACGAGCCCCAGCCGCTGGGCGGGCCGTCCGCCGCGCGACGGCTTGAGGTCGAGCTCCTCGACCATGCCGTGCCCCATCAGCTCGCGCGTCAGCTGCGTGACGGTCGCCGGGCTGACGTCCAGCTCGCGGGCGATCTCGCTGCGGCTGAGCGGCCCCACCGTGCCGAGCAGGGCGAGGATCGCCGTACGGGTGAGATCTCCGCGGTCGCTACCGGCCATGAGCTCACTTTCTTCAGCAATAAAGTTAGTGCTGAAAATATGAGCCCCGCGCAACACCCCTGTCAACCCCCGGAAACACGAAAAGCCCCTCTCCCATCAGGGAAAGGGGCGAGACATGTAAGGCCCAGCCACTCGCCGGGAGGGGCTGGGCGCACGTGTAACGGCCCCCTCCCGGTGGGGGAGAGGGCCGTTACGGAGGGTCGCTAGGCCGCGTCGCGCGCGCGGTTGCGCAGCGCGCGGCTCACGCCGTCGGCGCCCTCCAGGATGAGCCGGCGCAGCGCCTGCGGAGGCTGCTCCGCGTCCAGGTACGCCTGCGCCGCCCGGACCGTCTCCTCCTCGATCAGCAGCGACGGGAAGCACCCGACCGCGAACGTGGAGGCCTGGTCGAACGTCCACTCCCGGTAGATCCGCCCCACCTCGGCGAAGTACTTCTCCCGGTAGGGCGCCAGGAGCTCGGGGTGGTGCGGGTCCTGGAACCCGGTGATCGTGGTGCGGGCGATGTGGTTGGGCAGCTCGCCGCCGACGATCCGCTCCCACGCCGCGGCCTTGGCCTCGGCCGTGGGGACGACGGCCCGGCACAGCGCCGCCGACCGCTCGCCGGTCGCCGTCGGGTCGCGCCGCAGCTCGGCCTCGATGTCGTCCGGGCCCAGCTCGCCGCCGCTGACCAGCGCGGAGGTGAGGGTCCAGCGCAGGTCGGCGTCGACGCTCAGCCCGTCGGGCACGTCGGTGCCGTCGAGGATGGCCCGCAGCACGGCCAGGTCCTCGGCCGAGGTAGCGACGGGCGCGAACGCCTGCAGGTAGGCGAGCTGGTGGTCGGAGCCGGGCTCGGCCGCCGCCAGCAGCGCGCGCAGCTCGCGGGCCAGCAGCGCCATCCCCTCGGGCCGCCACGCCGGGTCGGCGTACTGCTGGACGGCCTGCCGCGCCTGCCGCAGCACGGTCTGGAGGACGGTCAGGTCCTTGACCGTGCCCACGCCGGAGGCCACCAGCTTGACGTAGTCGCGGGTGGACATCTCGCCGTCGCGCGTCATGTCCCACGCCGCCGACCAGCACAGCGCCCGCGGCAGCGACTCGGTGAATTTCGCGATGCCGCCGTCGACGAGCGTGCGCAGCGACCGCTCGTCCAGCCGGATCTTCGCGTACGTGAGATCGTCGTCGTTGATCAGCACGAGGTCGGGCTGCTCCTCGCCGGCCAGCTCGGCCACGACGGTGCGGGCGCCCACCACGTCCAGCTCGACCCGCTCGGTCCGGGTCAGCTCCCCGCCGGCCAGCGAGTAGAGGCCGATCGCGACCCGGTGGGAGCGCAGCGTCGGGTAGTCGGCCGGCGCTTCCTGGAGCACCTCGAACCGGGTGAACCTGCCGTCGGCCACCTCGAACGACGGCCGCAGCGTGTTGACCCAGGCGGTCTCCAGCCACTCCTTCGACCACGCGGACAGGTCACGCCCCGAGGTCCGCTCCAGGGCGGTGAGCAGGTCCTTCAGCTCGGTGTTGCCCCAGGCGTGCTCGTTGAAGTAGTCGCGCACGCCCGCCAGGAAGTTGTCCAGCCCGACGTAGGCGACGAGCTGCTTGAGCACCGAGGCGCCCTTGGCGTACGTGATGCCGTCGAAGTTGACCTCGACCGCCTGCATGTCGGGGATGTCGGCGGCGATCGGGTGGGTGGACGGGAGCTGGTCCTGCCGGTAGGCCCAGGCCTTCTCGACGTTCGCGAACGTGGTCCACGCGCCCTTGCCCCACCGGGTGGCCTCGGCCTGGGCGAGCACGGACATGTAGGTGGCGAACGACTCGTTCAGCCACAGGTCGTCCCACCAGCGCATGGTGACCAAATCGCCGAACCACATGTGGGCCATCTCGTGCAGGATCGTCTCGGCGCGCCGCTCCACCACCGCGTCGGTGACCCGGGACCGGAAGACGTAGTCCTCCAGGAACGTCACGCAGCCCGCGTTCTCCATCGCGCCCGCGTTGAACTCCGGCACGAACAGCTGGTCGTACTTGCCGAACGGGTAACGGACCCCGAACACCTTGTGGAAGAAGTCGAACCCCTGGCGGGTGACCTCCAGGATGTTGTCCGCGTCGAGGTGCTCGGCCAGCGAGGCCCGGCAGTAGACGCCCAGCGGGATGCCGTCGTGCTCGGACGTCACCTTGTGGTACGGCCCGGCCACCAGGGCGGTGATGTAGGTGGACATCACCGCTGTGGGCGGGAACGTCCACCGCTTGGTGGCGCCCTGCTCGTCCACGGCGGAGGCCGCCGCGTTGGAGACCACCTCCCAGTCGCCCGGCGCGAGCACCGTCAGCTGGAAGGCCGCCTTGAGGTCCGGCTGGTCGAAGCAGGCGTACATGCGGTGGGCGTCGGCCGTCTCGAACTGGCTGTGCAGGTAGACCTTCTGGTCGACCGGGTCGACGAAACGGTGCAGGCCCTCGCCGGTGCGCATGTAGACGCAGTCGGCGTCGACGACCAGCTCGTTGGACTCGGCCAGCGAGGGCAGCGGGAAGCGGCCCTGGTCGGCGTCGTAGGCGGACACGTCGAGGTCCGCGCCGTTGAGCGTCACCTTGCGCACGCGCGCGCCGTGCAGGTCGATGAACGTGTCGGCGCCCGGCCTGGTACAGGCGAAACGCACCGTGGTCACGCTGTCGAAGCGCTCCTCGCCCGCTGTCAGGTCGAGCGCCACCGCGTAAGATTCGACCTTCAACAGGCGGGCCCGCTCGCGTGCCTCGTCCCGGGTCAGGTTGCCTGCCAAGTTGCGCTCCTTTTCAACCACTTCGTCGGGGTCAGCCGGATCCCTGGAATAGGATTCGAGCCTCCCCAGGTTATGGCCCACATGAGCGAGAAGACTCCTGTGGATTTGTGGTTCGATCCTTTCTGCCCGTTCGCCTGGGTGACGTCACGATGGCTTCTCGAAGTGGAGAAGGTTCGCCCCATCGAGCCGCGCTGGCACATCATGAGCCTCAACGTGCTCAACGAGGGCAAGGACATCCCCGAGGCCTACCGCGAGCAGATCGTCCGCGCCATCGGCCCGGTCCGGGTGGTGGCCGCGGCCGCCGCCAAGTACGGCGACCACGTCGTCGGCCCCCTCTACACCGAGCTCGGCACCCGCTTCCACAACCAGCGCGCGATCAGGCGCCTCGGCGACCTGCGCGACACGGTCCAGGACGCTCTCGCCGCCGCCGGCCTCGACACCGCCCTCGCCGACGCCATGGACTCCACCGAACACGACGAGGCCGTGCGCCGCTCCCACGACGAGGGCATCGGCCTCGTCGGCCAGGAGGTCGGCACGCCCGTCATCCGCGTCGGCGACAACGCGTTCTTCGGCCCCGTCATCACCTCCATCCCGCGCGGCGAGGACGCCGGACGCATGTGGGACGGCGTCCTGCTCGTCACCGGCTTCGACGAGTTCTTCGAGCTCAAGCGCTCCCGTACGAGCGAGCCCCGCTTCGACTGATTTTCGACTCCACTCGGTAGGAGAACGTGACAAGCCGGTTGATACAGCTCACTCCGTGGTGAGCCGCGGTCTCGCCATGTGACCCGCGGCACGCCAGGATGAAGCTATGCGTCAGCTATACATCGGCGGTTCGTGGGCCGCCTCCGCCTCGGGAGAGGCCATCGATGTCGTCAATCCGGCCACCGAGGAGATCATCGACCGGGTGCCGGCGGGTGCGCCGGCCGACGTCCAGGCCGCGGTGGCGGCCGCGCGGCGCGCCTTCCCCGGCTGGTCGGCCATGCCGCCCGCCGAGCGGGGCAAGCTGCTGGCCGCCGCCGCCGAGCTGCTGAAGCAGCGGGCCGACGAGGTGGCCAGGACGATCGCCACCGACATGGGCTCGCCGCTCGGGTTCGCGCTGAAGGTGCAGACGCTCATGCCCGCCGGGGTGCTGGCCTCCTACGCCCAGCTTGCCGACAGCCATCCGCTCGAGACCCGCGTGGGCAACTCGCTGGTGGTCAAGGAGCCGGTGGGCGTGGTGGCCGCGATCACGCCGTGGAACTACCCGCTGCACCAGATCGTCGCCAAGGTGGCCCCCGCGCTGGCCGCCGGCTGCACGGTCGTGCTCAAGCCCAGCGAGGTGGCGCCGCTGGCCGCGTACGCGCTGGCCGAGATCTTCCACGAGGTGGGCCTGCCCGCCGGGGTGTTCAACCTGGTCAGCGGGCGCGGCCCGGTCGTCGGCGAGGCCATGGCCGGCCACCCCGACGTCGACCTGGTCTCCTTCACCGGCTCCACCGTCGCCGGGCGGCGGGTCGCAGCCCTGGCCTCCGACGGCGTCAAGCGGGTCGCGCTGGAGCTCGGCGGCAAGTCCGCGAACGTCATCCTGCCCGACGCCGACCTCGGCGCGGCCGTCAAGGTGGGCGTCGCCAACTGCTTCATCAACGCCGGCCAGACCTGCTCGGCGCTGACCCGCATGATCGTGCACCGCGACCGCTACGACGAGGCCGTCCGCCTGGCCGTCGAGGCGACCGCCAAGTACACCGTCGGCGACCCGTTCGACGAGACGACCAGGGTCGGCCCGCTGGTGTCGGCGGCGCAGCGCGACCGGGTGGTCCGCTACATCAACCGCGGCCAGGAGGAGGGCGCCAGGCTCGTGGCCGGCGGCACCGACCGGCCGCTGCCGCGCGGCTACTACGTCGAGCCGACCGTCTTCGCCGGGGTCGAGCCCGGCATGGTGATCGAGCAGGAGGAGATCTTCGGCCCGGTGCTGTCGATCATCCCCTACACCACCGAGGACCAGGCCGTCGAGATCGCCAACGGCACCCCGTACGGGCTCGCGGGCGCGGTGTGGGCGGCCACCGAGGAGCGCGCCGTCGCGGTGGCGCGCAGGCTGCGCACCGGGCAGGTCGCCGTCAACGGCGGCAACTTCAACCCGATGGCCCCCTTCGGCGGCTACAAGCGCTCCGGCATCGGCCGCGAGCTGGGGGAGTACGGGCTGGAGGAGTTCTTCGAGATCAAGGCGCTGCAGCTCTAGCCGCTACAGCACCATCCCGCCGGTGGCCCGGATGCTCTGCCCGGTGATCCATCGCCCGTCGGGGCCGGCCAGGAACGCCACCACGGCCGCCACGTCGCCGGGCGTGCCCAGCCGTCGCAGCGCGGTGAACTGCGGTGCCTGCTCCAGCGCCTCCGGCGGGTTGGCGGCGCGCAGCATGTCGGTGTCGGTCGCGCCCGGCAGCACGTTGTTGGCCGTGATGCCGCGCCCGCCCAGCTCCCGCGCCGCCACCTTGGCGAACTGCTCCACGGCGGCCTTGGTGGCGGCGTACAGCGCGATGGCGGGCGCGGGGACCTCGGTGTTGAGCGTCGAGACGTTGATGATCCGGCCGCCGTCGCGCATCACCCTGCCCGCCCACTGGACGGCCAGGAAGACGGCCCGGGTGTTGACCGCGAACATCCGCTCGTACAGCTCCGGCGTCACGTCGGCGATCAGCGCCGGCCCGGTCTCGGCGGCGTTGTTGACCAGGATGTCGACGCCCGGCAGCCGGTCCTCGGCCGTGGCGAGCAGCCGGGCGAGGTCGTCCTCGCTGCCCTGGTCGCAGCGCACGGCGAGGGCGCCCGTCTCCTTGGCGACCCGCTCGGCGGCCGCCGCGTCCTGCCGGTAGCTGAAGACCACCTCGGCCCCGTCGGACGTCAGCCGCTCCACCACGGCTCTGCCGATGCCGCGCGAGCCCCCGGTCACCAGAGCGCCCTTTCCGGAAAGCACAGTCATGCGCCCAGCCTAGGTTCGGAGCATGATCTCGCGCGCGTCGTTCTTCGGCAGCCGGTCCACGAACAGCCGGCCGTCGAGGTGGTCGGTCTCGTGCTGGAAGCAGCGGGCCAGCGAGCCGCGCGCGCTGATCCGTACGGGCCGCTCCAGCCGGTCGACGCCCGTGACCGTCACCCCCGCGGCGCGGGCCACCGGCGCGTAGGCCGGCAGCTTCGTCCGCCGGTCGGGCACCGACAGGCAGCCCTCCTCGTCGACGACCTCCGCGGGGTCGTCGACGGTCAGCACCGGGTTGACCACGTGGCCCTTGCGCCCGCTGATGTCGTAGACGAACAGCCGCCGCGCGACCCCGATCTGCGGGCCCGCCAGGCCCACCCCGCCGACCGCGTACATCGCCTCGAACATCTCGTCGATCAGCCGGCGCAGCTCGCGGTCGAAGCTCCCGACGGGCTCGGCGGGCGTGCGCAGGACCGGATCGCCGAGCACGCGGATCTCGCGCATGAGGGCTCCCCTCTCAGTAAGGACCAGTGGCCAAAGGAGTTCCTTACTCTAGCGATCAGGGCCGCGGTCGGAGCCGCCTCTGCCCCGCTGTGGAAGACTGGTGAGGTGCGTGTCTACATCGGTGCCGACCATGCCGGCTATGAGCTGAAGAACCACCTGGCGTCGTGGCTGAAGGACCACGGTCATGAGGTGACCGACTGCGGTCCCTTCGTCTACGACGCCGAGGACGACTATCCCGTCTTCTGCCTGCGCGCCGCCGAGGGCGTCGCGGGTGACCCCGGCAGCCTCGGCGTGGTCATCGGCGGCTCCGGCAACGGCGAGCAGATGGCCGCCAACAAGGTGCGCGGCATCCGGGCCGCGCTGGCCTGGAGCGAGGAGACCGCCTCCCTGGCCCGCGAGCACAACAACGCCAACGTCGTCTCCATCGGCGCGCGCATGCACTCCACCGAGGACGCGACGAGGTTCGTCGAGGTCTTCCTCACCACCGCGTTCTCCGGCAGCGAGCGCCACAGCCGCCGCATCGCCCAGGTCGAGGCCTACGAGACCATAGGGCAGCTGCCCTCGCTCCCGGGCTAACCCCGCCGTTTGCCCTCGCGCCTGGGCGTCTCGTCACGCAGGGGCCGCCGGTCGGCGGTCTCCTGCTGTTCCTTCGACGGGCGCGACACGTCACGCGCGCGCATCGCCGTGATCGCGGTGATCTGCAAGCTCTGCAGGGCCATACGGCGACTGTACGTCAGAAGACGAGACCGGCGAACGGCTTCGGCTGCCAGGCCATGGCCGTCGCCAGCGCCCGCACCGCGCCGGGCGTCCGCTCGCCCAGCATCCCGGCCGCGTGCAGCGCGCCCAGATCGCCGTCGCCGAGGTAGGCCGAGCCCAGCGCCGCCACGTCCAGCGTGACGTCCGGCTCCTCGTCCACCCGCTTGCACTCCGCCCCCGCGGTGTCGGCGCGCAGGCGCCGGCGGCCCGCGTTCCACGGGCACACCTCGTCGGCGACCTCCAGCACCAGGTCCACCGGCGCCGCGTAGGCGCGCGACTCCAGCGCCCTGTCGACCTCCACGAGGCGTACCCACAGCTCGTCCGACCAGCTGGGGCGGAGCTGGCGGGGGTTGGCCATCAGCGCGAACAGCGGGTCGTCCACCGGCCTGGCGTGGGCCACGATCCGCGTCACCAGGTCACGGTCGAGCACCCCGCGCCACAGCAGCGCGTACGCGGCCGGATCGGCGGCGAACAGCTCCTGCAGCCGCACCTCGCCGTCGGGCATGCCGTCGCCGTCCCAGCCGCTCTTGATCCGGAACAGCGCGTAACCGCGCACCCCGTCGTCGTCCTCGGCCAGCAGCGACCGCAGCGGGCCCGCGCCGTTCTGGTCGAACTCCTCGTCGGCCAGGATGGCGTCCCAGAACGCCGCGTTCCGGTCGTACAGGCCGGGCCGCGAGCCGGCGACGGAGCCGAACAGCCGCTCGTACTCGCCGCGGACCTCGGCCGGCTTGACCACCCGCAGCCGCAGCGACGGGTCCACCGGGGCGCCGGGGACGAACGCCGCGCCGTGCCTGGCGATCGTGAACGACATCTGCCCCGCCGCGCGCCCGTAACCGAACCGGCCGTAGATCGGCGCCTCGGACGCGTACAGCGCCGCCACAGGCTCCCCGCGCTCGCGCACGTCGGCGAGCTGCCTGCGCATCAGCGACGACAGGATGCCGCGGCGGCGATGCGAGGAGAGCACGGCGACGGCCGTCACGCCCGCGACGGGAAGCCGCCCGCCCGGCACCGTCATGGTGAAGCTGTGCACCGACGTGGAGGCCACCATCGTGTCACCGTCGAAGACGGCGAGTGTGCGGTCGAACTCCGTCTGCGCCTTCCACCGCTCGGTCTGCCGCGGATGCGGCGTCCAGTTGAAGCCCTCGGAGAGCACGCCGGCGAACGCCGGCCATTCGCTCTCGGCAATCGGACGGATCGGATACGTCATCCGTCCACGGTACGAGCGAGCCCTCGCCGGGGCCACCGAATATCCCTGGTAAACGATCAAGGCTCTGGTCAAGTCGGCTGCCCAAACGCGAGCCGGACCGATACAGTCGAGCGCATCATGAGTACCCGACCGGCGCCGCTGATCCCGCCACGGCTCCGCGCGATCCTGGTGCGGGTGCCGTTCCTGGTGCAGCTCGTCCGGTTCCTCAGGCGCGGGGCGGCCAGGGACCGCAACCTGCTGGTCGCGCTGACCGTGGTCACGCTCGTCGTCGGGCTGCTCGCGGCCCAGGTGTCCACCGAGTGGTTCTCGCCCTCGCTGCTCATCCTCGTCACCCTGGTCGGCGGCCTGCAGCTGCGGGTGCGCAGCCTGGTCACGCTGCTGGTCGCGGTGGCCGTCTCGCTGGGCTACATCGCCGTCACGCTCGGCGCGGGCAGGGTCGGCGTCGGCCTCGCCGTGACGATCGGGTTCACCGCCGTGCTGGCGCTGCTCATGGCCCGCACCCGCGGCAAGCTCGGCGTCCAGGGGCTGCGCGGCGACGCCATGCTGCTGGAGCTGCGCGACCGGCTCAAGAGCCAGGGCGAGCTGCCCCCGCTGCCCAAGGACTGGGGCGGCAAGGTCGTGCTCAAGCAGGCCGGCGGCTCCTCCTTCGGCGGCGACTTCCTGGTGTCCATGCGCGACGGCGACCGGGTCGACATCGCGCTGGTCGACGTCTCGGGCAAGGGCGTCGACGCCGGCACCAGAGCGCTGCTGCTGTCGGGCACGTTCGGCGGGCTGCTCGGCTCCGTCGACGACTTCCTGCCCGCCTGCAACGCCTACCTCCACCGCCAGCGCGGCGACGAGGGGTTCGTCACCGCCGTGCACGTCCGGCTCGACCTGGCCACCGGCGACTACACCATCACCTCCGCCGGCCACCCGCCGGTCGTGAAGTTCGACGCCGGCACCGGCAACTGGGAGGTCGCCTCCGCCAAGGGCGTGGTCCTCGGCGTGGTGCCCGACCTCCACTGCGAGCCCGAGACCGGCACCCTCCACAAGGGCGACGCGCTGCTGCTCTACACCGACGGCCTGATCGAGCAGCCGGGGCGCGACATCGACGCCGGGCTCGACCGGCTGCTCGGCGAGGCCGAGCGGCTGCTGCCCTCCGGGTTCCGCGACGGGGCGCGCGCCCTGGTCAACGCCATGGCCTCGGGCCACAGCGACGACTGCGCGCTGGTGCTGATCTGGCGCCCGTAGCCGTCCTTCGCATACCCCGTATGTCACGTAAGCGTCCGGGCCCGTCGAGTTCGACTACGCTTGGGACGTCGAATCGTCCGGTCTGGAGCGCGCGTATATGGACTGGCTCTTCCTCCTGGGGATCGCCATCTTCTTCATCGGGCTGATGGCGTCCATCGGGTTGCACGAGATCGGCCACCTGGTGCCCGCCAAGCTCTTCGGCATCAAGGTGACCCAGTACATGGTCGGCTTCGGGCCCACGATGTGGTCCCGCCGCAAGGGCGAGACCGAGTACGGCGTCAAGTGGATCCCGCTCGGCGGCTACATCCGGATGATCGGCATGCTGCCGCCCAAGCCGGGCGAGGATCCCGGCAAGCTGCGCGGCGGCTCCACCGGGCCGTTCCAGGCCCTGATCGAGCAGGCCAGGGAGGTGGCCCTGGAGGAGGTCAGGCCCGGCGACGAGAACCGCGTCTTCTACCGCAAGAAGTGGTGGCAGAAGGTCATCGTCATGTCCGGCGGCCCCGCGATGAACTTCGTGCTGGCCTTCATCCTCTACGCCCTCCTGCTGGTCGGCATCGGCGTGCCCACCTACGCGCCGGTGGTCTCGCCCGAAACCAACACCTGCGTCATCCCGATCAGCGAGCACCGCACCGAGTGCCGCCCCGGTGACCAGCCGACGCCCGCCTCGCAGGCCGGGCTCAAGGCCGGTGACAAGCTCGTCGCCCTCGACGGCCACAAGATCGAGACGTGGGAGGACGCCACCCGGGTCATCCGCTCCCACGGCGCCGGCCCCGCCGAGCTGGCCATCATCCGCGACGGCCGGCCCATGACGCTGCAGACCACGCTCATCGCCCAGGACCGGCCCAAGCCCGGCGAGCCCGACGTGATCGAGAAGAACGTCGGCTTCCTCGGCGTGCTGCCGACCGAGGTCATGCAGCAGCAGAGCTTCGGCGCGGTCTTCCCCTACATGGCCGAACTGACCGGCCGCGTCGCGGTCTCGCTGGTCAACCTGCCGGAGAAGATGGTCGGCGTCTGGGACGCCGCGTTCTCCGGAGCCGAACGCGATCCCGAGGGCCCGGTGGGCGTCGTCGGCGCGGGCCGCATGGGCGGCGAGATCCTCGCCTCCGACCTGACCGGCGTGCAGAAGCTGTTCGTCTTCGTCAACCTGCTGGCCGGCTTCAACCTGGCGATCGGCATGTTCAACCTGATCCCGCTGCTGCCGCTCGACGGCGGCCACATCGCCGGCGGGCTGTGGGAGGGCCTCAAGCGCGCCTGGGCGCGCATCCTGCGCCGCCCCGAGCCGTCCTACGTCGACATCGCCAAGGTGCTGCCGCTGACGTACGCGCTGGCCATCGTCATGATCGTCATGGCCGGGCTGCTCGTCTACGCCGACCTGATCAACCCGCTGCGCCTCACCGGCTGACCCGCATGGACCCCCTGGAGCGGCTGCGCGCCGTCTGCCTGGCCCTGCCCGAGGTCACCGAGCGGCTCAGCCACGGCGAGCCCACCTGGTTCGTGCGCGGCAAGAAGACGTTCGTCATGTACGCCGACCACCACCACGACGACCGGCTGGCCTTCTGGTGCGCGGCCCCGCCCGGCGCCCAGGAGGAGCTGGTGGCGCACGACCCGGCCCGCTTCTTCCGCCCGCCGTACGTGGGACACCGCGGCTGGCTGGGCGTCTACCTGGACGTCGAGGGCGTCGACTGGGACGAGATCGCCGAACTCGTCACCGACGCCTACCGGCAGACGGCGCCCAAGTCGCTCCTCGCCCGCCTGCCCTGACGGCGGCCCTCATGCTGGGCCGGGTGTCACCAAGGTGACGGTCACGTCGAGCCCGCCGTCCGGCAGCGGCCGGACCTCCAGCGTGCCGCGGTGGGCCTCGACGACGGCGGCCACGATCGACAACCCGAGCCCCGACCCGTCGCCGCCGGCCTTCCTGCCGGTCTCCAGGCGCTGGAAGGGCCGCGTGAGCAGGTGCGCCCGTTCGGGCGGGATCAGCGGGCCGCTGTTGGAGATCCGGAGGACGGAGCGGCCGGAACGCCCGGCCGTCTCCACCGTGATCCACCCATCGGGCACGTTGTAGCGTACGGCGTTGTCCAGCAGGTTCGTGACCAGGCGCTCGATCAGGGCGGGGTCACCGGAGGCGGGCGCCGGGCGGAGGGAGGAGTCGACGCGGATCTCCGCGTCCTCGTATCGCCCGAGTGCCTGTCCGGTGATCGCGGCCAGGTCGAGGGGGCGGCGGTGGTCCAGCCCTTGCTGGCTGCGGGCCAGCACGAGCAGGGCCTCGATGAGCCGTTCCTGATGCTTCCCCGCGGCGACGACGCGTTCCAGCACGGCCCGCAGAGCCCGGGCGTGGGCCTCGGGGTCGGCGAGCGCGACCTCGGCCATGGCCCGTTGCAGCGTCAGCGGCGTGCGCAGCTCGTGGGAGGCGTTGGCGACGAAGCGCCGCTGCGCGGTGAAGGCCGCCTCCAGCCGGTCCAGCAGCGCGTCGAAGGTGTCGGCCAGCCTTTTCAGCTCGTCGTCGGGCCCGGAGGCGGCGAGCCGCCGGTCGAGCCGGTCGGCCGTGATGCGCCGGACGGTGTCCGTCATCTCGCCCAGCGGCCGCAGCACCCGCCCGGCCATGAGCCAGCCGAGGAACATCGCCGCGCAGGTCATGAAGGCCAGCGCGATCAGGGAGTTGACCAGCAGCCGGAGCGGGTCCGCCACCCGCTCCACCGCGGGCGTCCGGACGGACACGTCGAACCCGCCGGGCGGCGCGGGCGCGGCGGGCGGTGCAGGGAAGGGCGAGTACTGGACCAGCAGGTAGATGAGCGCGACCAGCACGACCCCGGCCAGCGCGAACAGGCCACCGTAGAGCAGGGTCAGGCGAAGCCGTACGGTCCGCCTCATATGCGGTATCCCGCCTGCGGGACCGTCTCGATCAGCGGCGGATCGCCGAGCTTGCGGCGCAGCCGGCTGATCGTGACCTTCACGGTGTGGGTGAACGGGTCGGCGAACTCGTCCCAGCCGCGCTCCAGCAACTCCTCGGCGGAGACCACCGCGCCTCCGGCGGTCAGCAGCAGTTCCAGGACGGCGAACTCCTTGGGACTCAGCGGCAGCCGGCGCCCGTCGCGGACGGCGATCCGGGTGGACGGGTCGAGCCGCAGGTCGCCGTGGACGAGCACCGGCGGGAGAGCGCGGTGCGACCGCCTGGCCAGCGCCCTGATCCGGGCGACCAGCTCGGCGAAGGCGAACGGCTTGGGCAGGTAGTCGTCGGCGCCCGCGCCGAGCCCCGTCACCCTGTCGTCGATCGTCCCGGCGGCGGTGAGCATCAGCACCCGCGCCGGATAGCCGGCGCCGGCCAGCGACCCGCACACCTCGTCACCGTGCAGGCCGGGCAGGTCCCGGTCGAGCACGATCACGTCGTAACGGGTCACCGAGGTGCGGTCGAGCGCGCTCCGGCCGTCCAGGACCACGTCGACGGCCATGCCCTCGCGGCGCAGCCCCGCCGCGACCGTCAGGGCCAGCTCCTCATGGTCTTCGACCACCAACACCCTCATGATCCCCAGAATGCCCCCATCGCCGGTTACAGCGGGGTAACCGTCACCGTTCCGACCCTGTAACCGGCCCCCGCCTTTCCTGGAGGCACACACGGCCGACCGAAACGGAGACATCATGTTCGGCTCGAAGATCAGCAGGTTCGTCCTGGCCGCCGTCGTCCTGGCCGCCGGCGTGGGCTGGATGGCCGGCTCGGAAGAGGAGCCCGTCAGGGACGGCGAGCAGTTCACCGCCTGCATGCGCGCTCACGGGCTGCCCGGCTTCCCCGAGGTCGCGCTCTCCTCGGACGGGCTGGTCAACCTCGACATCAAGGGTGAGCGCGTCGACGTCCTGTCGGGGAAGTACGGGGCGGCGGTCGAAGCGTGCGAGCCACTGCTGCCCGCGGGTTCCCGGTTGCCGGGCGCGCCGGCAGCGCCGACAGCGCCGCCGTTCCCGTCCTGACCCGCAGGGCACTGGGCTACGTCCGGGCGGCGATCCACCGATCGGTGGATCGCCGCCTCCGCCGTCCGGCGGCCAGGTCCCGTCTCCTGGTCGGTGTCGGCGGAAGTGCCGGTCGTAGCAGGCTGAATGCGCCAACCACCGAAGGGACGCGCGCATGCCACCAGTGATCGAGGTACGCGACCTCCACAAACGCTATGACGACAAGATCGCGGTCGATGACGTCTCACTCACCGTCCAGGAGGGTGAGATCTTCGGGATCCTCGGCCCGAACGGCGCCGGCAAGACGACGACCGTGGAGTGCGTCGAGGGCCTCCGCACCCCGGACCGCGGTGAGATCAAGGTGCTCGGGCTGGACCCTCTCCGTGACCGCGCCGAGCTGACCCGCCGGCTCGGCGTCCAGTTGCAGGCCGGCCACCTCCCCGAGCGGCTCCAGGTCGCCGAGGCCCTGGAGCTCTACAGCTCCTTCTATCCCGAGCCCGCCGACTGGCGCGGACTGCTGGACGGCCTCGGCCTGGCGGACAAGGCGAAGACCAGGTACGCCAAGCTGTCCGGCGGCCAGAAACAACGGCTCTCGATCGCGCTGGCGCTCGTCGGCAGCCCCAGGGTGGCGATCCTCGACGAGCTCACCACCGGCCTCGACCCGCAGGCCCGGCGCGACACCTGGGACCTGATCGAGGGCGTGCGCTCTCGCGGGGTGACGATCGTGCTGGTCACCCACTTCATGGAGGAGGCCGAGCGGCTGTGCGACCGGCTCGCGCTGATCGACGCCGGCCGCGTCGTCATGGTGGACACCCCGGCCGGTCTGACCGAGCGGGCGTGCGCCGGGCAGCGGATCCAGTTCCGCCCGTCCAGGCCGATGGACGACCGCCTGCTGACGAGCCTGCCCGACGTCTCCGGCGTCACCCGCCGGGGAGACCTGGTCATCGTCAACGGCAACGACAACGCGCTCAACGCCGTCACCACCGTGCTGGCCCGTAACCGGATCGTGGCCCATCAACTGCGCGTCGAGCAGGCGAGCCTGGAGGACGCGTTCGTCCGGCTGACCGGCAAGCGCCCCGGCCCCCGGTGACACATCAGAGAGAGGCCCCCATGCCCATGTCAGCATCGAAGACCGCCGAGCGGGGTTCCGCGACCTGGCGGCTCATCAAGGCCGAGAGCACGCTGTGCGTCCGGGACAAGGTCGGCCCCCTGTGGGGCATCGGCTTCCCGCTGATCCTGCTGGTCATCCTCGGCAGCGTCTCCGATCTGCGGACGCCCGTGGAAGGCGGCGGCGGCCTGACGTACTTCGACCTTTACGTCCCTGTTCTGGTTCTGTTCAACCTGGCCATCCTGGCCACGGCCTCCCTGCCGACCACGCTCGCGGGATACCGGGAGAACGGCGTGCTGCGGCGCATGCGCACCACGCCGGTCGGCCCGGCCCGCGTGCTCGCCGCCCAGCTCGTGGCCAACTTCGCCATCGCGGTCGTCGCGATGGTCCTGTTCCTCGCGGTGGCCGGGTTCGGCTTCGGCGTCGGCCTGCCGGAGCACCTTCCCGGTTTCGCCCTCGCCTGGCTGCTCGCGGCGGCCGCGCTGCTCGCGATCGGCCTGTTGATCACCGCACTCGCGCCCGGGCGCGGCCCGGCCACGGCGATCGGCACGGTGCTGTTCTTCCCGATGATGTTCTTCGCCGGACTGTGGGTGCCGATCTCGCAGATGCCGCCGCTGCTGCGGGACATCGCCCACTACACCCCGCTCGGCGCGGGCATGGGGGCGTTCCAGGACGCGTACCAGGGTCACTTCCCGTCCGCCGTGCCGCTGCTGACCCTGGCGGCCTACGCGGTGGTGTGCGCGTCCGTCGCGATCCGCTGGTTCCGCTGGGAATAGCCGCCCGGAATAGAATCCCGCAAGGGAGAGGGAGCCTTGAAGACTTCGCCACAGCCGCCGTTGCTTCTGGTCAACGTGGTGCCCTACGCGCTGCTGGCGCTCCTCGTCGCGATCCTGCTGGTCGTGGAGGACTGGACGGGCTCCTTGCTCGTCGACCTCGGCCTGTGCGCCCTGGCCGCCGCGTGGATGCTCGGCATGTTCACCCTGCGTCCCGGCTGGTGGGGCCGGCCACGGACCATGGGGGTGTTCGTCGCGGGGCTGCTCGTGATCACCGCGGTCCTGGTGATCCGTCATCCCCTCTTCGGGCTCTTCACCCCCGCCGCCTACATCTACTCCTTCACGGTCCTGCGCTGGCCGTGGCGGCTGCTGGGGGTGGCCGCCACGGCGGTCCTGGCCGGTACGGCGCAGGCGTCCAACATCCCCACGACCGACGTCCTCGGCCTGACGCTGGCCGTGATCGTCATCGCCTTCAACATCGCCATGATGTGCGCCTGCGCCTGGGGCCTGTGGCTCGCCGAGAAGGAGGAGGAGCGGCGCGAGCAGACCCTCGGAGAGCTGAGCCGGACGAACCGGCTGCTGGAGGCGTCGCTCGCCGAGAACGCCGGCCTGCACGCCCAGCTGCTCGCCCAGGCCAGGGAGGCGGGCGTGCTCGACGAGCGTCGGCGGATGGCCCGCGAGATCCATGACACCCTGGCGCAGGGGCTCACCGGCATCATCGCGCAGCTCCAGGCGGCCGAGCAGATGCACGAGGTCCCGGCGCCGTGGCGCCGGCCCTTCGACGCCGTCAAGAACCTGGCGAGGGAGAGCCTGGCCGAGGCGCGGCGCTCGGTCGACGCGCTCCGGCCCGAGCCGCTGCGGACCGCGCGCCTGAGCGACGCCCTCGCCGACGTCGCCGGCCGGTGGTCGAGGCTGCACGGGCTCGCCGTTCACGTCACGACGACCGGCACGGCGCTGCCGATGACACCGGAGGCCGAGTTCGCGCTGCTGCGCACGGCCCAGGAGGCACTGGCCAACGTGGCCAAGCACGCGCACGCGACCAGGGTCGGCGTGACCCTGTCCTACCTGGACCACGAGGTCGCGCTGGACGTACGTGACGACGGCAGGGGCTTCGACCCCGCGGGTCTCGACACGGACGACGGGTCACCGCCGCCCCGCGGCGGCGGATTCGGCCTGACCATCATGCGTCAGCGCGTCGAAGGACTGTCCGGCACGCTGCGGATCGAGTCCGAGCCCGGCGCCGGCACCGGGATCTCGGCCTGCGTCCCCACCCTGCCGGCCGGGAGCCACGCATGACCGATCACGCGGCCACGGTCCGGTTGTTGATCGCGGACGACCATCCCGTCGTCAGGGACGGGCTGAGCAGCATGTTCGCCTCCGCGCCGGGATTCGAGGTGCTGGGCGAGGCGGCGGACGGCGCCGCGGCCGTACGGCTCGCCCAGGAGCTCCGGCCCGACGTGATCCTGATGGACCTGCGCATGCCGGGCATGGACGGGCTGACCGCGATCAACGAGCTGACCAGGCTGGGCGTCACCGCGCGCGTGCTGGTCCTGACGACCTACGACACCGACACCCACGTCCTCCCGGCGATCGAGGCGGGTGCGACCGGCTACCTGCTCAAGGACTCCCCCCGGGAGGAGTTGCTGCGAGGCGCGCGGGCCGCCGCCAAGGGAGAGAGCGTGCTGTCCCCCTCGGTGGCGGCACGGCTGATGAACCGGGTCAGGACCCCCGCGCCGCAGCTGCTCAGCCGTCGTGAGCTCGAGGTCCTCGAACTCGTGGCGGCCGGGAACACCAACCGTGAGGCGGCCGCCCGGCTGTTCATCACCGAGGCCACGGTCAAGAGTCACCTCCTGAACATCTACGCCAAGCTGGGCGTGGGGGACCGCGCCGCCGCCGTCACCGAGGCGTTCAACCGAGGGCTGCTCGTCCCGCGATGACGCTGGAGACCCCCTTCTCAGTGCATCGAGATGTGCACGTGGTCGAAGTGGTTCTCGGTGATGCTGCCCCGGTCGGACATGCCGCTCCAGCCCGAGCCGTGGTTGATCCGCTGCTTCCAGATCACGTACTTCACGCCCAGCTTGCCGCGGTTCTGCACGGCCCATTCGGCGATGCGGTCGCCGAGGGCCGTGTTGGTCCCTGACGGCATCGAGCCGCCGGTGCTCATCATGAAGTCGCAGGCCCGGCCCAGCGGATGCTCGCCGCTCGACCCGGAGCGGAAGCAGCCCACGCTGAACGGCAGGGCGAAGTTCTTCGCGATCTCGGTCTTCATCAGCCGGGTGCGGGGCGTGATGTTGTCGGCGCCCGACGGGAGCTGCGGCGCCCAGGTGCCGTCGGAACGGCGGCCGGTGGCGATCGGCACCAGATCTTCCAGCTTCTTCTCGATGTCCTTGATGACGCCCTCGGCCTCTTCGCGCTGGCCGGCCACCTCGGCGGCGTCGGACTCGATCTCCTTGGTCAGCGCCGTGGCCTCGTCGGCCGCCTTCTTCGTCTCGTCGCGGGCCTCGGCCACCTTGTCGACCAGCGCCTGCTGCTCGGCCGTGAGCTGCGCCAGCAGGGCGGCGTTGCGGCCGTCGGGCAACTGGATCAGGCTCGGCAGCTGCATGCCACCGCTCTGGTATTGCAGCAGGGCCAGCTCGGCGACCCGGTCCTCGGCGGAGCTCAGGGTCTGCTCGGCGGTGGCCAGCCGTTTGTCGGCCTCCTCCGCCGCCTTGCGGGCCTCGGCCAGCTCGACGCGCTTGAGGTTGTAGCGCTCGATCAGCTTGTCGACCTTGGCGTTGAGCTGCTTCAGCTCCCTGCGGAGCTGCTGCTCGCCGGGCTTGGGGTCCGCCGCCGCGGACGTGGTAAGGGCCGGGGTGAAAAGCACCGCCGCGGCGGTGACGAAACCGATGGCAAGATGCGCGGGGGACGCTGCCGCCACGTGATGGGTCCTCTCCCTCTGCCGGCCGGGTTAGCTGACGGGTTCGGGTACGGGAGCGCTCCCTACCACCGAAGTGGATTCACCCCAAGTGCGATTGGGTCCCCGGCTCCTGGGCAACTCGCCCAGGATTAGGCATGTTCACACGGCGCTTTACGGTCGTGCTGGAAGGGATAGTAGTGGTAGATCACAAGTAATGCGAGTCAAACGGAAATCTCTTAGTGATCTACCTGTGATCGAAGCATGCGTGCGGCTTCTTCGGGGAGCACGTCGTTGACGAACGCGCCCATGGCCGACTCGGATCCTGCCAGATACTTCAGCTTGCCCGGGGCCCGCCTGATGGAGAACAGCTCCAGGTGCAGGTAGCCCAGCTCGCGGTCCTGCCGGACCGGCGCCTGGTGCCAGGCCGAGATGTACGGCATCGGCACCCCGAACAGCCCGTCCAGCGCGCGCAGCACCGAGGTGTAGAGCGGGGCGAACGCGGACCGCTCGGCCTCCGACAGCGCCGCCAGGTCGGGCACCTGCCGGTGCGGGTAGAGGTGCACCTCGAACGGCCAGCGCGCGGCCGCCGGCACGAACGCCGTCCACAGCTCGTTGGCCGCCACCACCCGGACCCCGGCCACCCGCTCGGCGGCCAGCACGTCCGCGTACAGGTTGCGGCCCTGTCGCCGCTCCGCGTACCGCCGGGCCGCCCCGAGCTGCAGCTTGGTGCGCGGCGTCACGTACGGGTACGCGTAGATCTGCCCGTGCGGGTGGAAGAGCGTGATGCCGATCTCCTCGCCCCGGTTCTCGAAGCAGAAGACCTGCTCGACGCCCTCCAGCGCGGACAGCTCGGCCGTACGGTCGGCCCAGGCCTCCATGACCAGCTCCACCCGGTCGTCGGAGAGCTGGGAGAAGGACGAGTCGTGCGTCGAGGTGAAGCACACAACCTCGCACCGCCCCATGCCCGGCCGGACCTCGCTCAGCCCCCCGACATCCTGATAAGTCCCGAGATTGCCGGAGAAGGAGGGGAAGCGGTTCTCGAACACGACCACGTCGTAGTCGTACGCCGGGATCTCCGACGCCCGCGTGTCGGACGACGGGCACAGCGGGCACTCGTCGGGCGGCGGCAGGAACGTCCGGGTCTGCCGGTGGCCCGCCATCGCGATCCACTCCTCGGTCAGCGGGTCGTAGCGCAGCTCCGACGCCACCGGCCGCGGGTCCAGCGGCCGCCGGTCGATCGCGCTGCGGTCGGCGCCGTCGCTCCGGTCGAAGTAGATGAGCTCCCGGCCGTCGGCCAGCTCGGTGATGGTGCGCTTCACGCCGCCCCCTCTGCGATGATCAACTCTCCGGCCCTGTCGGCCAGCTCCCTGCGTGCCTCCTCGGGCAGCCCCGCGTCGCTGATGACCACGTCGGCCTCCGTCAGCTCGGCGATGGTGCTGATGCCGACCGTGTTCCACTTGGTGTGGTCGGCCGGCACCACGAGCCGGTGCGCGGCGCTGACCAGCTCACGGTCGGTCTCGGACTCCAGCAGGTTGGGAGTGGTGAACCCGGCGCGCAGGCTCATCCCGTGCACCCCGAGGAAGAGCGTGTCGACGTGCAGGCGGCGGATCGCGGCCACCGCGACCGGGCCGACGAGCGCGTCGGAGGGGGTGCGCACGCCGCCGGTGAGCACGACCGTGCGGTCGGCGCGGGCGTTGCGGTGGAAGACGTCGGCCACCGGGATCGAGTTGGTGATCACGGTGAGCTCGGGCACGCCGATCAGATGGTGGGCCAGCGCCCAGGTGGTGGTGCCGGCGGACAGGGCGACCGCGGTGCCGGGGCGCACGAGCTGGGCCGCGCGGCGCGCGATGGCCTCCTTCTCCTGCTGCTGCCTGGCCGACTTGGCGGTGAAGCCGGGCTCCTCGGTGGAGCCGGGGCCGACCGCGGTGGCGCCGCCGTGGACCTTCTCCAGCAGCCCCCGGTCGGCGAGCACCTCCAGGTCCCGGCGGATGGTCATGTCGGAGACGCCGAGCTCGCGCACGAGGTCGGCCACCCGGACACCGCCCTTGCTGCGCACGCGTTCGAGGATCGCCTGCTGGCGCTGCTGTGCGAGCACGCCCCCGCTCCTTCCAACAGATTCCACCAAATTATGACACGAATATGTTGGGGAATGTTAGGTAACCCCAGGCCTTGCCGGGAAGCCGGTGAAGAGGGACGTTGGGTCGGATCCCGTACCCCGACCACCGGGAGGTGACCATATGGCCAGGCGCGCACGCAAAGGCAAGGCACGCAAGAAGAAGAAGGCCAACCACGGCAAGCGCCCCACCGCGCGCTGACGGACACCGCCGCCCGCCCGGCGGGCGGCGGGTCCTCGTTCACGCCGGCAGCCCGCTCAGCGCCTCGTCGATGCGCTCCTGCGGCAGCGCGAAGTCCTCCATCTCGCCCGACAGGTAGCGCTCGTAGGCGGCCAGGTCGAAGTGGCCGTGCCCGCACAGCGCGGTCAGGATCACCTTCTCCTCCCCGCTCTCCTTGCAGCGCAGCGCCTCCGCGATGGTCTCGGCCAGCGCGTGCGTCGGCTCCGGCGCGGGCAGGATGCCCTCCGTCCTGGCGAAGCGCACCCCCGCCTCGAAACACTCCCTCTGCGAGCGGGTGACCGCCTCGAACATCCCCAGCTCGTACATGTGCGACAGCAGCGGCGACATGCCGTGGTAGCGCAGCCCGCCCGCGTGGATGGGGTCGGGCACGAAGTCGTGGCCCAGCGTGTGCATCTTCATCAGCGGGGTCAGGCCCGCCGTGTCGCCGAAGTCGTAGGCGTAGCGGCCGCGCGTGAACGACGGGCACGCCTCCGGCTCGACGGCCCGGATGACCGGGTCGATCTTCCCGGCCAGCTTCTCGCGCAGGAACGGGAAGACCAGGCCGCCGAAGTTCGACCCGCCGCCGGTGCAGCCGACGATGACGTCCGGCATCTCCTCCAGCTGCCCCAGCGCCTCCTCGCCGATCACCGTCTGGTGCATGAGCACGTGGTTGAGCACCGACCCGAGCGCGTACCGGGTGTCGTCGGCCGACGCGGCGACCTCGACCGCCTCGCTGATCGCGATGCCCAGGCTGCCGGGGGAGCCGGGGTACTCGGCCAGCACCTTGCTGCCGGCCTGCGTCACGGGCGACGGGCTGGCGTGCACGCTCGCCCCGTACACGCGCATCAGCGCCGAACGGTACGGCTTCTGGTCGTAGGAGGCGCGCACCATCCAGATCTCGCAGTCGAGGCCGAACTGGGCGCAGGCGAAGGCCAGCGAGCTGCCCCACTGCCCGGCGCCCGTCTCGGTGGTGAGCCTGCGCACGCCCTCCTGGGCGTTGTAGAACGCCTGCGGGACGGCCGTGTTCGGCTTGTGCGAGCCGGCCGGGGAGACGCCCTCGTACTTGTAGTAGATGCGCGCCGGCGTGCCCAGCGACTTCTCCAGGTTGCGGGCCCGCATCAGCGGGGTCGGCCGCCACAGCCGGTAGACGTCGAGCACTTCCTGGGGAATGGGCACGTACCGCTCCTGGCCGACCTCCTGACGGATGAGCTCCATCGGGAACAGCGGCGCCAGGTCATCGGGACCGATCGGCTGCCTGGTCGCCGGGTGCAGCGGCGGGGGAGGCGGGACGGGCAGATCGGGAACGATGTTGTACCAGTTGCTGGGGATCATCGTCCCAGTCTGCTCCCGCCGCCGGTCACGATCCAGTCCCGTCAGGCGCGTCGCTCCGCGTCGACCTGGCGGCGCACCTCCGGCACGACCTCCTCGGCGAACCTGGTCAGCTGCTCCCGCTGGTCGCCCTCCGGCCACAGGATGAACGTGTCCATCCCGTAGGCCACCGCCAGGTCGGTCAGCTCGTCCACCCACTGCCCGGCCGGGCCCTTGAGGAAGCCCTCGCTCGGGCCTCCGGTGATGGTGCCGTTGACGTTGTAGAGCCTGCGCACGTCCCGCGGCCGGCGATCCGCCTTCTCCGCGGCCTCGTCGATGCGCTCCTGCAGCTCGGGCAGCCGCTCCGGCGGCGCCCACGACGAGGACGGCAGCCACCCGTCGGCTGCCCTGCCGGTGAGCGCGAGCGCCCGCGGCCCGCCGACGCCGAGCCAGATCTCCATCGGGTGCGCGGGCTCAGGCCCCGCCTGGGCGCCGCTGAGCCGGTAGTGCTCGCCGTCGAACCGCCGGTTGCGCTCGCCGCTCCAGATCGCCCTGACGACCGCGACGGCCTCCTCCAGCGCGCCGATCGCCTGCCCGGGCGTGCGCCGCGCTCCTCCGTACGCCTCGATCGCGTCCCAGAACGCCCCGGCGCCCAGCCCCAGCTCCACCCGGCCGCCGCTGAGCAGGTCGAGGCTGGCCGCCGCCTTGGCGAGCACGGCCGGCTGCCGCATCGGCAGGCTGGCCACGTCAGGGAACACCCGCACCCGCTCGGTGGCCGTGGCGATCACGCTCAGCAGCGTCCAGGTCTCCACGTAGCGCCGCTGGTACGGGTGATCCTGCACACCGATCAGGTCCAGCCCCAGTCCGTCGGCCAGCCGCGCGTACTCGACCAGCGGATCATCGGCATAGGGCACCAGGAAGTAGCCGAACTCCAGCGGACGTCCATAATCAGCCATAACCGTCACCTACCCGTTCACGGCCCGGATCGCCAGCCGATCCGGATGGTCCGCCCGTACCACCACATCCGCGGCCTCCTGCGGCCGCACCTCGCGCTCGTACCGCTCGTACGCCGGCAACCGCCACCGCTCCTCCGCGGGCGTGCGGCGCTCCAGCGCGCCCCTGGACAGCCACACGTGCACGGCCAGCTCGACCGGCAGCCCCCGGCCCAGCAGCAGCGTGCCGTCGAGCAGCAGCACCCCGCCGGGCGGCAGCGTCCGGTACGGCACGCGGTAGGCGCGGTCGGCCCCGCTGTCCCACAGCGCGGGCAGCACCCTCCCCGAGCGCCCCGGCCCCAGCGGCTCCAGCACCTCGCGCAGCAGCGCCCCGGTGTCGAGCCACTCGTCGTAGAACACGTCCGGATCCGTGCGCCCGAACTCCAGCCGCAGCGACGCGGGCCGCAGGAAGTCGTCCGCGGACACCCGCAGCACCTCCCGCCCGCGCACCCGCAACGGCCCCGCGAGCCGATCGGCCAGCTCGCCCGGCCCGGCCGCCGGCGCCCCGTCGACCACCACCCGCACCCACGCCTCGCGCGGCCACCCCGCGACCCTGTCGGCGAGCTCCTCGGCCAGCCCCTCGGCCGAGATCGGTCGTACACCCATCACCCGAGCCTACGAGCCGCCCGCTCCAGGACGGCGGGCCTCACCGAGTGCCTTGTGATAGATCGCACTGGCTTCACCCCGGCCACTGACTACCCGGAGTCTTCGCGATCGTCCGAGAGCCGAGTGTCCCCGCCGGGGGCGCTTCCGCAGAACAGCTTCCAGAGATGGATGCTCATCACGACGAACAGGGCGACTCCGCCGAGCATGATGACGAGGGCGCAGAGCGCGTACGGATGGAAGATCACGGGGCCTCCTGCCGTCGTGCTGATCATAGGCGACCCGGGGTTCCATCAGACAACAGCAAGGCCCAGGCGGCGGGATCGTCTCCCTGGCCTGGGCCTTCGCATGCGGAGCGGACGACGGGAATCGAACCCGCGTAGCTAGTTTGGAAGACTAGGGCTCTACCATTGAGCTACGTCCGCGCGAACCGGTCGAAGTCTGGTCTAGACTGCATCCGGTCGTCAGGGCGTAAGCGTACCGGAGTCCCGGAGCGCGTGCGTACCCCGGCGCCACGGGGCGTGGCGCAGCTTGGCAGCGCGCTTGCTTTGGGAGCAAGAAGTCGCAGGTTCAAATCCTGTCGCCCCGACCAGCCTGAAAGCCGCTTCCTGAGACCGGGAGCGACCGGCGGAGCCGGCCGTCACAGGTTCTCGGACGACCCTGTGCCGGGACGCCTGGCCCGGGTCGTAGGAGGTCGGGTGGTGTGCTCGTCCGCCGTGGCCTGAGAGGCCGGTCCGGAGTCGCATGGTTCGCCCGGTGCGGCACAATGCCCCTGTGATACGCACTTCCTCCTTGGCCGCCGGCGCGGCCGCGGTGTTCGTGGTGACCGCCTTCGTCGTGGAAGGGCGAGGGCTGGTGGCGTTCCTCTGCGTGATGGCGCTGCTCTGCCTGGGCGCGTGGTTCTTCCTGGACCGCCGCGGCTCCTAGGGCCGGTCTGTCAGGGGCCGGCGTGGAAGAGCGCCCAGACGGCCTTGCCGCCGCGCCTCAGCGGGTCCCAGCCCCAGCACTGGCTGTACGTCTCCACGATGTAGAGCCCGCGGCCGTTCTCCGAGATGAAGTCGGGCTCCTTGCGCCGCGGCACGTCGTCGCTGGGGTCGGCGACCGCCAGCAGCACGTGCGGCGCCACCCTCATCAGCAGCAGGGTGATCTCGTTGCTGCCGTGCGCGTACATGCCGTACCTGACGGCGTTCGTGACAAGCTCGGAGACCACCAGGGCGGCGTCGTCGCCCAGCTCGGACAGGCCCCAGCGGGCGAGGGTGGAGCGGGTGACGTCTCTTGCCGTCTTGACCGAGTCGGCCTGGAACGGGAGGGGGCACGCGGTGGTGTACGGCTTGGCCGACGTGAGCAACTGGTCGAACCCCACCTCACGGGTGATCTGGAGGCAGTCGGCAGTGGCCAGAGGATCCTCCACCATCCCGCCGTTACCTCCCAGTTGCCATCGGCTTAGTGCATGTTTGGCCCAAAATGCACTAAGCCATCATGGGTCACGACCGGGCGTCGCTGCAAGACCCGAATGCACGTGCATTCGCAAGGTGCAGCAGCATGGTCGATGTACCGGAACATATCCGAATCGGACACCGAGCTGAGACCTTGTCATACCCGGCGATGTGGTGTCACTGTGTGGTGCGGACCTTGATAGGAGGCAAAGTGACGCAGAACCAGCCGGGTTCCGGCCCTACGGCGCTGCGCATCCTTCTGGGCTCCCAACTCCGCAAGCTCAGGGAGAGCAAGGGCGTCACCCGCGAGGAGGCGGGGCACCTCATCAGAGGCTCCGAATCCAAGATCAGCCGCATGGAGCTCGGCCGGGTCGGCTTCAAGGAGCGTGACGTCGCCGACCTGCTGACGCTGTACGGGGTGACCGACGACCAGGCGCGCGGCGCCGTGCTCGACCTGGTGGCCACGGCCAACGAGCCGGGCTGGTGGCACCGCTTCAACGACATCCTCCCCACCTGGTTCCAGGCGTACGTCGGCCTCGAAGAGGCGGCCGCCCGGATCAGGACGTACGAGGTCCAGTTCGTCCCCGGCCTCCTCCAGACCAAGGAGTACGCGCGCGCGGTCGTCACCGCCGGTTCCGCCGGGCTCAGCCCCGACGAGATCTCCCGGCGCGTCGACCTCCGGCTGGAACGTCAGCGGCTGTTCGACAAGCCCGACGGCCCGGTGTTCTGGGCGGTCATCGACGAGGCCGCGCTGCGCCGGCCCATCGGCGGCGCCGAGGTCATGCGCGCCCAGATCGAGCATCTGATCGATCTGATGCGCCAGCCGAGCATCACGATTCAGGTCATGCCGTTCAGCTTCGGCGGTCACAGCGCGGAGGGCGGCGCGTTCGCCATCTTGCGCTTCCCGGACAACGACCTGCCCGACGTCATCTACGTCGAGCAGCTCGCCGGCGCCCTCTACCTGGACAAGCGTGAGGACGTCGATCGTTACACCGAGGTCATGGAACGGTTGTGCGCCGTCAGCACCACGCCTGACGAGACTGTGGAGCTGCTGCGCGCCATCGCGGATGAGTTCTGAGAGCTGCTGGGTCTGCCCTAGACTGACCGTGGCGCTTGGATGCCGCCGTTGCGGAGCATGCCCAGCACCGATTACGTGGGCGCGGCGCGCGAGCCGTACCGAATGGACGCGCCTGCGAACACTCGAAGCTTGATCAAGGAGACCACCCCGTGAAGACCGCTGTCGAGGAGCTCAGCCCGACCCGGGTGAAGCTCACTGTCGAGGTGCCGTTCGACGAGCTGCGCCCGAGCATGGATGCGGCGTACAAGAAGGTCGCGCAGCAGGTGCGGGTCCCCGGGTTCCGCCCTGGCAAGGTCCCGGCGCGCATCATCGAGCAGCGCTTCGGCCGGGCGGTCGTCCTGGAGGAGACCCTCAACGAAGCGGTGCCCAAGCTCTACGGCCAGGCCGTCGACGAGGTCGACGTGTTCCCGGTCAGCCAGCCGGACATCGAGGTCACGAAGATCGAGGACGGTGAGCAGATCGAGTTCACCGCCGAGGTCGACATCCGTCCCAACTTCGACGTCCCCGACTACCAGGGCGTCGAGATCACCGTCGACTCCGCCGAGGTCGCCGACTCCGACGTCGACGAGCAGCTCGACGCGCTCCGCCAGCGTTTCGCCACGCTGACCGGCGTCGAGCGCCCGGCCGCCGTCGGCGACTACGTCGTCATGGACCTGCGGGCCGAGATCGACGGCGAGAACATCGAGGAGCAGCAGGCCAGCGAGGTCTCCTACGAGGTGGGCGCCGGTTCCGTGCTCCAGGGCCTCGACGACGCCCTCGTGGGCATGTCCGCCGACGAGGAGAAGAGCTTCCGCACCGAGCTCGTCGGCGGTGAGAACGCCGGCCAGGAGGCCGACGTCATCATCAACGTCAAGTCGGTCAAGGAGAAGGTGCTTCCGGAGCTCGACGACGAGTTCGCGCAGCTCGCCAGCGAGTTCGACACGCTCGACGAGCTCAAGGGCAGCATCCGCGAGCAGGTCCGCCGCACCAAGCTCATCGACCAGGTGGTGCAGGCCCGCGACAAGGCGCTCGACACGCTCCTGGAGAAGATCGACGTCCCGATCCCCGAGAGCGCGCTCAAGGCCGAGATCGACGCCCGCAAGCACAACCTCGAGCACCAGATCGCCGAGAGCGGCCTGAGCCGCGACGCCTACTTCCGGCTCTACCAGACGACCGAGGAGGAGCGCTTCGCCGAGTTCGAGACCGCCTCGGCCCGCGCCATCAAGGTCGGCTTCGTGCTCGACAAGATCGTCAAGGCTGAGGAGCTCGGCGTCTCCGAGCAGGAGCTGACCAACTTCGTGGTCCGCCGCGCCATGGAGATGGGCGTCCAGCCCAACCAGCTGGCCCAGCACCTCGCCGACAACGACCAGCTGACGCTGGCCATGGTCGAGATCGTCCGCGACAAGGCCAAGGCCGTGCTCGGCGATGCCGCCAAAGTCGTCGACAGCGAGGGCGGCGAGGTCGACCTCAAGGCCATCTACACCGAGATCAACGGCGAAGAGGCCTCCGAGGAGCCGGCTGAGGAGTCCGAGGAGCAGAAGGCCGAGGCGTAGCCACGCACACGCCCGTCCGGAGCCTCCGGCCGGCCCGATGTCGCGGGCGGGCCGGAGGCTTCGTGCGTTCCCGGCGGCATGCGCCGTCAGCGAACACCCCGTGGACCGGGCATGACCTGTGGGCGGCGCGCGTTAGGGTCACAAGCAAAGCCCATCGATTACGACGCATCGGAAGGTGAAGCTGTGAGCAGCCCGCCGACCTTCTTCCAGCCTGAGTCGCGAGGCCGTGAAAACGGCTCGGCCTTCCGGCTTGAGGATCAGCTTTACCAGCGCCTGCTGCGCGAGCGCATCATCGTGCTCGGTCAGGAGGTCAACGACGAGATCGCCAACCGGATCTGCGCCGAGCTGCTGCTCCTGGCCGCTGACGATCCGGAGCGCGACATCACTCTCTACATCAACTCGCCGGGCGGCTCGGTCAGCGCCGGCATGGCGATCTACGACATGATGGAATACGTGCCCAACGACGTCTCCACGGTCGTCATGGGCATGGCCGCCTCGATGGGGCAGTTCCTGCTGTCGGCGGGCGCCAGGGGCAAGCGCTACTCGCTGCCGCACGCGCGGGTCATGATGCACCAGCCGTCCGGCGGCATCGGCGGCACGGCCGCCGACATCGCCATCCAGGCCGAGCAGATGCTCTACGTGAAGAAGATGCTGGCCGAGCGGATCGCCGCCCACACCGGGCAGCCGCTCGAGGTCATCGAGCGCGACTCCGATCGCGACCGCTGGTTCACGGCCGACGAGGCCAAGGACTACGGCTTCATCGACCACGTCGTGCGCAGCGCTCGGCAGGTGCCCTCGCAGGGCCCCGTCTCCTAGGGGGAGCAAGTGAACATCCAGAGCCGTTACGTTCTCCCCTCCTTCGTCGAACGCACGTCCTACGGCGTGAAGGAGATGAACCCGTACAACAAGCTCTTCGAGGACCGCATCATCTTCCTCGGAGTGCAGATCGACGACGCGTCGGCCAACGACGTCATGGCCCAGCTGCTGACGCTGGAGTCGCTCGATCCCGACCGTGACATCAGCATCTACATCAACTCGCCCGGCGGGTCCTTCACCGCCATGACGGCGATCTACGACACGATGCAGTTCGTCCGGCCGGAAATCCAGACCGTCTGCCTCGGCCAGGCCGCCTCCGCCGCGGCTGTGCTGCTGGCCGGCGGCACGCCGGGCAAGCGGTTCGCGCTGCCCAACGCCCGGATGCTGATCCACCAGCCGTCCACCGAGGGCGGCGGCCAGGGCAGCGACATCGAGATCCAGGCCAGGGAGATCCTCCGCATGCGCTCGCTCCTCGAGGAGATCGTGGCGCGGCATGCCGGACGGTCCGCCGCCGAGGTCCGAAAGGACATCGAACGCGACAAAATTCTCAACGCCGATGAGGCGAAGGCGTATGGTCTGATCGATGACATAATCCCGTCAAGGAAGAAGCGAGCTCAGCCCGTAGCTTCCTAGACGAGACGTGAGGCACCGGAGCGCTGCCCAAGAGGGCACGTTCCGGTGCGACTCGCCGCTAGGGGGCTCACTGAGGGCCCAGAAGACGGTAACGTCGAAACCTGAGCGGTTCGGACCGGGTCCGGAGGATACGGATCGCGGAGAGCAGGGCGGTCCCACGCAAAGGAGTATCTGGGGTGGCACGCATCGGCGACGGGGGAGACCTGCTGAAGTGCTCGTTCTGTGGAAAGAGCCAGAAGCAAGTCAAGAAGCTCATCGCCGGTCCAGGCGTCTACATCTGCGATGAGTGCATCGATCTCTGCAACGAGATCATCGAGGAGGAGCTCTCCGAGTCCTCCGAGCTCAAGTGGGACAACCTGCCCAAGCCGAGGGAGATCTACGAGTTCCTCGACGCCTACGTCATCGGTCAGGACAAGGCGAAGAAGGCGCTCTCGGTGGCGGTCTACAACCACTACAAGCGGGTGCAGTCCGGCGACCGGGGCAGAGACGACGGCCTTGAGCTGGCCAAGAGCAACATCTTGCTGCTCGGACCGACAGGCTCGGGCAAGACGCTGCTCGCGCAGACCCTGGCGAAGATGCTCAACGTGCCCTTCGCCATCGCTGACGCGACGGCCCTCACCGAGGCCGGCTACGTCGGCGAGGATGTCGAGAACATCCTTCTGAAGCTCATCCAGGCCGCTGACTACGACGTCAAGAAGGCCGAGACCGGCATCATCTACATCGACGAGGTCGACAAGATCGCCCGTAAGAGCGAAAACCCGTCGATAACGCGTGACGTCTCCGGCGAGGGCGTGCAGCAGGCGCTGCTGAAGATCCTCGAAGGCACGACGGCCTCGGTGCCGCCGCAGGGCGGCCGCAAGCACCCGCACCAGGAGTTCATCCAGATCGACACCACCAACGTGCTGTTCATCTGCGGTGGCGCGTTCGCCGGCCTCGAAAAGATCATCGAGTCGCGGGTCGGTCAGAAGGGCATCGGCTTCAACGCCATCATCCGGTCGAAGGAAGAGGCCGACACGGCCGACATCTTCGCCGACGTGATGCCCGAGGACCTGCTGAAGTTCGGCATGATCCCCGAGTTCGTCGGGCGCCTGCCGGTCATCACCTCGGTCCACAACCTCGACCGCGAGGCCCTCATCCAGATCCTCACCGAGCCGCGCAACGCGCTGGTCAAGCAGTACCGCAAGCTGCTCGAACTCGACGGGGTGGAGCTGGAATTCACCGACGGCGCCCTGGAGGCCATCGCCGACCAGGCCATCCTGCGCGGCACCGGCGCCCGCGGGCTGCGCGCGATCCTGGAGGAGGTGCTCCAGTCCGTCATGTACGAGGTGCCTTCCAGGCAGGACGTCGCCCGGGTCGTCATCACCCGCGAGTCCGTGCTCGAACACGCGATCCCGACCCTCGTACCCCGCGACCAGCTCGCCGCCAAGCAGCAACGCACTCCACGAGAGAAGTCGGCCTGAGCCTCCCAGGCAAGGCCAGCGCCCCGTGGACACCCTCCATGGGGCGTTTCCCTTTCCCGTCTCCCTAGAATTGGTCACCGTGACAACGCCAGAGCTGCCCACCCAGTACACCCCGGCCGACGTCGAGACCCGCAGCTACGAGCGGTGGGTAACCGAAGGCTACTTCCACGCCGACCCGGGCAGCTCGCGCACGCCTTACAGCATCGTCCTGCCGCCGCCCAACGTCACCGGCTCACTCCACATCGGCCACGCGCTCGACCACTCGGTCCAGGACGCGCTGACCCGCCGCGCCCGGATGCGCGGCCACGAGACGCTCTGGCTGCCCGGCATGGACCACGCCGGCATCGCCACCCAGAACGTCGTCGAGCGTGAGCTCGCCAAGCAGGGCATGTCCCGCCACGACCTGGGCCGCGAGGCGTTCGTCGAGCGGGTCTGGGAGTGGAAGGAAGAGTCCGGCGGCAAGATCCTCGGCCAGATGCGCAAGCTCGGCGACGGCGTCGACTGGTCGCGCGAGCGCTTCACCATGGACGAGGGCCTGTCGCGGGCCGTCCTCACCATGTTCAAGAAGCTGTACGACGACGGGCTGGTCTACCGCGCCGAGCGCATCATCAACTGGTGCCCGCGCTGCCTGACGGCGCTGTCCGACATCGAGGTGGAGCACAGCGAGGACGACGGCGAGCTGGTCTCGATCCGCTACTCCGATGAGATCGTGGTGGCCACCACCCGGGCCGAGACGATGCTCGGCGACACCGCCGTGGCCGTCCACCCGTCCGACGAGCGCTACGCGCACCTCGTCGGCACGACCGTCGAGCTGCCGCTGACCGGCCGCCGCATCCCCGTCGTGGCCGACGAGCACGTCGACCCCGAGTTCGGCACCGGCGCGGTCAAGGTGACCCCCGCCCACGACCCCAACGACTTCGAGATCGGCCGCCGCCACTCGCTGCCGTCCATGACCGTCATGGACGAGCGCGGCGTCATCACCGCCCACGGCCCGTTCCAGGGCCTCGACCGGTTCGAGGCGCGCCCGGCCGTGGTCGCCGCGCTGCGCGCCGAGGGCCGCATCGTCGAGGAGAAGCGCCCGTACGTCCACTCGGTCGGCCACTGCTCGCGCTGCAAGACCGTCGTCGAGCCGAGGCTGTCGCTGCAGTGGTTCGTCAACGTGGGCCCGCTGGCCAAGGAGGCCGGCGACGCGGTGCGTGACGGCCGCACCAGCATCCACCCGCCGGAGATGGCCAAGCGCTACTTCGACTGGGTCGACGACATGCACGACTGGTGCATCTCCCGCCAGCTCTGGTGGGGCCACCGCATCCCGGTCTGGTACGGCCCCAACGGCGAGGTCGTCTGCGTCGGCCCCGACGAGACGCCGCCCGAGGGCTACATCCAGGATCCTGACGTCCTCGACACCTGGTTCTCCTCCGGGCTGTGGCCGTTCTCCACCCTGGGCTGGCCCGAGCGCACCCCCGAGCTGGAGCGCTTCTACCCGACCTCCGTCCTGGTGACGGGCTACGACATCCTGTTCTTCTGGGTCGCCCGGATGATGATGTTCGGCCTGTACGCGATGGACGGCGAGCCGCCGTTCCGCGTCGTCGCCCTGCACGGCATGGTCCGCGACCAGTACGGCAAGAAGATGTCGAAGTCGTTCGGCAATGTCGTCGACCCGCTCGACTGGATCGAGCGCTTCGGCGCCGACGCCACCCGCTTCACGCTCCTGCGCGGCGCCAACCCCGGCGCCGACGTGGCGATCAGCGAGGAATGGGCGGCCGGCTCGCGCAACTTCTGCAACAAGATCTGGAACGCGACCCGCTTCGCGCTGATGAACGGCGCTGCCGTGGGCCCGCTCGACGACGCCGAGCTCACCGCGGCGGACCGGTGGATCCTCTCCCGGCTGCAGAGCGTCATCACGGCGGCCGACGCCGCCCTGGAGGACTACGAGTTCGCCAAGGCCTCCGAGCTGCTCTACCACTTCGCCTGGGACGAGGTCTGCGACTGGTACCTGGAGCTGGCCAAGATCCAGCTCGGTGAGGGCCTCGACCACACCCGGCTGGTGCTCGGCCAGGTGCTCGACGCGCTGCTGCGGCTGCTCCATCCGCTGGTGCCGTTCGTCTCCGAGGAGCTGTGGCGGGCCTTGACCGGCGCCGAGTCCATCGTCGTCGCCCCTTGGCCCCAGGCCGACCCCCGCTACGCCGATCCGCGGGCGGAGGCGGAGGTCGCCGCCCTCCAGGAGGTCGTCACGGAGGTCCGCAGGTTCCGCTCCGACCAGGGTCTCAAGCCCGGCCAGAAGGTGGCCGCCAGGTTGGGGCTGGCGGGCAGCGCCGTGGAGCGGCAGGAGGCGGCGATCCGCTCGCTGCTCCGCCTCACCGAGCCGGCCGAGACGTTCTCGGCGACGGCCCGGCTGACCGTGGGCGGCGTGACCGTGGAGATCGACACCGCCGGCGCCATCGACGTGGCCGCCGAGCGCAAGCGTCTGGAGAAGGACCTCGCGGTCGCGCGTAAGGAGGCTGCTCAGGCGGCCGCCAAGCTGGGCAACGAGCAGTTCATGGCCAAGGCGCCCGACGAGGTCGTGGCAAAGGTCCGGGCGCGTGCCGACCAGGCCGAGGCCGACATCGCGCGCCTCGAAGGGCAGCTCGCCGCTCTGAGGGTTTGAGCCATACGGACGGGGGGAAGGCCTATTCGTTACCGAGAACAGGTCTTCCGACCCCGCAGGGGCTGCTAGAGTTTTCTGTGTGGGGCGGAGCTCGCCCCGACAACCCAACTGATGGCCCGGGGCTTCCGGTCTGGTCCGATGCGCGTCATTGGACAGAGGCTGAAAGTTCAGGTAAGTTAGAAGGGTTGCCTCGGAAGAGGCGTCCGGAAGATCCCGGAATCAGGCGGTTTGCGAAAATCGTCCGGATCTGGTAAACTTCGGAAGACGAAACGAATGAACGCCTCTTCGGCGGGGGCCGCTGGTCGGGTCTTGCCGGGGTGTACGCGTCCGTTTCTTGAGAACTCAACAGTGTGTTAAAAGCCAGTGC